>JAUHWL010000002.1 GCA_030424545.1 Bacteroidia bacterium
CAGCAACCAAGTTTTATACACTTGTGCCGATACCGGATGGCAAAAAGTACACGTAGTATTGTATGATTTATCAGGAAATGCCAGCACAGATTCTGTAGATGTATATGTGGCAGACACCATTGCACCAACTTATATTAAAACGCCATATACGGCAAGTTTGCTTGCAGATTCGGTTGTCGTGTCACGCGCAGATATTTTAAGTGTTACTTCGGGTGGATGTTTCCCCGTAAGTGTTGCTTTGCAAAGCGATACCGTATTTTATTGCACAGATCCTGGGCTAAATCTGCATTATGTTGTATTTACCATAAATAGCGGAGCTTTTAACTTTTTAGATAGCGTTGCCGTTACTGTAATAGATACCGTAGCGCCCAACTTAGTGCTTAAATCAGATACCTTAGTGCTGGTTAATAATAGCGCGATTTTAAACTTTTCTTTTATAGACGAAGGTTCAACAGATAATTGCTTAATAGATAGTGCAACGGTAAACGGGTTTAGCCAAATAAACTATACCTGTGCTGATTCTGGGGTACAAAAAATTGGCGTTATTCTTTATGATCTTAATGGAAATCAAACAACAGATTCGGTTAATATATATGTTGCCGATACGATAAAACCTACGTACACTAAAATTCCGTTTACGGCCAATTTATCTGGAGATTCTGTTGTTGTTTCTAGAGCAGATATTTTAAGCAACGTTGCCGCAGGATGTTATACACCTTCCGTATCTATTGTTAGTGATACGGTTTTTACATGTGCAGATATTTCTTCTAATCCACATTATATAAGCTTTATTGTAGATGCTGGATTAATCCAGCTTACAGATAGTGTGGCTGTTACTGTGGTGGATGTAGGTTTGCCTAGCTTGGTTTTAAAGTCAGATACATTGCTTTTATCTGGGCCAACGGTTACAGCAACGTTTGCTAATGTAGACAATGGCTCTACAGATAATTGTGGATTAGACAGCGCCTTATTAAATGGGCAATCTATGCTATCATGGAGTTGTTTAACAGCAGGTAAAAACAGGGTAGAAGTAAAATTGTACGATATACATGGTAACATGAGTACTGATTCAGTAACAATCTACATACAAGACTCCGTGATACCAACGTACACCAAAACGCCTTTTACAGCCAATTTATTAAGTTCATCTATTACTATAAAAAGGTCAGACATACTTACAAACATTAATGGTGGATGTAGCCAACCCTTTTTTACTTTTTTAAGTGATACGGTATTTACATGCATAGAAGTACAAACCAATCCAAACTATGTGTATTTTGAAATATCAAATGGTTTTAGCCCGATTTTAGATAGCGTTGCGGTTACGGTTTTAGATGTTGGCTTACCTACATTTTCGTTAAACGCTCCACAGCTAAAGAACCTTGGAGCAAACGGTACTTATACGCTTACCGTAGCAGATGTAATTTCAGGTCAACCAATGGATAATTGTGGTATTGATTCTGTAAGCATTGTGCCAAAAATGCTAACGTGTGCAAATACAGGAAACTTTACTACGGTAGTTGTAACCGCCTATGATTTAAGCGGAAACTTTGTTACAAAATCTACACTATCAAAAGCAGCAGATGTTACTCCTCCTGTAGTGTTTACAAAAAACACAATCGTAAATCTAGATAGTATTACAGGTACAGTAAGCATTACCATAAATGCTGTTGTAGATTCTGTTTATGATGCTTGTGGGGTTGTTTCAACTGTGCTTAGCAAATCAACCTTTAATTGTGCAGATACAGGAGTAAATACGGTGAATGTCATCAGTGTTGATGTGAATGGAAATCAATCAACAACACCAGTAAACTTTACCATTGTTGATAATACAAAACCTTTTTATTACCAGAAATCATCATCCGTTTTATATTTAGATAATAATGGGGCAGCTACCTTATCTCCAGCTGATTTATTGCTAACCACCCCGTTTGACAATTGCGGAATTGCAGATTCTTCAATTTCTAAATCTCAGTTTTCTTGTGCTGATATTGGTAATCATCAAATACAAGTTACGTATACAGATCATAGTGGAAACAGCAGGACAAAATCAACGTTGGTTTCTGTTTTCGATTCCATCAAACCAACTGTAGTTCCGCAAAACATAATCATTCCAATAGATACGGCTACAGGGCTTGCAAGCCTTACCGTTTGGGATGTTGTTGCCAATGCTTTTGATAACTGTTCTATAGATTCTGCCATTTCTTTTGTAACACCATTTCAGTTTGATTGTGCAGCTGTTGGCCAAGTTAATGCAGTAACAATTTATGTGGCAGATGTAAATGGAAACATTAGAACAGTTCAAGCAAATGTTACCGTTACGGGAGCTGTTTTTTCGCCAAATATTATTGAAGGAGAAATGGATGTTTGTTTAAATGCATTCAACGTAAAATATACAGTTAAAGCATATAGAAAAAATAGCAATTTCACATGGCTAGCAACGGGAGGCACTATAATTTCTACCGCCTATAAAGGTCGTGAAGTTTATGTGCAATGGCTTTCACCAAACGGTGGTGTGCTAGAGGTAATAGAGAATAATTCTAAAAATTGTGGAACAATTTCTTCTGATACTACCATAACAATTACAGGTGCAGCACCAGACACTGCCAAGATTGTTTATTGGAGCAATGCTACCACAAACACCCTTGTAACTACCGATGTTGTTAGCAGCTATTATCAATGGGGATATGATGAGTATGTGAATGGTGTATTGGTGTCTAATCCGCTGCTTGGAGAAACATCAAATTCGTATTATAACCCAGCAATTGCCTCCAACATTGCCAATTTAGGATATCGATATTGGTGCGAAACTTCGTTTGATGAAGTGTGCTGGAATAGGTCGTATTTCAACAATAAATACCCGGTAGGTATTGTAGAGCTATCCGAAGGGGCAAAAAATATTTGGCCAAATCCTTTTACCAACTTCATTCAAATTCAGTCCTCAAAAGAAGTTAAAGAAGTTGTATTGCTAAACCTGGTTGGCGAAAAATTAAAACAAGTTAAAGCACAGAATAAAAAGGAAGTTGTGCTATCAGATTTAGAGGGACTCTCAGCGGCCACTTACATTTTACAAGTTATTTATACAGATGGCAGTTTAAGCAACCATAAAATTGTACGTACAAAATGATGAACATTATAAAATACGCAGGATTGTTTATGGTGGTGTTTTCAACATTTGCACAGGCACAATCATTAAAAAATACCGAGACAATATCTTTTCAACTTTTTAACCCAGAAGACTCTATCGGTAAAGAAGTTTTTTCTCAGCTAGATAAATTTGAAAGATTTGGTCACTTTGGA
This sequence comes from Bacteroidia bacterium, assembly GCA_030424545.1. Lineage (GTDB taxonomy): Bacteria > Bacteroidota > Bacteroidia > Flavobacteriales > Schleiferiaceae > JAUHWL01. Next base: position 3,301 of record JAUHWL010000002.1, read on the forward strand.
AATGTAGAAGATAGAGCTAAAAATGGGCAGTACATCTCAAACTATGTAAACCTATTTGTGAAAGGTGCAAAAGTACCAGATGATTTATCTGACACAATAATTGGCAAGAAAGAAATAACTATAGAGGAATATGAAAATTTGGCAAGAAAAGCTCCGGTTTTCCCTTATGTGCTAATCTTAGAAAAGCAGGATACCACAAAAGCTTTAAAAGTAGATTCTTCTGGATTCTATTATACTACGTTTCGGTTTTTTAAACTGTTTGATAAAAGGGCCATTATTGGCAAGGTGTATAAACATGCGGCTATTTATTCTGTTGGATTTAAATTTAGGCTAGATACTTCTGAAAGTTATTTTACAGAAATAAGAAAACTAGAGGGAGATGAGTTTACAGATTTTAAACTAGGTTCATACGGCCGCTTTATCTATTCAGAAATTCTACTTTCCAATGACCTTACTACCCTGCCTAAGCCACTGCCACCGCCATACGTGCCTACCTCTACGCCTACAAAATCTAATTTTTTCTTGTATGGAGGATATCTCTTAACCAACTTTTTGGCACCAGAAAACTATAAAGGCAACAGCAATACAAACTACTCGGGTACTGGTCAAGAAAGCGGATATAGCGTTGGGTTAAAATACCAAAAAGGATTTGGACAGAACGATCTGTTTGGGATAATTGTTGGCGTAGAATATGAAATGAATATGTATGATTTTACGCAAAATGATATGTCTTTTGAATATAGTGAAGATAATGATGGCAACAGCTTGGTAGATTTAGAAGGTGGAGAATATGACAAGAAATATGTAGACGTAAGCACATACAAAGAGAATGGAGACCTTAGTTTTATTAAGCCCGAAATAGGCTTGTTTTTAAACTTTGGAAAGAAGAAGGTTAATTTTCAAATTATAGGTGCTATCGGCAATGCTTTTTTATTGCAAACGAATTATTCCAACCGGTCTATTACTTCTTCTAAAGGAGAAATTTTTGGAAGCGGTAAACCCATTAGTGGCGAACATTTAGGGTTTTATAATCAACTAGAAACTAATTTTACGGGAGAGTTTACCGAAGCGCAAAGCTATATGTTTTGGAAAATGGGTGCGGGCGTAGATTTTAAATTTGGTGATAGAATTGGGTTTTCGTTATCTGCGGAATACAGAAAATCGTTTACCTACGTGCTTAGAAAAAATACAGCAGACCAAGCATTTTTAGATCCAGATAAAAATTTAGGCTACGGCAGTCAGTTTAATGTGTTAAGCGAATCACGTAACTATTCGGCCATAGCCATAGTTGCAGGCTTTAAAATTTATTTAAACGAAAAGAGATAAGCCACGTTAGCTATTTTTCTATCGTGCGGTCTATGGTATCTATAAGTTCAAGTATTTGAGTTTCCATCTGCCTATAATTAAGTATGGTAAAGTTCCTATCCTTTTCTATGCGCCATAAGTAGCTCAACAGTAAATTCTTTTCTTCTTGGGTAAATTTCATGGGCTGCTTAAAATCAATCAATGTGCCCTTATCATCAAACACCATGTATTTAGCCAACAGGTTATTAATGGCATGATAATAATTGGTGTTAAACTGGTTTTGGGCGTAGTTTTCTTCAAGCTTTTCCATGATTTCAAAATAGAAATCGTAGGTGGTAATAATTTTTAGTCGCAAAGAATCATCTTGTATAATTTGTAACCCTTGAGACTTTAAAGATTCATACCCAGACTTATTTTGTACCGAAACAAAATCTCTGAGTAAGGTAAAATAGTAAGAAGGTATAGAGTCGTGATTAAGTTCTTCATTGTTAATCAACTTTCTAAAATTATCACAAGCTTTTATCCCAGATTGGTGTCCAAATATATTGAGCCTAAGGTCTTCTAAATCGAGCTTTAGACCGTTTTTTATTTCTAGCAAAGTCTTGGTTTCTGATGTTGCCAAGGTTCTGTTTTCGTTCCATTTGCTAAGTGAAAACGCCAAACTAACGCCTACAAAAATGGAAATGAATTCTAAAAAATACTTTTTCCAGCTAAATTTATTGTTTCGCATACTACTATGTTAGACCCCAAATTGGGTAAGATGATGATTGATGTGCTTGTAGAACATTGTATTCCATTCTTCTGCTGTTAGCTTTCCAAAGCTGTGAGATTCTATTTTTAAAAAGTGATCCAACCCTAATTTTTGTGATTCTAGTAAATTGGCAATAAGCAAGTTTTTTTCTTTCTCAAAGTCTTTCTCGGTGGTTTGCAAAAACTGAGGTGCCGTTCTAGAGTTCTTTTTGTACGGTTTAGGACCAACCACAATAGGTTTTACAAAGGTTTTAAGCAACCACTTTTTTACACCTTTTGCGGGAGGATATTTACCACCCTGATCTAAATTGTAAGATACATTGCAGTGTGCTAACATTTGGCCTACGCTCATTTTCCCCCAATGTGGCGTAGAGGTATGGTCTAGTTTGTTAATCCGATTTATGATTTCGTCAACATCGGCCTTATTAAAAATATTTTTCATGGTGGTGTTTTTGTGTAGGGCAAAATTTACGATTATTATTTAGGCTTACCCCAACCTGAACATTATTTTTAGCGCATAATTTCTAGCTCGTTTCTTCATGTTTAATATTGTTTTGGTTCAGCCGCAAATCCCAAATAACACGGGCAATATTGGGCGTACATGTGTGGCAACAAACAGCAAATTGCATTTGGTAAAACCGCTTGGTTTTGAAATTACAGATGCGCGCGTAAAACGTGCCGGCCTTGATTATTGGGGCGATTTAGATGTAACTTTTTATGATGATTTTGAATCATTATTAAGCAGCATAGAAAACAGAAATAGGATGTTTTTCTTTTCCGCACACGCGGAAAAAAGTTTTTATAGTAAAGAGTTGCAGCATGGCGATTGGCTGATTTTTGGCCGCGAAGCAGACGGCTTGCCGCGTGAAATAAAAAACCAATTTGTAAACGAATTAGTAAAAATTCCATTCCCAGGTAAAGTACGCAGTTTTAATTTGGCCAATGCCGTAGCTATGGCTTTGGGCGAAGGAATGAGACAGTTGTTGTGATAGAAATAAAGGAGCTTAAACTATCGTTCAGCCCCCTTTAGATTATTGAGAAACTTTGCGTTTACGCTGCCTATTTTGCATGTAATCTTGCACAGCCGCCTTGGTGGTTACCCAATTGCGCCCGTCTTTAAACGCATCAATCTTACCCTGCCGAGCAAGCAAGCTAACATACTCTTGCCCATAAGGCATGTCGGGCTCGGCAACTATCGTTGCAATGGGTTTGTAATCGTCAAAATTGTCGTTTAAATGACTCAAATAAATATCCAAGCTTCGCTCGGTTGCTTGCAACATCATCAGCATTAATTTGCTGTAATCGCCCAAATTGGCAGCGTTTAGAGCCGCGTAATATTTCTTTCTATCATTACTTAAAATAATGGCTGGCGGATATCCAGCTTGCATCAACAACAGATTCATCAGCAAACGTACGGTGCGGCCATTGCCATCAAAGAATGGATGAATCCAAACAAACCGATGATGAAAAACTGTAGCGCGTACCGCAGGGTGCAAGTTTTGCCCTTCGTTATGAAGCCATGCGAAAAGTTCGTCTATTAAATCGGGAACTTTTAGCGCATTGGGCGGTACAAAATTGGCTTTTAAAATGCGCACACCAGAAGTTCTGAGCCGACCAGCAAAATCTTATTCAATTTTTTGCAGCACCAACGCATGCACATCTAGTGCAATTTTGTTAGACAAAAGCTGTGTAGTTTGCGCCAGCTCTTCTACAAAACCAATAGCATCGTGGTGGTTTACGGCTTCAAAATGTTCGCGCAAATTTTTACCTTTTATGATAATGCCTTCTTGTAAAATAAGCTGTGTTTCTTGCAGCGTAAGCGTGTTGCCTTCAATGCGGTTGCTGTTGTACGTCCACTCGTAAGTGAGGCTATCTTTAATGCTTTTTACCACAATAGGAGGTATGGGCCGGAACGTATCGAGCTCGGCTTTTTTCTGGTTGATGCGTTGCAATGTGGCATCAAACCCTTGGTAGTGATATGGATATGTTTTCCAGGTCATCGCCACAAAATTACTAATTATCGGTTGGATTTAAAAACAATCTTATCCGATATTAAGAAATGGTTCAAAAAAATAGGATTTGAAATCAGATTCAAATCCTATTATATGTGTTATTCGACTTTAGCCTCACGCTGACCTCACCCCAGCCCTCTCCTAAAAGGAGCGGGAGACGTGGTGTGCTCACTTCGCGAAACTTTGCGTTTTTTCTTTGCGCTCTTTGCGATATTTTTTCTCTGTGTTACTCTGAGACCTACTCTGTGTAACTCTGCGAAACCATCCTCAATGAGATTTTCTAGAAAAATAATCGAAGCCTTTGTTTTTGAAATGGCGGAACTTTTTAAGGTCCTCTTTAAAGTACTTCAGTATAGTTTTTTGCTGATGATGAATAACGGCACGAAACCAGAAAAAGACAGCGATACTCAATAGGAAAACAAGCGCGCCAACCCAAATTTCTTTTGTTATTATAGAAAATGAAATAAGGAATAAAACCGCAGTAATAAAAAGCAATCCTCGTTGACCAGGGGCAGAGAAATTGAAATTTACAGTGTCATCTTCTCGCTCTATTTGGCAATTTAGAATGATGTCACCTCCTTGAATTTCATTTCGCATTGCGGTTCCAACACTCATATTCGCTATAAACATGAAGTTGTTACTGTCTTGTTGAACAAGTGTAAAATCATCATTAAAATAGTGCGCAAGTATATGTTCTAATTCTGTCTCAGAAAGCCGTACCGAAAGTGTTTCTCGGTAGCCTAAAATTCTGTCGACAAATTGTTTAAACATAAATTGAATGATTGGTTTTAAAAATAATCTTATCCCATATTAAGAAATGATTCAAAAAATAGGATTTGAAATCAGTTTCAAATCCTATTATATGTGTTATTCGACTTTAGCCTCACGCTGACCTCACCCCAGCCCTCTCCTAAAAGGAGAGGGAGACGTGGTGCGATCACTTCGCGAAACTTTGCGTTTTTTCTTTGCGTTTTTTCTTTGCGATATTTTTTCTCTGTGTTGCTCTGAGACCTACTCTGTGTAACTCTTTGAAACCATCCGCAATGAGATTATCTAGAAAAATAATCGAAGCCTTTATTTCAACTCAAGACTAAAAACTAACCACTAAAAACTAGCCCCTAACCGACAACAATATTCACAATCTTACCCGGCACAACGATAATTTTTCGGATGGTTTTTCCGTCTAAATATTTGTTGGTGCGTTCATCGGCCAAGGCGGCTTTTTCAACTTCTTCTTTGCTCAAGCTCAAAGGCAATTCAAGCTGGAAGCGCATTTTGCCGTTGAAAGAAACCGGATAGCTTTTGTTGCTTTCTACCAAATATTTTTCTTCGTGCACCGGGAATGGTGCCGTTTCAATGCTTTGGTTGTGGCCCAATTGCTGCCATAATTCTTCGGCAATGTGCGGGGCAAATGGCGAAATAAGAATAGCCAAAGGCTCTAAGATTGCGCGCTTGCTGCATTTTAAATCGAGCAGCTCGTTGGTGCAAATCATAAACGCAGAAATGCTGGTGTTGAAGCTAAACGCTTCGATGTCGGCATTTACTTTTTTGATGCACGTGTGCAGTGCTTTCAGTTCTTTTTCGTTGGGTTTTTCGGTGCTAATTTCTTGTTGAAATAAACGCCAGAATTTTTTCACGAAGCCGTTAACGCCACTCAAACCTTGCGTGTTCCACGGTTTGGCTTGCTCCAACGGACCTAAAAACATTTCGTACATGCGCAACACATCGGCACCGTATTCTTCTACAATCTGGTCAGGATTAACCACATTGTATTTTGATTTCGACATTTTTTCTACTTCGCGAGAACAATGAAATTCACCTTTTTCGTTTGTAATAAACTTAGCGTTCTTAAAGTTTTGAACCTTTTCTGTTAAGTAATCCGTGTCAACAAGCGTTTCGGTTTTTAAACTTGAAATATCAATATGCAAACGTGAACGGCCATAACCATTATTTTGTATTAGATCATCATAATCTAAATTTAACTGCTCTTTAATCTGTTTTTTTAACTCACCTGGACTTAAGTTTACGGGGGTCATTAAATCATTTGAAATGTAAATAGGAGTTTCGTTAATTAGTTTAGTTTTTCCTTCTTCAAGAAATTCAACATCAAGTGATAGTCTATAAACCAATGCACTCATCCCCTGAATCATCCCTTGGTTAATCAATTTCTTGAAAGGCTCTTGGGTAGAAACAAAACCGCGGTCGGCTAAGAATTTATGCCAAAAGCGTGAGTACAATAAATGGCCCGTGCCGTGCTCGCTTCCGCCAATGTACAAGTCAACATTTTGCCAATATTCTTCGGCTTTTTTGCTCACAAATTCACCGTCATTTTGCGGGTCCATGTAGCGGAGAAAGTACCAAGAGCTTCCTGCCCAACCGGGCATGGTGGTGGTCTCGAGCCCCCCCTGCCCCCCGAAGGGGGGAGTTAGATTAGCCGCGTCCCATTCGGAAGCACGGGCTAAAGGAGGTTCTCCATCTTCTGTTGGAAGGTATTTGTCCACTTCTGGTAAAACTAGCGGAAGGTTTTCATCCGGTAAAAGTTTCGGAATATCGTTTTCGTAATACACCGGAATGGGCTCGCCCCAGTAGCGCTGGCGACCAAAAATGGCATCGCGCAGGCGGTAATTTATTTTGGCTTGGCCGATGCCTTTTTCTTCTACTTTTTGGCAAACCGTTTTAATGGCTTCGGCTACCGAAAGTCCGTTTAAGAAATCGCTATTTATTAATGTGCCGTCTTTGGCATCAAAAGCTTCTTTTTGAATATCGCCACCGGCAACCACTTCAACAATGGGCAAATCAAAATGATTGGCAAATGCCCAATCGCGCGTGTCGTGTGCAGGAACGGCCATAACCGCGCCTGTGCCGTAACCAGCCAGAACGTAATCGCCAATCCAAATCGGAATTTGTTTTCCGGTAAACGGATGCTCGGCATAGGCGCCAGTAAATTGCCCCGAGATAGTTTTTGTATCGGCCATGCGGTCGCGTTCGCTGCGTTTGCTGGCGGCAAATTTGTACGCGTTTACGGCATCGCGGTATTCGTCTGTTGTAATTTCATCCACCAGTTCATGCTCGGGCGCCAAGGTCATATATGTTACGCCAAAAATGGTGTCGGGACGAGTTGTAAACACCTCGATTTTTAAAAAGTCATTTTGCTCCCTCTCCTTTGGGGAGGGCTGGGGAGGGGCTGCAACATTGAACGTTAAAGCCGCACCTTCGCTTCGTCCAATCCAGTTGCGTTGTGTTTCTTTAAGGCTTTCGGGCCAGTCGATGGTGTCTAATCCGTCAAGCAAACGCTGGCCGTAGGCGGTTATGCGCATGCTCCACTGCATCATTTTTTTCTGAATAACGGGATGTCCGCCTCGCTCAGAAACGCCATCTTTAACTTCGTCATTGGCCAACACCGTGCCCAAAGCGGGGCACCAATTTACCACGCTTTCGCTGCGATAAGCCAAACGGTAATTTAAAAGAATGTCGCTTTTTTCGCGTTCGCTGAAGTTTTGCCATTCTTCGGCAGAAAAATATTTTTCTTCGCCACAGGCGGCAGAAATATCGGCCGAACCTGATTTTTCAAACGCAGAAATAAGCGTAGAAATGTCTTCGGCTTTGTCGGTAAATTTGTTGTACCAACTATTAAAAAGCTGCTTAAAAATCCACTGCGTCCATTTGTAATAATCAGGGTTGCTGGTACGCACTTCGCGGCTCCAATCAAAACTGAATCCAATTTTATCGAGTTGTTCGCGGTAGCGGGCAATATTTTCTTTGGTGGTAATGGCTGGATGCTGCCCTGTTTGAATGGCGTATTGCTCGGCCGGCAAACCAAAACTATCGTAACCCATTGGGTGCAACACATTGTAGCCTTGGTGGCGTTTGTAGCGCGCAACAATATCGCTGGCAATATAACCGAGCGGATGCCCCACGTGTAGCCCGGCACCACTGGGGTACGGAAACATGTCCAACACGTAATATTTAGGTTTTTCGCTATGATTTTCGGCTTTAAAAGTTTGGTTTTGGGCCCAAAATATTTGCCACTTTTTGTCTATTTCGTTAGGATTAAAATCCATGATGATGCCGTTTTTTTAGAAGGCGCGAATTTAGAGAAAAAGAAGTCTGCAGCCCCCTCCAACTCCCCCAAAGGGGGAGCGGTTAAACGGGATGTGCTTACTTGGTGGGAATTTATGCTGAGTTGTTTGGAGGGTTTTTTATTTGTGAGATGGGTTCTGTGAAGAAACCCCACCCCAGCCCTCCCCAATTGGGGAGGGAGACTTGGCGTGAGCAACTCATTTTTAATTGGTGAAATATCTGCCAAGTGCGTAGCCTCCCCCTCGGGGAGGTTGGAGGGGTTACGCCAAGTGAAGCCACTAGAATATCCACTAGGAGAGTAGCCTCCCCTTTGGGGAGGTTGGAGGGGCTGTGGTTGGAGGGGCTGTGGTTGGAGGGGCTGTGGTTGGAGGGGCTGTGGTTGGAGGGGCTGTGGTTGGAGGGGCTGTGGTTGGAGGTGCTGTGCTTTGAAGGGCTGAAGTTTGAGGCGCTTTTATCTTAGCTTTGACCTTCATTCCAAAACATGAATAAAACAACCTTGCAAGAGTTTCGCGAGAGCGGGATGCTCTCTGAAGAATCTTTTAAAAAATTGATGGCCATTGAAAACCGAACCGTGTTTTCTGTTTTTGCCGAACTGCGCACATTATTATATGTGGGCGTGCTTTTGCTGAGCACGGGCGTGGGTATTTTAATTTACAACAACATTGGCGATATTGGTCATTACATCAGTTTGGTGCTGCTTTTGGCGGCTACGTTGGGCTGCTTGTTTTATGTAAAAAAGGTGCAATTGCCGTACAGCAACGGCAGGGTAGAAGCGCCCAATCCGTATGCCGATTACGCGTTGCTTTTGGGCGCACTTTTGTTTTTAAGCGTGCTGGGTTATTTGCAATTTCTGTTTGGCATTTTTGATGATTACCTCGGGCTGATTTCGCTGATGGCAGCTGTGGTGTTTTTTGCGCTGGCATATCGGTTCGATCATCTGGGTGTTTTATCGATGGCTATTACCGCCTTTGCTGGATTTTGGGGCATCGCTATTTCGCCTGCCCATTGGTACGATTTTGACTTTTTCAGCCAGCTGCAATTGCATTGGACGGGCGTTTTCTTGGGTGTTGGTTTGTTTGCTTCGGCCTTGGTTTTACGCAAATTGGGCATCAAAAAACACTTCACCAAAACGTATCTCAATTTTGCCATTCTCATTGGTTTTATTGGGAGCACATCTTTGGTTTTTCAAGAAGAATCAAAATTAGTTGCTACCGCACAAGTGTTGACTGCCGTAGCATTGGGCTATTTTTCAATCAAAGAAAAAACCGCGTTGTATATGATTTACGCGTTTGTTTTTGGGTACATCGCATTTACATTTCTTATCATTATGATGATTGAATTTGCGCCTACATTCTTGATGTTTTACATCTTTTTATCGTGTGCGGCATTTATCGCGTTCATCATGTTTATTCGTAAAAAATTTAGCAAAGACGCATGATTACAGCCTATAAAAAAGCGCGTTTACCTGCGCAAGAAAAATTGAATTTCGCCAAGCAATTGCAGAAAGAAGGCTACATGGATCCGCAAATTTCGTTGGAAGATATGAAGCAAGAAGCGGGCTTTTTTCATCCGTCTTGGCCCATGCGCATATTGCTTTTTATTGTTGGGTACTTTGGTTTTTCGGGCTTGATGGGGTTAGGATTTTTTATGGTCGAAAACATGATTTCTAGTCATTGGCAATCTTTTTTGTTAGGTGCAGGGTTACTTGGCTTCGTGGCTTTTGAGGGCGTGATTATCCGCTCCATGAATCATTTCAAATCGGGATTAACCGAAGCTGTTTTGTATACGTCTATGAGTATGGTTTTAGGTGGGTTTGCTGAGTTTATTGATCGCTTCGAAACATGGGGATTTCTGCTTTTTGCGGCAATTCTTGCCGCGGCTGCCATCCGGTATGTCGATAAATTTTTAACCATTATGGCGGTGCTTTGCGTAGGTGGCTTCTTGTTTTTTCTCTGCCAAAATTTGGGCGTGATTTTCCAAAACCTTGTGCCATTTGTTTTTATGGCTGTTTTTGCAAGCATTTATTTCTTTACCCGAAAATTAGAAACACAAGAAAGTTTAAGAATCTGGCACAAACAAATTTTGGTTTTGCAAAGTCTAAGCTTATTGTTGGTGTACGCAGGTGGAAATTATTTTGTGGTGCACGAGTTAGATAGAGCCGTAAACGACACGTATTTAGCACCCGGAGAAAACATTGCATTTGCTTGGATTTTTTACGCATTTACCATTTTGCTACCTGCGCTATTTTTATTTTTCGGCATCAAGCATCGCGACCGCATTTTAATTTGGGCGGGATTGCTTTCGGCAGGTTTTTCGGTGTTTACCTTTAAATATTATTTCTCATTAGGCCATCCCGAAATTACGTTGACAATTTCTGGAGTGCTCCTTTTGGGCGTTGCGGTTTTTCTTCTCAATAAATTAAAACAACCCGTGCATGGTTTTACCCGAGAGAAATTGGCAGCCACAGATGTAGATGCGCTCACAGCCGAAGGCGTTTTTATTTCGCAAACCATGGGCGGCATCACCACAAAAACGCAAGAGCAAGAATTGTTTCAAGGCGGAGGTTTTGGCGGTGGCGGAGCAAGCGGAAATGTGGATTGATGACGAAAAGTATCTGGCTACTGTCTACAACTCAACGTGGTTTTTCGGCTTTGTTCATTCGGTTATTTTTGTGGCAATCAAAAAAATTAAGCATGAATAGATTTCTACTCACAGCAACCTTACTTTTTTCATTTATAGTGGGTACACAAGCCTCTCATATTTTGGGCGGAAGCCTTACATACCGGTACATTGGCGATTCTACAGGTGTGCAAAATCAGTTCATTGTTAACTTGCAACTTATCCGTAATTGCTCAAATACCACCACGAGTTTTAATCGAACTATTGTTATTTCTTCATCGTGTTTTGCCAATCAATCGCACATGCTAAATGCGGTAAATGGGCCGTTGCCAAATGGTGATTTTCCCGCTTATGACTATGACAATTGTGTAGATTCTTTGCTTATTCCTTGCGTTACATATCGGTATTACTCTAAGGTTGTAACGCTACCCAGCAATTGTAGCGACATAAAGTTTGCATATAATGATTGCTGTCGTTCGTATCAAATAAATAATTTGGCTTCAGCAAGTTCTAGTTATAATTATTTCGAAGCATTTTTAAACGGTAATTTAAATTCTGTACAGAACACAAGTGCCCCGGCACATCCGCAACCGGCAAAAGCATTTTGTGTGGGAAACGAGTTTACGTGGAACCAACATGTTGAAGATCCGAATTTTGATTCTGTATTATTTGAGTTGGTTGCTGCCAGAAGTTTAAATGGAGCATCTGTAACGTATGCAACAGGTTTAAGTCCACAACAACCCATTACAAATTTTGCTGGAACTTCGTTGATGATGAATCAAAAAACGGGCGAATTAACATTTACGCCCGGAGCGGTAGAATCTGCCGTGGTAACATTAAAAGTTTCGGAGTTTACATTTGATACAACCACTACGAGCTGGATGCTAATTGGAAGTTCTACGCGCGATTTGTTGTACACCTCGGTTGCGAATTGCAATGCAACGGCACAAGTGGGTGTTGGCTATGATAACACGAGCCAAAATCCAAGTACAATAAAAGGATTGCCGTGGGTTTCGTTGCCGTGTTACGATTCTATTGTTGAAATATCTTTTCTCCCAAAATTTGTTTGTACAACATTGGCGCCCGATGGTTCTGACTTTGTTTTGGCAGATTCAAGCGGTACGCCAATAAATATAGTAAAGGCCGAAGCGAATTGCGATTCTAGTGGTAGGGCCTCTCAAATAAAATTATCTTTGAGCAAGCCGATTGATCAAAACGGATATTACTTTTTGTATTCTCAAAAAGGTAGCGATGGCAATACGCTTAAAAATGCGTGCGATTTTTCCATGCCAGAAAACGATTCCATCATCATTATTGTTGCTGATTGCTCCGGCATTGGCGTTGCTGATAACGGAATTTATACACCCAGTTTAATTTTACCCAATGTTTATTCGCCCAATGGCGATGGGCAAAACGATCAATTTTTTATTGATATTCCAGAAAATTTGTCGGGGAAATTTGAGTTAACCTTGGTAAATGCGTTGGGCCAAGTTGTGCATAGCAACACGTACAACGGCTTTGGTAGATGGGATGTAGAATTGCCCAAAACCTTAAAAACCGGAATGCATTTTTATACAATTTCGGCAACCCAAAAAACCGGAGTGCGTAAAACGTGGCGCAGTAGGTTGGTGGTTTTTTAAAGCAATATTAATCTCTAAGCATCTTTAACGAAAAGTTGGGGTTTTGGCAGCGTTAAATTTTTAAATTCGCCACCACTTGTACGTATGAGCACGAAAGAAGAAAAATTTAATAAAAGAAGGCTGCGATCAGCTTATCTGTCGGTTACCATTAGCATAGCGTTGGTACTGTTTTTAGTTGGCGCCCTTGGTGTTTTAGTAGTAAACGCCCAAAGTTTGGCAAAAGAAATGCGCGAGAACTTCACGTTTACCGTAATGCTAAAAAGCGATGCACCCGAAGTAGAAATACGCCAGTTTGTTAAGGAGTTACAAATTAAAGACTACATTAAAGAAGCCGAATTGATTACAAAAGATGAGGCGGCCGAAATGATGAAGCAAGAATTGGGCGAAGATTTTGTAGAGTTTTTAGGTTACAATCCGCTTAATGATGCATTGGACGTACGTTTAAATTCTGAGTTTGTTAATACCACAGAGATAGATAAAATACAGCAGGAAATTTTAGAAAATAATTTGGTAACAGAAGTAGTTTATGATCCAGATTTAATTCAGCTAGTAAATGAAAACATTGAGCGCATAGGTTTGGTGTTGGCTGCGGGAATTTTTCTGTTGCTTATTATTTCAATAGCACTTATAAACTCTTCTATACGGTTAACCATTTATAGCCGCAGGTTTTTAATTAAAACTATGCAATTGGTAGGAGCAACCAAGCCCTTTATACAAAGGCCGTTTTTATTGCGTAGCATAAAGTTAGGAGTTTTTGGGGCTATAGTTGCTGCATTGTTGTTAACCGCTATGGGCTATGGTTTATATCAATATTTACCAGAGTTTACAGCGCTTTTAAATCCAACAAAAATTGCCATTGTATTTGCTATAATGCTGGTGCTTGGCGTTGCCATTAGTTGGGTGAGTACTTGGCTAGCCGTAAATAAATTTTTAAAAATTAAAACAGACGAAATACATTATTAATATGAGTAAAGACGCATTTATTTTTAACAAGAAAAATTACACTTTGGTCATCATTGGGTTGGCTTTTGTGGCTATCGGTTTTATTTTAATGGCTGGTGGTGGTGCCGAAGATCCTGCTGGATTTAACGAAGAAATTTTTAGCGCCAGACGTATTACTTGGGCTCCTTTGTTAATTCTTATTGGTTTCGGTATAGAAGTTTTTGCCATCATGCGTAAGCCTAAAGAAGAAGACGCTGAATGAGTATAATTCAAGCTATAATTCTTGGTTTAATTCAAGGATTAACCGAGTTTTTACCCGTAAGTAGTAGTGGCCATTTAGAGTTAGGTAAAGCCATTTTTAACTTACAGTTAGCGGGTTCTGATAGTTTAACATTTGATGTTATTGTACACGCAGGAACAGCGTTAAGCACCATTTTTGTTTTTAGAAAAGACATTGCAGATATCTTTAAAGGTTTGCTAAAGTTTAAGTGGAACGAAGAGTGGAAATTCGCCACCAACATATTTATTTCTATGCTTCCCGCAGGTTTTGTGGGATTGTTTTTTCAAGACCAATTAGAAGTTTTGTTCGAAGGGCAAATTTTACTTGTCGGCCTTATGCTTATCATCACTGGCTTATTGTTGTTTTTGGCCGATAAAGCAAAAAAAACCACACGCAAAGTAAAACCGTTAGATGCGGCAATTATTGGTGTTTCTCAAGCCATAGCAATCCTTCCGGGTATTTCGCGTTCTGGGGCTACGATATCAACGTCTGTATTGTTGGGGGTTGATAGAGAAAAAGCAGCACGCTTTTCTTTCCTCATGGTTTTGCCATTAATAATTGCCAAATCTTTGCTCGATTTAAAATCAATTTTTGATGGAGATTTGGTGACATCGGCCATTGGCACACCACAACTATTGGTTGGTTTTGGCGCGGCATTTTTTGCGGGCTTATTGGCGTGTACCTGGATGATTAACCTTGTAAAAAGAGCCAAATTGCGCGGATTTGCCTATTACTGTTTTGCCGTAGGTATTGCCGTAGCCATTTATACCGTAGCTTTTTAAAATGAATTTTTCGCCACAAGAGTATTTAGATGGTAAATTGTTGCTCATCAACAAACCATTAAACTGGACTAGTTTTGATGTGGTGAATAAAATTCGCTTCCGGTTGCGAAAATATTGCCAAGTAAAAAAGATTAAGGTAGGCCATGCCGGTACGTTAGATCCTCTGGCTACGGGGCTTTTGCTTATTTGTACAGGCAAGCAAACCAAGCAAATAGATGGCTACCAAGGCATGCCCAAAAGCTACAGAGCAACCATAAAGTTAGGAGCCGAAACCCCGAGCTACGATGCCGAAACAGAAGAGACCAAAACATACGATCTGACTCATCTAGATATAGATGCCGTACTAAAAGCAATGAAATCTTTTGAGGGCGAGATCGATCAATATCCGCCAATTTACTCGGCCTTAAAAAAGGATGGCAGAAAACTTTACGAGTTTGCTAGGGCGGGAGAAGAAGTAAAAATAAACCCCAGAAAAATTACCATTAATGGCTTTAGCTTGGTAGAAAACAAGTGGCCAGAAATTGTGGTAGATATAGATTGCTCTAAAGGCACATACATTAGAAGTTTGGCGCACGATTTAGGAAAAGAGCTACATATTGGCGCCTATTTAACCGGACTTGTACGTACAAAAGTGGGGCATTTTTCGTTGGATGATGCGCTTAATCTAGATGAGTTTTTAGCGCAGTTTGAAGATTAATCTTCTCGAAAAAACACCACTAAAAAATCTGTAATGGCGTAAACTGCGTTTTATTTGATTTTTAACACATTGTAATAAAGAGGGTTACAAAGTAAATGAAAATAATACTTGACAACCCCCCTCTCCAAAGTGTATTTTTGCCGCCCTTTATTTAAAGTTCCTATATATGAAAATGAAATTGTCTCACTTCACCTATAAATTACCTGAAGAGTTAATTGCCCAATACCCAACCGTTCATAGAGATGAAGCCAGGTTAATGGTTGTTGATAGAAATGCTGGTACAATTGAGCACAAACAATTTAAAGATATCATTGATTATTTTGATGAAGGTGATGTTCTTGCCCTAAATAACTCCAAAGTTTTTCCGGCAAGAATGTGGGGAAACAAAGAAAAAACAGGAGCTAAAATTGAAGTTTTCTTGCTAAGAGAACTAAATGCCGAAAGCAGACTTTGGGATGTGTTGGTGGACCCAGCAAGAAAAATTAGAATTGGTAATAAACTATATTTTGGCGAGGATGATAGCCTAGTTGCTGAGGTTATAGATAACACCACTTCTCGTGGCCGTACGCTACGCTTTTTATTTGATGGCAGCTACGAGGAATTTAGAGCCAAACTAAAAGAGTTAGGAGAAACGCCAATTCCAAAATACATCAACAGACCTGTTGAGCCAGAAGATGAAGAGCGTTACCAAAGCATTTTTGCAAAAGTAGAAGGAGCTGTTGCTGCCCCAACTGGAGGTATGCATTTTGATAAAAACTTAATGAAGCGCTTTGAAATTAAGGGCGTAGACTTTGCTGAGCTAACGCTTCATGTTGGTTTAGGAACGTTTAGACCCGTAGAGGTTGAAGATTTAAGCAAGCACAAAATGGACTCTGAGCAGTTTTGGGTTTATGAAGATGCTGTAAAAAGAGTGAACAAAGCAAAGCAAGAAAAAAAGAGAATTTGCGCTGTGGGTACCACGGTAATGAGAGCTATGGAGAGCAGCTTTACCACAGAAGGAGACCTTAAAGCAGATCACGGGTGGACAAACAAATTTATTTTCCCTCCGTATAAATTTAACGTTGGCAATGCGTTAATCACCAACTTCCATCCTCCGCAAAGTACTTTGATGATGATGAAAAGTGCATTTGCTGGCCATGATTTAATGATGAAGGCGTATAAAACAGCAATCAAAGAAAAGTATCGTTTTCTGTGTTATGGAGATGCAATGCTTATTATTTAATAGTAAGACTCAATAAGACAACAAAAAAGCCGCTTCATTTCTGTAGCGGCTTTTTTAATGAATTGAAAATCTTTTTACTTTAAAGATCCCAAGTTGTAAATAGCCTGAATGTCTTTTAATTTCTCTTCAAAATTAAGATTAAGGTCTACTAGGTTACCAGAGTGTACATCAAAAACCCAACCGTGTACAATGGGGTAACCTGTATTTATGTATTGTCGTTGTACCACAGCTGTTTTAATCACATTCGTAGCTTGCTCTTCTACGTTAAGTTCTATTAGTCTGTTGTATTTAGCATCTTCGTCTGTAATAGCATCAAGCTCTTTTTTATGAATTCTATATACATCTCTAATATTTCGTAGCCATGGGTTTAGAATGCCCAAATCTTGCGCTTGCATAGCCGCTTTTACACCACCACAGTAGTAATGCCCACAAATAACAACATGCTTTACTTTTAGGTGTGCAACCGCATATTCAATTACGCTCATTACATTTAAATCTATGTTGCTTACCACATTGGCAATGTTTCTGTGTACAAAAACTTCGCCAGGGCCGGCACCCATTAACTCTTCTGCAGTAGCTCTGCTGTCGCTACAACCTATGTATAAAAATTCTGGATTCTGACCTTCAGATAGCTTGGCGAAAAATTCTTTGTCGGTGGCTTTCTTATCGGCAACCCACTTTTTATTGTTCTCAAAAACCTTTTGATACGACTTCATGAAATATAATTTAGTGTTTTATTATGGCGAGGAAGATAAAAAAAACCGCTCAAAAATATTTTTGAGCGGTTTCAATAAAAAAGTTTTTTGATAAATATTATATCACCTTAACACTAACTGCGTTTAATCCTTTTTTACCTTCTTTTAATTCAAATTCTACTGCGTCACCTTCTCTAACTTCATCAATTAAGCCAGAAATGTGCACGAAGTATTCGCTTTTTGAATCGTCTTCGATGATGAATCCATAACCTTTTGATTCATTGAAGAATTTTACTGATCCTTTTTTCATTACTAAAAAATAAATTATTAAACCGCGAAGTTAAAATTTTAATGGATTATTAAAAGGATTTTTTCTGTCTGAAACCTAAAATTATAAAACTTAATATTCTGGCTATTGGCAGATGCTAAACTTTAAGGTTTGTACCGTTTTACTTGAGGTAATGGATATGAAATAGGTGCCGTTTTTAAGTTGTTGTGTCGTCAATTCGTAAAGTGGGATTTGTTTTTTACCGGCAACAAGCTGTTTTTTTCCTTGCCAAATTAATTCTCCTTTTGTGTTAGTAATAGAGATTTTTGCCCATTCGTTTTGGTGGTTGTAAACATCAAGTACGCTTTGGTTAGTAACAGGGTTTGGATAAATAGCTGACTTTGTTTTGTTGGCTTGAGTTTGTTCTGTGGTTAAGTAAGATCCTGTAATTCTCACACTGTCCATGATTACGTCATTTATGGGTCTGTCATTACCGTCTGTGGGAACTTGCGCAATAGC
This sequence comes from Bacteroidia bacterium, assembly GCA_030424545.1. Classification (GTDB taxonomy): domain Bacteria; phylum Bacteroidota; class Bacteroidia; order Flavobacteriales; family Schleiferiaceae; genus JAUHWL01. The sequence goes on from JAUHWL010000002.1 coordinate 21,112, forward strand.
AACAACAATATTCCAATCGCTTCTAACAATGCCAAAAACGGCATGTGCAGACGTTAACGGTGTTTTGTCAAAATCTAGCCCATAATTATTTTGGAGGTTTATAAAAAACTGGCTGCCCGCAGAGTTGGGGCCGGAGTTCGCCATGCTCATGGTTTTTTTAATGTTTTGTAACGTGCTGTCAAATTCATCAGGTATTGTCCAGCCAGGGCCACCACTACCTGTACCCGTTGGGTCTCCGCCTTGAATGACAAAACCAGGAATTATGCGATGAAAAATTACACCATCATAATAACCCGTGTCTGCTAAGCCTACAAAATTGCCTACGGTAAGCGGCACCAAAGAATCATACATTTGGGCAACAATGTTGCCGTGGTTGGTGTACATTGTAACTTGTGTTTGCGCAACACTTGCCGTGTAAGTACAAAAAGATAGTATAATAAATGCTGTAATATTTCTCATGCTTATGCTTGTTTATTGTAGGTGAAGATATAAATTAGAAGAGAGATTAAAATTGGGTTTCAAGATTTTGGTATTATTTTTAAGTTGAGTTTGAGAAAACACAAAATTGACCTGCCAGAAGAAATAGATTTTACAACAATAGAATTTAAGCGGGCATTTTTAAAATGTTTTGATGTTTATACCGAAGAAGTATCTTTTGGGGTAAATCAAATTGTAATTCATTTATCTTGGATTACGCCAGCTTCTGTAGTTTTTAGTTTGATGCACAAAAACTTGCGCCAAGTAACCATTGTAAAATCGGGAAAAGAGATTTTCATAACATCAAAAATCTATCGGATTGCCAAAGTGTTTTACGTTATATCATATCTCATGCTCGGAGCTTTAGGGTTTCTCCTCAGCCTGCTTTCGGGTCATATAGCACCAATGATCATGTTTGTTGGGTTTCCGCTCAGCATTTTTTTACCTCTTTATTTCTTTGTAAAAAGAAGTCCATTAAAGCGCTTTACGAACCTTGTAAAAGTTTTAAACGAAAATAAAAATGCCCAACTCGTTTAAGTCAGGCATCCAATGTTGCTGTTGGTAAAATTCTATTTCGTCAAATAATAAACAACGTTCCCGCCTTTTAGCTGTGCATGATTCTTATCTAGAGATGTAAACAAGAAGGGTTTTTCGTCAATCACAATCGTTGTTTCGTTAGCAATGCCTTCGTTTTCTATGCGGTAATAATCGCTAGCTTTTAGCACATCTTGCTTTGCATTAAGCATGGAAATTTTGTTTGCTTCAATTTTTAAAAAGGTTGTTTTGTCATCTTCATCTAGCATGGTTAAGGCCGCAATTGTGAGCAAATCCATTTCATCCAGCTGCTCATTGTTTATGGGAGCGAATGAATCAACCTTCCACGTGGCTTCAATGCTGTAATCTTGCGCAAAAGCCGTTGTGATGCTGTAAAACGAAAGTAGAAGAATAAGGGTTTTCATGATTTCTTTCTTTGCGTATTTTAAAATTATACTATGAACGATTTAATGCAAGAATTAATATTAAATACGTGATTGATATTTTTAAGATCAAGTAAAAAAAAATGCCACGTTGGTTTTAACGCGCGTGTAATTCTTAGAATACCATCCTTTTTTAATTCAGGTTTAGGAGATTCTATATTCTACATTTGCCGCATGAATTCTACTGTTGATAAAACCGACATACGCGCGTTAAACAAGGCGCAACTTAAAGAATGGTTTGTGGCGCACAACGAAAAACCTTTTCGTGCGCAACAAGTGTATGAATGGCTTTGGCAAAAAAGTTTAAAAAACTTTGACGATATGACCAACATTTCGTTGCCGTTGCGCAATTTGCTCAAAAGCCATTTTGTAATCAATCATATTAAAGTAGACGATATGCAGCGCAGCGAAGATGGCACCATTAAAAATGCCGTAAAGCTGCATGACGGACGCATTGTAGAATCGGTTTTAATTCCAACCGATAAACGCATTACCGCTTGCATTAGCAGCCAAGTGGGCTGCAGTTTAGATTGCACGTTTTGTGCCACTGCGCGTTTAAAACGCATGCGCAACTTAAATCCAGACGAGATTTACGACCAAGTAGTAACCATAAAGCAGCAAGCTGATGAGTTTTTTAATCGCCCGTTAACAAACATTGTTTTTATGGGCATGGGCGAGCCATTGCTCAACTACAAAAACGTATTAGAAGCCATAGGTAAAATTACCCATGACGAAGGTTTGGGCATGAGTGCCAAGCGCATTACCCTCTCTACCGTTGGTGTTACCAAGCTCATAAAAAAGCTGGCCGATGACGAGGTGAAATTTAATCTGGCCGTTTCGTTGCACAGCGCCATAGACGAAAAACGCAGCAAGCTGATGCCCATAAACGAAACCAATACGTTAGACGAATTGGCCGATGCGCTGCGATACTGGTACAGCAAAACCAAAAGAAAAGTTACCTACGAATACGTGGTTTGGGAGGGCATTAATGATAAACGCGAAGATGCTGAAGCCTTGGCGAAATTTTGCCAAATTATTCCGAGCAAAGTAAATTTAATAGAATACAACCCGATTGATGACGGCCCATATCAGCAAGCATCGCCAGCGGCCATTGCTTTGTACGAGCGCATTTTGGGCGCACACGATGTAGTTGTAAATGTGCGCAGAAGCCGCGGCAAAGACATAGATGCCGCCTGCGGGCAATTGGCGAACAAGTCGTAGGGCAGATAGCGTTCAAGGTTTAAAGCCCTGACGGAGCGCAGCTTGTCAGGATGCAGACTTCCGAAAGTTTTCGGAACGTCAGCATTGAATGTTCAAAGTCCTGATGGAGCGCGGCTTGTTTAGTAGCAGACTTCCTAAAGGATTGGCGTAGGAGAGAAGAGGTTGTTGGCTTTCGTTATAAATCTGATTTCAATTTCCCTCTTCCTTGTGTTGTTTTAATTTCTTTTTAAGTTGAGCGTTGGTTACGGCCAAGTAGAAAAATACACCAATAAAGGTTAGTCTACTTACAAGATCACCAACTTGGGCATAGGGCAGGTGAAGAAATTTAAGGCTAGCTCCGCCCAATACCAATACTGCTCCAAGTAAGTAGATAATATTTTCAGTTTTCATTGAATACTATTTATATCAGGTTTTACATTTAAGTGTTGAATACGGCTTAAAACTAGTTTTTTTTTTGATCCAAATTAGAGCACAGTTTTCGCGCTTATTTTTTTAAGAGCGAAAAACTTTGGCCATTAAAACTTACTTGGTACAGAATGTTTAGTCCAGATGCTTGGTGCAAGTATAGAATTTGAGATTCTTGAATTTGATTGTAAACGGCTTCCGTTACAGATATAGGGCCGTTGCTGCTTTCTAATTGATATTTTGTTGCGTTTCTATTGGAAGTTGTTTTTCGCTTATCTACTACGCTAATTTTAGTAATTGTTTTTACACAACCGTTGCGGTAAAATTTGGCATATCTGTACAACTGAATGGAAATAGCAATTGTGTAATAAGCAAATGCAAGAATTAACGGCACCATAAAAATGAAAATGCCAGGCCAAAGAACAACCAATAAAATGGTAACCAGAATTAAATAAATCAGTTTGGAACGCAAACCTCGGTAAAACATTTTTTTTACCAATTTAACCTCCTCCGTTGGCATAGCAGCCGACTTTTGTTCGCTGGCAAAATCTTGGTCGTTTTGTGCATCAGTGGGTAATTTGGTTGGTTGTTTGCCTTTTTCTAAAACAGTAAAAGCTAAAATTTCCTTTTTTCTGGGGCTAATTTCAAGGTAAACCAAATCGCCTAATTGGGCTTGCAAATAGTGAGCGTGGGTAACGCTGTATTCTTTGTTTTCTACACAAACATAATAGTGGGTTTGCGTATTTTTTCGAGAAGATGCATAGGGCTGTGCGCCACCTTTGTTGTGCGAAGCCGAAGATGTTGTGTGTTTGTTTATGCGCTTATCAGTAACAAAACCGGTGGTGCAATATTTTATGCCGTGTTTTAAATCGAGGTAAGTGCCGCGGAAGAAATAAAAAATTAATGCCGTAAAAACTAGCCCCAAACCCGAGAAAATAAAAACAGGCGCACGACCCGTTTCTCCATCCAACAAAACCAGATTAAAAATTAATAACAGAATAGCGCCAACAGAAACACCAAATACCAAGAAAGACACCAAATGTTTCCGAAGCACTTTTTTATCGCTTACCGAAAGTGGCTTTGTTTCGTATTGATTTGGGTTGGTCATGCGGTTTCGTTTTTTATACTAAAAACGGCAAAATTAGAAAACGCCCGTGTTGTTGCGTGAGTTTCTTGTGTGATCTAAGCGAAAGGATTTGTGTGGGAGTGGGACGGTAAAGCCAAATGCGGCACTATAATTTTTGTAGCTCAAAATTATTGTGCACAAAAAAGACCGCGTTAAACGGCCTTTATTGTGTTGTGTTTTTTACGGAAAAGAGGGTTGTGCATCAGCTACCCGTGTTGTGAGTAGTTATTTTCTAGGGAGGACTCTATATCTAATTAGTAAGAAATCATCTTTATCACCGAATTTATGCCACTTTTTGTTAGTAATGACTCTAATTTGAATATCTAAATTATCTCCAATATGTTTTTCCTCTATTGTTAAGTCTAAAATGTTTGAATCGTGAATATTGTTTATTCCTTTTGCTGAACTCCATCCAATTCTATATTCACTTCTTGGAAAGGTTGTGTCCATTTCAACTTCTATTTTTAGTTTGTCACCTGGATATAAATAAAACTCTGGCTTAATGAGACTTAAATGTTTGATGGCTATATTTTTCGGGTTGAATTGTTCACGATATTGTGAATTTCCAAATGAATCTGTGAACTTTAAGATTTTTGGAACATTAAATTCTTCGTTCATATTATTGTTTTTATAATAGTCTTTTATTGAGTCTATTACGTCATTTGTATAGCAGACTATTTGTTCTAAAGCTCGTATTGATATTGGATTACTGTGATAAAGACAATTTCTGGGATAGACCAGTCTATTTAAAATTTCCGCTAACATTTCACGACCTATTTTAAAATTCAATTCAAAATATTTTCGAAAGTGTAATTTGAATAATTGCGGTTTAGTTACTATTTCAATTGCAGTATCTAATAAACAGGCATCTATAGGTCTAGGATATCTAGATTTCTCAGAATTATATCTATCCTCAATTTCTTTCCTTATTTTCCCATTAAGCAAGAAGTTCCCCTTATCATCTTTAGCATTGATATAGTTAGTTCCATAATTTGTTCTTAACTCTCTATCGATAACTATTCTAAGCCAATATTCAAGACTTTCAATATATTCTTTGCCATATCCTCTAATGTCTCTGTTAGGTATTTTGTTTAATGGCATATGGTTTGTTTAATTACTCACAACGTTTAAGTAAAATTTCGTGCGGGAGACGAAGACGAAGTCGAGTCCACCGAAACGAAATTTGGACTAGAATAAAAGTAGCTGAATACATAAACAAAAGCCCGCATGAATTTTACTTTTTGTTGGCAACAGTTTTACTTTCATTAGTGCCAAGCATTTTTTTCTTTTCAAGTTTTAGGAAGATTCGGTTATAAAGCGAAGTCGGAAAGGAGTGGATCATCACATTAAACTCCGTGGCACTTGAGTTGTATGTGTCGATGTGCAGTCTTTTTAGATTTCCAGAACTTGCAGCTATTTTATCCTTCCGGTCAGATAATTTTCTGTTTAATAGTTCAATTTTGTTAAGGTCAGCTATGCAGTCAACAGATACTATTATCACAACTGCAAAAGCAGCTATTAAAGTTATGACTGTTTTTTTTCTCATGATTGTTGCCAACAATTGGATAAACGCAATAGCGTTTATTTCACCTTTGGCCTAACTTAAAGTATCGTTTTAGGTAGGCGGCAAAAGTTTGTTGTTGTTTTTTAGCAAGTTTAAAAAATTAAACTTTAGAAAACATTTTCTCAGGTATAAAAAAGTTGGTTTTTGGGTGTTAAAATCTGTTTTTATCGGGCACCATGTTGGTGGCATTCTCTAAAAGTTTTGTTATTTTTCCGAAAACAAACCCAACCTAATGCTCGTAAAAACTTTTGGCAGCGCAGTTACAGGCGTAGATGCAACCACCATTACCATAGAGGTTAATATAGACAAAGGCATTAAATTCTTTTTAGTGGGGTTGCCAGATAGCGCGGTAAAAGAAAGTCAGCAACGCATTACCGCAGCGTTAAAAAACAACGATTACAAATGGCCGGGCAAGCAAATTACCATCAACATGGCGCCCGCAGATATTCGCAAAGAGGGCTCCGCTTACGATTTGCCTATTGCTATTGGTGTGCTTGCGGCCAGTGGCCAAATTCCTGCGGACCAAGTATCAGATTTCGTAATTATGGGTGAGCTGAGTTTAGATGGCGGTTTGCAGCCTATAAAAGGTGTTTTGCCCATTGCCATACAGGCCCGTAAAGAAAATTTTAAGGGTTTTATTCTACCCAAACAAAACGCCAGAGAAGCGGCCATTGTAAACAACCTTACGGTATATGGCATGGATAATATTGATGAGGTTATTGGCTTTTTTGCAGGAACGCATCAAATAGAACCAACTGTTGTAGATACGCGCAAAGAGTTTGAGCTTCACCTAGAAAACCCCGCCTTTGATTTTGCCGATGTTAAGGGGCAAGAAAATGTAAAACGTGCGTTAGAGATTGCAGCTGCCGGTGGACATAATGCCATTTTAATTGGTCCGCCTGGCGCGGGTAAAACCATGCTGGCCAAGCGCATGCCAACCATTTTGCCACCGCTTACTTTGCTAGAGGCTTTAGAAACTACCAAAATACATTCGGTTGCCGGAGCCTTAAGCAGCAATGCAAGTTTGGTTGCGCAGCGGCCCTTCAGAAATCCGCATCACTCAATTTCGGATGTTGCTTTGGTGGGCGGGGGAGGAAATCCGCAACCGGGCGAAATTAGCATGGCGCATAACGGCATTTTGTTTTTAGATGAGTTGCCCGAATTTAAACGTACCGTACTAGAGGTGCTTCGGCAACCTATGGAAGATAGAAATGTGGTGATTTCGAGAGCCAAACTTACGGTGGCTTTTCCGGCCGGATTTATGTTAATTGCCAGTATGAATCCGTGCCCGTGCGGATATTTTAATCACCCCGAAAAAGAATGTGCATGCGGCCCCGGAATTGTACAGAAATACCTAAATAAAATTAGTGGCCCCTTGCTAGATCGGATAGATTTACACGTAGAAGTAACGCCCGTTAGCTTTGATGAGTTAAGCGCCAAACACAAGGCAGAATCTAGCGCCAGCATCCGCGAACGCGTTGTAAAAGCCCGCGAAGTGCAAAACGAAAGGTTTGCCAAAATAGAAGGCATGCACAGCAATGCGCAAATGCACAGCAAACAACTCAGAGAGGTTTGCCAAATTACCAAAGAGGGGCATCAAATATTAAAAATGGCTATGGATAAGCTAAACCTCTCGGCACGTGCTTACGATCGGATTTTAAAAGTGTCTAGAACCATTGCCGATTTAGAAAACGCAGAACACATAGAAAACCATCATTTGGCCGAGGCAATTCAATACCGCAGTTTAGATAGAGAAGGGTGGATGGGGTAGTTTAGTAGGCAGTAGGCAGTTGCGGTGCTCAAAAGGTGATGACTTTCAATGCTGACGTTCCGAAAACCTTCGGAAGTCTGCATCCAGACAAGCTGTGCTTCGTCAGGACCTATCACTTTTTACCTTCTTTACTTTCTCCAAATCGGGTCTTTTGGGTCGGGGGCATTTTTAGTCCAATCTAATGGGCCTTCGCAATCAAGTTCAATAATCATGCTTTCTGGGTTGCCAAAAAAAGTGAGCATTTCTTTTCTCAGTTCTCTAAAAAACTCAAGCGAATAATCTTTACAAGACATTTGCACCACACAAATGTCTGTTTTGTTGATTACAATAATGGTGGGCTCTGCGCCTTTGTAAGAGCGCATTGTACGGCCAGGCGTAATTCTATTATCGCCAATAAAATTTTTAAACCAATAGCGCAAGGCGTACATTTTTTCTTCTTCGTTTTCGTAAGCGTAAAAAGAGTAATCAAGTTTTAACTTGGATTTGTTTCCGATGTTATTTACCGTTTTTTCTTTTGCTTTTAAGATGAAAAAATCATGAAAATCAAAATTTGTATTGTCCAATTCGCCATAATCGGGCTCGGTTTCGTTTAAATATTTTTTGTCGTAATCGCCCGCTTTAGCATCTACAAATGCCGAAATTTTTTGTTTTAACTCTTGATGCTGCGCGTGCATGTTAAATTGAAATAAAAGGAAAAGCACAAGGGTAAATGATTTAACGAGCAAATTATTTATAGATTTTGTCGACCGCATTGTATTATTTTTAAATTTGTTAACGAGTAGAGTTTTCATTGTTTCATGACTTGTTTGCCTTTTACAGGCAACAGCGCCCTCTCCTGCAAAGGAGAGGGTTTTTTATTTTTTATAATCTTCTTGAAAGCCATTTTGTATTTGGGTGCTAACCTAAGTATTTTAAGAATATTGAGTATTGAAATTAATAAACGTCAAACTTTATATTTTTAGCATAGTCTTTTATTATCTTTCCCTTTTATACGCCAACCACCAATACATGAAGTCGCCAGAATCATTAAAGAGCCTATTGCCCTTTTTAGAAAATGAAGTTTTTGATTCATTACCGCATGCGCTTACGTATCATAATTTAGCACATACAAAACAAGTCATTGATTTTGCCATGACTCTAGCTGGCAACGCGAGTTTAAGCGAAAAGGATACACGATTAATTTATGCAAGCGCAGCACTACATGATTCGGGGTACGGTAAAAAGTATTACGCAAACGAAGGTGTGGCTGCGTTACTTGCCGCTAGAGTATTGCCAACATATAATTTTACAACCAAAGAGATTGAACAAATACAGAACATGATTTTGGCAACAAATTTGGCCATTGTTCCAACCAACAAATTAGAAATGCTACTAGTAGATGCTGATTTGGCTTACTTAGGAACTGATGATTTTTTTGATTGGTCTAACAAGCTCTATGTAGAATGGGGGAATATGGGGATTTATGATGAGCCAAAAGAAAAATGGCTGGCCAGCCAAATTGTGTTTTTAGAAAAGCATTTTTATTACACAAAAGAAGCTCAAATATTATTTGAAGAATCAAAGCAACTCAACCTGCAAAAGCTAGAGTCTTTTACACACTGGCCATATTGAGTTGTTCTATACTCAATGGGTATTGATTCCAATATTTTTCATCCTTACTATTGTGCCGTCTCAATATCTCAATTGATATTTATCATATATACAGAGAGCTTTTGAGGTTACATTTGTACTATGTTTAAAGCACTAAAAATAGCTGTATTGTTACTCTTCTTGCAACCGCAAGTAAGCAACAGCGTTGTTTGGCTGCTTTATGAGTTTAACAAGGATTACATTACCCAAGAGCTTTGCGAGAATAAGGACAAACCGAAGTTAAAGTGCGAGGGGAAATGTCATTTAGCAAAGCAGCTCACAGAAGTATCTCCTACAGAATCTTCAGAGCCTGCTGAGGTTAATTATATTCCTCAAGTACAACTTTTTTATCAAGGGTTGCAGTCTTCTTTTTTCACCATTTATGATAAAAATGCAATAATACCTGAGCCAAACTCATCTTACAATTTTCAACCTTTTTATGAAATAGACGAACCACCACGTGCTTAACACAATGTTATTTCACAGAGTTCAACAATTTATTATTTCATAAAAAAAATTAAAATGAAAACTTATTTTTTAAAATCAGTTTTAGCAGTTTTTGCTATTACTGTACTAGCTGTTGGTTGTAAAAAAGAATCAACAACAAATACGCCTCCAACGCCAACGAACCCTTATGCAGGATTGCATGAAATTGCAGAAATGCCCGCCATGGGAGCCGGTGTTACGGCCACCTTATATATGGGAGAAGAGCCTTTTGTAGGCTATAATAGAGTATATGTAGTACTCAAAGATTCCGTAACAGGAGAATTATTAATGAATGCAAAAATTACTTTTCAACCCATGATGGATATGGGCGCCATGATGCATAGTGCACCTTGGGAAGAAGCCAAATGGACAGAATCTAGCAAAGCGTTTTTAGGATCATCAACCTTTATAATGCCATCTATGGCTGGTGTATGGACCTTAAAAGTTATGGTTCAAAATCATAGTTCTGGCGCACAAGGTGCTGCAACTTTTCCAATTACAGTAATGGAAAAACAAGAGGCTATGCTTTATTCTTTTGTAAGTGCAACCGATAGCGCACGCGTTTTTGTTGCATTGGTACAGCCTTTAAATCCAACTGTTGGTTTAAACAATTTTGAATTGGCTGTATACAAAAGAAAAACCATGATGGAGTTTCCTCCTATGGACAATTTAATGATAGAAATTGACCCAGAAATGCCCACAATGGGCCATGGTTCTCCCAATAACGTAGATCCGGTATTTACAGAAATGGGGCATTATTTGGGTAAGGTAAACTTTACCATGACCGGCTATTGGAAGGTAAATGTAATGGTGAAAGATGATCAAAATGCCATGATGAATGACAATGGTTATTTTGATATTACATTTCAATAAGGTTTACTAAAACCGAATAAATGAAAGTAGCGAAAACAATTTTGCTATGTTCTCTGGTTCAGGCACTCTATGCACAACCCGAGAGCTTAGATTCGTTAAAAAAACCAATTGAATTATCAGAAGTTGTAGTGCTGGATCAATCAGAAAAAGATCCAGCACTAGATTTCTATAAATCTTCTAGACAAATTGGTGTAGAAAACATAATGACGCGTATGCAAGGCATTAGCATGATAAGACGCGGCAATTACGCTCCTGATCTTGTGCGGCATGGTATGCGCAATGGTCAAGTAGGTATAACCATAGATGGTATGCAGGTGTTTGGGGCATGTACAGATAGAATGGACCCGGCAACCTCTTATGTTGAAACCAATAATTTAAAAAGCATTTCTGTATCTGATGATGATGAAAATGGGGGCTGCCATAGCGCTAATATTGCAGGAGGTGTAGATTTAAAAATTAAAGAACCTGTTTTTGGAAGCGGTTTTAGCGGTGCGGTTGGCGGAGGATTTACGCCTAACGGTAAGGGTTACAACGGTTTGTTAAGTACCACCTATGCCAATAACAAGTGGGCAATAAATGTAAATTCTGTGTATCGAAAATTTGATAATTATACAGATGGCAATGGAAACGAAGTTTTGTATTCTCAGTATGAAAAAATAAATTTTGGAACCAATTTTAGGTATAGGGTAAATAAAAATCAGATTGTTAGGTTAGATTTTATTTTGGATGATGCGTATAACATTGGCTACGCTGCATTGCCTATGGATGTAGCTTTTGCAAAGGCACGTATGTATGGCATAACCTACCATTGGTACACAAAAGGTTTTTTTAAGCAAATTACGGCTAAGGGATATTACAATTATATAGACCACGCCATGGATGACAGCAAACGCCCCGATGTACCTATTAGGATGGATATGCCTGGCCAAAGCAAAACTTGGGGAGCTTTTGTAGAAGCGCAAACCAAATCTATCAAAACACATTCTTTGTATAGTAAATTGGAGGTGTTTAGCAATTTTAGACATGCTGATATGACGATGTACCCAAACACATCTTCAGAACCAGATATGTACATGCTTACTTGGCCAGATGTGCAAAAAACATCTTCACTTTATTTTATAAAAGATGTGATAACCTTAAATGCGAAAAGTGGAATTGTTGTTTCTGGGAAATTGCAAATTGATTACAACCAAATTATTACAGAAGAGGGAAGAAAGTATATGGAACCTATGGGTTATGAAGGGCCATCTACATATGTTTTGCCCTCTTTAGATGTTGAGTTTAAACATGCGCTAAATAAAAACAATTCGTTCTTAATTCATGCGGGATATGCTTCTCGCGGTCCATCTACATCAGAACAATATGGTTTTTATTTATTTAATGCGTATGATGGTTATGATTACATAGGTAAGCCAACAATTAAAGCAGAGCAGGCTTTAAAAGCAGATTTGAGTTACCAATTGGCAACAAAAAAATGGTTGATAGAATCAAGCTTGTTTGGGTATAAAATACAAGATTACATCTTGGGTATTACGGCAACTGATTATGATGGAATGACCATTGGCTCTAACGGGGTACGCGTATATGACAATGTTTCTTCAGCAACATTGTATGGAGCAGAATTGGCTGTAAGTGTAGAGATATATAAATGGTTAGATGCCATGGCCAAAGCAACTTTTACAAGAGGTATTTTAGAAGATAACAGCAATTTGCCGTTAATACCACCATTAAATGGTTTGTTTGCTTTTAAGGCTAACTACAAAAGTTGGGAAGCTATGTTTGAAACAGAATTTGCATCATCACAGAATAAAATAAATGAGCAATATGGCGACCAAAAAACACCGGGTTATGTGGTAAATAATTTACGAGCTATTAAAACTTTTAGGCTAAAATCGTCTGCTTTAAATGTAGAATTGGGTGTGGATAATATGTTTAATATCGCCTATCGAAATCACCTTGATTGGGGCAATATTTTGCGTATCGGTCGTAATTTTTATGTCCAAGTAAAATACAGTTTTTAAAACCTGATATACATCAACTTTTAACGTGAAGTAGTTCATTTTTATCGAGAGTTTACGGGCGTAATTTTGGCTAATAAATTAACGTCAACGCGCCATACACAAGCGCTTTTAAATTCGAGAAAAAAAATGAAAATTAAAGTATTTTTTGCGTCAGCAATTGTTGGAAGTTTATTCCTTGTTTCTTGCGGTGGAGATGCGCCAAAAGAAGAAGTAAATCCAAAAGAAGAAACCGTTGTAGAAGAAACCGTTGTAGAAGATGCTGCAGAAGAAGGTGGCATGTCTAACAAAGGAGTTGGGCCCATAACTTCTATGGAAATTGCCGAGTCTATAGATGAGGCTCTTGCAGCTAAAGGTGAGGAGATTTTTACATCTAAATGTACTGCTTGCCATAAAATGGATGCTCGCTATGTTGGTCCTCCTTTACAAGGTATAACCAACAAAAGATCTCCAGAATGGATCATGAACATGATTTTGGCGCCAGAAAAGATGGTTGCAGAAGATCCGGATGCTAAGGCACTATTAGCAGAGTACTTAGCGCCAATGGCAAATCAAAACCTTACTGAGGATGAAGCTCGTGCTATTTTAGAGTACTTCCGCACGGAGGTTTAACAAATAACTTCGAATTAATTTCACTTAAATATCGCTTACAATGAAAAAAGTATATCAATGGTTTTTAGCCATTATAGCAACAAGCGCTTTAATTACTGCCTGCGGAGATGGAGACAGTAAAAGCAAAAAGTCAACGGCAAGCAACTTTAATGATGCTGCCTCTAAAGTTTATGTAGCACCAGGAGAGCATGACGAGTTTTATGCCTTTATGTCTGGTGGATTTAGCGGCCAGTTAACCGTTTACGGTTTACCATCAGGACGTTTGTTTAGACGTATTCCAGTATTCTCGCAAGATGGTGAGAAAGGGTATGGTTACTCTGAAGAAAGTAAGCCATTGTTAGAAACATCTTACGGTTTTGTGCCTTGGGATGACTCTCACCACCCAGAATTATCACAAACAGATGGTACGCCAGATGGTCGTTGGATTTTTATCAACGGTAATAACACGCCTCGCATTGCTCGTATTGATCTTACGACTTTCGAAACAGTAGAGATTTTAGAAATTCCCAACTCAGGTGGAAATCACTCATCTCCATTTATTACAGAAAACTCTGAGTATTTGGTAGCCGGAACTCGTTTCTCTGTGCCAATTCCGCAAAAAGATGTGAGCATTGAAGATTACAAAAACAGCTTTCAAGGCAGCTTAACATTTGTTAGTGTTGAGAAAGAATCTGGAGATATGGACATCGCGTTCCAAATTTTGGTTCCTGGTTTTGATTATGACCTTGCCCATAGCGGGAAAGGGCCGTCTCATGGTTGGACATTCTTTACTTGCTACAATACTGAGCAGGCAAATACGATGTTGGAAGCCGAGGCTAGCCAAAACGATAAAGACTTTATTGCTGCTGTAAACTGGAAAAAAGCTGAAGAATATATCGCTGCGGGTAACTTTACAGAAATGCCTGCCGATTATCGCGATAACTCAGTAGATCATTCTACGCAGATTGCAACGTCTAAAAAAATGACCTCAGTACGGGTTTTAAACCCAGCAGAATGCCCAGGTTTAATTTATTACCTACCAACACCAAAATCTCCACACGGAGTTGATGTAGACCCAACAGGTGAATACATTGTAGGTGCAGGTAAACTATCTGCCGACTTAACAGTGCATAGCTTCTCAAACATGATGAAAGCCATTGATGCAAAAGATTTTGAAAAAGAAATTGATGGCATCCCAGTTTTAAAATACGAAAGTGTAGTTGCTGGTGTGGTTAAACAACCTGGTTTAGGCCCTCTTCATACTGAATTTGATGGTCAAGGAAACGCTTATACTTCTTTCTTTATCTCTTCTGAAGTTGTAAAGTGGAAAGTTGGTACATGGGAAGTTCTTGATCGTATTCCTACATATTACTCAATAGGTCACTTAATGATTCCTGGTGGAGACAGTAAAAACCCATGGGGTAAATACTTGGTTGCTCTAAATAAAATCACCAAAGACCGTTATTTACCAACAGGTCCTGAGTTGGCACACAGTGCACAATTGATTGACATTTCTGGAGAGAAAATGCAAATGTTGTTAGACTTTCCTACAGATGGTGAGCCACACTATGCACAAGGTATTGCTGCAGATGTTGTAGCGCCTAATAGCGTTAAAATTTTCCGCTTAGAAGATAACAAACACCCACGCGCTGTAAAAAGCGAATCTGAGGCACGCGTTGTTAGAGAGGCAGACGGAGTACACGTTTATATGAGTTCTATTAGAAGCCACTTTGCACCAGATAATATTGAAGGGATTAAACAAGGCGAAACAGTTTGGTTCCACGTAACCAACCTTGAGCAAGATTGGGATACTCCACACGGATTTGCGGTTATGGGTGCAAACAATGCAGAGTTGTTGATTATGCCTGGTGCTACAAGAACTTTAAAATGGGTGGCTAACAAAGTTGGTGTATATCCATTTTACTGTACAGACTTCTGTTCTGCACTACACCAAGAGATGCAAGGTTACATGCGTGTAAGCCCTGCAAGTGCTAACGTACCTCTTACAGCCACTTTAGGCGGTCGCTCTTTTGATACGCAATAAACTTTCTCGGATTAGGCGTTATTCTTGAATGTCTAATTTATGCCCCTCCGCGAAAGCGGAGGGGTTTTTCTCACAACAAAAACACACCCAAAATGGAAACTAGAAGTAGGTATCTTTTAATATTTTCTTCACTTATTTTATTTGTCGTTTATTTTTTTCCACTTTGGTGGATTTCTTTAGAGGCACCACAATATCCTGAGGGAATTAAAATGTACATCTGGGTAAACCAGATAACTGGAGAAAGTGAAAACACAATTCAGAACATCAATATCCTTAACCATTATATTGGCATGCAATATATAGAGCCAGACTCTATTCCTGAGCTCACGTATTTTCCGTGGGTAATTGCTGCCCTAATTGGTACGGGATTATTGGTGGCCTTGTTAAATAACAGTAAAATGGCGCTTGTTTGGGTTTCACTTTTAACCATTCTCTCCATTTTAGGCCTGTATGATTTCTATATGTGGGAGTATAATTATGGTCATAATTTAGACCCAAAAGCACCCATTCAGGTAGAAGGACAAGCCTACCAACCACCATTTTTAGGTACCAAATGGTTGCTTAATTTTAAAGCAACATCATGGCCTCATTTAGGTGGTCTTGCTTTGTTTTTATCTGTTATTTTTGGAAACCTATTATGGTTTACAGAACTACGTAAGAAAAAAGCATGAAATTAACTTTTTCGATTTTAATAATGTTTGCAATAACTCTGGGCTGCAGTAATATGGAGCCTAGAGCTATTGAATATGGCAATGCCGAATGTGCGCATTGTAACATGATGGTAACCGAGCAAAAGTTTGGCGCGGAACTAGTAACAGACAAAGGCCGCTATTATTTTTTTGATTCTGCTGAGTGCCTGTTTGAATACATGAGTGAGCAAGAAAATACAAACTACACGCATGTTTTAGTTACACCTTTTTTACAACCCAACACCTTGGTTGATGCAAAATCTAGTTTTTATTTAATAAGTAGCGGAATACCCAGCCCAATGGGTGCGTTTTTGTCTTCGTATGCAAGTCTAGAAGAAGCAAAAACACAGGCTACCATGCACGGTGGCGAAATTTATAACTACACTCAAATCTTAGAAAATTATCAAATTGGCGCAGGTGCTGCGCATCAGCCCGAATAAAATGCGTTACGTATTTGCTTTGCTTTTAATGCCTTTTTTAGCATGCGCCTCTGTTTTTAAAGTTGGTCAAAATCAACCGTATAAAACTATTCAAAGTGCTGTAGAGGCCGCTAGTACAAAAGATACTATTTTGGTGATGGCCGGAAAGTATAATGTGCGCAATTTTGTGCTTAGGAAACAACTTACATTCATTGGCAAAAACTATCCTGTTATTACCGGACAGGGTGAAAAAATAATGGAAATACACGCAGATAGCACGTCTTTTTACGGACTTAAATTTGTGGATGTTGCAACTTCGTATATCAATGATAATGCTGCGCTAAAGTTTGTGCGAACCATGGGGGGGCTTGTTCAAGACTGTAAATTTGACACTTGCTTTTTTGCCATTTATACGGCAAATTCTAATTTCATTACTATTAACAACAACAATGTGCAATCGCGCTACACCGATGAAGCTTCTAGCGGAAACGCAATACATGCATGGTATTCTAATGATCTAACCATAACCAACAACAAGGTTTACGGACATAGAGATGGAATATATTTAGAATTTGTAGAAAACTCGGTTATTACAAACAATTACAGCTATAACAATTTACGCTATGGATTGCATTTTATGTTTAGTCATAATAATGTGTATAGCAAAAATATATTTGAGGCAAATGGTGCGGGTTGTGCTGTGATGTATAGCAATAATGTAGCAATGCTTGACAATATTTTTAGAGAAAACTGGGGAGCTGCATCATATGGGTTGTTGTTAAAAGATATAAAAGATAGCAGGCTAGAGGGCAATTACTTTTATCACAACAGTGTTGCAATTCATACAGACAATTCCATGCGTTTGTTAATAAAATCTAATACGTTTGAGTTAAACGGTTGGGGATTAAGAATTATGGGGAGCTGTATGGATAACAATCTCACCCAAAACAATTTTATCGACAATACTTTTCAAGTAGCTACAAACTCTCAACGCAATTACAATACGTATGAGGGAAATTATTGGAGTGATTATACAGGCTACGATTTAGACAGAGATGGTAGGGGAGATGTGCCACATAGGCCCGTAAGTTTGTATACCTATATGGTTACACAAAATGCGCCTACCGTAATATTAATGCGCAGTTTAATTATAGATTTATTAAACCTTGCAGAAAAGGTAATGCCAACCATTACCCCAAAAACCTTAACAGATGATGCCCCTTTGATGAAGCCATATCATGCTAGAGATTAAAAGTTTAAATAAGAATTTTGGAAAAATGCACGCGCTCAAAAGTGTAGACTTAACTTTTGAGAAAGGCGTAGTATATGCGTTATTAGGTCCAAACGGAAGTGGTAAAACAACGTTGTTAAAAAATATTCTAGGCTTGGTTAAACCATCGTCTGGAGATGTGCTAATAGATAACAAAACGGTTATAAACAATTCTGCAGCTAGAAACAAAGTGGGATACATGCCGCAATACGCACATTTTCCAGGAAATGTTACGGCCAATGATGTGTTTAAAATGTTGCAAAAACTGCGTGGTGAATCTAAAAACCTAGAAGATTTAATAGAGCATTTTGGTATTCAAGATCAGGTTGGCAAAAAAATTAGTGCGCTATCAGGTGGAAATATGCAAAAAATTTCTGCCGTAGCTGCATTCATGTTCGATGCTGATATTTATATTTTAGATGAACCTTCGGTAGGATTAGACCCCTTGGCAAACTTTAAGTTAAAAGAATTAATTATAAAATACAGAGACCAAGGCAAAACGGTAATATTTTCATCGCATTTAATGGGAGAAGTACAAGAAGTGGCTAATGAAATCGTCTTTTTGTTTCAAGGCGAGTTAATTTTTAGAAAAGAGCCAAAAGTGCTAATTGAAGAAGAAAAAGCAAAAAATTTGGAGCAAGCAATCGCTTCTATATTCCAACGGATGTATGTTTGAGTTATTTAGATTATATAGAATTTCTATAAGCAATTTGTTACGCGCTAGATGGATCTGGGCGTATTTAGGCTTTTTTCTCTTGGTGAGTTTTGGTTTGTTTCGCTACTCTCCAACATTAAGCGGTGCCATGGTAAGTTATATGAATGTTGTGGTGTTAATCATACCATTAATAGCCACCATCATCGGCTCCATGTATTATTACAATAATTATGATTTTTCTATGATGATGCTAACCCAGCCTATAAAACGCATATCCGTTTTTTTAGGGCAGATATGGGCGTTAATTACCATGCTAAGTGTTTCGTTTTTAATAGGCACAATAGGTGGAGCTGCATATTATGGTTTTGATGAAACTCTTTGGACACAACTAATTTTATTAATGGTATGCGGAGTATTTTTAAATGCCATTTTTACTTCTATTGCATATGTACTAGCTGTAAAATCTTCTGATAAAGTAAGAGGCATTGGTTTAGCCATGTTTATTTGGTTATTCATGGCCGTAGTTTACGATGGCTTGTTGCTTGCATATTTTTATTCTTTTGGACAATATCCAGTAGAAAATCATGCCATTGCATTTACCTTATTAAACCCCATAGATTTAAGCAGGGTAGTAGTCATGCTGCAAATGGATGTGTCTGCATTAATGGGTTATACGGGTGCTGTATTCAAATCATTTTTTGGCAATATAGCAGGGCTATCCATCTCGCTTTTTGCGCTTATATTTTGGGTGCTCATCTTGCAGTTTTTTCTGTGGATTAGCCTTAGAAAGAAAGACTTTTAAGCAATTTGACATCCTTAAGTTTAGATTAAAAAAGTTGATTTTAATCAATGTTTAGATTGTAGTAATTCATTTATCTAAACCAACCCCAGTATTACTTTAGATGAGTGAAATAACCTAAATAGAAATAATGATGAATGTTAAAAAGTTAGTAATTGCACTTGGGGTAGTCATGTCGTTTTGGGCATGTTCTACTGAAGAAGTAGAAGAAACAGTTACGTCTACAGGAACAGAAGAACAAGATGCAGGCCCTGGTCAAAGTGCTGTGCAAGATGCAGAATCTGATCCAAATATAGTTGCCGTTGCTGTTGGTAGCGCAGACCACACCACGTTAGTAGCGGCAGTACAGGCAGCAGAATTGGTAGATGCTTTAGCTAACGCTGGACCGTTTACAGTTTTTGCTCCAACAAACGAGGCTTTTGCAGCCTTACCAGAAGGAACAGTAGATAACTTGTTGTTGCCAGAAAATAAAGAAACGTTAAAACAAATTTTACTAGGCCATGTAATGACTTCTGCCGTAGCAGTTGATTATATGGGAGATGGTAAAAGTTATGCAATGGTAGATGAAAACTTTACCAAATGGACGATTACGAGAAAAGGTGATGATGTATTTATAGGTGAAGCCAAAATTTTAGGCAGTGTGAAAGCTACGAATGGGTATGTGCATGTTATAGATAAAGTACTGTTGCCCAAATAAGTAAAGTTTTATTTAAGATGATAGAATGGTCGTTTATTTTAATATAAACGGCCATTTTATTTTTACAAGGATTATCAGCACTTTTGAGCATTATTTTTTTAGTAAAGAAATGCCAAATAAAAAAGCTATAATTCCTTCTTGTGCAGACTGTAAATTATGTTCATTTACGGTACTAAAATCTATTTCTACAGAAGATTTAGAGGAAGTTTCTAATACGAAAATAGATTTGTTTGTTGCTAAGGGCCAGAGAATATTTTCTGCTGGAAATAACCCAGGCGGGTTGT
This sequence comes from Bacteroidia bacterium, assembly GCA_030424545.1. GTDB lineage: Bacteria > Bacteroidota > Bacteroidia > Flavobacteriales > Schleiferiaceae > JAUHWL01. The sequence goes on from JAUHWL010000002.1 coordinate 41,107, forward strand.
ATGCTTTGTATCAGGGTAAAGTAAAAATACACAACGAACAAGAAAATGGCTCAGAACAATTAATTCAATTGTTGGCGCCAGGTGCAGTATTTGGTTATAAAGCACTTCTTTGCGAAGAGCCTTACTCTAACTCAGCAACTGCTATAGAAGATAGTTTGGTTTGTTTAATTTCTGGCGAGGTATTCAACAACATCTTATCAAAAAGTCATAAGGTTAAAAAGCAATTAATTTATACCCTAAGTGATGATTTAGAAAGTGCTCATAGCCGTATGGAATTAAGCAATAAACCCGCTAAAGACAGGGTTATACATGGGCTTTATTGTATTTTAAAAACCTACGGTGTTCATGAAGAAACGGGTGAGCTTAATGCCCAATTAACAAGAAAAGATTTGGCAAGTTTAGCCGGGCTTACGCTAGAGACAACCATTAGAACTTTAAATGCGCTTAAGGCTGAGGGCATTCTAGATTTTAAAGGAAAACGAATTAGTGTGTTTAACAAAGACAAATTTGTGAAAATTGCTACGTCAATTAAATAGCCTCTGCAACAACAAAGGTGCTGCCACCAATAAAGATTAAATCATCTTTTGCTGCACATTTTTTGGCAGCTGCCACAGCATCAAGTACACTTTCGTACGCTTTACCATTCAAATTTAATATCAAAGCTTCTGCCAACAGTACGGAAGATTCCAGCCCTCTGGGTAGGTCGGGTTTTGCAAAATAGTAGTACGCATTTTTAGGTAAAAGCTTTAAAATGGGCACAATATTTTTATCATTTACCATGCCCCAAACAATGTGTAGATTTTTAAACTCGGTTTGTTTTATTTGTTTTAAAACTTGTTTTATACCATCTTCGTTGTGCCCTGTATCACAAATGGTTAAAGGGATTTTACTTAACGTTTGCCATCTGCCTAAAAGCCCAGTGTTATTAACTACGTGATTAAAACCATTAAAAATTTCTTTGGTGTTCGGCTTAAGGTTTTCGGGCAGAAGTTGCAACGCTGTCCAAGCCGTTGCTTTGTTTTCTTCTTGATAAATACCAGTTAAATCTGAAGTGATTTTTGGATATTTTTTGTCTTGGGCAAAATGTAAGGGTGCCTTTTTTTGCTTGGCTATCTCTACAAAAACGGGCAGTGTTTCTTCTTGTTTTTTGCCAATCACTACGGGAGTTTCTTTTTTTATTATTCCGGCTTTTTCTTTAGAAATACTGGCCAAATCGTTGCCTAAAAACTGTACGTGATCTAAGCCTATATTGGTGATAATAGAAACTAATGGTTGTAAAACGTTAGTAGAATCTAATCTTCCGCCCATGCCAACTTCTATTATTGCAATGTCTACGTTTTGTTTTTTAAAGTATTCAAAGGCGAGGCCAACAGTCATTTCAAAAAATGAGAGTTGTAATTTCAAAAAATCGGATTTGTAAAGTTCTACAAATTCTATTACGTCATTTTCTGCAATAGGATTGCCATTTATTTTAATGCGTTCTCTAAAATCTTTTAAATGAGGGGAAGTATATAAGCCTACTTTTAATCCTTTTTCTTGAAGCGCACTGGCCATTAAATGAGAAGTAGAGCCTTTGCCATTTGTGCCTGCAACATGGATGCTTTTAAACCCGTTTTGTGGGTTTTTTAAAAGCGACATTAACTGTAGTGTTTTTTCTAAATCTATTTTGTAGTTGGCACCCCCCACACGCTGGTACATGGGCATTTGCGCAAAAAGCCAGTCCAAAGTTTGCTGATAATTCAATGGATTTAGTTCTTAGTGAAGTTGTAAATAATGTAACCTATTTGAATTTCATTTGCATTTGGATTACGTTCCCAAGTTGTTCTTAATGCAGCTTCTTTTGCGTTTCTTAAGGCACATGAGTTTGTTAGGTTTGTTTTTTTGGCTCCATAGTTTACACCAGTTTCGACAGAAATTGTTTTTCCATTTCTATCTACACGAACCTTTACCACTATTCGTCCATTTACATGACAGCCTTTTTTCGGTTCGGGGGTAAAAGTTGGGTTTCGGCCTTCTAGGTTGAAATTTCCATCGCCAGTGCCGCCTCCTGATCGATTCGAGCTATTGGGATCTCCGTTTCTATCGCCTTGGTCTCCACCACCTTTTGTTTCGCCTTCGCCTTGTCCGGTAGCATCTTCGCTGTTTTTGGCTTTGTTTAGCGCATCTGCAAGTTTGTTAGATGGCGTAGGTTTTGGCTCTGGCTTAGGTTTTTCTACGGGTTTTTCGGTGGGTTCTTTTTTGGGTTTTTCTTCCGAAACGGCAGGAGCATCTTCTACATCTTGGGTAGCCACATTGTCTATTTCTTCAACCTGAGGCTCTTCAACTTGCGGAGGAGCTGTTTGCTCTGGTGCACTTTGTGAGGTGTTTCCATTGCCATCATCTTCGTAACCAAAATTTATTGCTATGCCATCTTCTGGTGGCGGATCTTGGTAGGTGAGGCCTAAAAACACAAAAGCAATTACCATTAAAATATGGTAGAATATTGTGGCAATAAGCCCTTTGCGTTTATGTTCTTTTTTCTTTTCCATTATTTTCCAGGATCAGTGGCTATAATCATTTTTAGCCGATTTCGGTATCCTATATCCAAAATTCGTACCGTTTCGCCTGTGGGTACATTTTTATCTGCTTTTAATATAATAACAGCTTCAGGATCTCCTCCCGTTTTGGCCAATACAGCGCGCTCTACTGCCGCGGCATCAACAATATCACCATCTACACTATAGCGCATATCTTCTGATATTGTAATGGTAACATCGTGGCGCTTAACCGTTTGTGCCTGGCTTTTTGGCAAGATAATATCTAGCGCACTTGTTGTAACCAACGTAGAAGTTAAGATGAAAAATATTAATAATAAGAACACGAGGTCTGTCATAGAACTCATGTTGAACTCTGCACTTACTTTACTTCTAGATCGTAAATTCATACGTTTTTGGTTTAAGCGGGTTCGTGAAGTAAGTCTAAAAATTCTGTGGCGCTAAGCTCCATTTTGTAAATAACGCTTTCTACACGTGTTACTAAATAGTTGTATCCAAAATAGGCAAATATGCCCACAAACAGACCGCCAACCGTGGTGCTCATGGCTGTGTAAATACCTTCTGCCATGAGGCCAATGTTAATTTGTCCGCCCGCGTTTGCCATTTCTTTAAAGGTTAATATCATACCAATTACGGTACCTAAAAAGCCAATCATGGGTGCACCTCCAGAAATTGTTGCCAAAAAGGGCAGGTTTTTTTCTAGGCGTTGCACTTCTAATTTTCCTTGATTCTCAATGCTCGCAGTAATGTCTTCTAGGGGCTTGCCAATTCGGTTTACTCCTTTTTTCATCATTCTAGAAACAGGAGAATCATTACTATCGCATAAGGCCATAGCACTTTCTATCTTTCCGTTAGCAATATGATCTTTTATGTTGTTCATAAAATTGGGGTCTATTTTGTTGGCGCTTTTGATTGCGCTAAAACGTTCCCAAAATATATATACGGCTATGATGCTCATGATAAACAAAACGCTCATGATAAATATTCCTCCCGGCCCACCGGAGGTTATTAAATCTAAAATACTGAGTGTTTTTTCTACGGGTTGTTCTTCTAAAAGCGCATCTTCTTGTGTTGCCGCATCTATTATTTGAAGAAAAGGATTGTACATATTTTATTCGTATTAGCTGTATTATAATGCCAAATGGCAATATTTATTGTGATGACTATGTCAAACGTATAAAAAGAAACTCCCTGAATGAGGGAGTTTTAAATGGGATATTAACAAAGAGTGTTTAGTTGTTAACTTAAGCGTGTAGCAAGTAAAACTGGGCCATATAAACCAAGCATCCTGAAACGTAACCTATGATAGCAAGCAAAGAAATATTTTTTAAATACCAACCAAAGCTTATGTTTTCTAAACCCATGGCTGCTACTCCGGCTGCAGAACCAATAATTAAGGCGCTACCACCTGTCCCAGCACAGTAGGCAATAAATTCCCAAAACAAACCATCTTGCATAAAATAGCCTTCGGCAGCAAGTGGGTACATACCCATAGAAGCAGCTACTAGCGGCACGTTATCAACAATAGAAGATAACAGTCCGATAATAAATCCTACGCCAAAGACACCGTTAGGAGAGCTTGTTCCAATAGATTCGTCTAGTGCGGTTGCCATTTGTGTTAAATGACCAGCACCTTGTAAACTTGAAACGGCTAATAAAATTCCTAAAAAGAATAAAACACTGGGCGTGTCAATTTTTCTAATTACACCAACAACAGAAAATTTCGATCTAAATTCTTTGTTTTTGCTTCTATGTAAAATATCGGTTAATAACCATAGCATTCCTAAGCTTAACATCATTCCCATAAACGGTGGTAAATGGGTTACTGTTTTATAAACGGGTACCATAATTAAACCGAGAACGCCCGCAATAAATACAAAGTTTCTTTCAAAATTGGAGGTAGGATCTAAATAACGATCTGGGCTAGTTTCTTTTCTAGGCCTCATTACATTGCCTTTAAGTTTAAATGAAAGGTACAAGAGAGGTACAATCATACAAATTATACTAGGTAGTATAATACCAGTAATAATCTTTACCGTGGTGATTTGTCCTCCAATCCATAACATGGTTGTGGTTACGTCACCAATGGGGCTCCAGGCTCCTCCAGCATTTGCAGCAATAACAACTATTCCAGCAAATAACCACCTTTGTTGTTGGTTGGAGATTAATTTCCTGAGCAAGGAAACCATAACAATGGTCGTAGTTAAATTATCTAGCGCAGCAGAAAAGAAAAATGTTATGATAGCAACAATCCACATTAACTTTACTTTATTACGCGTTTTAATTTTATCTGTAATTACAGCAAAACCTTCGTGGGCATCTACCAATTCTACAATGGTCATAGCGCCAACTAAAAAGAACAGAATACTTGCTATTTCTGCGAGGTGTTCTAAAATTTGATGATGCGTAACGTAATGGGTTATGATTTCACCTTGAGAAGAGCCAACTCCATGCTCAGAAAAAAGGCCTAGCAAGTTTTGAGAAATGGAGTTAAAATCTACAATATTTGTAGAACCAAGAACAAACACAGTCCAGCATAGCACACCGGTAATTAATGCAGACGCGGCTTTATCTATTCCGATGGAATGTTCTAGGGCAATGGCCAAATAGCCTAGAACAAAGATGATTACCATTAAGATATACATAGGAAACTATTTTAGGAAAGTGTTTAATGTTAAAATTTAAACCAATTGAGCCAGTGCAATTTCGTACGCTGTTTGTGTTACTAACTTTGTGCTAGGGTTTTTGTGATATACATTTTTTAATGCGTCATAAATGGTTTTACTCACATCTTCAAATATATCTTCGTCATTAACCTGAGCTTTATCACTCATTAAATATCCAAATACTCTGGCCATACCGCAATTAGATATAAAATCTGGTATTACCGCACATTTTTGATCTGCTTCTTCCGCAATGGGTCCGTAAAAAATTTCGGTATCTGCAAAGGGCACATTGGCACCTGCAGAAATTACCTCTAAGCCATTTGCTAAAAGCGTATGTAAGTGTTGTCTAGAAATTAACCTTGAGGCTGCAGCCGGAATGAACACTTCTGCGCCCACACTCCAGATGGTTCCATCAACTTTATCAAATGGAATAAGGTTTTCTGCAACTAAATAATTTCCTGTTTTGTTGTTGAAAAGCTCCTTGATTTCTTCAAAGCTAAAGCCCTCTGTTTTTATTAAACCGCCAACTCTATCTATAATCCCAACTATTATGGCTCCTTCTTGTGCCAAGTAATATGCCGCGGCAGAACCTACATTGCCCCAGCCTTGTATTAAAACACGTTTGCCTTTAACACTATTGCCGTGTATGCTGTAATAATGGCGAACACTTTCTGCTGTTCCGTAACCTGTTATTAAGTCGCCAACTTTATGTTCTAGCGTTTCATCTGGTGTAAGTTTTGTTGATTTAACCAGCAGAGAAACACCTTCTTGTAAGTTTTTAATTTTTCTCTTCTTATCAGCTTCATTCGGGTTAAAATGACCCTGTAAAACTCCTTCTTGCGGGTGTAAAACACCTAAGGCAGATGTAATCGGAATTACTTCATGCTTCTGGTCTACATTTAAATCTCCTCCAGTACCATAATAATTTTTTAGTAACGGACGTACGGCTTTGTACCAACGTTCTAAAACGCCTTGTTTTCTCGGGTCGTTTGGGTCGAAGTTAATGCCAGATTTTGCGCCTCCAATAGCTGGGCCAGCTACAGAGAATTTTATTTCCATTGTTTTCGCTAAAGAGAGTACTTCATGTTTTGTTAAGCCCTCTCTCATCCTTGTTCCGCCTCCGGCAGCACCACCGCGTAAAGAATTTATGACTACCCATCCTTTTGCATCTGTTTCGCTGTCATTCCAACTAAATACTATTTCTGCTGGTTTGTTTTCAAATGCGGCTAGTTTCGCTTTCATACAATGTTTTTTAAAAAGTGGCGCAAAAGTACTTTTTTACATGGAAATATACGTGCGATAAAATGCTTGTGTTTTTAACTTTTTTAATTGTCGAAAACCAGTTCCTGCGTAAAAAATTGTTTGTCTACAATAATATTTTTTAGCCCGAAATACTGGATAAGCACCCAGCGACCATCACTTAAAAAAGCATACATTCTACTGGGGTCATGTTCTAAAAAATGGCCATCATCACCTACCTGGTCTTGGTCTGGCTTTTTATAATGTGCGGACATTGTTTGCTGATTACCATGTATGTCATTAATGGTTAGTGTAAAAATGGGCGTTGAATTCATGAGCGAATCGCGCTTGGGCCAAACGCCATCGGTAGGCACAATGGTGCCCTCGTAGCTGGCCGTTTTAAACGAGCCTAAAAATACGTTTTTGTTTACTTCTAGTGTGTTGTTTACGATGTTTCCATCTAAGTCTTTTATAATAGAACTGCCCTCCTGATTTTCTATCAAAAAACTTGCGGCATCATTGTTCGTATAGGTTATGGCAACATTTTTAATTTCATTTTTTTCTAGTCCAAACAAAATTCTCCTTCGCCATAAATCTTCGCCTGTAAAAAACCGGCTGTTTAAATAACCTACAAAACCTTGTATGTGTACAGTAAAGGGCTGGCTAGCGCCTTTTAGCATCATGTAAGTGGCGGTTTGATCTGGCGTTTCGGTGCCTACAAATAGGTGTTTTATTTTGGTGTCTCCTTCATAAACTTCAACCTCTTTGCCATAAACAGCCATTCTTTTAATAATGGTTTCTTGGCTTGGAATGGGTACAAAGTTTTGCATACTCATTCGGTTAAGGGTTTCTAAAAGCACTTCAATGGCATCTGGCCTTGCTTCATATTTTTCGTTTACCTTCCATTTGTTGCCTTCTCGGGTAAGTTCAACCCTGCTAGGCGTTTTGTCTGCAATAATTATTTTGGTAATGGCAGAGGTATCTTTAACCGCAAAATCATACTCTGCATAAATAGATTCTAAGGTGTTTTCATACTGATTTTTACTGATTAGATAATAAGCTACGCCAGCAAGTGCGGCAATAATTAAAATGTAGAGAATTGTTTTTTTCAAAATAAATGAGGGATTTATTTGCGTGCGTATTTTCTTCTGCGCAGCCAGTTATAAAGTATGCCAAAAAGTATAATAATGGCAATGGGTAATGCTGTATTAAAGGTTTTCCAGTAGGTTTTATCGGCTTCTATTTTATTAAAATCTAACAAGCGCAATGTTAATTCTCGGCTGCGTATGCTTATTAAATTGTTTTGGTCTAGCATAAAATCTATGGCGTTTAAGATAAAATCTTTGTTGCCGTATTGCATGCCGGTAAACTGGTCGTAGCCCAAAGGTAGTGGCGTGCCGCGCGGTATTTTTGGATTTACCAAATTGAGTTGGTTTTTAATAATGTCACCATCGCCAACAACAAGCATTTGTGTGGACTTACCTTTGTTTGTGATAGAAAATTGCTCTTTGCTATCGGGGTTTGGCAATACGCGGTTTGCAAACGTACTGTTAAACTCGCCTTCTAAAAGTACAGCCAAAGGCAAATTCTTTTGGGTGAATTGACTTTCTACAGGCTCCGTATATAGTGTTTGCAGATTAACCATATGCGGTGTGCTTACGGTACGAGAATAAGGTGAGCTGCGCAACAAGAACGTTTTTTTAATACCAGGGGTGATAATTGTATCAACCGTACTTGCAAATTCAAATCGCACGGCATTTAAATCTTTTGTTATTGGGTGTTCTACTTGCGGCATCACCAATGGAAAATATATCCACCTGTGTACACCTTGACGATCATTTACACCACCGGCAACCATGTCTTGTACCAAATTGGTGTTAACACGCACACCATATCTAAAAAGCCAATCGGTTAAATTTAAATCATTGGCCGTAGGGTAAGCTAAAAATTGAGGTGCATAAGAGAGGCTGTCCATTTCAGCCTGTACAGCATCTACAAACCAGAGTGTTTTACCGCCATTCATAATATACTGGTCTATCAGTAATTTGTCTAAGTCAGCAAATGGTTTGGTTGGTTTTGCAATAATTAAAGCGTCAAAAGTGTTTAGTCGCCTTAATTGGCCAGTAATGCTAAGATCCTGGTTGCCTGCATTGGTTCTAAATTCTCGTAGGTTTATTCTATCTACAATATAATATTGAGAGAGTTCTTTGCCAATGTCTGCTACATATTTTGCTTCTAATTGGCCATTTCCTTCTAAAAAAGCAATACGCGGTTTTTCTACCGAAGTAATTTTTTTAATGTTGTTGGCTAGTGTAAACTCCAGCTTTTCTATGCTATTGTTTACTTGCAAGTTGGGGGCAGTGGCAAATTGGTTGATTAAAAGTTGAACGGCAATTTCGCGGTCTTTGTAAAACGCTATGGCGCCCGGGAATATTTGTTTAGAGCTTTTCCCTCCTTGTTCTATTTGTTCTATCTGAATGGCTTCTAAGCCTTTTTGCCTTAATTCGGCCCAAATTTCTCGGTTGGTTTTGTCGTCTTCGCTTTCGTTGGGGTTAATAAACGTGTATTCTATGTTGGGTTGATACGCTCTAAACTCATCCAACATTTGCTTGGTTTCTTTTTTTAAGCGCTGAAAATCTGCTGGGAAACTACCGTCTAAATATACTTTAAAGTAGAGCTTGTCTTCAATGTTCTCCAGCAATTCTAGCGTGGCCGGATTTAAGCTATACCTTTTTTCTTGGGTTAAATCTAACCGATAAAAAGTGTAGGATCCGATAATGTTTAACAGAATCAAAATGAGAACGAGAGCAACAAATTTTGCAATGTCTTGTGTGCGTTTTTTCATTACCATTTTCTGCTTTGAAGTACTAATCTGGTGGCATAAATAAATACGCCAATTACCGTTAGAAAATAAAATATATCTCTTGTGTCTAATACACCTCTACTCATAGAAACATAATGCTCATTTATGCCAAGGTTAAAAATTAAAAGCTCTAAACCACCAAAAATGCCAAGGCCTGCAATCTGGTCGAATCCAAAATAAAAGATGAAAGATAGCGCCATGGCGATGATAAAAGACACAATTTGATTGTCTGTTAACGAGCTGGCAAATAGGCCTATTGCTGTGTAACTGCCGGCCAAAAAGAGCAATCCAAAATAAGAGCCTATGGTGCCACCTGTATCTATATTACCCACCGGATTGCCTAATTGATAAACACTAAAAAAATAAAGTAGGGTGGGCAGCAGCGCAAAAATTACAAGCAGCAAGCCCGCAAAAAATTTGCTTAAGATTATTTGCATTTCAGAAAGGGGCTTGGTAAGCAATAACTCCATCGTTCCGAGGCGTTTTTCATCAGCAAACAAACGCATGGTTATGGCTGGAATTAAAAACATAAATACCCAAGGAGCTAGTAAAAACAAATTATCTATGCTAGAATAGCCCCCTTCTAGTATGTTAAAGCTTCCTGCAAAAAGCCATAAAAACGAGCTGTTGATCAGGAGAAAAACAACAATGACCAGATAGCCCGTTATAGAGCTAAAAAAGCTGTTTAGTTCTTTTTTTAATAAGCTAATCATATCAATATTTCTTTTTGTACCGTGCTCCACGCTTCGGGCTTGGCGCTGAACAAACGTTTTGTTTTAGGCCATATCTCGCCAAACAACGCAGAATTTCTGTACTTGTTTAAGTGTTCTTGGTTTTGCCAATGACTATAAGTAAAAAACACATTTGGATGATTAGCGTCTTGTAACAATTCTAAATGTTTGCACCCTTCAAAGGCGCGAATTTTGTGTTTGGTTGCCTCAAAAATGAAAAGAAAATCTGAAATCTTATCTTCTTTAAATGTTAATTTAACCATGCGTACGATCATATAAATTCTATGGTTATTTGGTCTTTTAATCTTATTCCCAACAATTCTGTTGCGCCTCCCATGGTATCGCTACCTGATTTAAAAATGGCAACCTCAAGCAATCCCGCAGCATTGAAAATGGCAATGGCTTTTCCGTCTTCTGTTTCTTCGTAGTAATGTTTAAAAATCTTGGTTATCGGTTTTCTGCCTTTTGGCAATAACACAGAAAAATCTCGGCCCTTGGCGTCTTCCAATACTTGTTTTTCTGAAATATTTGTTACCAAGTTTCCAAATCTGTCTACATAAATCACGGTTCCAATTAATCTTTTTCCACCTTCTTTTAATACAGGATTGGGCAAAGATGCTTTTTTATAATCATCTACCGCGCGGCCAAGCAAATCTGTTTTTCCTCCACGGGCTAAATGGCCTGCTACGCGCGCAAAAATATCTCTTGCCGAAACCAATTCTGGCGCATTTCGCAAATCAATTTCTATAAGCTGGTCGGGTTTATAATCTGGGTTTATCATAGAAAGCACACCATTGTTTGCTGCAACAAACAGGTGGCCATTCATTTTCATTACCAAATGTTTTTTGTGGGGCAGTGCTTCTTCGTCTACACAAATTAAATGGATTGTACCTGTTGGGAAATGATGGTAAGCATTGCCTAAAATAAACGCGGCCTCTACAATATTAAATGCTTGTACGTGATGCGTTACATCTACAATATATGGGTGGTCTATTTCACGGTGCAACGCACCTTTTAAAGCGGCAACATAATGGTCTTTTAAACCGTAGTCTGATGTTATTGTAATCACAGCCATTTTTGTGCCCAAGCAAATAGAAATTTTGTTGTGTTAAAAGCTTTTCTTTGCGCCCAAAAGTACTTAATTTCGGTAACCCGTAATCTAATTTTTATCCCGTTTGACAGAGAAAATACTACAAATTGAAGATGCAGACCCAAACGCGGTTTATGGCACAAACAATAAATACATTGCTATTTTAAATAGCCACTTTTCTAAATTAAAAATTACAGCCAGAGGCCATCAAATAAAAGTGAATGGCGAGGCAGAACAAATAGAAGATTTTGAAAAAAAGCTCGCGCTTATTATTGAGCATATTGCTAAATACAATGCCATTACAGAGAACCAAATGGAGCGTATTTTAGGCGAAGGCAATGATGATGATTACCGTAAATTAAGAGATCATGATGATGTTTTGGTGCATGGTGTGCGCGGCAGATTGATTAAGGCACGCACGCTTAACCAAAAAAGAATGGTTAAAGAGTGCGATGTTAACGATATGCTTTTTGCCATTGGCCCAGCCGGAACGGGCAAAACGTATACGGGGGTAGCGTTGGCCGTGCGTGCGCTTAAAAATAAAGAGGTGCGCAGAATTATTTTAACGCGCCCTGCCGTAGAAGCCGGAGAAAACCTAGGTTTTTTACCTGGCGATTTAAAAGAAAAATTAGATCCGTATTTGCGCCCGTTGTACGATGCACTGCGCGATATGATTCCGCATGAAAAATTAGAAAACTATATTGAATCTGGCGTAATAGAAATTGCCCCGTTGGCGTTTATGCGCGGCCGCACGTTAGACCATGCTTTTGTAATTTTAGACGAGGCCCAAAACACAACCCACGCTCAAATGAAAATGTTTTTAACGCGCATGGGCAAATCTGCTAAGTTTATTATTACGGGAGATACCACCCAAATAGACCTACCCAAAAATCAACGTTCTGGCTTGGTTTCGGCTTTGGCCATTTTACAAGAAACAAAAGGTATTTCGGTAGTAACCTTAGATCATATAGATGTTATCCGCCACGAGTTGGTAAAAGATATTATTAAAGCATATAGCAAAGAAGAAAATATAATTCATGAGCACACAAAAAAATAGTTTCGAGTTTTCTGGCCAAACCGCGGTTTATCACGGTAAAGTAAGAGATGTTTACAGCTTGCAAAACAACCTTTTGGTAATGGTTGCTTCAGATAGAATATCTGCTTTTGATGCAATTTTGCCCAAAACAATTCCACACAAAGGGCAAGTGCTAAACCAAATTGCAGAGCACTTTTTAGATGCCACGGCAGATATCATCCCCAACTGGAAAATTGCTACGCCAGATCCTGTGGCCACGGTTGGTCATCGCGCAGAGCCGTTTAAAATAGAAATGGTTATAAGAGGCTATTTAAGTGGACATGCTGCTCGCGAATACAAGGCTGGCAAACGCATACTTTGTGGTGTTGCCATGCCCGAAGGAATGGTGGAAAACGATAAATTTCCCACGCCCATTATTACTCCGGCAACCAAAGCAGAACAAGGAGATCATGACGAGGATATTTCTAAAGAAGACATTCTGAAAAAAGGAATTGTATCTGAGAATGATTATAAAATTCTAGAAGAAACAACACAAAAGCTTTTTGCTCGCGGACAAGAAATGGCGGCCAAACAAGGGCTAATTTTGGTAGATACCAAATATGAATTCGGTAAATTGGCAGACGACACCATTGTGTTGATTGATGAAATTCACACCCCAGATTCCTCTCGATATTTTTACAAAGAAGGCTATGAAGAGCGCCAAAAAAAGGGTGAAAAACAAAAACAACTAAGCAAAGAGTTTGTACGCGAATGGCTGATTGAAAACGGATTTCAGGGGTTAGAGGGACAGCAAATTCCGCCAATACCAGATCAATTTGTGCAAACGGTTTCTGATAGATATGTAGAGCTTTTTGAAAGCATTACAGGAAAAACATTTATACCCGCCACACTAGAAAATGTTAATGAACGTATTTATAACAACGTAGAAAATTGTTTGAAATCAATTAAAATCTAAATGATGAAAAAATTTATCCTTCTTTTCTTAATCGTAACAGGAAGTTTTGCCCAAGCACAACTGTTAGACTTTGGCGTAATGGGTGGGTTAAACGTTCCTAATTTTAAAATCAAAGACAGCAGCCCCTCCATTTCTGATATAAATCTGGATAGTGAAGCTGGTTTCCATATTGGTGCCATGTTGCGCATAAATTTGGTTATGCTGTACGTACAACCAGAATTATTGTATACAAAGGTGAGTACAGATTATGCGTTTAAGGCAGATGCAGTGCCAACCAGCGGCACATACAATTTACAGCGTTTAGATATTCCCGTTCCTGTGGGTTTAAAGCTTGGTCCTGCCGCAATTTTTGCAGGTCCAGTAGCGAGCATAAACTTAAGCTCGCCCAACCAAATATTTGATGACGGTTATAAAAAGGCAACATTAGGCTATCAAGTAGGAGCCGGAATTAAGTTTATTGGTATTCTGGCCGAAGTGAAATATGAAGGCGCATTTCATTCGCATTCTGGTACTGCAGTTGTTGCTGGCCAAGAGTTTGATTTAGACGGACGTATGAACCAATTGGTGATTAGCGTTGGATACTTCTTTTAACCAAGATTATTCTCCTAGCCAGCTTTTAAACGCCTTTGTACGGTCTCGTGCAACAATAATCAACTCGTCTTCCAATCCGTTTATGGTTATTTTTAAACGGCTGTTGCTATAAGCCACAATGTTATTAGCTGCAGCTAAACTCAAAATAAATCCGCGATTAATTCTAAAAAAGTGTTCGGGGTTAAGTTCTGTTTCTATAAAATCTAGAGAGCTTTCTAATACATAAGAGCGTTTGTCTGATGTAAAAATGTAGTTGGCTTTTTCTTTACTATAAAACGCCAAAACATCGGCTACCGCAATACTTTTTAGTTGTGTACCAACTTTAACCATAAACCTTTTTTTGTACTGTGTGTTTTGGGCATTTCCTGCATTTTGAATGATGGCGGCAAGTGCTTTTAAATCTGGATTCGATTCTTTTTTAGTTAGGTGTTTAAACTTGGCAATGGCTTTTTCTAAATCTTCTGGTTTTACTGGTTTTAGCAAATAATCTATGCCGTTGGTTTTAAAGGCTTCAATGGCGTAACTGTCATAAGCCGTTGTAAAAATAATAGGCGCGTTTATTTCGGTTTGCGCATAAATTTCAAAACTTAAATTATCGGCAAGTTGAATGTCAGAAAAAATGAGATCAACCTCGGGATGTGTATTAAAAAACACCAAGGATTCTTTTACACTTTCTAGCCTGTTAATGATGTGGGCAGCAGGCTCAATATCCAGAATCATTTTTTCTAAACGCCTGGCGGCACGAGGCTCATCTTCTATAATTACAATGCGCATTAGTTATGGTTTAGTTTAATGATGGGTAGTTCTACGGTAAACGTTTCTGTAGTTTTATTAATGGTAATTTCCTTGCCGCTTAAATAAGCGTAACGCTCTTTTATGTTGCTTAAACCCGTATTTGTAGAGTGTTTAACAGCCGTTTTTTCTTGCAGATTATTGCTTACAACAATGCTATTGTTTCGCTTGGCAATGCTAATTTTTAAGGGCGAAGCACTTGTAGCTTCGTTGTGTTTAACAGCATTTTCTACCAGGAGTTGTAAAGACATGGGTACCAAATATTCTTCATCATTGAGTTGCACATCAATGGTAATTTCTAGCTGATTTTCGAACCGGGTTTTTAACAGAAATGCAAACGACTGAATAAACGCTAGTTCTTTTTTCAGCGGCACCAAATCTTCGGTTTTTGTAGATAATACGTAGCGGTATAAATCGCTAAGCTGATGAATAAACTTTACGGCCAAATCTTGGTTTTCGTACACCAACTCACTCAACACATTAAAGCTGTTGAATAGAAAATGTGGGTTTATTTGGTTTTGTAGCGCATTGTATTTGTGCACCATCATTTGTGTTTTTAGCCGTTCTTTTTCAACTTCAGATTTTCTCCAAGCATTTAAAAAACCAAAAAATGTGGCCACAAACGAAACTACAAATGCCACCTGAACGGCATACCAGCTATTTTGTAATAACTCTAATAAAGTAAGGTTTGGCAATTTTTGAAAGAAAACAAATTGCATAATGATTTGAACCACAATAAAAGCAACCGAGGCGTAAATCACCATGCTTACCAAACCTGCTAAACCGCGCAGTACGGGGCGTTTCATCCAAGAAATACGCTCGTCTAGTTTTACAATAATAATAGTGTGTCCTACCATTTGGGTGGCCCAAATCACAAAACTCCACAACGATACTTTAAGCAACACCACGGGATTGCTCCAATCTCCGTTGCCCCAAACCAGAGGCAAGCTTAGCGTGCTCATCACATAGATTCCTAAAAAATACTGCCAGTATTTTTTAGCGGGTTTAATCATGTCTTTGGTAAGTAGGGCCATGTTTTTGTGTTGTGCTATTTAAAACGTGATAATACGTTTTAATTTTTTGTTTTAAGTGTCATGCTTACGTTTTCGTTTACGGTAAAAATCATGTCTTCAAAATCTGGAGGGCCCATAAAACCGCGTGCGTTGTTAGAAAAACCGTAACCTTCTGTAGGGATGCCAAACGTGCCGGTATCCATTTTTCCATTGCTGTTTTCATCATGAAAAAAGCGGATGGCATATTTCCCGTTTTTAATGTCGTTGAATTTAACGGTTGCTACGTTGTCTTTAATAACAATGATTTCCTGTCCAACTACTTCTTGTCTTTCGTTTACCAGCTCAAGCATCACCTTGCCGTTGCTATTTTCTAGGTTTATAATTTTTACATCAATTGTGTTTTGTGCATTTAAAAACAAAGTGGCAAATGCTAAAAGGGCTGTTATTGTTAATTTGTATTTCATCTTGAAAAATATTTAGGGTTAAATGTATTTTTTATTTACAAAGGTTTTTTAGTCCCGCAACTTCGTCTTTGCCCCAGCTTGGGTAAAGTTCGGGCACTTGGTTAAGCTCATCCCAATTTGCGTAAAGTGTGTTTATTCTTGGGCAAAACTCTTCTACTTCTTTGCCAAAAAATTGGGCTTGGCCAACTTCGTTGCTCAATAACAAATATTGCGCTCTTGGGTTGTTTGGGTTTAGGCCCAATGCTTGGCCAATGGCTTGTCCAGATTTCATCATCATTTGCTGGCCGCGATTCATGGGGTCTATTACCAAACGTGCTGTGTAAAGCAAACTTTGTAGCGCATAAATTTCTGATTCTTTGTTGTTGATGGCCAACATCTCGTCTACCGATTTTTGAGCAGCGTCTAAATATGCATCGCGCTGTTCGTTGTTGTCATTCAACATAAAACTCATGCGGATATAAGCCTGCGCGTTGTAGTACAGCGGCAACCATTCTTTGGTTTCTACTTGGCTAATGCGCTTAAATTGGTTGGCAGATGCGGTTAAATCTTCTATGGTTTTGGCCTGGCCATATTGGGTTAACGCTTGCCCCAACGCTTGTTTAAAACTGGGTTGAGCTTGTGCGGCAAAAAGGGCAAAAACAATTGTAAGGGTGATTAAATGTTTCATTTTAATGGGGGTTTTGTGATTAATTAATTTTATCTAGTTGATTTTCTTTTCCGGTTTTACTTAGGGTAATAAAGCAGCCCACAAAAAAGAAGTGTTTGGCGCTGGGCAATATTTCTGTTCTTCCGTATGTGCCGTTGCTGTTGGGTGTGGGTGTGTAGTTGTAGCCGTAAATATTGTTGGCGCCCAACACATTGCTAAAGGCCGCATGAAAGATGATGTTGTCTCGGTACAAAAAACTCCAGTTTACATCTAGCGAAGAATAGGGCTTTAGTTTATCGGCCATAAAATTTGCTTGATTGGGGTTGTTGTGCGGTCTGGCGCTGCTCAGGCTTAATGTGGCGCCTATTTGGCTGCGCAGTTTCTGAATCCAATGTTTGTAAACCACCGAAATGGTGTGCGCATTGGTAAAGCTTGGTTTGGCCGCGTAAGGGTAGTTTAAATAATTGCGTTCTGAGTTTAAATAAGAATAAGAAATCCAGTAATCGCCATTTTTAATGGTTTTGGCATCTCTAAAATATAGGTCAACTCCATACACATAGCCATGGCCATTGTTGGTGTAAGCATTGGCATGTTGGTTGGTGTATTTTACTAGGTTGCTGTAATCTTTGGCGTAAAGCTCGGCTCTCAAGGTGCGCTTGTTCATCTGCTTATCAAAACTTAAGATGTAATGCGTTGCTTTTTCGTAGCTAATTTGGTTGTGTGCAATAAGTTGGGTGTTTATAGGGTCTTGATAAAACCAACCGTACGCAAAAGAAACCTGATTGTTTTTAGAGAGTTTATACGCCATAGAAATTCTTGGCGATACATTGGCTTGCGCCAAGTAGCTGCTGTATTCTGCACGCAGTCCTGCGTTAATCACAAATTTTGTTGAGGTGTAAAGTTTGGCCTCGGCAAAAGCAGCGGTTTTATTGTCGGTGTAAAAAGCGCTGCTGTCTGCGGCAAGATTTTTTACTTGATAGCTTTCTGCAAAGTTTTTGTAAAAATACTCGGTACCAAAACAGAGGTGAAACTTCTCGTTCGCCTCATGTATGGCCATGGCTTTTGCATGACTTCCTTTTAAAGTTTCGGTTAGCGTTGTGTGGGTTAAATCATAATAATTTTCATTGTAAGTAAAAGAAGCGCCACCTTTTAGCATCCATTTTTCAGCAATCAACCCTTTCCAATTGGTGTTTACAAAACGGTTATTATTAGTTAGGTTGATGTTTTGCGTGCTTTGTTCTGTACCTAACAAGTTTTGTTGCTGAGACAAGTTAGATTGATCTATAGTAGCATACACTTTAAACAATCCGTTAAAGGCAGTTTTTTGCCTAAAATTTATTGCGCCACCAAAAGCTTCGGGTTGCTTGTTCCAGGTGTAGTTTTGGGGCATTACACTCATGTAGGGTTTTAAGTTCATGTAGTTGGCAGTGGCAGTTATGGCGCCATTCTTCCACATTTTTGTTCCAGCCAAATCGGCCCCAATGGTCATTAGGCTAATGTTTACCGATTCTTCTACCGGCATTTCGTTGGTGTTTAAAATAAGTACCGATGAAAGCGCTTGGCCATATTCGGCCGAATATCCGCCTGTGCTAAAAGCCGTACCGCTAAACATAAACGGGTTAAACCTTCCGCGTACAGCCATATTGGGTGCCGAGCTAGAGTAGGGCGCATGTACCAAAATGCCATCTATGTAGGTGCCTGTTTCGTTGGCGCTTCCGCCATGCACAAACAGTTTGCCGCTTTCGCCATTGGTGCTTGTGCCGGGCAAGGTTTGCATGGCACCCGTAATATCGCCAAGGGCACCGGCCGTGGTAACTACATCTAAGCTATTCATCACCACTGCGTCTACAGATTCTCCTGTGCCGTACATCCCTGCCGTTACGGTAACTACATTTAATTTGTTAAAAGCTTCTTTTAAGGTGATGGTAAACGCAGGCATTGCGTTGGTTATGTAAATACGTTTTTTAAATGCTTTGTATCCAACAAACTGCACTTTTAATGTTGCCGAGTCATTCATCGGAGCATTAAATTCAAATTCACCGTCAACATTTGTTGATGCGCCAAAATAGGTACCTTCTAAAGAAACATTGCAACCAGGCAACAAATTTCCTTTTTGGTCTGTTACCGTTCCGCGGATATTTTGTCCTTGAAGAAAGGAGGCGAAAAAAAGAAAAGAAAATAAAAAATATGCTCTCATCACTATGGTTTTTGTTTAGAATGTTAAGCCAGATTGGGAAGTGACTTTTAAAATTCTTGAGCGAAAGTGCGATGAGAATCGCGGCTACAAAAAAGAAAAAGGATGAACCGTAGTATTTACCAGACCAACCGTAAATTTTGTTTGTTGCTGATGGACATTTGCTTTTATGCTTTTAAAAAAAGACGAAAGAAAAACATGGATTGCCGCGGAAATGCGAGGAATTGTGGTTGGGGCTACAATTAAAATTGGTGCACTTTTAAAGACCCCAACTGTATAAAATGGTGCACCACAGAATTTACATACGGGTGATGTACAATGGGCGTAAGCAATTTTTTTATGCGTGTTTTACTTTCTAAAACACTTTCTAGCTCATAAAAAAAGTAACCTTTTACCATGTAGTTTTCTATGAGTAGCGCACTTTTTTCGGTGGTTGTTCTGCCTTTGCCAATGGCCAAAAAGTTCGGTTGTTTAAACAGAGAATGCGTTAAACTTTCTAGGGGCATGGTTTGCCTTGCAGGTTTATAGGTATATCGCTTTAAAAAAGGTTCTAAATATCTCTGATCCTTTTCCATCAAGATTATTTCTGTATCTACTTTATTTTCTACCAAGCGCTCTAGCACAAATTGATAAGCATCATCTTTTTCTTTAAAGTAAATAGCCGGTGGCCTCTGCTTTACTTGGGCCACACGTAAAAAGGTTATGTTTTCGCCATCGGTTTCGGCAAAAATGCCAAAGTGTAAAAACTTGGTATTTATGCCTTTGTTAAACTTGGGTTTTAACTTGCGCAAGGCATCAAACGCTTTAATATGGGCAATGGCTTCGTTGCCGGTTTCTTCTATATGTATGTTGCTAGATTCTTGCTGAATATTTACCGCTTCTTGGTTGGTAGCTAAAAAGTGGCGATTGATGCTGTTTTGTAAATCGTTGCTTTTACCCACATAAATTACTTTGCCACGTGCGTTGTGTAAAAAATAAACGCCCGTAACATTTTTTAGTCCGCGTACAATTTCTCTAAATGGGTGCTGGTTTTCGCTTTCTTCTACCGAGCTAGATAATTTGCTAATTGTTTTGCCAGTATCTTTTTCAAGTAAAATTTTTAAAAGCTCAACGGTGGCGCGTGCATCGCCATCTGCGCGATGCCGATGTGTATTGCTAATGCCCAACTCTTTGCAAACAGATTCTAACCCGTAGGTTTTTAATCCGGGAATTAATTCTTTGGTCAGGTCGATGGTGTCTAAGGTTTTGCGGTGAAAATCAAAACCCAAACGCTCAAATTCTAGTTGCACCACGCGGTAATCAAACTTTACGTTGTGCGCTACAAACACGGCATCTTCGGTAATTTTTACAATGCGTTTGGCAATCTCATAAAATTTAGGAGAACGCAATACCATGTTTTGGGTGATGCCTGTAATCTTGCTTACATATTGTTGGATGGGCGCTTCCGGATTTACCAGCGTGATAAACTGATCAATCACTTCTTTGCCGTTAAACAAAAACACAGCAATTTCCATGATGTGTTCTTGGTTAAACTTGCCCCCTGTGGTTTCTATGTCTATTACAGCATACATAAATGAGAGCGCAAATTAAGTGTATTCGTTGCTTTTATTCAGGTTAAGTTTTTAAGTTAAATGAAGAACAGACTGAGCAGAATATCTTTAATACAATTGGAGTGTGCCACTTTTTTGGAAAGCGGTTTCAAGCAAAATGAAAGTTCTAATAATTCCGCTCCCCAAAAATTTTAGTTCCCACGCGTATCATATTGCTGCCGTTTTTTATAGCCACTGGGTAGTCTCCACTCATGCCCATGCTTAACACGTTAAAGGTTGAAGGTTGAAGGTTAAAAGTTGCAATGACTTCGTCAAAAAGAGATTTAAGTGTGGCAAACTCTTCCGCTACCTGGGTTTGGTTATCGGTAAATGTTGCCATGCCCATTAATCCGCGTACGCGGAGGTTGGGGTAGTTTTCTAGAGTTTTGTCTTTAAATAGGGCTGTAATTTCTTCGGCACTAAAACCAAATTTGGTTTCTTCATCGGCTATAAAAACTTGCAGTAAACAATCAATTACACGATTGTTTTTCACAGCTTCTTTGTTTAATTCTTTAAGCACTTTTAGTCTATCAACACCATGAACTAAACTTACAAAAGGCGCAAAGTATTTTATCTTGTTGGTTTGCACGTGGCCAATCATGTGCCACTGAATGTCTTTGGGTAAACGCTCGGCCTTGGCGGCTAAATCTTGCACTTTGTTTTCGCCAAAAATGCGCTGTCCGGCATTGTAGGCTTCTAGTATGGCCTCGTCTGGTTTTGTTTTAGAAACGGCAACAAGGGTAACTTCTTTCGGTATTTCTGCCTGAAGCGCTGCCAAATTTTCTACAATGCTCATGTTAATCTTTAAAGTTGTAAATGGTTAATCCGCTGCGCAATTTGGGTTCTATGTACGTGCTTTTTGGGGGCATCACTTTATCTTCGTCTGCCACACGTTTTAATTGTTCTACCGAGATAGGATAGAGGCCAAAACCAACTTTATACTTGCCGCTATCTACGGCTTTTTTTAGGGTTTCTGGCCCTGTATTGCCGGGAGAAAAATCGATGCGCGAATCTGTTTTTAAATCTTTTATGCCCAAAACAGGGTCTAAAAGCAGTGCCGATAAAATATTACAATCTAAACTTTCTACGGCATCTTCTGGGTTGTGGCTACCCGGTTTATTAAATAGAGCGTACCATTTTCCACCAACGTACATGCTCATTTCGTGCATGCTTTCTGGTTTATAAAGTTCAACTTCTTTTTCGCGCACAAAAAAGTTTTCGGTAAGCTTTTGCAAAAACTCTTCGGTGGTCATACCGTTTAAATCTTTCACCAATCTGTCAAACCCGTGTATGCGTATGGTAGATTCTGAAAGAAAATAGGCCATAAAATAATTCTGCGTATCATCCTCTTGATCCGAGGCAAATTTATCTGCCAACCTTACCGAGCTTGCGCAGCGGTGGTGGCCATCGGCAATGTATACTTTATCTACTTTGGCAAAAGATTCTTCAAACGCCTTTACGTCTTCTTCGTCTGTTACGGGCCACATTAAATGCAACACTTTATCGGTAGATGTAAACTCATATTCGGCACGTTCTTTCATGTATTTGCTTTTAATTTCGGCAACCTTAGAAAGGGGGCGATGCATCAACAAAACAGGTTCGGCATTAAAACCGGTTTCGTGCAAATAATTGGTAAACATTTCTTCGCGATGGGTAAGGGTGTTTTCGTGCAGTTTAATTCGGCCTTCTCGATAGTCGTTTACCGATACAGCTCCAATTAGCCCAGTAAATACATGGTTTTCGGCCTGCTGCTGGTAGATGTAAAACGCAGGCTTTTCTTCATCAATAAAATAGCCCAGGTTTTTAAAATGTTTAAAATGATGTTTTACTTTTTTAAAGCGCTCAGTGCCTTCGCTTCTCACTTTTTCTTTGTATTCTGGATTTATTACATGCAAAAATGTAAACGGATTTTTATCCAATTTGTCTATAAGCTCTTCTTCGCTATAACTTACATAAGAGCGCGAGGCTAATAAATAAGCTTTATCTCTGGTAGGGCGAGTAGCCTTAAACGGTTTAATTTTAATCATGAAATAAATTTTTAAAGCGGCAAATGTACGTGCAAATGTTTTTGTTGTGGAGACTTTTCCACCTTATTGCGGCCAACTTTTATTCTCTGTTAAATATATATCAGAGGCCATTATTAATGAATGAACCAACCTTTTTTGAAAGTTTTACATTTGAAAAAACACAAAGACATGAAAAGGAATTTGCTTGGTTTTTTATTTTGCCTTTTGGGCAGTACGCTATTTGGACAGGCGGTTATTCAAAGCGGAGATATTTTTTACCCACTTACACCAGACACGGCAAAGGGTATTGAGGTTGCAACAGCGGGGTTGATGGCTCCAACAATAGGTGCAAATCAAACGTGGAATTATTCGGCAATTTCTGGAAACAAGGCCAAAGATTTCAGTTTAAAAACGCCAAATACCAACCCAAACTTTCCCAATGCTACGGGGATGCTAAACACGCAAATTTACCTTGGGCCGATTTTGATTTCTGGAACAAAAGAGTATTTCTTGAATTCGGGCTCTGGTTTTTACTACCAAGGGCTGCAAACAATTAATGCCAACTACAATATTGCGGCCCTAACAGGAGGTACAGGAGATATCTTAACTACCATTGCCTCGAATAATAACTTTGGGAAAACCGTTGCGCGTTACCAATTGCCTTTAACCAGTACTACGCAATGGACCAATAACTACCACACTGATATGGATTTTGCCATTACCGTTGGGTCTGTAGGTTTGGTGAATGCGCCAGGCCAATTAAAAAGGTATTATACAGAAAGTTATGAAGTTGTTGGGTGGGGCAGTGTTGTTCTGCCAAGTAATTTGGGCACGCATAATGGGCTTTTATTAAAAACAAATGTTACGTTGGTAGATAGTTTGTTTTTGAATGGTCTTCCGGCAAACCCTATATTATTAGCGGGCTTAGGGTTAACACAAGGTTTTGTTACAGAATTTGCTTTCTATGATATTTTCATTCGCGGATTAAATAGATCGGCCATACAATTTGAAATGGACCCAACGTTTACCAATGTTTATACGCTAAATTATTGCAGCACACCTGCGGTAAATGTAGGAATAGATGAGGTTGTGCAGATTGCAACGGTTGCTTACCCAAACCCGAGTAACAATGGGTATTTTACATGGGCGTTTTACAAACCCAACGCGAAAGAGTGGCAGGTAGAAATCATAGATGTTTTGGGCAGAACGCATTTACAAGAAGTAGTAAAATCTAGCGGAGATGTTGCCTTAAACTTACGGTTGCCAAATGTACCAGGTACTTATTTATGTGTGCTAAAGAATGAACTAGGCGAAATAGTAGCCAAAGAAAAAGTTGTTTTTTAGTTACTACACAAGCATATAAAAACAAAAAAACCGCGACAATAGCGCGGTTTTTTAATGCGTATAAAAAAATGATTAGGCCATTTTGTTGGCTATTTCATTTATTAAATCAGATAATTCTGTTCCAATTCTATCTTGTGCCTCTAGGGTAGCAGCACCAATATGTGGCGTTAAGCTAACATGCGGATTCATTAAAACCGTAATGGCTGGAGCTGGTTCTCCAACAAAAACATCCAAACCAGCATATTTTATTTTACCTGAGTTTAAGGCTTCAATTAAATCTTCTTCTACAACTACACCACCACGAGCCGTGTTTATAATTCCGGCTCCGTCTTTCATCATTTCAATTTCTTTTTTACCAATAAGTTTTCCTCCTGGAATGTGTGGGGTAATAAAATCAGATTGTTTTAAAACATCATTTAATGGTAAGTTTTGTACGGGGATATCTACTTTTTGTCCGCCAAAAAACTCTAACGACAACGAAGATACAGTTGCAACAGGATCATGGTAAACAACGTGCATGCCAACACCTAAAGCAAGTTTAGCTACGGCCTGGCCAATTCTACCGAAACCAATTACACCCAAAGTTTTGCCTTTAAGCTCAATACCGTTGGCGTAATTTTTCTTTAATTTTTTAAAGTTGCTATCGCCTTCAAGCGGCATTTGTCTGTTGCTATCGTGCATAAAACGAACCATGCCGTACATGTGTGCCATTACCAATTCGGCTACACTTTGGCTGCTAGCAGCAGGCGTGTTTATTACGTGTCTGCCTTGTTCGCGTGCATATTCAACATCTATGTTATCCATACCAACGCCTCCTCTACCAATAATTTTAAGGTTTGGGCAAGCATCTATTAAATCTTTGCGTACCGTGGTTGCGCTGCGTACAAGTAAAACATCTACATTGTTTTTGTTGATGTAATCTATCAATTTGTCTTGTGCTACTGTAATCTCCAGCAGTTCGTGTCCGGTTGCTGTTAAAGCTTCTTTACCAGAAGCAGAAATTCCATCGTTTGCGAGTACTTTCATTTTTTTAAATTATGTGTTAAGTGTTATAAGTTATTTGGTCGGGTTCAACCTTGAACCTTCAACGTTGAACTTTTAACCTTTTCCCAATTCTTTCATTACATCTACCAACACTTGTACGCTGCTTAATGGCAAGGCGTTGTATATACTAGCGCGATATCCACCAACGCTTCTGTGGCCGTTTATGCCGCTAATGCCGGCAGCTTTCCACATGGCGTCAAATTTTTCTTTTTTGCTTTCGTCTGTAAGTAAAAAGGTAGGATTCATGTTGCTGCGGTCTTCTACAGCGGCAGAACCTTTAAATAGAGGGTTTCTGTCAATTTCGTTGTATAATAAATCGGCTTTGGCTTGATTTACTTTTTCTATTGCGGCAACTCCACCATTTTCTTTTAACCAGCGCAGGTTTAGCATAGAAACGTAAACGGCAAACACAGGCGGAGTGTTAAACATCGATTCTTTTTTAATGTGTGTTTCGTAGTTTAACATGGTAGGTATTTTTCTACCCGAGTTGTTAAGAAAAGAATCTTTAACAATGGCCAATGTAGCTCCTGCAGGTCCCATGTTTTTTTGTGCGCCAGCATAAATCACGTCAAAATCGGCAACGTTTATGGTGCGGCTAAAAATATCAGAACTCATATCGCAAATTACGGGTACAGGGCTTTTTGGGAAAGCTTTCATTTGTGTACCAAAAATGGTGTTGTTGCTTGTGCAGTGAAAATAATCTGCATCCGCGGGTATTTCATATCCTTTGGGGATGTAGGAAAAGTTTTTGTCTTCAGATGAAGCAGCAATAATTGTTTCGCCAAACAATTCTGATTCTTTACGTGCATTGGTGGCCCAAGTACCTGTTTCTAGGTAAACTGATTTTCCGCCTTCTTTTAAAAAGTTGAAAGGAACCATACAAAACTGCAAGCTAGCTCCACCTTGTAAAAAAACTACAGAATAACCTGCGGGTACGTTTAACAATTCTTTTACCAAAGCAACGGCTTCGTCCATAACGGCAACAAAGCTTTTGTCGCGATGCGATATTTCGATAAGAGATAAGTCTAAATTGTCAAAATTGGTAACAGCAGCTGCGGCTTGTTGAAGTACAGGTTGCGGAAGAATACATGGTCCGGCTGAGAAATTGTGCTTTTTCATCAATAATTAGATTATTCATTTTTGAGCGTCAAAAGTAGCAAAAAGGAGGGGCTAAAAAAGGCCGATATTCAATTCTATAATTTCTTGATGATGTATGTACCAATAGCCGTGAAATTATTTTTTTGGCAAGCCTTTTTGTGTGGGTTTTTGCGGAGTTGGCTTAACATCATTGTTGACAATGATTTCGTCTTTAAGCTCCCATTTTCCTTTTTTCCAGTAGAGTGCATGATAGCTAAAATCTGGGCCATACATATTCCATTTTTCAGTCATTGAATAGTCTGGTACTGCCAAATGATCCATAACAATTTCTTTATTTACATACCTCACAGTAGCTACAGCTTTGGGGTTGTATCTAAAAATTAAACGATATGGACGTTTTTTATATTTAATACCGTTTACAACAGGTGTGTTAAATATGTGCGCCCCAAAACGCAATTTGTTCATATTGTCTGAAGCCAATACTTCTACAATTTTTTGGTTGTAGGTTTTTGTATTTGGTCGATAACCTAATAGCGAATAGTAGGTTTTGCGTTTGTATTTGGTTTCAATAATGTCATAGTAAATGGCACCATACCAATTTTCTGGTTTGATTAAGAGGTATTCTGCCCATTCTTTATCGGCACCGCCATCAATTAATCTAATAACGCGTAAGCCATTTTTGTCATTTAAAACTAATCGTCCAAAAAAGGCAAAACTCCCGTCAGATTGTGGAACGCTCCAGGTGTATATCCTGAATGATTTATCGGGAGCATGTAATTTACTTAGGTTTTGCACTCTTTCAAAGGGGAAGTTATACGCTTCTTCTGTACCAATAATCTGATCTAAAATGAGCGTGAACGTATCCTGTGCTGCCATGCGCATTTCTTGCGTTTTTTGCACAATAGAGTTGTGGCCAAGGCGAGCTAATTCTCTTTCGGCACTGGGGATGTGCGTTTGCGCAAGGGCAATTGTGCTAAAGAAGGTAAAAAAGAAGGAAACAAGAATTTTCATGATTACCTAACGATTGATTCTGTGTTTACGTGCATTGTAGAACAAAAAAAACCACGCTTTAAGCGTGGTCCTCACGTTGCAAGCTGTGAGTGGTTTTGTTTAATTTCAAATGTAATTTAAAATTTACAAATGCATAAATTCTTTTTTGGCATTTAATTGCTCTGTTGTTTCTACGTGATCTTCGTCAGGTACGCAGCAATCTACGGGGCAAACCTCTGCACATTGTGGTTCTTCATGAAAACCGTGGCACTCTGTACATTTATCTGTTACAATAAAATAAACATCATAGTCTACAGGTTCTTGTGCCGCGTCTGCATCATATTCGTTGCCTGTGGGAGTTACTATTTTGCCAGTTACATCGGTTCCATCGCTAAAACGCCACTCCATTGCGCCTTCGTAAATGGCGTTATTAGGGCATTCCGGCTCACATGCACCGCAGTTTATACATTCGTCTGTTATTTTAATTGCCATGCTGTTGGTGTTTTTACTTTTGCGCCCACAAATGTAATATCCAATATCCAAACATGTTGCACATAAATAACAGAATAAAAGTATTTGTTGAATTAGGTAGATTTTTACACCAATTTGGCGCAGATGTACGTACAGACCATCATTTAAACAACACATTTTATAATCAAATGGAAAGCGCCATAAACAAGGCGAAATCTAAAAACCAGTGGTTTGCTGCCCGCAGCATACGGCATGCCTTTGCGGCTTGGGCAAATCTATTAACGCAGCAGAGTTTAAACGAGTGGGTGGTGCAGTATCCTGATTTTAAAGAGCCAAGCAACCCAAAATCTGTGGCCATTATCATGGCAGGCAATATTCCGTTGGTTGGTTTTCATGATTTTTTATCTGTGCTTTTGTTTGGTCACAAAGTGGTGGCAAAAATGTCTAGCGATGACGATTGTATTTTTCCGGTTATTAAAGATATTTTAATAGAATTAGATCCAGCATTTAAATCTAAAATAGAATTTACAGATCGCGTAGTAAATCCAGATGCAGTTATTGCTACTGGCAGCAATAATTCGGCACGCTATTTTGAAACCTACTTTGGCAAATACCCCAACATTATTCGAAAAAACAGAACTTCTGTTGCCGTAATTGCGGGTAACGAAAGCAAAGAAGAACTGGTACAATTGGGCGATGATATTTTTGAATATTACGGTTTGGGTTGCAGAAATGTTTCTAAAATTTACGTGCCTAGTGGGTACGATTTAAATCTCATCTTTTCGGCCATTGTAAATCAGGCATATGTTGCTCAAAACAGCAAATACGCTAATAATTACGATTATTACCGAGCTATTTTTATGCTAAATAAGGTGCCGTTTTTAGAGAATGGTTTTGCTATTTTTAGGGAGGAAGACGAATTACACGCGCCTATTTCGGTTGTACATTATGCTTACTATGATGATAAAGCAGCACTGCTAAAACAATTTGAAACGCAAGAAAACGAGTTGCAATGTGTGGTTGGAAAGGAAGCAGGTATGATTGCTTTTGGCCAAACACAACAGCCAGCACTTCACGATTATGCTGATGGTGTAGATACGGTGGCGTTTTTGTTGAAAATTTAAAGTTGAAGGTTCAAAGCTTTAAGTTGAATTCCCTTAACCCTTAGAGTAATTCACCTACGTGTTTTTGAATATTTTCTGCAATTTTTTGTGTGGGTAAATCATTTGGGTCATTGCCAAAAGGGTCTTCAATTTCTTCGGCCACAAGTTCTAAACTGGCAAGTACATAACAAATAAAGGTAACGATGGGTGCCGCATAATAACCTAAGCTAAAAACATAACCCAAAGGCAAAGACAGTACATAAAACAAAATAAATTTTTTGATAAAAGAACTGTATGAAAAAGGAATTGGTGTATTGCGTATACGTTCACAAGCGCCACAAATATCTGTAAAGCTAGATAGTTCGCCATTGATTATAATAAACTGGTCGCCAGAAATTTTACTCTCTTTATATAGTTGTTCTGCCTTACTAATCATGCGCTGAGCAACCTGGTTTGGAACATGTTTTTCTAAATCTATTTTGCTTAGTTCTGGGTGGTCTGCCTCATCTAAAGATAACCGCGTTTGTTCGCTTTGTAAATGTTCTTTTAATGCAAAGGCATATTTGGGAATGCTCTCTTTAAAAAAGGCACGGTTTTCTTCATCGTTTTCAGCAAGCATAACGCTCATTTTAAGGGCTAGATTTCTGCTGTTGTTTACTAAACTTCCCCAATGTTTTCTTCCTTCCCACCAGCGGTCGTATGCTGTATTTGTTCTAAAAACAAGTAATAAAGAAATTACAAAGCTTAACAACCCGTGCATGATGGGGATGTTTTTTACCCAACTTTTCTCATTAAGTTTTAGATACTCTAATTCAAAAAAAGCAATGCCAAGGGTGTATATTAAAACAAATACAAGCAACGGAGCCAAGCGTATTAACGTGTCGTTTTTAGAAATAAAGAATAAAATTTGCGACCATTGTTTAGGGTTGTATGCTTTCATTGTATTTATTTAATAATGGTGCAATATAAAAACCTGAATGTTTTTAAAAAGGGTTTATAACAATTGCGGTGATGCATTTCTTAGGTAAAAAAAATCCCCGCCAATTTTAGCGAGGATTAGTATTGTGGTTGAAAGTTGTTTATTGAAACATTTCTTTCATGCGTTCAAAAAAGTTTTTTTCACTTCGCCCAGGTTGGGGTGCATAATTTTCGTCACTGCGCATAGATTCTAAAAGCGTTTCTTGCTCTTTGCTAAGCTTTTTAGGCGTCCAAACATTTATATGAATAAGTTGGTCTCCTTTTGCATAACCTTCTATGCTTGGTAAACCTTTGCCTTTCAATCGTAGAATTTTTCCGCTTTGTACACCAGCATCTATTTTAATACGTGCTTTGCCAGAAACGGTGGGCACTTCAACACTTGTGCCTAGTGCTGCATCTGGGAAGCTTACATACAACTCATAGTGCAAATTTTCTCCATCTCGGCTTAGTTCTGGATGCGGAATTTCTTCTATAAGCACCATTAAGTCTCCTGCTGGTCCGCCCATGGGGCCGCTGTTGCCTTTGCCTTGCATGCGCAATTGCATGCCATCTACTACTCCGGCCGGAATTTTAACAGAAACAACTTCTTCTTTTTGTGTTAGACCATCGGCACTTACACCGCTGGGTTTGTTGCTAATAACCTTGCCACTACCATGACAATTGTGGCAAGTACTTGCCGTACGCATTTGGCCTAAAATAGTATTTGTTACGCGTGCCACTTGACCTTGTCCATTACATACCGGACATGTTTTAGAGGTAACGCCATCTGCTAAAACTTGTCTGCGCAGTTTTAGTTTTTTCTCTACACCGTTGGCAATTTCTTCTAATGTTAATTTTACTTTAACTCGTAAGTTGCTGCCACGTGCACTTTGTCCTCCGCGCTGGCCGCCAAAACCACCGCCAAAGCCGCCACCTTGATGCCCGCCAAACACATCGCCAAACATGCTAAAGATGTCGTCCATATTCATATGGTGTCCGCCACCAAAACCGCCACCTGCATTGGCACCTGGCCCAAATGCTTGATGCCCAAACTGATCGTACTTCTGGCGTTTTTCAGGGTTGCTTAGAACCTCATAAGCTTCCGCTGCTTCTTTAAATTTATCTTCGGCTTCTTTATCGTTAGGGTTTCTATCAGGATGGTATTTAAGAGCCACCTTGCGGTATGCTTTTTTTATTTCATCTGCACCAGCTCCTTTGTTTAAACCAAGAACATCGTAAAAATCGCGTTTTGCCATTTTGAATTTTTTCTATTGGCCACAAAGCCAATCATGTATAATTTTAATTTTCTTCGAAATGTGCTACAACTACACGGGCATAGCGCAATACTTTATTGCCCAAGTGGTATCCTTTTTCAATTTCGTCTATCACCTTTCCGCTTTGTTTTTTATCCGTGGTAGGAAGGCGGGTAATGGCCTCCATGGTTTCTACATCAAAGTTTTTACCAATGGCAGAATCCATAGGTTTTAAGCCTTTTTGTTTTAGCGTGTCGGTAAGTTTTGCATGAATTAATTCTAATCCTTCTACAACACTTTTGTTCTCTTCAGACTTCTCTGTGTTTTTTATAGCACGTTCAAAATCATCCACTACGGGTAATAAAGAAAGCATAACGTCTTGGTTGGCAGAGTTCATTAAGTCTAGACGCTCTTTGGCATTTCGTCTTTTATAATTTTCAAATTCAGCATACAAGCGTAGGTTCTGATCTTTTGCGCTGGCAAGTTCTTCTTTTACCGCTGCAAGTTGGTCTTCTGCAGAAGGTGTAGTTGCTTCTTCTTGAGGCTGATTTTCAGCTACAACGTTTTCTTCTGTTTCTATTGTCGATTCTTTTTTCACTTTCGAATGATTTTTCGCTTCGTTTTTATTTGTTTCCATAACTAAGTAAAAGTCTCTTAGTGAGATGGTTTTATCAAATGTTTTGCCAATCAAAAAATTTCAGACATCATGGCAGATTTCGGCCGGCAAAAGTAACAATCTGGCGTAAATGAAACTGCCGTGTTTTTGGCATAAAAAAACCGACTAAATACAGGATTTAGCCGGTTGGTGTTATTTGGTGGATTTCTATTTTACTTGTAATCCGCTTAGGGTATTTTCTAATGCTTTTCCTTTCAGGTTTTTTGCAATGATAATTCCTTTGCCATCTACCAAGAAGGTAGCAGGTATGGCGTTTACATTGTACATTCTAGCTGGTTCGCTTTTCCAGTATTTTAAATCGCTAACATGGTTTTCCCAAACAAGACCATCTTTTTCTATGGCATTTATCCAAGCTTGTTTGGTTTGGTCTAGGCTTACGCTAAAAACATCAAACCCTTTACCGTTTTTAAAGCGCTTGTCTTTAAACTGATTGTAAGTTTTTACCACGTTTGGATTTTCTATTCTGCATGGGCGGCACCAACTTGCCCAAAAGTCTATTAAAACAACTTTTCCTTTTAAATCAGAAAGTTTACGCATTTTACCCGTTGGGTCTTGAAACTCAATATCGGGTGCTTTATCACCAATGTTTAAAACGGCAATTTGATTTGCATTGGCCGCGGCAATGGTGGTTTTTGTTTCTGTTGTTTCTGTTGTTTCTGGGTTGTTTGCATTCCATCCCAACGCGGCTGTTATCGCAATTGCGGTAATAAATAAGGCTGCTTTAATTTTCATATGTATTTATTTTTAATCTATTCTAACAATTTCTGCACCAAGTTCGTTCAAACGTACATCAATATTTTGGTATCCTCTATCAATTTGTTCTATGTTGTGTATGGTGCTTGTGCCTTTTGCGGCCATAGCGGCAATTAGCAAAGATATTCCGGCACGTATATCTGGCGATGTCATGGTTGTGGCGCGCAGAGGTTTTCTGTCTAGTCCAATTACGGTTGCACGGTGCGGGTCGCACAGAATAATTTGGGCACCCATATCTATTAGTTTATCTACAAAAAACAAGCGGCTTTCAAACATTTTTTGGTGAATTAGTACGCTACCACGTGCTTGTGTAGCAATTACCAGAACAATGCTGAGAAGGTCTGGAGTAAAACCAGGCCAAGGTGCATCTGCAATGGTCATAATACTGCCATCAATAAAGCTTTCTATATCGTAGTGTTCTTGTTCGGGTACAAAAATGTCATCACCTTGACGCTCTAGTTTAATACCTAAACGTTTAAAAATAAGGGGTATCATGCCTAGTTCATCATAGGCAACATCTTTTATAATTAATGCAGATTTGGTCATAACCGCCACACCAATGAGAGAGCCTATTTCAATCATATCTGGTAAAACACGATGTGTACAACCACCTAGGCTTTTTACACCTTCTATTATGAGCTTGTTGCTGCCAATGCCTTGAATATTGGCGCCCATTCTTACCATCATCTTACAAATTTGTTGGATGTATGGTTCGCAGGCAGCATTGTAAATGGTTGTTGTGCCTTTGGCAAGAACGGCTGTCATTAAAATATTTGCTGTGCCAGTTACAGATGCTTCATCAAGCAACATGTATGTGCCTTTAAGTTCGCTGCCTTCTACGTGGTAAAAACTCTCGTTGGCATCGTAATTAAATTTAGCACCTAGTTTTTCAAACCCAATAAAGTGCGTGTCTAACCTTCTGCGGCCAATGGCGTCTCCTCCGGGTTTGGGTATGTAGGCTTTGCCAAATCGCGCTAGCAGCGGGCCAACTACCATAATGCTTCCGCGCAACGAAGCTCCTTTTTCTTTAAAGGCTTTAGATTGTAGGTATTTCAGATTAATTTCATCTGCCTGAAAAGTGTATTCTCCAGGTGCGTTTTTTCTGATTTTTACGCCTAAATCTTCAAGAATATCTATGAGTTTATTTACATCTCTAATGTTGGGTATGTTAGAGATGGTAACTTTTTCTGGGGTTAGCAGTACGGCACATAAAATTTGTAATGCCTCGTTTTTGGCGCCTTGCGGAGTAATGCTGCCACTTAGTTTTTTTCCTCCTGTAATTTTAAATGTTGCCATGTATGTTAAGAGCGTTTACTTTTTATACTTTTTGCGTTGGTTGTTTTTCTTACCGTTGTTTTTGCGATTACGTTGATTAGAAACGCCCTGACCTTTGAATTGATTGTGGCTTAGTAGTTCAACGCCCGAAAGTTTTATTTTTCCGTCTGAAATTAGGGCGAGTTCTTTAAAGATTATATCGTCTTGTACGGTGTCTTTGTTCCAAAGAATGTAGCTTTTCTTCATTTGGTTGGCGATGGAAATCTTCAAGCCTTCTTTTAGTTCGCCTTCTTCCATGTTTTGCACGTAGGCTACCATTTTTCTAATGATTGCCCCGTAATGCCTAAACCGTCTGCTTTTTTCGGGGTAAGTAACACGCTCGGGTTTTTCTTCAAAAGTTTGTGGCGTGGGTATAGGGTAGGGGCTTTCTACATCTAATGTAAAGTTGCTTAGAATAAACAAATGATCCCAAAGTTTATGTTTAAAATCGGGCACATCTCTAAGATGCGGGTTTAAATTACCCATTACATCAATTATAGATTTTGCCACTTTGTTGCGCTTTTCGCGGTCTTCTATGCTCATGCAATAGTTAACCATGTTGTGCACATTACGGCCGTATTCTGGTATTTTAAGCTGTGGCCGGTCTGTATTATATTCCATTTTTTAAATGCTTGAATCGCTTGTATTTAAAAGAGATAAAAAGTTCTTCAATATTAAGCAAACCTATTATTTCTTTTCATTATTTATTTAGTTGCTCATAATTCTCAGTTTGGCAAACTTCATTAAAAGTTTTTTATCTCCGGCATTTTCAAAAGTTATGGTGGCTTTTTGGTCTGCACCAGTGCCCTCTACTTCTTTTACTTCGCCTATGCCAAACCGGTCGTGAATTACACGCATACCTGGGTTAAGGTTTAAAATATCTTCTTGATTGTTTTTGGATGCCGTAGCGTTTAATGACACTAAATTTTTGCGGCTACTAAAGCCGGGTTTTGGTGTTGGCTTTGCAGGTTTTTTACCCCAAGTAGTTGTTTTTGCAGGAGTGCCAAATGCTCTGGTTAGTTCTTCAGGACTCTTTAAAAATGGCGAGAACTCGGGCACTTGTATGTCTAAATGTTGTTCGTCTATTTCATTTAAAAATCTGCTGGGTTCGCAGTCGTTTACTTTGCCCCAACGGTATCTAGAGTGCGCATAGGTTAAAAAGGCTCTTTTTTCTGCGCGAGTTAGTGCAACGTAAAACAATCGTCTTTCTTCTTCTAAATCGGCACGGCTGCCAACCGTCATCATGCTGGGGAATAAATTCTCTTCCATGCCGCCAATAAAAACATAAGGGAACTCCAGCCCTTTGGCCAAGTGTATGGTCATCATGGCCACTTTGTTGCTTTCCATGGGGTCATCCTTATCGGCATCTGTAAGCAATGCAATGTCTTGAATATAAGCGGCAAGCGATGTGTTTCCTTCGTCTAATTGTTCTTGCTGTTCGGTAAAATCTTTTAAACCGTTTAGCAATTCTTGCACGTTTTCTACACGGCTAACACCTTCGGGCGTTTTGTCTTCGCCCAAAAATCGAATGAGTCCTGTAGTTTTTGCTGCATGTTCTGCCACGGCAAAAGCGGGTTCTTTTTCAGCCATCACACGGTAGCTGTTAATCATGGTGCAAAAATCTAGAATGCGTTGTTGCGTAGGCTTGTTAATACCAGTGTTGTAAAAGGCTATGTTTTCGGCAATTTCAAAAATGCTTTTATCATGTTCTCCTGCAGCTATGCTAAGTTTAGCTACAGTAGTTTCGCCAATGCCGCGTGCCGGAAAATTAATAACCCGTCTAAATGCTTCTTCGTCTTTGGGGTTTATGGCCAAACGTAGGTACGCCAAAAAGTCTTTTATTTCTTTGCGCTGATAAAAACTCAGGCCGCCATAAATTCTATAAGGTATGTTTCTTCTGCGCAGACTGTCTTCAAAACTGCGGCTTTGTGCATTGGTTCTGTATAAAATGCAAAAATCAGAATACTGTGCGGTTTCGTTGCGGTGTGTTTCAAAAATGGTTTGTGCTACAAAGTTGGCTTCGTCTGTATCAGAAATGGCTTTGTGCACTACAATTTTTTCACCTTCAGGGTTTGCCGTCCAAACGTTTTTTTCTAGCTGATCTTTGTTTTTGGCAATGATGCTGTTGGCGGCTTGTACAATATGTTTTGAGCTGCGGTAGTTTTGCTCCAACTTATAAATGCCGGCATCGGCATAATCTTTTTTAAAGTTGAGGATGTTGCGGATGTTGGCTCCACGAAACGCATAAATACTCTGCGCATCATCACCCACTACACACAAGTTTTCGTATTTGCTGGCCAGCGCCTTTACAATAAGGTATTGGCTGTGGTTGGTATCTTGGTACTCATCTACCAAAATGTATTTAAAACGCTCTTGGTATTTGGCCAATACTTCGGGGAATTTGTACAAAAGCTCATTTGTTTTTAGCAACAAATCGTCAAAGTCCATGGCGCCCCCACGAAAACAACGCTCGCAATAGGCGGCATAAATTTGGCCGAGTTGCGGCATGCGCGCAGCCTCATCTGCAGCAATCATTTCTGGAGAATTAAAATAGACCTTCGGGGTGATAAGGTTGTTTTTTAATGAAGAAATTTTTCCAGCAACTGCCTTTGTCTTATAAATGTCTTTGTCCAGCTGTTTTTCTTTTACAATCTGCGCCACCACTTTTCGGGCGTCTTCGGCATCATAAATAGTAAAATTGCTGGGGTAGCCCAAGCGTGAACCTTCTATGCGCAAGATGCGTGCAAAAATGGAGTGGAAGGTGCCCATCCACAAATTTTTGGTTTCGCTTTCTCCTACCAATTTGCCAATTCGCTCACGCATTTCTTTGGCGGCTTTGTTGGTAAAAGTTAGAGAAAGGATGTTAAAAGCATCTACGCCTTGATTCATTAAATGCGCAATTCGGTATGTAAGCACGCGGGTTTTGCCAGATCCAGCTCCAGCAATAACCATACTAGGGCCTTTGGCATGCAACACAGCTTCGCGTTGCTCAGGATTAAGCGCGTTAAGAATTTCGTTCAAAATAAAAAGTGTTGTAAGATTGCGAAAGTAGAGAAGTGAACTAGAAAATTTGCCCTCGTGGTAAAAATTTATTCCACATACATATATAATATAGGTATCGGTATTTTTTTCTTCTGGATATATTAAAATAAACCTTAGCTAAAGTGGCAACTGAAATATGTATTATTGCTTTATGAAAGGACTGCTTTAAAAAGAAATGTCTAGCCTGATCAGATAGCCGTCAACCTCGAAGGTGAATCGCGTTTCAGTCATCAACAAATCTTCTTCAAAATCAATTTATTACACCCCTTGTGTAACTAGATATTTCTTCTACATTTGCAGACCCTAAAAACTAGGGTTAAATAAAATAGAATTAACTAATAATCAAAGAGTAGAGTATGCCAACTATTCAACAGCTTGTTCGCAAGGGAAGAAACAAGATCCAAAAGAAAAGCAAATCAATTGCTTTGGACTCTTGCCCGCAGCGCAGAGGGGTTTGTACGCGTGTTTATACAACCACGCCTAAGAAGCCAAACTCGGCTATGCGAAAGGTCGCCAAAGTGCGCCTAACGAATCAGGTTGAAGTAATCGCCTACATAGGTGGTGAAGGACACAATCTTCAAGAGCACAGTATTGTTCTTGTACGCGGTGGTCGTGTAAAAGACCTTCCGGGAGTTAGATACCACATTGTACGTGGTGCATTAGATACGGCCGGTGTAGAAGGTCGTGGACAACGCAGATCTAAGTACGGAACCAAACGTCCAAAAGCTAAAAAGTAACAATTAACCGCATTAACAGAAGATGAGAAAAGAAAGAGCAAAAAAGCGCCCTCTACTTCCAGATCCAAGGTTTAACGACCAGTTGGTTACACGTTTTGTAAACAACCTTATGTTGGATGGTAAGAAAAGCATCGCTTATAAGATATTCTATGATGCAATAGATATTGTATCTGAAAAGACTGAAGAAGGGAACGGATTAGAACTTTGGAAAGAAGCGTTAACTAACGTTATGCCTCACGTAGAAGTACGTAGTCGTAGAGTTGGTGGAGCTAACTTCCAGATTCCACGTCAAATTCGCCCAGACCGCAAAGTAACCATGGCCATGAAATGGTTGATTTTGTTTGCACGCAAGCGCAACGAAAAATCTATGGCAGCAAAATTAGCTGGCGAAATTATGGCAGCTGCTAAAGAAGAAGGTGCTGCAGTGAAAAAACGTACAGATACACACAGAATGGCAGAAGCCAACAAGGCATTCTCTCATTTCCGCTTTTAATTAATCTTAGAATAGAAAGCTAAAAGTAATCATGGCAAAAAGAGATTTAAAATACACACGCAACATTGGTATTATGGCACACATTGATGCCGGTAAAACAACTACCTCTGAGCGTATATTATACTACACTGGTGTAAGTCATAAAATAGGTGAGGTACACGATGGTGCTGCAACTATGGATTGGATGGAGCAAGAGCAAGAGCGCGGAATTACAATTACTTCTGCTGCAACTACTTGTTTTTGGAAATACCCAACCAAAAATGGTGAGCCTATGGATAGCACCAAAGAGTATAAAATTAACATTATCGATACACCTGGTCACGTAGATTTTACCGTAGAGGTAGAGCGTAGTTTACGTGTTCTTGATGGTGCTGTTGCTTTGTTTTGTGCCGTTGGTGGTGTAGAACCACAGAGTGAAACGGTATGGCGCCAGGCAGATAAGTACAAAGTGCCTCGTTTAGGTTTTGTTAATAAAATGGACCGTGCAGGTGCTGATTTCTTCAGCGTTGTTAAGCAAGTACAAGATCGTTTACACGGTAACCCAATGCCTTTGCAAGTGCCAATTGGTGCCGAAGCAGATTTTAAAGGTGTTGTTGATTTAATTGACAAGAAAGCTATTGTTTGGGATGACTCTACGCAAGGTATGACGTATACTGAGATA
Organism: Bacteroidia bacterium; assembly: GCA_030424545.1. Classification (GTDB taxonomy): domain Bacteria; phylum Bacteroidota; class Bacteroidia; order Flavobacteriales; family Schleiferiaceae; genus JAUHWL01. The sequence goes on from JAUHWL010000002.1 coordinate 79,452, forward strand.
GAAATTCCAGCAGAATTGGTTGATGTTGTTGATGAGTGGAGAGAAAAACTAATTGAGTCTGTTGCCGAGTATGATGACAACTTGATGGAGAAATTCTTTGAAGATCCAGATACAATTACACGTGAAGAGTTAATGGCTGCAATACGCAAAGCTGTTATCGATATGAAAATCACTCCAATGATGTGTGGTTCTGCCTTTAAAAACAAAGGTGTTCAAACCATGTTGGATGCTGTTATGGAGTTTTTACCATCGCCAATGGATATTGAGGCGATTGCAGGTATAAACCCAGATACAGATAAAGAAGAATTACGCAGACCAACTACAGAAGATCCGTTTGCAGCCTTAGCATTTAAAATTGCAACCGATCCTTTCGTAGGACGCTTGTGTTTCTTTAGAGCTTACTCTGGTGTTTTGCCAGCAGGATCTTATGTTAAGAACATGCGTACTGGAAAAAAAGAGAGAATCTCTCGTATTTTCCAAATGCACTCTAACAAACAAAACCCTATCGATGCTTTAGAAGCAGGAGATATTGGAGCAGGTGTTGGATTTAAAGATATCCGTACAGGAGATACATTAACTGACGAGAAACACCCAATTGTTTTGGAATCTATGAGTTTCCCAGAGCCAGTAATTGGTGTTGCAGTAGAGCCAAAATCTCAAGCAGATATGGATAAAATGGGAACAGCTTTAGCCAAATTGGCCGAAGAAGACCCTACGTTTAGAGTTAATACTGACGAGTCTACCGGTCAAACAATTATTTCAGGTATGGGTGAGCTTCACTTAGAAATTATTGTAGATCGTTTAAAAAGAGAATTCAAGGTAGAATGTAACCAAGGAGCTCCTCAAGTACAGTACAAAGAAGCTATAACAGAAGCTATAGATCACCGCGAAGTTTACAAGAAACAAACAGGTGGTCGTGGTAAGTTTGCTGATATTGTTGTAAAAATTGAGCCTTGCGAGAATGAAGAATTTACAGGTCTTGAATTTGTGAATCTAATTAAAGGTGGTAACGTGCCTAGAGAGTACATTCCTTCTGTAGAAAAAGGATTTAAAGAAGCTATGATAAACGGTCCATTGGCTGGTTATAACGTAGACTCTTTAAAAGTTACAATCTCAGACGGATCTTTCCACCCTGTAGATTCTGATCAACTTTCTTTTGAGCTAGCCGCTAAGTTAGCATGGAGACATGCAGCTAAGAAAGCTAACCCAGTAATATTAGAACCAGTTATGAAGTTGGAGGTTGTAACTCCAGACGAATACATGGGAGATATTGTAGGAGACTTAAACAAACGTAGAGGTCTTGTACAGGGTATGGATGCACGTAATGGTGCACAAGTAATTAAGGCAAACGTGCCGTTATCAGAAATGTTTGGTTATGTAACATCATTGCGTACTATATCTTCAGGTAGAGCATCAAGCTCAATGGAGTTTAGCCACTATGCGCAAACACCAACAGCTATTCAAGAAACGGTAATTGCCAAATCAAAAGGAGAACTTGTTTAAATAGAAATCTGAAATGAGTCAGAAAATAAGAATTAAATTAAAGTCGTACGATCACAATCTAGTAGATAAATCTGCAGAGAAAATCGTAAAGACAGTGAAGAGTGCTGGAGCAGTAGTAAACGGGCCAATTCCGTTACCTACCAACAAGCGTATATATACAGTACTCCGCTCACCACACGTAAATAAAAAGAGTAGAGAGCAATTTGAATTAAGCAACTACAAACGTTTGCTTGATATTTATAGCTCGTCTTCTAAAACGATAGACGCCTTAATGAAGTTAGAACTTCCTTCTGGTGTAGAAGTAGAAATCAAAGTTTAATTAATCTATAATACTTGATACATAATGCCAGGACTAATTGGTAAAAAAATCGGTATGACCAGCATTTTCACCCCTGATGGCAAGAATCAACCTTGCACAGTGTTAGAGGTTGGACCTTGCGTAGTAACGCAAATAAAATCTGAAGATGTCGATGGTTACAACGCTGTTCAAATTGGATGGGGTGAAAAAGGCGAGAAGCATGCCACCAAATCAGAAATTGGACACGCGAAAAAAGCAGGTACTACACCTAAAAGAAAAACAATCGAATTCAGAAACGACCTCGAACATCAAATGAATGCAGGCGATGTTTTAACGGTAGAGATGTTTGAAGAAGGAGAATATGTTGATGTTGTAGGAACCTCTAAAGGAAAAGGATTTCAGGGCGTAGTTAAACGTCATGGATTTGGTGGTGTAGGGCAGGCAACGCATGGCCAGCACAACCGTCTTCGTGCTCCTGGTTCAATTGGTGCAGGTTCAGATCCAAGCCGTGTATTTAAAGGAATGCGAATGGCAGGCCGCATGGGTGGAGAACGTGTAACCGTAGAAAACCTTATCGTTTTAAAGAAAGACGTAGAAAAGAATTTGCTTATTATAAAAGGTTCTGTACCTGGAGCAAAAAATTCAACCGTAATTATTGAGAAATTATGGAATTAAAAGTATTAAACGTAGAGGGTAAAGAAACTGGAAGAACAGTTTCTTTAAGCGATGCCGTGTTTGGTATTGACCCTAGTGAACATGCAATTTATTTAGACGTAAAGCAATACTTGGCCAACGGACGTCAAGGAACGCACAAATCTAAAGAGCGCGCAGAAGTTTCTAGAACAACGAAAAAGCATCACCGCCAAAAAGGTACTGGTGGAGCTCGTGCAGGTTCAATGAAAAGTCCATTGCAAAAAGGTGGTGGAACTGTTTTTGGCCCTCGTCCTAGAGATTACAGCTTTAAATTAAATAAAAAGTTAAAACAACTTGCACGTAGGTCAGCTTTAAGCTTAAAGGCTAAGAGTGAGTCGATTATGGTGATTGAAAACCCTGTAATGGAAGCTCCAAAGACCAGCGAATACAGCAAAATGCTAACTTCTTTAGGGATAATTGATAAAAAATCTTTAATAGTGCTTGATGATAGTAATATTAATGTATATTTGTCATCCCGTAATTTAAAGGGGTCTAAAGTTATAAAAGCTTCAGAATTAAACACTTACACTATTATGAATGTAAAAAGTGTAGTTTTAACTGAGGCTTCAGTAGAGAAAATAGAACAATTGTTAAGCTAAAAACGCGTCATGGATATTCTGATCAGGCCAATTATAACAGAAAAAGCAACTGCAGCAAGTGAAGACTTTAACTGCTATGTTTTTGAAGTTGATAAACGTGCCAACAAAGTACAGATCAAAAAAGCCATTGAAAGTTTTTACGGAGTAAACATTGATAGTGTAAGAACTATGATTGTTGCCGCCAAAAAAAGCATGCGTCAAACAAAGGCTGGAATGATTGAAGGAAAGAAAAAATCTTACAAGAAAGCAATAGTTCAAGTAAGAAGTGGTGAAGTTATAGACCTATACAGCAATATTTAAAAGCAATGGGTGTAAGAAAATTAAAACCAATGACTCCAGGGCAACGATTTAAAGTTGTCAATGATTTTGTAGCGGTAACTGCTGCAAAACCAGAAAAGAGCTTGGTAGTAGGTAAATCTAGAAGTGGTGGTAGAAACAACTCTGGCCGCATGACTATGCGTTATGTTGGTGGAGGTCATAAAAAAGCATACCGCGTAATAGATTTTAAGAGAGACAAGCATGGTATTCCTGCAATTGTAAAAAGTATAGAATACGATCCGAACCGTACGGCATTTATAGCATTGTTGTTTTATGCAGACGGAGAAAAGCGTTACATAGTCGCGCCAAATGGCTTGCAAGTTGGGCAAACAATTGTTTCCGGAAAAGATGCCGCTCCTGAAGTAGGAAATGCACTATTCCTTAGCGATTTACCAATGGGAACGGTAATTTCTTGTATAGAAATGCGTCCAGGGCAAGGAGCTATAATGGCAAGAAGCGCTGGTACTTTTGCACAAATAGTTGCACGTGAAGGAAAATATGCAACCATTAAAATGCCATCTGGAGAAATTAGAATGATTTTAGTAACCTGTTTGGCTACTATAGGAGTTGTTTCAAATTCAGATCACGCACTACAAGTTAGCGGAAAAGCTGGTAGAAGCCGTTGGTTAGGCAGAAGACCAAGAGTACGTGGTGTAGCAATGAACCCGGTTGATCACCCCATGGGTGGTGGTGAAGGTCGTGCTTCGGGAGGACACCCAAGATCTCGTAACAGTATTCCTAGCAAGGGTTATAAAACTCGTGATAAGAAGAAGGCATCGAATAAGTATATTGTTGAAAGACGTAAGAAATAAGGATTTTATATTATGGCACGTTCACTAAAAAAGGGACCTTATATCCACTACAAGCTTGACAAAAAAGTTATGGCTAATGTAGATTCTGGAAAGAAGTCTGTAATAAAGACCTGGTCTCGTGCTTCAATGATTTCGCCTGATTTTGTAGGGCAAACTATTGCAGTGCATAATGGAAAAACCTTTATTCCAGTATATGTTACAGAAAACATGGTAGGGCATAAGCTTGGAGAATTTTCTCCAACGCGTACATACCGAGGTCATGGAGGAAATAGAAAAGATAAAGGTAAACGCTAATTAAAGAATAATGGGTGCTAGAAAGAGACTAAGAGCAGAGCAGATGAAGGAGGCCCGCAAAAACGTAGCTATGGCTATGTTGCGCAACTGTCCAACATCTCCGCGTAAAATGCGACTCGTAGCAGATCAGATTAGAGGAATTGAAATTCAAAAGGCATTGTTTATATTAGAAAACAGCCCGAAAGATGCTTCAATCCGATTAGAAAAGTTAGTTCGCTCTGCGTTGGCAAATTGGCAACAAAAGAATGAAGGCGAGCGTGTAGAAGATGCAAACTTGATTGTTGAAGAAATTCAAGTTGATAGCGCACGCATGTTAAAAAGAATTCAACCCGCACCACAAGGTCGCGCACACAGAATTCGTAAGCGTTCTAACCACGTTACAGTTGTGTTAGGTAGTAAAGAAGCGGTAGAAGAAAATAAATCTGCGGAATAAGATATGGGACAAAAGACCAATCCGATAGGTAATAGATTAGGCTACATCCGTGGCTGGGAATCACAGTGGTTCGGTGGCCGTAATTACGGTGACAAAATTGCTGAGGACGCTAAAATCAGAAAGTATTTGTACGCACGTCTTGCAAAAGCAAGTGTATCTAGAATTATTATAGAGCGTACTTTAAAACTGGTTACTATCACAATAACAACTGCTCGCCCGGGTATCATCATTGGTAAAGGCGGTCAGGAAGTTGATAAGCTAAAAGAAGAGTTAAAGAAAATCACCAACAAGGAGGTTCAAATTAACATCTTTGAGATTAAGAGACCAGAGATGGATGCTAAATTGGTTGCAGATAGCATTGCTCGTCAAATTGAAGGAAGAATTTCTTACAGACGCGCAATAAAGATGGCAATTCAAGCATCTATGAGAATGGGAGCTGAAGGAATTAAAGTGCAAATAAGCGGACGTTTGAATGGTGCAGAAATGGCACGTTCAGAAATGTACAAAGAAGGACGTACTCCTTTGCACACATTCCGTGCAGATATAGATTACCACTTATCAGAAGCACACACAACATATGGCCGTTTGGGCGTAAAAGTGTGGATTATGAAAGGTGAAGTTTATGGCAAGCGCGATTTATCAAACCTTTTAGGTTCTGGAAAGAAAACATCAACCGGAGGCGGACGTCAAGGTGGTGGACCAAGAGGTGACAATAAAAGAGGAAAAAGAAAGTAAGTTCAACGTATTAAATTTTTAGGCGATGTTACAGCCAAAAAAGACAAAACATAGAAAAATGTTCAAAGGCCGGATGAAGGGCGACTCGCAACGCGGGCACACCTTGGCTTTTGGTTCATATGGTATTAAGACGTTGGAGTGCCAATGGTTAACTGGTCGTCAAATTGAGGCAGCACGTATTGCTGCAACACGTTACATGAAACGTGAAGGTCAATTGTGGATCCGTGTCTTTCCAGACAAGCCAATTACCAAAAAGCCTGCGGAAGTACGTATGGGTAAAGGTAAAGGTGCAGTAGAATATTGGGCTGCGGTAATTAAGCCAGGTCGTATTTTATTCGAAATGGAAGGCGTGCCTTACGAAGTTGCCAAAGAAGCACTTCGATTAGCAGCTCAAAAGTTACCAGTGAAAACAAAATTTGTGATCAGACGCGATTTAGCGGCTTAATCTTGACAGTGATATGAAAGCATCAGAGACAAGAGAGTTAACAACTCAAGAATTACAAGATAAATTGGTAGAAGAAAAATCCAACTTGTCTAAGTTGCGCTTAACACATACAGTTTCGCAGCTTGAAAATCCGTTAAAATTGCGCGATGCACGTAAAGATGTTGCCCGCATAAAAACGGAATTGCGTAGAAGAATAATAGAAGGAGATACAAAATAACCTCATTACCTGAAAGAAATGGAAATTAAGAGGAACTTACGTAAAGAACGTGTCGGTGTAATTACGAGCAGCAAAATGGATAAAACCGTTGTTGTATCTGTAGAGCGTAAAGTAAAACACCCTAAGTATGGCAAGTTCGTAAAGTTTACCAAAAAGTTTCATGCTCATGACGAAGAGAATTATTGCAACGCTGGAGACACCGTACGCATCATGGAAATTCGCCCATTGAGCAAGACGAAAAAGTGGAGAGTGGTAGAAATAATTGAAAGAGCTAAATAGATCATGTTACAGCAAGAATCTAGATTAAAAGTAGCAGACAACACCGGAGCAAAAGAAGTTTTGGTAATCCGTGTGTTAGGTGGTACAAAAAGACGTTATGCTTCTATTGGCGACAAAATTGTTGTTACTGTTAAAGAATCAACACCCTCTGGAAGTGTAAAAAAAGGTCAAGTATCTACTGCAGTAGTTGTAAGAACTAAAAAGGAAATAAGAAGACCAGACGGTTCTTATATCCGATTTGATGATAACGCGTGTGTATTATTAAACCCAACTGGCGAAATGCGTGGAACCCGTGTGTTTGGCCCAGTGGCGAGAGAATTACGTGATAAACAATTTATGAAAATTGTATCACTCGCACCAGAAGTACTATAAACAGAGTAAAGAATTTGCACCAATGGCAAAGTTTCACATTAAAAAAGGCGACACCGTAAAAATACTCTCAGGCGAGTCTAAAGGACAAAGCGGCCGAGTAATTCGCATCCTTCCTAAAGCATACCGTGCTGTAGTAGAAGGAGTTAATATGGTGTACAAACATCAGAAGCCTAGTGCTACAAGTCCTCAAGGCGGTCGCATCCAAATGGAAGCACCTCTACACATCTCTAATTTAATGTTAGTAGATCCTAAAACAGGAGAAGCAACAAGAATTGGTCGTAGAAAGGATGAGAATGGCAAGTTAGTAAGGTATTCTAAATCAACTGACGAAGTAGTTAAGTAAACATGGAAGCACCTAGATTAAAAACAAAATATTACGAAGAAATCGTTGCAAAACTTACAGAAGAATTTGCATATGATAACGTAATGCAAGTACCAAGGTTAAACAAGATATGTTTAAGCCAGGGCTTGGGAGCAGCTGTAGCTGACAAGAAAATGGTAGACAATGCAATTGAAGAAATGACGACAATTGCAGGCCAACGCGCTGTAGCTACTAAGTCTAAAAAAGACATATCTAATTTTAAACTTCGTAAGGGTATGCCAATTGGTGTGCGTGTTACATTACGCGGTGATAAAATGTATGAATTCTTAGACAGATTAATTGTTTCAAGTTTGGCAAGAATTCGTGATTTTCGCGGAATTAAGGAAAACGGATTTGACGGAAGAGGAAACTATAACCTTGGAATTACAGAACAAATCATTTTCCCTGAAATTGATATAGATAAAGTAAGCCGTATTACAGGTATGGATATATCTTTTGTTACCTCGGCAAATACAGATAAGGAAGCAAAGGCTTTGTTAAAAGAATTTGGTTTGCCCTTTAAAAAATAGAAGGAAAGCATGGCAAAAGAATCAATGAAGGCCCGCGAGGTCAAAAGAGAAAAGTTAGTAGCAAAATATGCTGCAAAACGTGATGAGTTAAAAGCGGCAGGAGATTACGAAGCGCTTCAAAGACTTCCGAAAAATGCATCACCAGTGCGTAAGCACAACCGTTGCAAATTAACAGGTCGTCCTCGTGGATATATGAGACAGTTTGGAATTTCGCGAGTTACCTTCCGTGAAATGGCAAATCAGGGTTTAATACCTGGAGTGAAAAAAGCAAGTTGGTAAGCAAATTATTAGAATCGAAATGAATACTGATCCTATAGCAGATTACTTAACTCGTGTAAGAAACGCAATGAAAGCGGGACACAGAGTTGTTGAAATACCTGCATCTAATATTAAAGTTAACATTACCAAAATCCTTATGGAGCAAGGGTTTGTGTTAAACTACAAAGTAGTAGAAGAAGGTACACAAGGAAGTATAAAAATTGCGTTGAAGTATGATCGTACTTCTAAAATACCTGCTATACGCGGTATTCATCGCATAAGCAGACCAGGTTTACGTAAGTATAGTGGTTCTGCAACTTTACCTAGAGTTAAAAATGGTTTAGGTGTTGCAATCGTGTCAACCTCTAAAGGTTTAATGACAGATAAAGAAGCACGTAAAGAAAATATTGGTGGCGAAGTGCTTTGCTTCGTTTATTAAAAAATAAGTGTTATGTCTCGAATAGGAAAAATGCCTATAAGTATTCCGGCTGGTGTAGAATTTAAATTCGAAAACCATACGGTTACAGTAAAAGGGAAATTAGGGGAGTTAACGCAAGACATCCATCCAGATATGCAAATTTCTGTTGAAGATGGTGTTCTTACGGTAAACCGTCCGTCAGAATCAAAAGCACACCGCGCAATGCATGGTTTGTACCGCTCTTTAATCAACAACATGATTATTGGTGTTTCTGAAGGTTACAAGAAAGAATTAGAGCTTATTGGTGTAGGTTACAGAGCATCAAATCAAGGTAACATTATTGATCTTTCTTTAGGATACTCTCATAACATAGTAATGGCTGTACCAAGCGAAGTGAAAGTAGAAACAGAAATGCAAAAAGGTAAAAATCCTATTGTAAGATTAGTTTCTCATGATAAGCAGTTGGTAGGTATGGTTGCCTCTAAAATAAAATCAATGCGTAAACCAGAGCCATACAAAGGAAAAGGTGTACGCTTTGTTGGAGAAATAATTAGAAGAAAAGCAGGTAAATCTGCAGGTAAATAAGAAGTAAGATGTCATTAACAAAAGCAGAGAGAAGACTACGTATTCGTAGACGTATCAGAAAAACAATTTCTGGCACAGCTTCTACACCACGTCTTTCAGTATACAGAAGCAATAAAGAAATTTATGCGCAACTTATAGATGATGTAACTGGTGGAACAATTGTTTCAGCAACATCTAGAGAAAAAGATATTGCTTCAGCAAAAGGTGATAAATCAGAAATGTCTTTTCTGGTAGGAAAATCTTTGGCTGCAAAAGCAAAAGATAAAGGAATTGAAACATGTGCCTTTGATCGTAGCGGGTATTTATACCATGGTCGCGTTCAACGCCTTGCCGAAGGAGCAAGAGAAGGTGGACTTAAATTTTAATTGGTGATGAAAGGTATAACCAACATTAAAAAAGTAAAACCTAGCGGTTTAGATTTAGTAGATCGTTTGGTAAACGTAAACCGTGTAACAAAAGTTACAAAAGGAGGGCGTGCATTTGGGTTTTCTGCTATCGTTGTAGTAGGAAATGAAAATGGAGTTGCAGGATACGGTTTAGGAAAATCTAAAGATGTTTCTGAAGCGATTTCTAAAGCAGTAGAGGATGCAAAAAAGAACCTGTATCGTATACCTCTAGTAAAGAAAACTGTTCCTCACGAAGAATTAGGAAAATTTGGTGGAGCTCGCGTATTTTTGCGCCCCGCTAGTCATGGTACTGGAGTAATTGCTGGTGGTGCAATGCGTGCAGTTTTAGAAAGCGTTGGAATTCATGATGTACTTGCAAAGAGCAAAGGATCATCAAACCCTCATAACGTGGTTAAAGCTACATTTCAAGCATTATTGATGATGCGTGATGCCAAAGCTGTTGCAAAACAACGTGGCATTACAGTTGAAAAAGTATTTAACGGATAATTATTGTAGCAATGACAAAAGTTATATTAACGCAAGTAAGAAGTGTAATTGGAAGGCCAAAGGGTCAAAGAGATACTTTAATTGCATTAGGTTTGCGCAAAATGAATGCGTCTTCCGTAAAAGAAACAAACCCACAAATTTTGGGTATGATTGCCAAGGTAAGTCACCTTGTAAAAGTAGAAGAAGTTAAATAAGCTAAAAAAAATTCCAAAATGGAGTTGAGTAATTTAAAACCTGCAAAAGGTTCTACACATAGTGAAAAACGTATCGGCCGCGGAGAAGGTTCTGGGCATGGTGGTACGTCTACTCGCGGGCACAAAGGTGCAAAGTCTCGCTCTGGTTACAGTCGCAAGATCGGTTTTGAAGGCGGTCAAATGCCACTTCAAAGACGTGTTCCTAAATTTGGATTTACTAGTCCTAACCGTGTAGAATTTAAAGGAATTAACATAGATGCTTTACAGCAACTTGTTGATGAAAAAAGAGTGAAAGACACAATTACCCATGAAGACCTAGTGAATAACGGTTTGATAAGTAAGAAAGATCTTGTAAAAATTCTTGGTAGAGGCGAACTAACTGCTAAACTAAATGTTACAGCACATAAATTTAGTAAAACTGCGGTAGCGGCCATAGAAGCAAAAGGTGGCACGGTAACAACGCTGTAAGATAAAATTGATGAAGCGATTTATAGATACCCTTAAAAATATTTGGAGAATTGAAGAGCTCAAGGATAAGATTCTTCTTACCCTAGGTTTACTTTTAATATATCGCGTTGGATCTAACGTTGTATTACCTGGTGTAGACCCAGATAGTTTAACAATGCTTCAAAATCAAACAAGCGAAGGCTTGTTAGGAATATTAAATGCATTTACGGGTGGAGCATTTGCAAACGCATCTGTTCTTGCACTTGGTATTATGCCGTATATCTCTGCTTCAATTATCATCCAACTTTTAGGTATGGCAATACCTAGCATACAAAAAATGCAAAAAGAGGGTGAGAGTGGTCGTAAGAAGCTAAATCAAATTACAAGATATCTAACAATTTTAATTGCAGCAGCTCAGGCACCTGGTTATATAGCAAACCTTATGTCTCAGCAAGCACAATTAACTATGGATCCTGGTGCATTCTGGTTTATTGCTTGGATTGTACTAATTACAGGAACTGTATTTGCCATGTGGTTGGGTGAGCGTATAACAGATAAAGGTATTGGTAACGGTATATCACTATTAATTATGGTGGGTATCTTGGCCAGACTTCCTCAATCGTTCTTCCAAGAGTTAACTACGCAAATTAGTGCTGCTGGTGGCGGATGGGTATTATTCATCTTAGAAATTGCTGCCCTGTATCTGGTAACAATGCTGGCTATTGGATTTGCACAAGCCGTTAGAAAAGTGCCTTTGCAATATGCGAAACGCGCTGCTGGAGGTAGAGTAACAAGTCAACCAATGGCTCGCCAGTATTTACCATTAAAAGTTAATGCTGCCGGTGTAATGCCAATCATCTTTGCACAAGCTATTATGTTTATCCCCATTACTTTTTTACAGTATAGCGGGGCAGATGGCGAAAGCGTTAGTTGGGTAGTTACAATATTTGGTAACATACAAGGTATTTGGTACAACATAGTATTTGGATTGTTAATTATTCTGTTCACATACTTTTACACGGCCATTCAGGTAAATACAAACAACATTGCAGACGATTTAAAACGTAGCGGTGGATTTGTACCCGGTGTAAAACCTGGTAAACCAACAGCAGATTATATAGATAGTATATTATCTAAAATTACACTTCCCGGATCTATTTTGCTTGCAGCTTTGGCAGTATTACCGGCTGTAGCAATGGTAATTGGGATGAACGCACAATGGAGTTATTTCTACGGAGGAACATCATTGTTGATTACTGTAGGTGTTGTATTGGACACATTACAGCAAATAGAGAGTTACCTACTAGCGCGTCATTATGATGGCTTAATGAAGTCTGGTAGAATAAGTGGAAGATCAACTGTTTCAGCTTTATAATTATGGCAAAGCAAAACGCAATTGAACAAGATGGAGTAATTACAGAAGCATTAAGTAATGCAATGTTTCGTGTAGAGTTAGAAAATGGTCACGTAGTAACGGCCCATATTTCTGGCAAAATGCGAATGAATTACATCAAATTGTTGCCAGGAGATAAAGTGAAATTGGAGATGTCTCCATATGATTTAAGTAAAGCAAGAATAACTTATCGCTATTAATAATTGCTGATTATGAAAATACGTGCATCCATAAAGAAGCGCAGTGTAGATTGCAAGATCGTCCGCAGAAAAGGACGTTTGTATGTGATTAACAAAAAGAACCCGAAATTTAAGCAACGTCAAGGCTAAAACAATAAATTATGGCAAGGATTGCTGGTATTGACCTTCCGAAAAACAAACGCGGAGAAATAGGATTAACTTACATCTACGGAGTAGGTAGAAATCGCTCACGCAACATTCTTGAAAAAGCTGGTGTTGATTACAACACTAAAGTTCAAGACTGGACAGATGAACAATTAACGAGTATTCGCGGGGTGATCTCCGATGAATTCAAAGTTGAAGGTGAACTGCGTTCTGAGGTACAATTAAACATCAAACGTTTGATGGATATTGGATCTTACAGAGGTATTCGTCATCGTATTGGTTTACCACTACGCGGACAAAGAACCAAGAACAACTCGCGAACAAGAAAAGGAAAGAGAAAAACTGTTGCCAACAAAAAGAAGGTAACTAAATAATAATTACGAATGGCAAAGTCAACAAAGCAAGCCAAAAAGCGTAAGGTTATAATTGAAGCTGTTGGAGAGGCGCATATCAATGCAACTTTCAACAACATTATAATCTCGCTTACCAATCTGCAAGGTCAAGTTATTTCTTGGTCATCAGCTGGTAAAATGGGTTTTAGAGGCTCAAAAAAGAATACTCCTTATGCAGCCCAAATGGCAGCAGAAGATTGTTCTAAGCCTGCTTCTGAAGCTGGTTTGAAAAAAGTAAAAGTATACGTGAAAGGACCTGGAAATGGTCGTGAATCTGCAATTCGTTCTTTGCACAATTGTGGCATTGAAGTTACAGAGATTGTAGATATTACACCTATTCCTCATAACGGATGTCGTCCTCCAAAACGTAGAAGAGTTTAATAAATTAGAAGATAAGAAATGGCTAGATATAGAGGTCCAAAAACCAAGATTGCAAGACGATTTGGTGAGGCTATTTTCGGTCCAGACCGCTCTTTTGAGAAGCGTAATTACGCTCCTGGGCAGCATGGTAATGCACGTAGAAGAGGAAAGAAATCTGAATACGCTGTTCAGTTAATGGAGAAGCAAAAAGCTAAATATACCTATGGTATTTTAGAACGTCAATTCCGTAAAATGTTTGAAGCTGCTTCTAGTAGCAAAGGCATTACGGGTGAAGTTCTACTTCAAATTTGTGAAACACGTTTAGACAATGTTGTTTACCGTTTAGGCATTGCGCCAACGCGTAGTGGTGCTCGCCAATTGGTAAGCCACCGCCACATAACAGTTAACGGAAATGTGGTAAACATTCCTTCGTATGCTGTTCGCGCTGGTGATGTAATAGCCGTTCGTGAAAAATCTAGAACAATGGAAGTTATTACTAGCTCATTGAATAGATCAAACAAAGGTTTTGAGTGGTTAGAGTGGAACGATTCTACTATGGCAGGTAAATTTTTAGCTGTACCACAAAGAGAAGCTATTCCAGAAAACATTAAAGAACAATTAATCGTAGAACTTTACTCTAAGTAAAACCTACAAACTAATAATTGAATCTATAACTATGGCCATACTAAATTTTCAGAAACCCGATAAAGTGATAATGAATTCTTCGACCGAATCAGAAGGTCAATTCGAATTCAGACCACTAGAACACGGTTTCGGTTTAACAGTAGGTAATGCTCTTAGAAGAGTTTTGCTTTCGTCTTTAGAAGGGTTTGCAATTACATCTATCCGTATAGAAGGTGTAGAGCATGAGTTTTCTACCATAAAAGGCGTGGTTGAAGACGTTACAGAAATCATTCTTAATCTTAAACAAGTACGCTTTAAGCGTCAGATTGAAGAGCAAGATTCTGAAACTGTAAAAATTTCAATTAGCGATCAAGATACCTTAACCGCTGGCGACTTGGGTAGATTTATTTCTGCATTCCAAGTGTTAAACCCAGATTTGGTTATCTGCAACATGGATAAGTCTGTGAAAATAGAAATGGAAGTTTCTATTGAAAAAGGACGTGGATATGTACCCGCAGAAGATAACAAGAGACCAGAGTCTCCGCTAGGAACCATCTTTGTTGACTCTATTTATACACCAATCAAAAATGTTAAATATAGCATTGAAGATTATCGTGTTGAACAAAGAACGGATTTTGAAAAACTAATTATTGAGGTTGAAACAGATGGGTCTATCCACCCAAAAGATGCCCTTACAGAAGCAGCAAAAATTCTGATTCACCATTTTATGTTGTTTTCTGACGAGCGTATTGCTCTTGAAGAAAAAGTTACAGAAGAAGTTGAGACATATGACGAGGAAGTATTACACATGCGTCAGATGTTAAAAACTAAATTAACTGATATGGACTTATCAGTTAGAGCATTAAACTGCTTAAAAGCCGCAGAAGTAGAAACTCTTGGCGATTTGGTAACCTATACCAAAAACGACCTAATGAAATTCCGCAACTTTGGTAAAAAGTCTCTTACTGAACTAGAAGAACTTGTTGATATTAAAGGACTGCAGTTTGGTATGGATTTAGGAAAATATAAACTGGACAAGGAGTAAGAAACGATGAGACACGGAAAAAAGTTTAATCACCTAGGTAGAAAGGCGGCACACCGTAAAGCGATGCTTTCAAATATGGCTGCTTCTCTTATCGAGCACAAACGTATTAATACAACCGTTGCAAAGGCGAAGGCATTGCGCGTGTTCGTAGAACCGTTAATTACAAAATCAAAAGATAACACTACTCACAATCGTAGAACAGTGTTTTCTTATTTGCAAAACAAATATGCGGTTACTGAGCTTTTTGGCGAAGTAGCTGTAAAGGTAGGAGACCGTCCTGGTGGTTATACGCGTATAATTAAAACAGGTACACGTTTAGGCGATAATGCAGAAATGTGTATGATAGAACTTGTTGATTATAACGAAATCTATAACAACGAGAAAAAAGCTGCCAAGAAAAGCAGAAGAAGAGGTAGTAAAAAATCTACTGAACCTGCTACAGAAGTTGTTGCTGAAGTGGCTGAAACTAAAAAAGAAGAAGCTCCAAAAGCAGAAACTAAAGAAGTTGCTGATAAAGCAAATAACAACGAAACAGAAGACAAAACTGGGGCGTAAAATATTTTGTATGATTTAATTAAAAAAGGGATAAGACATTGCGTTCTTATCCCTTTTTTTGCATCTGATAAATTTGACTAAATGACAAATCTAAAACCAGCCATTCTGTTGTTAGCAGATGGTACCGTTTTTCATGGCCGCTCTACGGGGTTAGACGGCACAGCTTGGGGAGAAATATGCTTTAACACCGGTATGACCGGATATCAAGAAATTTTCACAGACCCTAGTTATTTTGGCCAATTAATGGTAGCAACAACACCGCATATAGGAAACTATGGTGTGCATCCTGATGAAGTTGAATCTGATGGAATAAAAATAGCAGGTCTTGTCTGTAAAAACTTTAGCCAATACCAAACGCGCCCATCGGCCCACAAAAGTTTGTTTGAATACTTTCAAGAAAACAATAAGGTAGCCATATCTGATGTGGATACGCGTGCACTTGTAAGACACATTCGAGAAAAAGGTGCCATGAACGCCATTATCTCTACGGAAAATACAGATCTTGATTTTCTGAAAAGAGAGTTAGATAAAGCACCAAGCATGGATGGTTTAGAACTAAGCTCTAAAGTTTGTACGAAAGAAACATTTTTTGCGGGGAACGAAAATGCAGAATTTAAAGTAGCCGCTTTAGATTTAGGAATAAAAAAGAGCATTATTAGCTGCTTGGTAGAGCGTGGTTGTTACGTAAAAGTATTTCCATCTCATGCTACTTTTGAAGAAATGAATGCATGGAACCCCGATGGATTTTTCTTGAGCAATGGCCCTGGAGATCCAGCTGTGATGCAGGACGTGGCAAAAGAAGTAAAGAAAGTAATAGACTCGGATAAACCCGTTTTTGGTATATGCATGGGGCATCAAATGGTTGCATTGGCTAGCGGTTTAAAAACCTTTAAAATGCATAATGGGCATCGAGGAATTAATCACCCAGTGAAAAATTTGATTACCGGAAATGGAGAAATAACCTCACAAAACCACGGTTTTGCAGTAACCAAAGAATCTGTAGAAGAAAGTGATTTGGTGGAGTTAACTCACATTCACTTAAATGATAACACGGTAGCTGGCATTAGAAGAAAAGATAAAAACTGTTTTTCTGTTCAGTTTCATCCCGAAGCATCTCCTGGGCCGCATGATTCTCGTTACCTATTTGATGATTTTATCCAAAACATGAAAACAAATAAAGCGTAAATAATGAGCGTAATCCAAACAATAATTGCCCGTCAAATTTTAGATTCCAGAGGCAATCCTACCATAGAGGTTGATGTATTTACAAACACTGGTGCTTTTGGGCGTGCTGCTGTTCCTTCGGGAGCATCTACAGGTGTGCACGAAGCTGTAGAGCTTAGAGATGGCGATGAAAAAGCCTATTTAGGAAAAGGAGTTTTAAGAGCCGTAAACAATGTAAATGAAATTCTAGCCAAAGAATTACAAGGCTATTCTGTGTTCGATCAAGCGGCTATTGATACGGCTATGATAGAAATTGATGGTACAGAAAATAAAGCCAATCTTGGTGCTAATGCAATTTTAGCAGTTTCTTTAGCAACAGCGCACGCAGCAGCAATGGCAACGGGCCAACCATTGTACAGATATGTAGGCGGATCTAACGCCAGAACCATGCCCGTGCCCATGATGAATATTTTAAATGGAGGAGAGCATGCAGATAATTCTATAGACTTTCAAGAGTTTATGGTAATGCCTTTTGGTGCCAATTCTTTTAGCGAAGGATTACGTATGGGTGTTGAAGTTTTTCATCACCTCAAGAAAGTATTAAAAAGTAAAGGTTACTCTACCAACGTAGGTGACGAAGGTGGTTTTGCACCCAATATTAAAAGCAACGAAGAAGCCATAGAAACCGTTCTTACGGCAATAGAAAAAGCAGGTTACAAACCGGGTGATGATATGTACATTGCCATGGATGCGGCCGCAAGTGAGTTTTACGATAAAGAAAAAGGTTTATACATCTTTAAAAAATCTGATGGAAGAAAATTAACATCAGACGAAATGGTAGATTATTGGGATAATTGGACAAAAAAATACCCCATTATTTCTATAGAAGATGGTTTTGATGAGGATGATTGGAACGGTTGGGCAAATGCAACCAAACGTAACGGTAAAAGCACCCAGTTGGTTGGAGACGATTTATTTGTTACCAACGAAAAAAGGCTGGCAAGAGGTATAAAAGATGGTGTAGCCAATTCTATACTTGTAAAAGTAAATCAAATTGGTACCTTAACAGAAACAATGAATACGGTAGAAATGGCCCACAGAAATGGCTATACTAGCGTAATGAGTCACCGCAGTGGAGAAACAGAAGATAACACGATTGCAGATTTGGCTGTTGCATTAAATTGCGGTCAAATAAAAACGGGTTCTGCATCACGGTCAGACCGTATGGCTAAATACAATCAATTGTTAAGAATTGAAGAACAGTTGGGCGATTTAGCGGTTTATCAAGGAAAGAATTTTAAATACATAAAATAGTCAGAGCATGTCAAAAATAAAAGCACATTTTGCTACAAAAATAGAACCTGCTGTAAAAGATATTCGAGATTTTTTAGCCAAGCATGGCGATGAAAAAATGGGCGATATTACAGTATCTCAATTATATGGCGGTATGCGCGGCATGCCTGCGTTAATTTGTGAAACATCAAAATTAGATGCGGATGAAGGAATTCGTTTCCGTGGATATAGCATTCCCGAATTGCAAGAAAAATTGCCAAGTATGGTGGGCGGGAAAGAGCCTTTGCCAGAAGCTGTTTTCTATTTAATGTTGATGAATGAAATTCCTGATGACGACCATGTTCGCAGATTAAGCAACAACTGGGCACGCAGAAGTATTGTTCCTCCGCATGTATTTAAAGCCATTGATGCGTTGCCAGTTTCTTCGCACCCTATGATTCAGTTTAATGCCGGAATTATGGCGTTGGCTACAGAATCTGAATTTGCACGTGCCTATAGAAACGGTATAAACAAAAAAGATTATTGGGATCCTACGTACGAAGATGCGATGAATTTAATTTCTAGACTTCCGCGCGTAGCCGCATATATTTATCGTAGAAGATACCACAATAACGAGCACATTGAGCCAAATCACGATTTAGATTGGGCTGGAAACTTTGCGCACATGCTAGGTTTTGATAATGCCGAGTTTAAAGAATTGATGCGCTTGTACATGACCATCCATTGCGATCATGAGGGTGGAAACGTATCGGCACACGCTGTACACTTGGTAGGTTCTACACTAAGCGATGCATATTTAAGTTTTGCTGCCGGTATGAATGGTTTGGCCGGTCCGTTGCACGGTTTGGCTAACCAAGAGGTTATTCGTTGGATTCAAGATATGCGCCAAGAGTTAGGTGGTGGATTGCCAAGCAAAGAAGAAATTGCTGCATACTGTAAGAAAACGTTGGCCGATGGTAAAGTAATTCCAGGATTCGGACATGCCGTATTGCGGAAAACAGACCCTCGTTACACAGCTCAACGCGAGTTTGCACTTGAGCATATGCCACATGATGATTTATTCTTGATTGTAAGCAGAGTGTATGAAGTTGTACCAGATATTTTAAAGGCTACTGGGAAAGTGAAAAACCCATGGCCAAACGTTGATGCACATAGCGGTCAATTGCTCATGCATTACGGATTGGTAGAGTACGAATTCTACACCGTGTTGTTTGGTGTTTCTCGTGCTTTAGGTACCATGGCAAATTTAATTTGGAATAGAGCCATTGGCGCTCCTTTAGAAAGACCAGGTTCTACAACTACAGAACTTTTGAAAGAAAGATTTGCAAAGAAGTAAGAAGAGCAGAAACAAGAAAAGCCACCTATTTAGGTGGCTTTTTTTTATGTAGTATATTTTTGGTAATGATTGATTTGTATTTTCTCAGCTTTTAAATCAAACATTAAATTATATAATCCAAAAAACGTACGGTTTATGTAAATAAAATGTTTGCTACCCCGATTACCATTTACTTTGCGCAATTCTGTGCTTTTAGAATATCGCTCGCCCATGGCGGCTATCTGTGCAAAAAACTCAGAATCAGAAAAGTTAAATTGTTCTTGTTGAAAGGGTTTGGTAAATAAACTCAGAAGCTCATGAAACATCTCTTTAAAGAAGATTTTTTCTTTTTCAGAATCATCTTTTCGCAAAATTTCCAACGCAAACATTCTTTCTTCAAAGGCCTGAGAATTGTTTAAAATTTCAGGTTGTACTAAATCAAAATAGGGAATATAGAACTCTTCAGGAACTTCTTTCATGCAACCAAAATCTAATGCAATTAGTTCTATGTTGTCAGATACTAAGAAATTTCCAGGATGGGGGTCGGCTTGTACTTTGCGTAAATGATGAATCTGGAACATGTAAAAATTCCACAATGCTTGCCCGAGTTTATTTGCTTTTTCCTGGTCGGTGTTACTTGAGGTAAATTCGGAAAGGTGAATCCCCGTCATCCAATCCATGGTGATAATACGTTCTGTAGAAAGCTCCTTGTAGTATTTCGGGATAATAAGATTTGGAATATGTCCGCAAGCCGCGGCAATTTCTTCGCTTTGCTCAACTTCTAGCAAGTAATTTGTTTCTTCTAAAAGTTTGTTTTCAACCTCTTTAAAATACTTGTCAGAATCTTTGCCTTTTATGTTAAACATGCTCATAGCAATGGGTTTCACCAAAGCCAAATCGCTAGAAATACTATTTGCAACGCCAGGATATTGAATTTTTACAGCCAAGTCTTTACCATTTTTTTTAGCGCGGTGCACCTGGCCAATACTTGCAGCGTTTACCGAAACGGAATTAAACTCATCATAAAGTTGTGAAGGCGATTTGCCAAAATAATTCTGAAACGTTTTTAAAACCAGCGGAGGCGAAAGGGGTGGCACCGAAAACTGAGAAAGCGAAAACTTCTCTACATACGCCTGAGGCAAAAAGCTTTTTTCCATGCTTAGCATTTGGGCAACTTTTAACGCGCTTCCCTTTAGGTTTTTAAGACTGTCATAAATGTCTGTTGCATTAGATTCATTCAACTTTTGCTTGGCAGCAGCTTCATCTTTTGTAACCATTTTATCCTTGTAGTAGGTTACGTAATTCACGCCAACTTTTGCACCTGTTTGAATCAGTTTACTAGCTCGTTGTATTTTAGATGTAGGTATTTTATCAATCGTTTTCATCTACATCATTGGTTTTATTTTCTCTTTAAAAAGAAATTTGCCAAAATCTACCAAGCTAGCCAAGGGTGGAGTTTTTATCAAATCAAAACTTGCATGAATCGATTTCTCGATAAACAAATCTGTTTTTTCAAAATTGGCCGATTCATCATCCAACCAAAACTTTAGCGTTATTAGCAACTGCCCCCAAGCTGCTTCGCTAAGTGAGCGCTGTTTTAAGTTTTCTAATAATTCTTGTTTTAAATTGAGTGTTTCGATGTCTAATTCGTCAACATAATTTTTAAAGCTCTCGCGAAGTAAGGACAAGCTTTTTAATCCATTCAACATGTCTCGGTTTTGCTTCAACACAAAAACTACGTAACTGCGATTGGCTTTTAAAATCTCAAAGAATGTAAAGTAGAAGCTCAGAAGTTTGTTTTGCGCATCAAATTCGTGATAGGCTTCATCTTTATGAAGTAGCACATTTGTATGCTCAAAAAAGGTCTGAAAAATTTGCTTTTCTAATGCAGAGAAGGAAGCGTAAAAGTTATAAAAATCAGATTCTTTCATTCCGTTTGCTTCCGCAAATGAAAATACGCTACTTGGTCTTTCATTGGTGTTAAGCACATAAGACATATAAGCGTCTGTAATGCTTTGAGCTGTAATTGTTTTCTTTTTAGCCATAACTCACAATTGTTTTACGATTGTAGAACAATGATTATTGCTTTTAGTTTAGCATAATCAAGCAAATTTTAACTAAATGTAAAATAGATAAGCGTTGAGATTTTAGAGGCTAAACGTATGCTGAAGTTGCTATGACTTTAGGCTTTTTCTGTGGTAAAAAAATATCAGATATTATGCTTCGTGCACAGCCACCTCCAATATTTTCTATAGGATGATCTGTTTGTAAAGGACAAAGTTCGCAATAATGAATTAATGCATTTTTTGTGTGGTAGTTTTAAAAATGCGCGTTTGCTGTTGTGTCTATGTTTATCGTTTAATTGTCTTGGAGCTTTTAAAAAATAAATTTTAAATTGAAGGCACAATGAGCAATCAGCTGATTATATCACTTTTGTGTTTTATTGTTCCCCTATTGGGCGGAAGCCAAACGAAGAACGATGAATTCTGGCAAAAACAAATTGTAAAAAGCCAAAAAATTTATTCAGATTTTAATGATTCATATATAGGTGATTTAGAAAGTAACTTAACTAACTACTGCAATTCTAGTCAACACAAAGAAGAAACAAGTATTTCCATTGGCATTGTGGCATTAAGTAATAACAATGTTAGGTTGGCTTATATGCGCTTGGGTAATTTAATTTCGGAACAAGAACGTTTTATGAACTCATTACGTTCCATTGACGTTTATACAAGCAATTTACTTTGGAAAGCTGAGGCGAACGGTAACAATGAACTTGCCGTTTCTTTAAAATTGCAACAAGCATTAATTCTCAACTTTTTAGACTCACCAACCGCAGCCATTGATGCGTTAAAAAAAACGGTTGCTTTTGCTTATCAGCACTTTGGCGACACCAGTTTTATTTCAGCAATGGTGCATTATAACTTGGGGTATGTGCTCTTTGCGCACCAAAATAAACTGTTAAATGTGGGCGGATTTAGAAATAATATAAAACCGCAAACCATTGCCGCAACGGCAAAAATGGCAGAGGAAAGCATCGATCATTTGCAGCGCGCATTGATAATTTTAAAAGGCATAGAACGAGATAAAACGGAAGTTGGAGGACGCATTTTTTTTGTTTTGGGAAATGTGTATCACTTCAGGCAAATGTCTTTGCTGGCCTTAGAAAATTACCAGCAAGCGGCACAGATTTACCTTCGTTCTAACACCCAATACATAGAGCCCAATTTATTTTACCAAATTGGTAATGCCAGCGAAATGATGGGGTTGTATGACCAAGCCCTGTATTATTATAAAAGTCTTGCAGATACTGACCAACCTAGCGATATGCTCAATAACAGAATTGGAAATGTGTACTTAAAATTAGGAGATTATGACAGAGCACTTGATTATTTCAACAGTGCTTTAAATCATTGGAATGCGCATAAAGATAGTGTAACACATTACCAGAAACACATTGCCTCTGGTTATGACAATTTAGGAATGGTGGCTTTTTATCGCGGTCAATATGCTACGGCAGAAAGCTATTTTATAAAATCTACAAAAATCTGGAGTAATTGGTACGGCCCCTTACATTGGGATGTAGCATACGGTTACCAACAAATGGCAAGAGCACAGGCTAAGTTGGGAAATCAAAAAGAGGCGCTTAAAAATTTAGAAAAAGGACTAACAATTAGAAAGAAGCTGTATGGAAAAAAAGGAGCCGAAATAGCAAGCAGTTATTTTTTCATGGCTGAAATTTATCGCGAAACGAACAATTGTTTACAAGCTGTAGAGTACTACAATTTGTCATTAAACGCTGGTCGAGAATTTTGGGCGGATGGCCATCCACAGCTGGCAGGGTGTTATTTTGGTTTGGCGAGTATCGCGCTTCAGAAGGGTGAATTTAAACAAGCAGAATTGCTTATCTCAGAAGGACTTTTCAAGCAAAAGTATGAGGTGTCGATTGCTGATAAACCTACAGAAGTTCGATTTTATTCGCCAATAATGGCCTTTCAGTTTTACCAGTTAAAATCAGAATTATTAGAAGAAAAAGCGAAAACCTATAAAGTTAGAAATGCCGCGGTGTATCTAGATTTGGTAAAACAAGCTTTACAAAGTGTAGAATATGGTGTTGAAATAGAGCGAAAAATTAGAGCAAGTTTTCAAAGTGTTGAGGATAAAATAATTCTAGGAAATAGTGCTAACCA
This sequence comes from Bacteroidia bacterium, assembly GCA_030424545.1. Classification (GTDB taxonomy): domain Bacteria; phylum Bacteroidota; class Bacteroidia; order Flavobacteriales; family Schleiferiaceae; genus JAUHWL01. The sequence continues at coordinate 102,811 of JAUHWL010000002.1, forward strand.
AATGTATAACAGGGCGGTGCGGTTGGCCGTGCAATTGAATCTTATCAGTAAAAAAGCCAATTACAAGCATCTTGCTTTTCGGTTTTCAGAAATGCATAGAGCAAGAAGCTTACATGAGGCTTTAGCCTCCATAAATTCTAGAAACAACAGTGGTCTTGTTGATAGTGCAATTGCACAAGAGCGTGGTTTACTTGCAAAAATTCGTGTGCTTGAAAATAAAATAGCCGTAATGAATGAAACCACCAATAAAAACGAGCGGGTGGAATTGAGCAACTTGTTGTTTACGTATAAGCGGGAATATGAAGGTTTAATTGAAAAAATAGAGCAAAACAATCCACAGTATTATCAGCTAAAACATCAAACAAAAATTGCAACAGTTGCCGATATTCAAAAGCAAATGGCCGCAAAAAATGAAATGTATGTTGCATATTATTTTGATGAAAAACAGCTCTACACGTTTGTTGTAACACCGCAGGATTTTAAAATAAAAAGCACAATTCTCTTCCCAAATTTTAAAGAGCTTCTGTTGCGCTTTTTGACAAAAATTAACAACAATGATATTGCACTTAATCAGCTACACAATCCTACAGAAATTAAGCGATTTGCAACGGAATCACATTTTTGGTATAACACTTTGTTGGGTTGGGCGCTAGACAATAATACCAATGAACCCCAGCGTTTAGTAATAGTAGCAGATAACATTTTAAACCGTTTGCCATTTGAGGTCTTGCTTACATCTAAAGTGCCAGAAAACAAAATGCAATTTCAAAATCTACCGTATTTAATTCTTAAATATGCTGTGCGCTACGAATATTCTGGGACAATTTATTTACAGACACCATTAAAAATAAAGCCGACTCATCCTAAAATTTACGGAGGTTTTGCACCTATCTATTCAAATTCAGAAACCAGAACATTGCGAAGCAAGAGCAAATTTAATGCGCTGCGTGATGAACTTTCTCCCCTTAAATATAACACTACCGAAGTACAAACAATGGCAGCGCTTTTTGATGGTGATGTGTTTATTGGTGAACGAGCAAATACTCAAAATTTTAAGGCAGAGTTAAACAACTATAAAATTTTGCATTTGGCCATGCATGCGTTTGTTAACGACACTGTAAACCAACTTTCGGCTTTGTTTTTTAATGATACAAAAAATGCAATTAGCCCAAGTGTTTTATATACCGAAGATATTTATGCCTTGCAAATGGAAACTGATTTGCTTGTGTTAAGTGCATGCAACACAAATGTTGGCGAATTTGTATCTGGAGAAGGAACTATGAGCTTAGCGCGTGCATTTCGCTATGCCGGATGCCAAAACATTGTGACCAGTTTGTGGCAGGTTGACGATGAAGCTGCTAGCCAATTGATGGAAAGATTTTTTGGCTACATAAAAAAAGGCCATGCCAAAGATGATGCATTGCGACACGCAAAAATTGAGTATCTAAAAGAGGCTAAAAACCCACACCCATTTTATTGGGGGGCATTTGTGTTGCTAGGGCAGCCAGAGCCGTTGTTCGAAAAACATAGACGCAATAATTGGTGGCTTTTATTGGGGTTGCCAATTATTGTTTTTCTGGGTTTCAAAAGCATTAAGAAAAATAAACATCATGCTAAAAATTAAATCTTAGCAAGCAGTGGCTGTGCCATTTTGGTATAGTACGGCAATTTTAAATTCACCAATGTTTCTAAATACTGTGCTGCCTTTTCTTTGTTGCCTAGTTTTAATTCGGTTAAAGCTGCATACCAAATACCATCTGCTTTTCTGGCCGAAACGCCATTGGCTAAAATGATAAAATTTTGAAGTGCTAGATTGGGTTTGTCTATTTCCAGTTGGCAGATTCCTAAAAATAATGTGGCATCAGCTTGTTTTATTGGGCCTGCTTGATCTAAGTATTTTTGCCAGGTAATAACTGCATTTTGGTAATTGCCAGCACTATATTCTTTCACAGCCAATTCCCAAAATTGGTTTTCTGAATCGTTTTTTTCGTTGCGTAAAGTTTCTAATGTGGCGGGTTTATAATATTCTAAATAAAGATCTTGAGAGGTTGATTTTGATTGAAAATAAAAATACCCAATTGGCAGCATGGCAACCAATAAAATAATGGCGGCCGCTTTTTGTAGCATTGAAAACTTGAGTGCCGGTGATTTATTTTTGGATTTGTATTGGGCTTTTAATTTCTGTATTAATTCTTCTTGGCCAGCATTATCTATGGCTAAAAATAATTGATAATACGCTTTGGCCTGGGCCGCAAAATGTGCGTCTCGGGCGAGCGTTTCTTCAAATGCATGCATTTCTTTGGCCGACATGGTTTTGCGGTAATAGGCTCTAATTTGATCTACTTTTTCTTGGCTTAGTTCCATTTTTTATTGCCCAATTTATTTTCGCTTACCTAGCAAGGTGCGCAAGTTTTGCAAACACAAGAATTTTTTATTTCGAACTTGCCTTGCGTTGCTAAACCCATATTTTTCAATAAGTTCTTCGGTTAAATAATCTTGAAAAAGCGCATCGATTAAAAAGTCTTTGCAAAAAGAATCCATTGAACAAAGCATTTTTTTAATGTGTTTAACTTCTTCGGTGTTTATTAAATGAGTAAAAAAATTAGTTGATGTGTCTTCTACATCGGGTGCTTTTTCGTTTACTATTCGTGTTGCTTTATATGTCGTGTTTTTCCGGTAGGCGTCTATGCATTTGTTTTTTACAATTCTATAAAAGTAGGTACTCAGCTTAGAGTCGCCTTTAAATTGGCCTTGCTTAATCTGATTGATTAACGCTAAAAGCCCGTCTAAATAAGCATTTAATACATCTTCTTCATTTTGGTCATATTCATTACTTAATGAAATTACCCAGCCTTTATATTTTTTAAATAGCCAAGTAGTGCATGTCTCGCCCTTGCGCCCGCCTTGCTTAATGCCGGCTATTAAATCTTTGTCTGTTTGTTTTTTTATCGGATACATTTTCAAATCCAAGGTAGGCGTTTAGTGCTAAAATTAAAAGAGCAATAAAGACGCGCATATATTTTTCTCGACACATAGAGTAAGCGCAGCAAAACGCGATGCAATTATTAACCTAAAGTTATTTGTTATGAAAAATGTATTAGAAATGTACCAAGAAGATTTTCTACAACGAAAAATAGAAAAACACCTTTATACTAAAAATGCGATACGTGACCTTTTGGTTCTAGGAATTTTATTGCTCTTTGGCATAGTTTCTTTAGCCAACAATAATTCATGTGGAGATATTTATAGTTTTTTTCAAGATGAAGAATATGCTTTGCACCCAGTAGGTAACGCGCTTCTGGGCGAGAATCCAGTACAGCGTTTTTCTTTTGAGCTTACTGGAAAAGGGTATGTAATTCATCCCAAAAACACATCACAAAATGCCATAACACTTGATGTAATTGGGATTTATTCTGCCAACGCTAGTTTAAACAATCAATCTATTGCTTTAGAAACGCCTCACCCAAATCAGGCTGTTTACTGGCAGAATAATTTTAAAATAGAGTACATAAACAATGCACTGGGGTTGCGCCAAAACTTCATCATAAACCAAAATCAAAACACCAACCAATTGCATGTTTTGCTGATGATTTGCGGTGCTACCCCAGTTTTAAAAAACAGCAAAACAATATCGTTGCAAAATGCAAACGGCCAAGAAATTTTAAGCTACGCAGATTTAAATGTTTGGGATGCCAACGGAGAAAAACTTGATGCAGCCTTTACTACAAGCGGTCAACAAGTGTACATCAACCTTAAAAACATACAAAGCGCTGCTTATCCAATTACCATAGACCCTATTAGCACAACTCCTGATTGGCAGGCCGAAATAAATCAAGCAGGTGCCTACTTCGGCCGATCACTTTCTTCTGCAGGTGATGTGAATGGTGATGGTTTTAACGATGTTATTATAGGTTCATTAAATTTTAGCAACGGCCAAAGCAATGAAGGTGCTGCATTTGTATATCATGGCAGCGGTGTGGGATTATGTGCTTCACCCAATTGGCAATTTGAGTCTAATTATGCCAATGCCAAATTTGGCTATTATGTAAAAAAAGCTGGTGATGTAAATGGCGATGGTTTTGATGATGTAATGGTAAGCGCGGCAGACTATACAAAAGGCCAGAACAGAGAAGGTGCCGTTTATGTATTTTATGGTAGCAGCACAGGGTTAGATACAGCGGTAAGCTGGTTTGCAGAAGGCAATGTGCCAGACTCAAGGTTTGGCGATCAAATTTCTGCCGCAGGAGATGTTAATAATGATGGCTATGATGACATTGTTATTGGAGCAGTAGAAAGAGGTGTATATACTGGTGCAGCCTATATGTATCTTGGAAGCAGCACAGGTTTGGGCAATACCCCTGCTTGGCAATTTAATGGAACGCAACAGGGAGCCGCCTTTGGTACCGGAATTTCTGGTGGTGGAGATATTAACGGAGATGGCTTTGATGACATTGTGGTTGGTGCTTTTTGGTACACTAACGGGCAAGCAAACATTGGGCAAGCATATGTGTTTTACGGCAGCGCCACAGGTTTGTCATCATCGGCCAACTTAACTCTTCAAGGCAATACAACAAACATTGGTTTCGGGCATCAATCTGCATTTGCAGGTGATGTAAATAGCGATGGATATGATGATCTTCTTATCAGTTCAAACATAGTTTCAGGACAAAATGGAAGGGTGCAGCTATACCTCGGAGGAAGCTCAGGTTTAAATACTACGGCAAGTTGGGTTTTAGTAGGAACACAAATTAACGAGGCAATGGGCTACCGTCTAGCTGGGTTGGGCGATGCGAACAAAGATGGTTTTGATGATATCATTGTTGGTGCTTATCAATATACTAACGGAGAGAGCGAAGAAGGTCGTGCATTGGTTTTTTATGGAAACTCTTTTGGATTAGATACCGTTGCGGCACGCGAATATGAAAGCAACCAAGCGGAGGCGAATTTTGGATTGGATGTGGCTGGCGCAGGAGATGTAAATGGCGATGGCTGGGATGATATTTTAGTTGGTGCATCGCGCTATGATAATGGCCAAGCAGATGAAGGAGCAGCTTTTCTTTTCTATGGAAACTCAAGCAATTTTAACGTTCATGAAAACAACAATGTAGAGGCATCTATTTATTTCTCAAACCACCAATTACAAATTAACTCTGCCGCCTTAGCCGGAGTAATTGCAAATCTTAGAATTACTGACATGGCTGGTCATACGATGTACGATTCGGCCATAACGTTATCTGCCGAGGAGCAATTTGTGGCCTTTCGATTTAATCCAGGCGTTTACGTGGTGCAGCTTTATAACGTAGAAAAAAACCTGAATCAAGTAATCAAATTGATATGTGTAGAGTAGCCATGGTTGTTTGCTATTCCTAAAGCGAGATTTAGAATTGGTCGCAAATAAAACCTTGCGGCCAACCCTTATCCATAATCAAACAAAATATTTAAATCATAGCGAGATGAAAAAACTACTATACTTATTAATTGCCTTTTTAGCGCTGGTAACCCATTTGTTGGTTGCACAAAATAGCACTGCTTTGGATTTTGATGGGGTGAATGATTTCGTAGATGTGAATTCCAATTTTACCCATCAAAACTTTACGATAGAAATGTGGGTAAATCCAGGAAGCACTCAACTAGAACATGCGGATATTATTGATAATAATCATAATAACTTTCAAAACTGGACGGTTCAGCAATTTGATAATAATGTAAATGTGTACCGATTTATGGTGTTTAATTCTGGACCTACAATTTGTGTTTTTACGCTAACTGCTGGAGTCTGGCAACATGTTGCACTTGTAAAATCATCAACTCATTTAGAATGCTACATTAACGGTGCGCTTAGTGTAAGCCAGCCGTTTAGCGGCAAAATAAATTACAATGCGCAACAACTTAGACTTGGAAGATGGGGAGGTGGAGGCCGATACTGGAGTGGTATGCTTGATGAAGTGCGCATTTGGAATCGCCCTTTGTCACAAACCGAAATACAAAACAAAATGACCCAATCATTACAAGGCAATGAAGAAGGCTTGGTGCTTTATTATGATTTTGAAGAAGGTATACCTAACGGAAACAACGCTGGGTTATCACAAGTTTTTGACAATGCTAGTAATTTCCATGGAACGCCAATGAATATGACTAAAACAGGTGTGAATTCTAATTGGGTAAGCGGATTGCCTTTTAGAAAAGCACCGTACTCATTTTCTTCATCTTTTTGGGGAATTGCAAGAGAAGGAGGCACTTATAATGAGGGTACCGTTTTTAAAACCGATGCCAACGGAGATAATCTCACCAAAATATTCGACTTTAACGGTGGTAGCTCAGGGAATGAAATCTATCGGGGTTTGGTACAAGCAAAAGATGGTAACCTGTATGGAACAACTCGGTCTGGCGGGCAAAATAGTCGAGGTGTGCTTTATGTAATCAACCCATTTTCATTTAGTTATACAAAACTTCATGACTTTGCAAGCTCAAGTGGAAGTTATCCTGAAAATACCCTGATAGAAGCAGACAACGGCAAGCTTTATGGGATGACAGTTCAAGGAGGTGCCAATAATAGAGGTGTATTGTTTGAGTATAACCCGTACTCTGATATTTATTTAGTAAAATATCATTTTGGATATGGCAACGGAAATTACCCTAGAGGCGGGCTTATGCAGGCAAGTAACGGAAAGCTTTACGGCTTGGTTACAGATGGTGGAGGATATGGCCGGGGTGTGCTGTTTGAATATGATCTTACTACTGATTCGTTTACCAAATTAAACGATTTTAAAATGGTGATAGATGGCAGTTTTCCGCGTGGTAGATTGGTAGAGGCTTCAAACGGCAATCTTTATGGAATGACGTATAGTGGTGGCAATCCAAACAAAGGAACATTGTTTGAGTATAACATTGGCAATGCAACATTTACTAAGAAAATAGAATTTAATGGTTCAGGTAACGGAAAAAACCCTTACGAAAGCAAACTTGTAATTGGAGAGAATGGCAAGCTTTATGGAATGACTTTAAATGGAGGAACGATGGATGACGGGGTGCTTTTTGAATATGATCCCAGCACAAATACACTCACAAAAAAATACGATTTTGAGGCCAATATTTCAGGCAAAAGCCCAACTGGTAGTTTAATGATTGCTAAAAATGGTAAGTTTTATGGTAACTTACAAGATGGGGGAAACAATGGTGAGGGCGCTTTTTTTGAGTATGATTTAACAACAAACTCTTTAGTTAAAAAACATGATTTTAACACCTTGAACGGAAGTCACCCAAAAGGTGATGTAATTGAATATTGCCCCCAAAATATTAGCCTAACAGGTAACGGAAATCAAATAGCCAATAACGCCTCTCCAGAATTACACAACAGCACCAATTTTGGAAAACTCTCTGCAGGAGCAACACAAACAAACACGTTTACCATTTCCAATTCGGGCAATGCTCATTTAGATTTAACAGGCTCTCCTTTGGTTGCCACAACAGGGAGTTCTGCATTTACAGTAGTAAATCAACCTTCCGTTAGTTCCTTAGCACCAGGTGAGTCAACCTCTTTTGATGTGGAGTATAATATAAGTGCAGGCGCAAACGAATTGGCTCAAATTTGTATTGCTAATAATTCGTTAGAAAATCCCGTTTTTAAATTTGATGTTTCGGGTGCCTCAAATACAGCCATGCATTTTGATGGGGTAGATGATTTTATTTCTGTATCCAGAACTAACATTAACTCCTTGGGGTTGACCTCACAAGCCACATGGGAATTTTGGTTGAACCCGCATAGCACAGCGGTTAGCCAGAATTTAATAGATATGTTCAGTTTTTACAATGTAGATGGTATGTACATTCACATGAATTCCGCCAACTTTTTTTATACGCAAAACTCACCAACTTTTAGTTCACAAACTATTGCAACTTTACCGATTGCAAACGTATGGACCCATGTTGCGGTGGTTAAAGAGGGAACGAACGTAAAAATTTATTATAACGGAGTATTTCAAACAAGCAATTCCAGTCATGCTCAATCAATAATTTCGTCTAACGCAGATTTAGAAATTGGTAGGCAATCCTCAGGTAATTCGTTTACCCAGTATTTTAAAGGTAAACTAGACGAAGTGCGCATCTGGAACCGTGCTTTGTGCCAAGCCGAAATACAAGGCAGGATAAACAACGCTATACAAGGCAACGAAAATGGTTTAGTAGCTTATTATGATTTTGAAGAAGGTGTTCCCAATAATAATAACACAGCGTTAACTCAAGTTATTGACAAAGCAAAAACAAACCATGGCACGCCCAATGGTTTTGCAAAAAATGGTGGAGCTTCTAATTGGGTACCCGGAAAAGACTTGGTGGGCGATGGATTGGTATCTGGCGCGTTGGCTACTTGGAACGGATCAACTTCAAGCGACTGGAATACGGCCAGCAATTGGACTCCTGGCTTGGTTCCAAGCCAATGTCATGATGTTGTAATTCCACAAACAAGCAACAACCCAACTTTTAGCAACAACCAAGCGGTAAACAGCATCACCATAGAAACAAATGCTATTTTAACCGTTGGCGCAGGGGGCTGTTTGTGGGTGGGTTCCTCTTTTAAAAATAATGGTGATTTTATTTTAGAAGCAACCAGCAGCAACTTTGCTCAGTACCAAGGCCCGCAAGTAAAAGGTACGCTTAGCCAAGTTATTGGAGAAGCCGGCTGGCACAACATTGCATCACCATTTATAGATGCAACATTGGGCGATATCATTTTTAATCAGAATGCTTTTTTGCAGTTTGGTTTATCAGATAAATGTAATATTCAATATTACGATGGCGGAGAGCATCAAGCATCGCCACCCAATGCATGGACAAATGCTTGGGGTAGTTGGGTTCCGGCAAGCGGATTAACAGATCCTTTTGACGGCAGCCGGGCATACAACTTGTTTTTAGACAACCTTTTTGCAGATGCTTTTCCTGTAACCATGACGGTAACTGCTACCATCAGAAATGCCACCAACACGCAACAACTTAACGGGGCCAATGGTGGTTGGAACATGCTTGGCAACCCCTTCTCTAGTGTAATTGATTGGGAAAAATGGAGCGACAACAGCGCCATAAACAACACCTATTATGTGTGGGATGCAGCCACCAATAATTACAATACCTATATGTCCGGGGGCGTTGGCGTTCCCGCTGCAATGACGCAATTCATCGCGCCATACCAAAGCGTGTTTGTACGCACTAGCAACGGCCAGAACAATAACAGTGGCGATGAACCCGATGTTTTTCAAGACCACATTAGCAGCCGTGCCGACCTGCCTACAGAGTGTCCAACGGCCATCAACTCGTTTTACAAAAATGAGGTAACGGGCCGCCTTTATCTTCAAGCAAAAACAATAAATGGAAATGGAGCTGATCAACTGGCCATCCGATTTGGAAATAACTTTAGCGAAGGATTTATGGCTGCTGAAGAAGCTGAAAAATTCTTTAGCCCTGCCAAAGAAGTACCTGCGATTTACACCATTATTGAAGTGAAGCCTTATGTAATAAGCTCTTTTCCGCAGCCCGATGTTGAGGTACAACACATACCGCTTGGGTTAAAAACCAATGCGAAAAGAATCCAGATACAGGCATTAGAAATTCCCATTGGCTTAACGGCCATTTTAGAAGATAAAGAGAAAAAAGAGTTTCATAATTTAAAAACTTCGTACACGTTTACATTAAACAGCACCTTAACAAACATGCGCTTTATACTGCATGTGGGCGATAAGTTTTTAACAGAAGCCCAGCTTGGCGCCAGCGAAGATTACATTGCATACATTGCTAATGGCGAGTTGCGCTACGTGTATAGCACTAATCTATTAGGCGGAGAGATGCAGCTTTTAAATATGAGCGGCCAGGTTTTAGCGTACGGAAAGGTAGAAGAAAACGGCAGCGTTTCGGTGTCACATTTACCCGTAGGGTTATATATTATTACCGTACAAAACAGCGGCAAGTTTTACAAACAAAAGGTGGTGGTAAAGTAGCCAGCCGCGAAGCTTTACTATAAAAATTGGCCCTAACGATTAACGTGGGGCCATTTTTATCTTTTATCCTAAAAACCTTTTTTACAGACCATAACGAATTCCCACACTAAATCCGTAGCCCAAATATTTTTGATTTACAGCTTTGCCTTTTAGAACAGAGTTTAAGGTGTAACGCAACGAGGGGTAAAAGCTAGCTTCAATTCTTTCAGTTACTTTTAGGCGCACACCGGCTCTAAACATGGTTTGAAATAGTACTTTTTGGTATTGTTCTATGCCTGCCGTAGAAAGTCCATCTGTACGCGCATTGATATAACGTTTCTCCGATGTTGCGGTTAAAAAACCTACGGCAAATCCTGCTTGTACATCAAACGTAAATTTTTGAGCAGAAAAACTGCGCCCAAACCATAGAGGAACCTCCATATAACTCAATGTTAATTTACCATTGTTCTTGGCCAGTTCAGGGTCTTCTTTTTCAACTTGTACACTGTCCCATTGGGCCGTGTAAGTGCTATCGTAATCTAGGTTCCAAGTGGTGTCTGTGTCCCAATGGCCATGATATACAGAGTCTATAACCCAGTTAGAATCTACATTGTATGTCCAATTTTCATGAGTTGTCCAACTACCATTGTCTTGGCCTACGGTAACAAGGAGTGAAGTTGGATATTGCAATACATCTGTAATTTTTGTTTGATATATACCCGAATTGAACAACCAGTTTTTATAGCCCAATTGCACGCTTATACCAAAACTTGTCATATTATTAGATGATTCATATTGTGTTCTAAATTCTTCTAAAGCCAGATTGGAACTAGATAAGAACCTTGTGGTAAACAGATAGGAATATTCTAGACCAACGGCATAGGTAAAATTATCTCGGGTTTTAAAAGGAGTGTAATCGGGTGGAATAACTTCTTCTTTGTCATCTAATTTGCTGTGTTCCGTTTTGTCTAAAATGGGATTTACCTCTGGCTCTGTTTTTTCCACAGCTTTATTTTCTGCGGTTTTACTTTTTGCAAAAGATTCTTCTTTTTCGGCAAGAAGAGCATTTTCTAAATAAGGTAACGCAGAAGTTGCCGTGTTTGCCTCAGAATTCAACGAATTTTTTTCATGACTATTTTCCTCAGAAACAGTTGTCTCTGGGGCGGTTTCGTTGTCTTTTGTGGCGTTTATTGCTGGAGTTAAACCTGCCAATTCTTGCTCATCAGCTTCCGGCTCTGCATTACCTTTATTTAGCATAGCATTGGTGTTTTGTTCCGCTGCTATTGGAGTAGAAAAATCTTTATGGTTGTGTTTTGTGGTTGTGTTTGTATGTGTTGTGGCCTTTGTATTTTTAGTCAAACTCGTTTCTTGATTGGTTTGTTTCGCGTTGCTGTTTGGCAGTAAAGTTGGATTAACTACTAGACTATTTGATTCATTTTTGGTAGATTGATTTAATTCTGAATTTGAGGTTTCTTCAATTGCTATAGGTATTTGGTTTTGAAGGTTAATTTGCGTGGTGTTATGCTGGGCATGAAGCAAAAACAAGAGGGCAGATGTGCCCGCAAGCAAAAAAGCCAAACCAGATAAAGATTCTTTAATAATGCCCACAACAGATGAGGCATTACGTTGGTCAAGTAATTTTTCGGCACCCGCCCAGTAGCTATCGTTATACGGAAAATGGCCTTTTGAAGCATTCTCCTTAAACAGTTTGTCAATTTTTTTATCCTTCATTATGCGCCCTTCATAATTACATTTTTTGCAATAATCATTTGTTTTAAAACCTCTCTAGATTTTGCTAAATAGCGTTTAGATGTTCTTTCTGAAATGTTTAACTCTTCTGCTATTTGTTTGTGTGTAAAACCATCTATAGCATACAGGTTAAATATGGTTTTCCCAGGTTCATCCAAAGCGTCCATCATTTCTAAATAGTCATGATAGGTTAAACCGTTTTCATCGGCATTAATGTCATCGTCTGTATATTTTTCGTTTTCCCATGCATCATCATCTAAAAAAACAATGCTGTTGTAAATGGTCTTTTTTCTTCTTAGATGATCTAAACATTCGTTAATGGCAATCCTTTTAATCCAGGGAATAAAAGGTTTAGACAAATCGAATTTTTTTAGATGTGTAATGGTTTTGTAGAAAGTTTCATTTACCAGAGCAACGGCATCGTCATGGTTTCTTTCATATCTAAAACAAATACTCATTAAAAACTGAAAATATTTTTCATACAATTCCTTCTGCGCCTTTCGGTCGTTTTTTAAACAATCCTCTAACAGGTTTTTAAGGTTTTGCATAAAAAAGTATCAACAGGTTAGAGGGTTTAAGTCTAACCTGTTGATTATTATTTGTTTAATTCTGTTTAATAATCTTTATTTGCTTGTTATGGCCATTAGCCAGCACATGTAAGATATACATGCCATTTGGCAAATCGGCAATAGAAAGTGTTTGCGATATATCTGAGTGATTTACAGCAATAGATTTTACCATGCTACCACTAACATTGTAAAGTGTAATGGTGGTTTCGCCAGAAATTGATTTGGGCAAAGAAATAGTAAGCTCATCCGATGCAGGATTCGGGTAAACGGCCAATTCATCCAATCCGTTTTCTTCTATACCAATAGAATTTATATCATACACATTAAGTGTCCAACCTAAAAGTGCGCCTTTATAAATCAGATTCCCATTTGCGTCTACACCAAGGCTATCGCAGAAAGTGCTAGTACAACTTCCTAAAATAGGATCGGCAGCGGTAACAGTTAAACAAACTTGATATACGCCAGGGTTAGCATACGTATGTACGGGGAATTGTGTGTTTGAGGTATTTCCATCGCCAAAATCCCAATGAAATGTAACATAAGTTGTTGCGGTATTTCCTGTAACCGATGTGGCATTCCAAACAACCACAGAACCTTGTTGAGAGTTTACCGTGTCTACAATATAGCTTGCATTACAAATAAGCGGATTTGAATTGTTTGAGGTTGAATCGCAAACAATATCAGAACAAGTGGCGTTTACCCACGCATCAAAATGCTCAACACAAATAGCATATGTTCCAGCTTGGGAATAGGTGTGGTTGTAGGCTACGGTTGGTAAGGCAAGAGAATTTACCGTGTCCGAATGGCCATCACCCCAATAAAATATAAAGTGACCAGGGGTACCTACAGAAACGGGGTAAATTTCTGTGGTTAGCCCAAATGATTGATGAGTAAAACTTGCATCGCAAGCAGTGCCAGCCGTTACAACAACGATGTTGCAAACAACGGGGCAAGAATCAACTTGTAAGCAATATTGGTAAGTGCCTGGTGCCGCATAGGTATGGATAGGATTGGGGCCTGTGCCAAAAGTTCCATCACCAAAACTCCAAGTATATGTGCTTGGGTTTAGCGGATTATTTTGATGGGTTGAGCTAAATAAAACGCTTTGTCCTGTGGCAGTAGTTGTAGCCGAAACCGTGTAGTTACAGTTGGTTCCAGAAGAGCCTGATGTGCATTGGAGATAAAAAGTTCTGTTCCAAGTTAAAGACGTGGTATTGCCAGTATAGAGCGTATCAAATAGATACATTTGACAAGAGTCTGTGGTAAACATATACAATGCACCGGCAACACCTGTATAAATAGAGTCTAAGAAATTACCATTGGCATCTGTATAATACGTGTTGATAATACCTGGGTTTAAAACACTATTGGTAGAGTCTATCACGGTTACAGGGTGGTTAGCCACCGGTAGTCCGTTAAACCCTAGAACAGTAGCTCCAAATTCAATATAAGTTCCCTGGGCATGCCCCAAAAAAACAAATAGTAATAACGCAATTGTGAGTTTTAGTTTTTTCATGATGTAGATGTTTTATTAATTTCAATAAAGTTTCGTCACTTGTATTACGTAAGGATTTAAAAATAGTGACAAAACCCTATGAACAATTTTTTAAATCGCTAAGGCACAGTGGGTATGGATTTTTATTTCGTGCCAAAACGCTTAGAGTTAAAGAAAATAAATAGCAAAGCAACCTTTACTTTTAGTAGATAAAAAAAGGAATATCTATTTGTTTGATATTCATAACAATAATACTATTTTTGCACCCCTTTTTTAGCGGATATAAGTAATATAAAAGGGTATTGATAAACAAACAATTAACAACTCTCAAATTTCATCCGCGTTTTACTAAGATCTAATTGAGATACAAATTTTTACCATATGTCTGAAGAGACAAATAAAGCGAAAGCTGAAGAGGTTGTAAAAACCGAAGCAAAAGCGGCTCCTGCTGCTGAAGAAACGAATGTTGAAGAAGTAAAAGCTGAAGCAACAGAAGTAAAAGAAGAAGCTCCTAAAGCTGTAAAAGAAAAAGCTGCTAAAGCACCTAATGCTAAAAAGGTTAAAATTGAAGAAAGCGATGACGCTGACGAAGATTCTGAGCCAAAAGCAAAAAAACCTACGGTTAAAAAAACCAAGAAAGCCGCAGCTATATCAGAAGATGTTGAGGATGAAGATGACAGTGATGATGACCCATTAGCTGACGAACCTACAGACGGAGACATTCCATTAAATGAACAAGGAGAGTTTGATTGGGAAGCCTATGAGTACGGTTTAAAACCTCAGGCCAATGAAGAGCGCGAAGAAATGACCAAAATGTATGAAGATACATTAACCAGTTCTGTAGAGCACATGGTAATTCAAGGGGTTGTTGTAAACAAGTCTGATAGAGAAATTATCGTTGACATTAACTCTAAGTCTGAAGGTGTTGTTTCTTTAAACGAATTTAGATACAATCCAGATTTAAAAATTGGAGATGAAGTTGAAGTTTTAGTTGACAAGCAAGAAGACAAAAACGGACAACTAGTTCTTTCTCACCGTAAAGCTCGTTCTATCAAAGCATGGGATAGAGTAAACAATGCCTTCGAAACAGAAGAAATTGTAAACGGTTACGTAAAATGCCGCACAAAAGGTGGTATGATTGTAGACGTATACGGATTAGAAGCATTCTTACCTGGATCACAAATTGATGTGAAACCTATCCGTGATTATGACGTTTACGTTGATAAAACGATGGAATTCAAGATTGTTAAAATCAATCACGAATTTAAAAACGTTGTTGTTTCTCACAAAGCGCTTATTGAAGCCGATCTTGAAGAGCAAAAACGCGATATTATTTCTAAACTAGAAAAAGGTCAGGTACTAGAAGGTGTTGTTAAAAACATTACTTCTTACGGAGTATTTATTGATCTTGGTGGTGTTGATGGTCTTGTACACATTACAGACCTTAGCTGGAGCCGCATCAATCA
This sequence comes from Bacteroidia bacterium, assembly GCA_030424545.1. GTDB lineage: Bacteria > Bacteroidota > Bacteroidia > Flavobacteriales > Schleiferiaceae > JAUHWL01. The sequence continues at coordinate 118,055 of JAUHWL010000002.1, forward strand.
CCCAAGCGAAGTAGTTGAATTAGATCAGAAAATAAACGTTTGTATTATTGACTTTGATGATCAAAAATCTCGTATACAACTTGGTCTTAAGCAATTAGAACCACATCCGTGGGATAAACTTGCCGAAGGATTAAAAGTTGGAGACAACATTAAAGGTAAAGTTGTAGTTCTTGCAGATTACGGTGCGTTTGTAGAAATTCAGCCAGGTATAGAAGGTTTAATACACGTAAGTGAAATGAGCTGGAGCACACACTTAAGAAGTGCACAAGACTTTATGAAAGTGGGTGATGAAGTTGAAGCTGTTATTTTAACACTAGACCGCGAAGATCGTAAGATGAGCTTAGGTATTAAACAACTTACACCAGACCCTTGGACTGACATTACTACAAAATATGCAGTAGGTTCTCAGCACACAGGTATCGTTAGAAACTTTACCAACTTTGGTGTATTTGTAGAGTTAGAAGAAGGAATTGACGGTTTAACACACATTTCTGATCTTTCTTGGACTAAGAAAATTAAGCACCCATCAGAGTTTACTTCAGTAGGAGCAAAATTAGATGTAGTTGTTTTAGAAATTGATTTAGACAACCGCAGACTTAGTTTAGGCCACAAACAGTTAGAAGAGAATCCATGGGATAATTACGAAGCTGTTTTTGAAGTAGGTTCTTTACACGAAGGAAAAGTAACCGAAATCGTAGACAAAGGATGTGATGTTTTGTTTGAAACATTTGGTGTAGAAGGATTCTGTCCTGCGCGTCACATGATGAAAGATGGCGGTGGAAAATTAGTAAAAGATGATGTTGCTGAATTTAAAGTAATTGAATTCAATAAAGATTCTAAGCGCTTAATGGTTTCACACACCCAAGTATTTAAAGATGTTGTTGCTGGCGAGAAAAAAGCAGCGAGAGCAAAAGGTGCTGCAGAAGCAAGCAAAACAAATGCTGCAATGAAGAAAATGGCCTCTAACGTAGAAAGATCTACATTAGGTGATTTAGACGCATTGTCAGAATTGAAAAAGAAAATGGAAGGCGAAGGAAAATAATCCTTAGTTTTAATTTACTGATACAGCCGGCCTCGCAAAAAGCGAGGCCGGTTTTTTTATGCTCAATTCATTTTATTCTTCATCACAACCTATAACTTTTGTTTCTTCGTACCACAAGATAATTACACATGAAAATTGCCGAAATAATTGTACAACTCGAAAATTTAGCTCCGCCTATTTACCAAGAAAATTATGATAACAGCGGTTTGCTGGTGGGCGATAAAAGTGCTGAGGTAAACAAAGTTTTAGTCTGTTTGGATTGTTTAGAGGCTGTTGTAGACGAGGCAATTTCTAAAGGGGCTGGGCTAATCATTGCGCATCACCCTATAATTTTTGGCGGACTTAAAAAAATTACCGGCAAAAACTACATTGAAAGAATTGTAATAAAAGCCATAAAAAACAACATTGCTATTTACGCTATCCACACCAATTTAGACAATGTGCTAAAAGGCGTAAATAATAAAATAGGCCAAGTTTTAGGGCTTGAAAATCTAAAAATCCTTCAACCCAAAAAAAGCAATTTATTAAAGTTGGTAACCTATGCGCCAACCACAAATACGCCTGATATTTTAGAAGCACTATTTGCTGCAGGAGCAGGTAATATTGGTGCGTATAGCGAGTGCAGTTTTAAAACTTCGGGAACGGGAACTTTTAAGGCAAGTAGCAGCGCAAACCCGCATGTTGGCGAAAAAGAAAAACGACACTCAGAAACTGAAGATCGCATAGAAGTTTTAGTGCCAATGCATGCCAAGCAAAGTGTGTTATCTACGCTAAAAAATTCTCACCCTTACGAAGAAGTAGCTTTTGAATTTTATGCCATAGAAAACGAAAATCAAGAAATTGGTGCTGGAATGATTGGGGAGTTAAAAAGTGAAATGAGAGAGGAAGATTTTCTGCTCTTTACAAAAGAAAAATTAAACACCCAGTGCATTAGGCATTCTCCGTACCTAAATAAATCCGTAAAGAAAATTGCCTTTTGCGGAGGTTCGGGTAGTTTTTTATTAAACCAAGCCATAGCGGCACACGCAGACGTTTTTATTACTGGAGATTTTAAGTATCACGAGTTTTTTGATGCCAACAAGCGCATATTAATTGCGGATGTTGGACATTATGAAAGTGAGCAGTTTACAATTGATTTAATAGCTGATTATCTGACGGAAAAATTCCCTACTTTTGCCGTCCTTAAAACGGGCGTTAATACAAATTCAATAGCATACGTTTAGATATGACAAAGGCAAAAACAGCAGAATTAACAGTAGAGGACAAATTGAGAGCGCTTTATGATTTACAAATCATAGACAAGCGCATAGATGAGATTAGAAGTTTACGTGGAGAACTTCCGTTAGAAGTCGAAGATCTTGAAGATGAGATTGCTGGACTTGAAAAAAGAATGAGCAAGTTGAAAGATGATGTTGCTGAAATGGAAAAAGAAATTTCTGAGAAGAAATTAGCAACTCAATCTTCTTTAGAGAAAATTGCGAAATACGAAGAGCAGCAAAAAAATGTACGGAACAACCGTGAATTTGATGCGATTAGTAAAGAAATAGAATTTCAACAATTAGAAATTGAATTAGCGGAAAAACGCAAAAAAGAATCTTTGGCTAAAATTGAAAGTAAGAATGAAGTAATTGCTTCTAGCCAAGAAAGAATTACGGAACGCAAAAGCCACTTAGAGTTTAAACGCAACGAACTTGATGGAATCTTAGCCGAAACGCAAAAAGAAGAAGATGCGCTTATTGCAAAATCTGAAGAATTAAAAGAAACTATAGAAGAGCGTTTGGTAGCTGCATATACTCGCATCCGCACAAGCACAAAAAACGGACTAGCTGTAGTTTCTATAGAGCGTGGTGCAAGTGCAGGTTCATTCTTTGTAATTCCTCCGCAGCGTCAATTAGAAATTGCACAACGCAAGAAAATTATTATTGATGAGCACTCAGGTCGTATTTTGGTAGACCCAGCATTGGCCGAAGAAGAAGAAGAAAAAATGGCAAGCATGATTGCCGGTTGGTTGAACTAAATCAACGAAAACATACTTTATTAAAAAGGGCTTCAAATTTATGAAGCCCTTTTTTATGCGTTTGAAAATTACGTTTCTTTTAATTTTTTTTCAGACTTGTTTTATACGCTTTATACCTTGTGTTGAGTGAATGGCTTACTACAACTAGTATGATAAGCTTCCAAGGCGTAAAAAAGGGTTGCACCGAAAGTAACAAGCCCAATAGTAAAATACTGGCTATTACAGATGAGATAAATGTTTCTTTTGCATTCATGCCTAAGGTGCTTTTGTTTAGGTTATGTAAATCTAGCGCAAGTTGCAAAAAATTGCAAGCTGCGATTTTTACTTTTCGCAAACGTAGAGTATCTCTCGTTTTGGTAGCGCATACTTGTTAAACTCCTCTTCAGAAAGCTTTTGAGCATAATCTATGGCGCTAACCTTAAACCCGGCTTTAACCAAGCGTGCAGGATAATCTTGCCCATACATGCGCACATGGTCATACTGCCCAAACAAACGATGACGCTCTTCGGGGTCTGTTATGGTAGGATCTTCTAAGGTGTTTTCCCAGTCTGGATTTAGCGGAACTTGCATAATGGCCATACCACCCGGTTTTAATACGCGGTGTATTTCGCGCATAGCTTTTAAATCATCTGGCACATGTTCTAGTACGTGGTTGCAAAAAACAACATCATACGTATTGTCTGCCAACGGCATGTCTTGTATGTCTAAACTTAGATCTGCTAGCGGAGAGTTTAAATCGGCCGTTGTATAGTCTAGGTTTTTCATTTTTTTAAATCGCCCATAAAAACATTGCTCTGGTGCAACGTGTAGTACTTTTTTTGGGGACGTTAAAAAATCGGTTTCATTTTTTAAGTATAACCAAAGTAGGCGATGACGTTCTAAACTATTGGTTCCGGGGCTTAAAGCATTTTCGCGCTGATGCTCGCCATATCCGTACGGAAAAAATTTACGGTAGCCTCGGCCATCTATTGGGTCTACAAACTTATCTCCTTTAAAAAAAATAGGTGCAACAGCTTGTACGCCATAACTCAGCCTAATTAGTATGGGGCGAGGGATGTTGTTTAGAGCGAATTTGAAAATTTTATTTACCATACTTAATGTTGAATGTTAAAGGTCCAATGTTAAAAGTTTTTACCAACGTTGTTCTTTCATCATTGAACATTCAACTTTTAATCTTTCTTGCTTAGCGCTTCGTAGATGTAGTCAAATGTAGATAGGATTTCTGGTTTGCCGTCTACAACGGCTACATTATGTTCAAAGTGGGCAGATGGTTTTCCATCGGCAGTAACTATGCTCCAGCCATCTTTTAATTGTCTGATGTCGAAAGTGCCTAAATTTACCATGGGTTCTATGGCCAACACTAAACCTTCTTTTATTTTTTTACCCCGCCCTCTGCGGCCATAATTGGGTACCTGAGGGTCTTCGTGCATTACACGACCTATGCCGTGCCCCACAAGTTCTCTAACCACGCCATATCCATTTTTTTCGCAATGTTGTTGTATGGCAAAACCAATGTCTTCTATGCGGTTACCTGCGCGGCATTGCTCTATGCCTAGGTACAAACTTTCCTTGGTTACTTGTAGTAGTCTCTTTATTTCCGGAGCCACTTCGCCAACTTCAAACGTGTAGGCGTGGTCTCCATAAAAACCATTTTTAATGGCTCCACAATCAACCGAAATGATGTCTCCATCTCGTAAAGGCTCGTCTGTTGGGTAGCCATGAACAACATGTTCATTCCTACTCATGCAAAGTGTATTGGGAAAATCATACAAGCCTAAAAAGCCAGGAACGGCACCTTGGGAGCGGATGTATTCTTCGGCCATTTTATCTAATGCAAGCGGAGTTACACCAGGTTTTATCTCGGCAGCTAGTATGCCTAATGTTCTAGAAACGATTTGAGCACTTTCGCGCATCAATTCTATTTCTTCTCTTGTTTTGTATTTAATCATATCTGTTATGCTAATTATCGGCCGCCAAAAAGCTTACCAATAATTCCGTTTCTAGGGCGATCTCTTTTTTCTAGTTTGTTTAAATCTTCTTTTTGTGGGTACAGGTTATGGTATATTTCTCCCCAACCTGGAAATCCACCAAAGTTTCTATCATCTATAAAAAGATCTGCGTTTATTTTTCTGCTTACAGATGTATCTCCATCTTTTTCTTCGGGAAAGCTTTTGTTAACGGCATAAAATTCAATACCATTATCCTTGCAAAACTGCACAGCTTCTCTTAGTTTTTTACCGTGGCGGTAGGTCCACAAAATTAATCTGTGCCCATCTTTTTGCATTTCTTTCAGGGTTTGAAATGCAAACATTTTTGGCTTTCCTATTCCGGGATATGCGTCATCTACTAAGGTCCCGTCAAAATCTATAGCAATTATTAAACTCTGTTGCATTAGCGTATAATTAAAGATGTACCGCTCATTTCTGCGGGTATATTTATATTCATATAATCTAATAATGTAGGGGCAATGTCTCCTAATTTGCCTTCGGCTAATTTAAGGTGGCTAACGTTATTTCCAATCAGAATGCACGGAACTGGGTTAGTTGTATGCGCTGTGTTTGGGCTGCCATCTTCGTTAAACATAACATCAGCATTGCCATGATCGGCCAAAACAATAAAGGCATAATCTTTTTTCAAACCGGCTTCTATAACATCTTTTAGGCAAGTATCTACGGTTTCTACAGCTTTTACTGCGGCATCAAAAACACCAGTGTGCCCAACCATGTCTGGGTTGGCAAAATTTAGACAAATAAAATCAGGGCTGTTTTTGTTTATTTCGGCCACAATTTTATCGCGCACTTTAAAAGCGCTCATTTCTGGTTTTAAATCGTAGGTGGCCACTTTTGGCGATGGGCACATAATTCTGCTTTCGCCTTTAAAAGGCTCTTCTCTTCCGCCAGAAAAGAAAAATGTTACGTGCGGATATTTTTCAGTTTCTGCAATTCTCACTTGGGTTTTGCCATTTTTTTCAAGCACTTCGCCAAGAGTGTTTTTTACATTATCTTTTTCAAAAGCAACGTGCACGTTTTTAAACGTCTCGTCATAATTGGTCATGGTTACATAATGTAGTTTTAGCGGATGCATGTTTTGCTCACTAAAGCTTTTTTGTGTGAGAGCTGTGGTAATTTCACGTCCGCGATCTGTTCTAAAATTAAAGCTAATTACAGCATCGCCATCTTTTATTGTTGCTACAGGTGTTTCATTTTCTGTAATTAAAATGGGCTCAATAAATTCGTCTGTAATATTGCTTTTATACGAATTTAAAATACCTTTAGATGCAGACTCGAAGTGAACACCTCGCCCGTTGACCATTAAATCATAGGCTTTTTTAATGCGTTCCCAACGGTTATCTCTATCCATTGCAAAATAGCGACCAACCACGCTGGCTATTTTCCCAGTGGTTTTTGCCATGTGCTGCTCTAGCTCATTAATAAAAATAATACCGCTTTTTGGGTCGCAATCTCTACCATCTGTAAATACATGCACAAAAATGTTTGAGAAATTTCTTTGCTTGGCCATGTTTAGTAGGCCTTTTACATGGTCTATATGTGCATGAACGCCACCGTTGCTAACAAGCCCAATAAGATGTATGGGTTTGTTGTTTTTCTCAGCATATACAAATGTTTTCTCTAAGGCTTTATTGGCAAATAAACTATTGTTTTCTACCGCAATATTGAGTTTTACCAAATCTTGATAAACAACTCTACCTGCACCTAAGTTGGTATGGCCAACTTCGCTATTGCCCATTTGGCCGCTAGGTAGCCCAACATCTCTGCCCGAAGTGCGTAACGTATTGTTAGGGTAAGTTGCCAAGAGATAATCCATAAAAGGCGTGTTGGCTTGGGAAATTGCGCTTGCGTTTAAGTTTTCGCCAATACCATACCCGTCTAAAATAATAAGTGCTGCTTTATTGCTCAAGAGAAAAAATTTTGGTGGACAAATGTAGGGTTAAGCAGATGTTTTTTAAAATGTAACTGCTTAAAAATGATTATCTAGAAGCTTGAATAATATCCACTAAAATGGGTTTTAATCCAGAGAAGAAAAACTCTACGGCAATAACCATTACAATTAGCCCCATTAGCCTAAGCAATACATTGTTTCCCGTTTCCCCTAAAATATTCATAATCTTAGTTGAGCTAAAAAGTATAAGGTATGTGGCCAGCATAACAAGAACCATGGTAGAAATTAATACCACCTTTAATTGCCATGTTGTTGAATCTTCCATAAGCACAATAGAGTTGGTAATTGCGCCTGGGCCGCAAATCATGGGTATGGCAAGCGGTGTTATAGAAATATCATTTATATAACTATTCTCTTCTCCTTTTGCATGTTTGGTTTTAGACAGTCTTGCTTGTAGCATATCCATGCCCATTAAGAAGAAGATAACCCCACCAACCACACGAAAACTATTGACAGAGATACCAAAAAACTTAAATAAGATTTGGCCAGAAAAAGCGAAAATAATCATGGTGATTAAAGCCGCTATGGTTGCTTTTTTTGCCGTGTAATTTCGTTGCGCGGTAGACAAATCTTTGGTCATTGTCATAAAAATAGGCATGGTGCCAATAGGGTTTATGAGCGAGAAAAAAGACGCAAACGTGAGCACGAAAAATGAAAAATATTCAGCCATAAATCTTGTTGTAAAAAGGGCGCAAAGATAAAGTCTTGTTTTCTTACTTGTTGGTTAATTATTGCTTTCGGAGGCGTTAAAAATCGACCATGACAAAACCGGCAAAACCAAAATAAAACTGGGTATTGGTTTCTTCTCCAAAGGCATTAGCCATGGTGTAGCTGGGTGTAAAACCATAGTAGCAATTTTTCTTGGCAATGTTGGTTGGCATTTTAAGACGTAAACCGGCTTCTGAGATTAACATAAAACTGTAGCTTTTATTTATAGCATCTTCTTTATTGCTACCAAAAGTTTTATCTTGATTTATCCCTGCGCGTGCGCTTAGATATGGCAAAATTTGCCATGTGTTTTTCGGTTTTATAAAATGATAATTTACCCCTAAGCTAAATTGCTGGTAATTGCCCAAAGTGTTGGGGTAGTTTTCTATTTGCTTTTTGCCCAAGGTCCAGAATTGGTAATGAAAATCAATCAACCAATTGTTTTTATCGGCTCCGGCCTTATTCCATAAATAGCGTACGTAAAGCCCGTTATCGGCACTTAATGCGCCAATTTCTGTGGTAACATCAATTTTATTTAAAGGCTTTTCTAACCCACCAGATAATAACGTAAGGCCGAGGTAGCCGCTTGTAAATTGTGTTTCTGGATAAATGGTGAACCCAAAATTGGCTATTCCAAGGCGCATGCCGTAGTTAATAAAAAAGCCTGTTTCTGTATTGGCCACGCTTTTTAATGCTGTATTAGTATAAATTGTTTTGTTATTAGCGTACCCGAAGTGGAGAGCGATTTTATTGTTAGCCGTGTTGCCTATTGAAGGCCCAATTTTAATTTGAAACACTTGATTGTAGTTTGGTGCATAATGATAATCGAGTATAGATTCAATATCAAAATAACTGTTGTATTCTGATATGAAAAACATTTTATGGAGTAAAAGTTGTCCTCCAAAAAAGCCAAAAGCTTTTGTATTTGCTGGATAAGACAGATCTAAATTGCCAACGCCAACATCTTGGTGAATGCGATTTTGTATGGATTGCCCGCCAAGATTGCCCGTAATAATTGCTCCGCCTGTTGCGCTTAATTCTATTTTGTCTTGAAATATCCAAACAGGAAATCGCAAGTAAATATCTAGTTCATCAATGCGGCCGCTGTCCGGATTTGCATACCGGTTTGTTAATGCCGAATAGGTGATTTTAGCTTGGGCTACTTTTTTAAAAGCCACAAATTGATAATCTATAATTGCTCCAAAACTGCGCTGGTCATCTCGTGAGGGAGTAAATGCCCCGCCCCAAGAATCGTTAAAAGAAGAAACGGTGAGATGTGTGTAATATGAAGAAAGTTGGGCTGATAAGTTGAATGATAATAAAAGCAAAAAAACAAAAAGTCCCCTACGGCTCCCCCAAAAGGGGAGAGAACTCAATTTGCGTACTCTTTTAGCGTAGACCTCAGCCTTGTTACCACCCCTATATGGAGTAGGGAGCGGTTGGTTAGCATTTTGTGAAACTCTGTGTTTTTCTGTGCGCACTCTGTGAAATAATCAAAATTTTGAAATTGAAAAAGTCCCCTTTGATGGACTTAGGGAAAAGTTAAAGAAACCAATTTCAACTTATTTTTATCATCTCAGAAACAGCTTGTTTTGTGTTTTCATAAACGTCTAAAATAGTTGCTTCCATCATGTAGCAGGGTGCGCAAACAATTTTTAGGTTTAAATCCACACTTATTTCTTTTTTGGTTTTCATTTCTGGCAATGCGCCAACTTTGCTTATGCCTTGACTGATAGCTTCAATCTCGTAAGGAGATGGCGCAGCAGTAGAACCTACCGTAAGTTTAGCATGATATTCAGATCCTTCTAGTGCTTTAGCTAAGGTGGTTGGGCTCATACATAAAGCTGCAATCGGCTTTTTTAAAGCGATAAACGTGAGGATTAATTCTTTTATTTCGGGAATTATTGGGCCTTCGGGGCCTTGAAATGCCCATTTGGTAAAATTCTTAGCCGTGCCAAATCCACCAGGCATTACCAGTCCGTCAAATTCTTTTACAGAGATTTCGCTTACTTTTTTAATATCGCCTCGCGCTATGCGCGCACTTTCTGTAAACACATTTCTAGATTCATTCATTTCTGAACCCGTTGTGTGGTCTATAACGTGATGCTGTAGAACATCAGGAGCGATGCATTGGTATGAGTGGCCTAACTGCGAAATGGCCAATAAACAACAAACGGCTTCGTGAATTTCTGTTCCATCATAAACCCCAGATCCGTGTAATAAAACTGCATATTTCATGTATTGTGTTTTTAAAAATGCACATGCAAGGTAAAAAACAAGATCAGCTATGCACAAAATATATACACAAAAAAAAAGGCCATCAGGCCTTTTTGCAATAGAAAAGTTTTTGTCTAACTTTTATTTCCGTATTTCTCTAACAACCAATTAAACCCTCCGGATGATTGGTCTTCATTAGATGTATTAACAGCAGATGTACTAGACCCGTGTGTTCTCCGTCTTTGATTTGAAGTAGTTGGAGGAACAATGCCGCCTTTAATTTTATCTGTATTTAAGGCTTCATTTTTAAGGTTTTCTGATGATTTTTTTGCTTTGCTCATAATGTTGATTGTTTAAATTTTGATTAAAAGTAATTATTGTATTAAGGTATTGTGTTTCAGTTGATAACATTATTGTTGCATCGACATAAAAATTGAGATTTTTATGTTAGTTTTTAGCAGATTAAAACCATTTCTTTTTAAAAGCACAACGGTAAAGCATTAAAACAAAAAAGTCGTCTAAATTCATGTTTAGACGACTTTTATATAACATCAGCTTTTGGTGTAAACTTAAACTCTATTGCTTAAGGCTATTGTTATAAGATAGGTAAATTGGTTAGGTTGGCTTGATTATTTTCTGGTTCTATGAATTCCAATGGGCTTATCAGATTCAACTGCTTTTACAGAATCTGGGCTAATTTTCGCAGTTTCTGAAAACGTCTCCTCACCAATAAATTGTGGTTTTCTTTTTTGCTCTGTGTCTTCATTAGAGACATACGTTTTTCCACCTTTTATTTGATTGGTATCAACTCTATCATTTTTAAAATCGGCTGCATTTTTTTTTGAAGTTGTCATAACATGTTGTTTTTTAATTACATGATAAAGGTAAATCATGGCGAATTACAGTTTGTTTCATGTACTAGCACAAATGTTTACGTGTATTATTTTTTCTTCATTCCGGCAAAAGAATAGACATAACTTAATTGACCTCTAAATTCAAAATAAGAATTACCTGCACTGTATCCATTGTTTAAGAATGATACGTTGCATGATATTGAGTGTGCTTTTGCTAATGAATAATTTAATTGTGCAGTTATGGCTTCTGTATGGCCTGCATATCCATTTTTATTTTGGTTAATGCTAATATTGGCATTTGCACGCACATCTAATTTGTCCTTCAATAATTTAAAATTATAACCACCATTAAACCCAATGCGCGTATTTGTGGTATATGCTGTCTTTAAAGAAAGAAAATTAATGCCTGTTACAAAAGACTTTTTTTTCTTGATTAAATTAAAAATACCATTTACCATTAAATTTAAAGTTTGCGATTTTGTATAAGGGTTAGTGGCTATATTTTGATCTTGTAATGTTTGAAAATTAGCGGTAAAAACATAATTCTGGATGAGTTCTGATGAGGTAAACGTAAGGCGGGGAGCAGCAGTTACCACATGTGTCATCATATTAATGGCCACAGAATCATTTAGCGGAAGGGTGCCACTTTTTTGAAATATGTAAAAGTTTGTATACCCCAAATTCAACCCCATATTGTTGTTTGGATTTAAAGCTAGGTTTATTGTGCCGTTACTCCTATACGTGGTTTGCAATCGGGTGTCTTCTAAGTTATTCCATTGCAGGTTGTATGTGGCCGATATATTTGCCTTGCGTTTCGCAAAAGATAAAGAAGGGGTAACCAGGATTTTCTGAAAATCATTCGCGAAAAAATAGGAGCCTAATGTGAGGTATTCAGGTGCTACTCGCTCGTATTCGGCACCCATCCTAAAATTCTTCAACGTGTAGCTTACACCTGTTTTAAAGGCCATATTAGCATGTGTACTCATGTTAACTTGCAATAAAGAGTTCGCAGCATTTAAGGCTGGCTCATCATCGTAAAAAGCACCTGGAGCGGTTAAATCTCGTGTGTAAAGACTATAACCAATATCTGCATACCATTCTAATAATTCGTTTATTTTTTGTTTGGTAGTTGCACCAATCACTACATTTTCTGCAGGTGTAATGCCATATTCGCTGGGTGGTTTTTGTATTGAGTTAAGTTCGTCTTTTGCTTTAAAAAAGGTTAAATCAAAAAAGTTGCTCTCTTTTCCGTAACCCACTTTTACCCCAAACCCCATGCGTTTGTATTTTGCTTCTTGGTAAATTCGGGCCGTGGTGTCTAAGGAAGCAGCTTGTTGTAGCCGGCCGTACATAGCTGCAAAGCGAAATTTTTTCGGGTTGAGTTCTACACCCGCGCCCAAAAAAGTATGATTACTCAATGTATAAGGGCTAAAAGTCATGTTGCTGTAACCGAGGTGTAGCGTAATCCATTTGTACGTTGGGCTCATGCCAAATTGATAGAATGGATGTTCTAAACTCTGGTTTTGTTTTCCGATTGTAAAAGAAAACGGAATCATAAAATCATAAAGACTAATCCAAGGGGTACCAACAATGTTCCACTGAAAAGGATCTGTTACGCCAAACGGAAAATTGTTGCCGTTGGTTGCAAAATATGATGTATTTAACGCGATGCTGCCTCCAGCATTAAAGGGCTTTTTGTCTTTTAAGTTGTCTAGATTTTGTGCGCTTAAGACAGTTGTGCTAAGCATAAAAAGTGTGCAAAGTCCAAGCTTTTTAAACCGATTTAAAAAAATAGTATGTTGCAGTTGGAAGCGCATTTTATTTGCCTTTTCCAAAAGTTACTATTGGGCTTATAGCGCCCTCGCCACCATCTGCATATTTTACTTTAATGGCATATTCATAACCATTCTCATATCCGAAAATATTGCTGTCAACATATTCTTTTGTGCCTGATTTTAAGGTAGCAATTGCTTGTAAACCTGTGTTGTTTTCATTTCTATACACCACGAAATGATGTACTTGATCGGATGTAAAATCCCAAGAAAAAACAAAGCACTTACATTTATCATCAAATGCACCTCCTACATTTGTAACACCCGGCCTGCGGCCGCTATCGGCTATTTTTAAGCGCAGCGGGTTGGCACGCTCAGAATACAATCCTGCATCATCTACAGCTACAAGCGTGTAAGTGTAAAAGTGTCCTGCCGCGGCAGTTCGATCTACATAAAACGTATCTGTATTGTTTTCAAACTGCTGAACAATTTGCCAGTTTTCATCTTCTTTTTGGCGATATAAAACCTGAAAAACGGCATCGCTACTGGGGCTGGTTTTCCAGTGCAAGCGTACTGCTGTATCTGTTACAGAATAATTGATGAAAGTTGGGCTTGCCGGGGCTATGTAATCTGGTTTTTGAATATTTATGGGTGCGCTATAATCGCTTGGGTTGTAGTGCATATCTACGGCAACAACTTGGTAATAAATGTTTTTTGTTAGTGTGGATAATGGAATGGTATCAAAAAACAAGTTGAGGGGGATGGGCTCTGATGTTAACTGAATGTATTCATGTTGGGTGTTGTTTCCACGATAAATGCGGTAGCCTTGTAAATCATCTTCTGTATTGGCTTGCCAGGTTAACATCACCACACCAAGAGAATCTACACTGCCCGCACAGCCAATAGGAGTGGCAGGAGGGATAGAATCTGTTTTTATTCCCACGGCAATGTCGCTGAGGTTTTCGTTGCCTTTATCATCTACCGCAAAAACGGCATAGTAAACACAAGAATATGGCGTAGGGTTGGGGTCTTTGAATGTACGCTCGTTTTTTCCCAAAGGTTTTTTGGTGAGTTTTTCAAACGGTCCCGTAACGGTTGGGCTTTTCCCTACATAAAAACCGGCATGGTCTGGCGCATTGGTTGAGGCTTCCCAACTTATGCTAAACTTACCCGCTTCGTCTAGTTCTGTAACAGTAACATTTGTTGGCGGAATGGGGCCTGTAAGGTCAATTCCTTCAGTTTTTATGATCTCACTTGGTACACTTTCATCTGCAAAGGGAGTAATCCCAATAATGCGGTATTGGTATGGTTTGTAATTGATGACGTTGGTGTCTTTAAACGAGTACAAGTTAATATCGTCCACTTCATCGTTAAAGGTTTTTACATAGGGCGTACGGTTTAGGCGAAGAAATGTTTTTCCGCCATCAACACTTTTTTCAATAAAATATCCGGAAAAGTTTACGTTGTTCAAGGCACGATTCCAGAACAAAACAATTTCACCATCACCTGGCTGTACAGTAGTTTGCACGACTTGTTTGGCTGCTGAAATTTCGTTTGTATAAACGCGGATGTATGCTGTGTCTCCCGAAAACGGCTCTTTTCTGTATTTCACATAAACGCGATACTGTACTATATCACCAGATTTAATATCTTCATCTTGGTAAGCTAGTGCTAAACCTTGCGCGGCTTGTTTGTTGTATTCTGCCGCCATCATCGCATAAGCATATTTATTGTCGCCTTCTTGAGATGCCTGCAAGTACGCCTGAAAAGGTGCTTTTCCACTGGTTTTTATGAGTGGTTTGCTCAGCAAGGCTTGGGCTGCCACAGATACAAAAGCGTTTGTTGTATCTGTTTTTGCTTTCCATTCTTCTAACGAATAAGGCACAACATTGGCCAGTTGTTTCCAACCTTGGCCGTCTAGCTTTCTTCGCTCAATGATGTATCCTTCTTGGTTTCCCGTAAGCCAGGTTTCTTTGGTTGTTGGTGCCCATCTAAGTTCTACACTCGTTGCGTTTACTTTGGTTAAGATTTCTACGCCATAATTTGTTGTATCGTTTTCTTGCCCTTTTGATTGCAATACAAAAAGCAAAGAAAAAATGATGCAGATGAAGTTGTTTCGATTTTTCATGATGCTTTAGTTAAGTGGTTTGGTTTCATATTCCAATTCAATTCCGTTTAGTTTTAGCCAGCTGTATTCATGCTCTCTGTGAGGTGGCCAAATGTTGTCGCTTTGCAACCAGAAGTAAATGGGCTGCCAGGTTTTGTGCAAAAACGGGTAGTACTGGCCGCTGTTTTGAGGGTAGCTTTCTAGCTTATCGGTAATGCCAGAAATAATGAATTCGCGCATCCAGGTATAATCATGAGCAACCACCCAATCTTGCAATTCGAGTATAGCAATGCGTGCATCGCCCATGTTGTTTTGTAGGTTTAAGTTCAAATTAAAGCCACCACCGTTGCCACCATTGTTTAAGGCCAATTTGTTTAAATTGGGTGGAGGGTTGTCTTGCGGCTTTGGCGCCTTGTTTTTAGCTGCCTGTACTTCATTGGTTGTCAGGTTACCAGCCGGTAGTGTGATAGGACTATCTAGATTGATGATGCCATGACGCAACGGATTGTAAATTTCAACTGGTGCGTTTTCTTGCCACGCATTGTAACCTTGTGGTATGGGATAGTCACGTTTATTAAACATGGCATTTCCTTTTAACTTGTCATCAAAGCGGTCTGGCGTCCAATCGTTAAATGGGTCTGGCCAATACGCGTCAAAATCTGGGAACTGATCTAAATTGTACGCAATGGGTTCGTTGTATTCATCTTGTAGATAAATGGGATTTCCCCAATCTTCTGGGTCGGGTGCATCCCATGGATCGCCATGGCCATTGTTCCATTGGTTTGGCATCCAATTGTTGTTACTCATGTTGGGGCCAAAAGTTAAGCCTGGTGGCAGTTTTGTTTTTTGGTTGCCAATCCAATAGGTAAACCCATAGGCATCATACCGATCTATATTTTCTGGAATTTTTAGGTATAGCACATTTACTTGTGTATGGGTTTCCACATTTGTGTTTTTCCATTCTGTAGTTACGCTATGCGCTTCGGTACCTTTTACAAAATTGGCTGCGTTAATTTTATCAGTCCAATTGTTGTATTTGCTGGTTTTCCAATAATAGGTATAGAGGATTTTCTCAACCTTTTCAGAGTTGGATTTTTCTAGCAATTCACGATCTAGCAATTCTATAGTTATAGCATCCTTTTTATTACCTGGAATTGCTAATCCACCTTTTACTTGCCAAGGTTTTGCAGGAGGTTTAGGTGGCGCTTTTTCTGCCAGCGGCAAATTCAAGTTAAACTTATTGTTTGCCTTATTTATGGCGTTTAAATTAAGCTGTATTTGTTGCAAGCCCTTGTTTTTATTAGGCTGATTTTGGGGAGGCATTGCAAGTTTATTTATATCTCCACCCTGGTAGCCTTTTCCACCCGGACCTCCGGTTAGGTAGTGTTTGTAATACGTGTCTTTTGTGTTTGTGTTGCTTGTTATTTGATTGATTGGTTTGGTGTGGATACGTGTAATTTCAACGGCATAAATTTTCTCGTTTGCCAAATTGTGCGGCATGGTAAATTCAACTTTGTTCTGGTCGTCATTCCAATTCATAGGTGTTTCTGCGCTAACTTGATTGGTTGAGAGCACTCTAAATTTGGCCACATAGCTGTTGTGCCCAGTGGCTAGTGATCCGGGAGAGAATAGCTTGCTTCCAGGTGCCGGACCTTTTTTTAATTTAATGTATCCGCTGTTGTATTCTTCTTGCAGTACAAAACGTTTGCCTCCTAGCGGGCGCATGGCTTTTACATTGCTTGGCTCTATATAATCAGGATTAGGACCGGTTTTAAATGTGCCTTCATAAGTTTGTGTAGTTAGCACTTTGTTCATGCCATCTGTGTACTCTTTGCCCTGCACTTCCATAAAATATTTTATGTTGGCATTGCCCGGCATGTAATCTTTTTGAATACTCTTCATAGAATATCCATCTGCTTTGTAAGCTGTGTTTTGCCAAGCCAAAACGTTGTTACTGTGGCGTAATTCCCATCGTTTTATCTTGTAGCCAAGCGAGCGGATTTTTAAATTTCCGTCACTATCATACTCATCAATGGTAAAAGTGCCATTCGGGAAGTTATAAGCCACGTTGATGTCGCTGCTTGTTTTTACGTTTTTGTCGCCATCTCCGGGTAATATTTCACTCACAATGGGGATGTCTTCAAAAGGATTGTACTCTGGCAAATCACATTTGGTACCCACCTCTGCTTGGAAACTTGTTTGCACTTTGATTAAGCCATTGAAAAGCGAACCTTCTATGGCCAGTTTGCCTTTTGCGTACATGGGGTTTGGACCTTGGGCAAAAAGGCCAGCTGTTAATTCCAGCGTCATTAATTCGGCACGCCCTTCAAAAAACCAGAGATCTACCTCCATACCGCAAGAGCCATAGAAATAGCCGTAACCTTGACCTTTGGCATACCAACCGTTTATACCAATAGGGTCAATGTCGCCACAACTTACGCCTTGATAGTTTTTAATCACTACATCGGCACCAAAGGTGAATTTTATATCCGCATAGAAAACCAAAAACGTAAGGTCTAATTCAGCATAAAGACCTGCGCCCATGGCAATACCCATGGCCGGTGTGTTTCCATCAATAGGGTCGCGGTCGTCTTGTAAATCGCCTAGATTATCTCGAATAACTTTTGGCAAAGGAGGCAATTCTGGTATGGCATTTCCGGTCATGAAATAACCATGAAAAACAGCTTTTACTATTTCTAAATCTACCGAAACGTGAAAGCGTTTTTCATCTTCCCATGGAAAATCTTGGGCAAAGGTGCTTTGCTCGTCCCACTCGCCAATTTTAAAATACCAAAGTTTATTGTCGTTGGGCAATGCTTCGTAGTGCATGGCCATGGTAGCTCCACCCTTTACGATGCCCCCAAGCCCCACTTGGATGCCCACGTTGCAATGAAACATTGGTTTTGTGGCATCAATTAATATGTTTACTGTACCGGCTATTACAGCGCTTTCTTTGGTACGGTCTCCCGTTGGCGATTGCATGGCATAACCGCTTCCGTTCATGTACACTTGTTCTAGCGAGAGGTCTGCGTAATCGAGCTGCATTCCAAATTCAAGGTCTCCATTAAATACATCCCGAGCTTGATAGATGCCAAATAGTACAGAAGCCGAAAATCCAAGTTTGTTTTTGGCGGGTGTAAATGTTATGCCAGATTCTGTGGCGCCAATTTCATTCGCATAGCCTTCGCCATTAAACCCATCAATCATTATCGGATTGTTTTCATCAAAGGGGCTGTTTCTGTTCATGTTGTACCACATGCCACCGCCAAAACCATAAAGGGCAACACCTGTAGCCCCAAGTGGAATTCCTAGATTATCTCCTAAATCAACAAGGGCATCAAAATAGAAGTAGCGAAAGCTGTTTTGCCCAAGCGTTTTGCCGACTTGTAGCGTAACGGCAATGGAGGTGTTGGTCATTTTAACCGTGGCATCTAATGAGCCTCTAAATCCGTTGCCATACGTTTGGTCTTCTGAATAAATGTCAAGTGTGCCCTCTATTTTGGCGGCCACTAAATCGGCATTTACATAAATAGATTGAAGCTGAGTTTTCTTGTATTTATAAACTCCTGCTTGTGGGTTCCACTCGCCATAAATGGTAAAACCAGTATTGCCAGTTAAACCATTTTGTTGATTGGTAAGGGTAAAACCAAGATCGACAAACTGGATGCCAACTTCTGGGCCATTGAATTGAAAGTTGATATCTGATAACGTAACAGGGAAGGTGGCGCATTGTGCTTGAATATTGTTTACAATGCCAAAAGCACCGTTGGTAATACTGGGCACTTGTCCACCGCCAATTTCTAAACCTTGAAACTCCAAAGAGGGCAAGCCGAAAGAAGAAACGGCATTGTTTTCTGCGTTTTCTCCGCTGCCCCATGCAATGGCAATTCCCCCGTTTAAAATGGCGCCAACCTTGTATTTGTTATTCTGTTTTGTAAGTGTTACGGTTGAGTTTTCCAAACTCATGTTCGCCATCCACATATCAACTTCTAAGTCTGGTAGGTCGCCAATGGCAAATTCAAAATCTACCGATTGGTTGTTTTGTTGCGGGGCAGAAATGGCTACCGAATAGGAGAGTGCAGTTTCTGAAATTGGAAGGCGCACATCTCCCGCAAAAGAGCCACTTTCTAAGGCGCTTTGCATAATGTGTAAACCAAACTCATCCATAGAAAACTTCCAACCATCTAGCTTTCCGGTGTTGAAATCAATAAGATTTTGGCCATTTATTTCTGCGGTAAAGCCATATTTATCGATGAAGAAATTAAGACCTTCAACACTTAAAGGGTCATTGCCTTGCTGAAAGCCATCTGGCAATTGGCAACCTATGGTTTGGATGTAAAGCCCTTGCCAGGTGTTGTTTTTATTCGGGTAGTTTTCTGGAAAATCTATATTCTGCGGATTCGCTACATCGCTGTGGTCATATTTTAAGTTGGCAGCTGTAAACACAAATCCGCGCGTAGCCGCAGTAGTAAATTTTGTTGGCGATAGCGTTACGTTCTCGGCCATCCAGTTGTGTTTATCTAGAATGTCTACCGCAAAACTTGCCATTACTTCGCCATTGGTTACTTCGTTGGCGTTGCTTACGGGTAGCAGCAATTCTCTATCAAATGTTAGTTGGCCCTCTATGTGAGCTGCTGTAACTCCTGTACAGTCAAAATCTACAACCGTTTGTGTTTTCTTAAAGGTAAGGGTGGTTAGATTCGTAAGTGGAATGTTTACATCTTTTGCCAATGAAATTTTACCCGCTGCACCCATGCCATTTGGGCGAATGCAAATGCCGCTGGTGGCAATGTTTAAATATTCACCATTAAGCGCATCGGGAATTTGAACAGGAAGCGCAACATTCATAAATGCGGTATTCGGTTTAAAAATGATGCCCACTATGGCCAAGTCAAAATCTTGGTTGTTTAGCGCCAAAGGCAAACCGATGGGTAAATCGTTATTGGGTAAAAAGTTGCTAATGCGCCTGCTGGCTTGGTTAATTGCAGTAGCGATGTCGCCCATGTGTTGGTTAAGCTGGCTTAAATCTGCATTTTCGTTTTTAGCAATGCTTTCGGCAATTCCGCCCTCATCAATAACCGCGTAAACTTCACCGGCATAAAGCTGCATGTTGTTGTTAACGCTTATGCCATTAAACTTTACTTTAATGGGTGCTTTTAGCCAATTCACAAAAATGGTTCCTGTGCCCGTGTTGTTAGCCACAGTAACAACGCGCATTTTAAACTTACCAATTGTTACATCATCGCCAACTTTTACTTGCACATTTCCAATTTGCGGCACGGCTGGCGTAGCGCAATCACCAAGGCAACCGGGCGTGTCTTGCGGATCTAATGCCGGAGGGTTGTCGTCATCGTTTGGAGGGGGTGCTAACTTGAGCCATTTATCCGGATCAAGCATAACGTTTACTTGTTTTGCTTGATTGTTGTTAGAGATTTCATTGTTTGGGTTGGGTTCCAAACCCCCAGATTTTTGTTTGTAGTAAAACGTGCTAATAGGACTTCGCCCTTCATTTTTAAAGGATTGAATGCCATCTGGATCATAGGCGGTTACTTGAATTGCGTATTTGTGATTTTCTTGCAGAGGCGGAAAAGAAACATTATAGTTTAACTGCGAGGTAATGATATCCTGCATCACATAAGGTTGAATGGCTGGCGTATTAAATGCATCATTGGGGTTAAAAAGCCCATTTTTGGTCATGTCTACAAGTGAGAATTTATAGCGCGTAAGACCCGGTTGGCCCGTGGGCGACCAAGTAAAATTGATGTTTTGTGGATTTAATGGCGTTACTTTTTCATCGTAAGTGGGTAAGAGAACAACGGGAGGATCGAAGTATGTAATCGGGATTACGGTACAACCAAAATCATTGGAAAGTAAATTGCCATTATTATAGTTGTATGCTTTTACGCAGAGCGTATAATTCCCTTCGGGTAATGTTTCTGTTTTAAGTAGTTTTTGTTTTGGGTAGCCGGTAACATCTAAGTTAGATGAGGAAATATTGTTGTTGTAAACTTGGAGTTGCGATAATGAAAAGGTAAGTGACTGAAAATTCTGAACCACGATAGGACTTTGCGGTTGAAATTGCTCATTCATGGCAATGGTTACGCCATTATCGCCCGTCATGCTTGATATAAGCTTTACGTTATATGAGTTGTTGGTGGTGTTTGTAAGGGTTACAAAAATGTTGTCTGAATTGTTGATGTAGTCTGCCACATGCACAGAATAGGGTGGCGATGCCGAAACGGTAATCTGGATAGGTTGTGCCTGTAAAGCGCTAAACGTAACAAGAAATAAAATTGCTAAACCCCATTTAAAAGGTTGTGCAAACTCACTTATTTTTTTTGTTAAAATGGAGGGTAAAGCTTGGGTATTGCCTATAAAAACGGTCATGGCTCTGCACTTTTTTGGTTTCCCAACAAAGTTATTTGGTGCCTTGTGGCCGTTTAGCTTAAAGCATTTAAAAAGTATTAAAAAGTATTAATGCAAGTTTTTATAGTTGCGGCAAAGAGATTATAAACGTAGTACCATGGCCATGAGAACTTACAAGGTTTATGGTTCCTTTTAATTCGTTAACCATTCTTTTTACAATACTTAAACCTAAGCCAACAGAGCTTTCGTTACCCGTTGGTTGGGCGCTTAGTGGTTGAAATTTTTTAAAGAGCAGAGATTTGTCTTGTTCATTAAATCCGGGTCCTTGGTCTGCAATGGTTATTTTGAGTGCATCTTCGGTGCTTTCTGTAGCAATAGAAACAATGGTTTTTGGTGGAGAAAATTTAATGGCATTCGAAACAAGATTTTCTATAATCCTGGTGAGCCGATATGCATCTGTAATAAATGGTGCTTTAGAACTTTCTACGTAGAGAGAAATCTCTTTTTCTTTTGCCGCAACTTCATGCTCAGCTATAATTTTACTAAGCAATTCGTTGGGCAAGATAGACTCATGCAAAAGGTTTTTATGGCTTTCTTCTTCGCGTTGCGCTTCAATTAAATCTTGAATAAGTCGGTTGCTTGACAGTACATGTCCTTCAATTCTATTCAGTTTGGTTTGCGTTTCTGTGCTTAAATTTTTATCCAACGAAACCAGATCGGCAATGGCTCTGATTTTTGCCAAAGGTGCACGCAAGTCATGCGCTACAATATTTAAAATGCTGTTTTTCTCATTTACAGATTCACTTAACTGTTCGTTTACTTTGGCCAATTCATCGTTTTTATCGGCAATAATTTGTAAGTGTTTTCGATTTTGCGCCCAGCCAAAAATTACAAGAAACGCAAGTATTGCAGCACCTATGCTTACGCCAACCCAACGTTGCTTTAGTAGCGATTCTCGCTCCAAATTTTGTTCTGCAATTATTTTATCTCTATTGGCAATTTCCAGCTCCTTATTTTTTGTAATCATCAAATAGTTGGCTTCTAAATTGGCAATTTTAGTTTTGCTGCTTTCAGAAAATATACTGTCTTTTAACCTTCTGCTTAACATTAAATAATGGTAGGCGTCTTTAAATTCTTTTTGATTAAAATAGGTTACGGCCACGTTTTGGTAAGCCCCAGATAGTTCTTGTAATTTTTGTTTAGATTGGAAGTAATCTATGGCAACCAGCAGATGCTTTTCGGCTGTTTTCCATTGGCTAAACTCCATGGCAATCACACCAAGTTTTTCTTGTATTATACCCTGATACGTTTTGTTATTTGTGCTATCGTCTAAGCGCAATGCTTTATTGTAATACTTTTTTGCATTTTCAAAATCTAGCTTTTGAAAATAGGCAGAGCCAATATTTAAATAAGATCCTATTTGACCTTGTGTATAACCAAGTTCTTGGCTTCTTTCCATCGACTTGGTATGATAAAAAATAGCGCTATCAGGTTGGTGCAATAAATCGGCATGAACTACCCCAATGGCCTGGTAGTTATTCATTAACCACACTTGTTTGTTCGAAGCCAAATTAATCTCCAGAGCACGTTTTAGATAAGCTAAGGCTTCATCTGCATTTTCCCATTTAATGTAGATCATCCCGATGTTATGAAGCAATCCGGCTGTTTCATTTTTTTCACCGTTTTCTTCCATAATACGCAATGCAACAAGATATTTATCCATTGCATCGGCATAATCGCCTTGTAAAAAGTATTGATTTCCTCTAGATTTCTGAGCTATAGCAATGTATGTTTTGTTGTTTAAGCTATCTGCAAGCGCCAACATTTGGTTACACAATTCTACGGCCCTTGTAGGATTGGTATAGGTGTAGCTGTTAATGAGTTCTGAGTAAGTCTTAAGCTTTGTGGTATCTGGGGGGCATTGCACCAAAAATTGCTCTAGCTTTTCTAACTTTTCGTTTTGCTGAGCATGCGCCAATAAAAACGTACAGAAAAAAGCAAGTAGGGTAGCAATACGCATGTTTAGGTTTTTGTAGATTGGCCATAAATTTAAACAATAGCAGTTAAGGCAAAATAGATAAAATGCAAAAACCACACATTTTAATTGTTGATGATGATGCAGAATTGTGTGCGTACATCAAAGAATATTTGCTTGCAAAAGACATAGAAACACACGTGTGCGGAAATGCTCAGCTAGGGTTGGGCTACTTAGAATCTCACTCACCTGATTTGTGCGTTTTAGATATAGAAATGCCGGTGACCAATGGATTTGAACTGGCAAAAAGTATTGCAGAAAAATACCCTTACATGCCCTTTTTGTTTTTAACAGGGCAAAGCGATAGAAACGAACGTATAAAAGGACTGCAATTGGGTGCCGATGATTACATAACAAAGCCATTTAGTTTAGAAGAGCTTTTTTTACGCATTAAAGTGGTTTTAAAACGAACTCAAGATACCGTGATTAGGAGAGAAGAATCTCATCGGTTTTCTTTGGGAAAATTGCTTTTTGACTCTGACTATCAACGTGTAGAAGTGCTTACAGAAACGTTTAACCTAAGTGATATTGAAAACAAACTGCTTTCTATATTATGTCAAAATTTAAACGAAGAAGTACAGCGAGATTTTATTTTAAAAGCTATTTGGGGCGAAAATGATTATTACAAAAACCGCAGTTTAAATGTATATGTAACAAGGCTGCGCAAGCTGTTGGCCCTTGAACCTAATGTGCAATTATTAAACCTGCATGGAAAAGGATATAAATTGGTTTTTCAAACAGAAACTTAAAATCAACCTTTTAGTAGGGGAGTTAAGTCTCCGCTTTGTATTTCGAAAGGTTCTTTACTTGCATTAAAAATACGTGCGCTTAATTCGCCCTTTAATTCAATCTTTTCTCCATCCACATATATCCAACTTCCCTCGCGTAAGCCAATAACCATTTGCTTATTAAACTTATGAAATTCTTTTATGCGGGTTTCTCTAGTTTCGCCCATGTGCTTGCTGCTTGGGTCTGGGTCTAAATAATGAGGATTTATATTAAAGGGTACCCAGCCAAAACTTTTAAAACTTGGCGGATACACAATGGGCATATCGTTGGTAGTGCAAACAGATATACCCGTAAGGTTACAGCCGGCACTTGTGCCCATGTATGGCAACCCGTTGCGTACAGCTTCATTTAGCAATTCAAAAAGTCCACTATCGTAGATTGTTTTTAAAAGAACAAATGTGTTGCCACCACCTGTAAATACGCCATTGGCCCAATCAATAGCTTCTTTTTGTGAGGCAAAGGTGTGTATGCCGCGCATGGTGTAGCCAAGCGCTGAGAATTTTTTTGTGGCCACCTCTGTATATTCATCCCAAGTTATTCCTCCGGGTCTGGCAAACGGAATAAATAATATGTTTTTTCCTTCTGTAAAAAAACAAGGCAATTCTTTGTCTAGATAACTTAAATAGGGTTTGCCATGTACAGTAGAAGTAGATACAATTAGGAGTTTCATAATAAGCTAATTTTTACCTAAGCGGTTTTGTGTTTGCTGTTGCGATATTACATCATCTATTTTAAAAAGACCCAATTTCAAAATTTTTAGCCATTCATATTTTTTAACCACATTCGCGAAACATTACATTTGAATGTAATAAGATGAGTATAAGTTGAAAAAAGAGGGCTCATTTTTTAAAATGAATTAACCGAAATTCGCGCCCTTAAATTTTTTGAGCAAAACAGATGGCAGGTACAGACCTACAAGGAACAGGAAGAAAGAAAATGCGTGGGCAAATTATGCTTATAATTTTAGCAATGAGCCTTCTTAAATTATTAATTCACTTGCTTGTTGTAGGAAATTATGAATTGTATAGAGACGCTTATTTATACATAAGTTATGCTGATAATCCGCAGTGGGGATATATAAAAAACCCACCTTTTATGATGGTTATTAGTTGGTTTGCAACCAAAGTATTGGGTGGTTCTGTGTTTGCACTTCGTTTTTTTCCAGCGTTGGCTGGGGCCGTATCTATGTATTTAATTGGTAGTTTGGTAAAAGAGCTTGGCGGCAAAAAATGGGCCGTTATAATTGCCTGTGTATCATTTTTAGTTGCGCCAATTTTTTTACGCTCAAATAGCTTGTTCCAAGTTCTTGCATTCGACCAACTTTTTTGGTTTTTATATCTATTCTTTTTTGTGCGTTTACTACAGACCTACAACAAAAATTATTGGTTTGTTTTGGGGTTGGTAGCTGGTGTGGGCTTTTTAACACAGTATACCATTGTGGTTCCTGTAGCTTTAACCACTTTGTTTTTAATAGCCACAAGACACAGAAAATTGCTTTGGGTGCCACAGTTTTGGGGCTTTTTAATTAATGTGGCAATTCTCATTATCCCCAATTTAATTTGGCAATACAACCACAATTGGCCAGAGTTAGAAAATCTTAAAGTTATAAGAGAAAACCAATTGCTAACTAGCGATAGAGGCTGGTTTTTGGGGATGCAATTTTTAATGCTAGCTCCAGCCGTTTTGGTATGGGTTGCGGGTATTTATAACCTATTCGTAAATAAGGCTTCAAGACCCTACATTGTATTGGGTTATAGTTTTGTAGGGGTTGTTTTGCTTATGTTGCTACTGCAAGGCAAGGCATATTACACGGCACCATTTTATATGATATTGTTGGTATTTGGAGCAATACAATGGGAGTCCTGGTTAGAAGATAAGTACAAATGGGCCCTAGGAGTTTTAACTGCGTTTTTAATTGCCGTTACCATACCCATGTTTCCATTGAGTTTGCCCTATTTAAATATGGATAGAATGATTTGGTATAAACAAGCTATGGTTGATGCTGGTTTTGAATCTCCATTTGTTTGGGACGATGGTCTTGTACATGATTTACCAGAAGATTATGCAAACATGACTGGATGGAGAGAGCTTTCTACCCTAGTTAATAATACGTTCAGTAGCTTAACTACAGAAGAGCAAAAATCATGTGCTATTTATGCAGAAGATTATGCCTATGCTGGTGCCATTAATTACTACAACCGCAAGAATAAAAACTTTCCGAAAGCTTTTTGTTTTGATGGTAGCATTAAATTTTGGACTCCCAAATCGGCTGAGGGAATACACACCATAATTTATATTGGAAAACCAAACGCTTTGTTGCTTGATAATTTTGAAAATGCCGAAAATGCTGCCTTTGTAACCGATGAGCATTTTAAAGAAACCGGATTACCTATTACTGTTTTTAAAAATGCCAAACCCTCATTTATAAGTGCATATTTAGAGTATAGGGAAGTTAGCATTAAGAAGAATCATAGAAAGCCTTTTGAACACAATAAATAGTGCAAACGCTTTTGTTGTAGTAAATTACCCGTTCAATTAAACAAGACTTAATGAAGCGTTTTTACTTTTTTATTTACTTAGTTTTTGTTTTCTCATGCGGGCTTGTTGCCCAAAATCAACCGGATAACCCGCAAGTTGAAGAAACCATTACGCCTTATGAAATAACAAATATTTCGTCTGCCATACAATTAACAGATGATCAAGTAAGGGCGGCATTAGAAATTGGCAACGATTCAACCAGCATTACTAAAGCACAAGAAAGCTTAACGGCTTTAATTAGTGCGTATAGAGATTTGGAAGAGGATACTGTAATTCTAGACTTTACATCCTTAAGTCTTTGGGGTTTAAAAGATATAAATCAACAATGGTTAAATATTAAAGAAAGCCTATTAGAGTTTAACCTAAGTATAGATGAGCCGCTTAAAGAAATTGCAGGTCATAAAGAGATTCTCGAAGAATTTATTAAAAAATGGACTGCCACAAAACAATTTGCAGATACAGCCGATGTTTCTTCAGAAATAAAGGAATCTATCGGACATGGATTAGAAGCTACAAAGAAGGCAAACCAAAAGTTGAAAGAAAAGCAAGAAGCGTATTTGCTTATAGAGAATAATGTATCTAAAGAATTGCTGCTTATAAATGGTATTCTAAATCAGATTTCTGATACGAGGATAGAAAGAAGTAAAGATGTTTTTATTCCCGATTCGCCACCATTATTTCAGGTAGTACGCCATAGTGAGAACATAGATTTTTTCAGCCTTCTTTTTCAATCTGTGAAAGAATCTGTGAAAGAAGTAAAAGATTTTTTGGCTAAAAAGCCAATAGATATAATTGCCCATATATTCTTTTTTCTACTGCTCTGGTTTATATTGTTTCTGGTAAAAAGAGATCTTTTTAAATCGGGTTTTGATAAAGATGAAGCGTATACCGTTACCGCAAGAATCTTAAGCGCACCATTTACCAATGCACTATTAATCAATATTGTTTTTAGTGGCTTGTTTTACGAAAACTTCCCACTTATACTGCGTGTTTTTTTAGTTCTTGTTGCTTTAGTTCCGGTTATTATTTTACTGCCTAGAGTAATAGATCAAAAAAATAAAGGGTTTATTTATTTCGTTGCTGCGTTGGTGGTTTTAGATAAGTTTCAGTCGCAATTAACCTTTGATGTGCTAAGCCAGCGTATAGCCGTACTTGCACTTTCTCTTTTCGGCATTATTGGGTTGATACTTTTCAGTTTACCAAAGTCTGAATTTTATAAAAATGTAGTAAGCCATAAAAGAAAATGGATATTACATTTTTTAAAGCTGTTCATTTTAGTGCTTGTCATTGCCACGTACGGAAACATAAATGGCAATTTTCAACTGTCTTTACTCTTAACGAGTGGTGTAGTGCATGCCTTTACCGTTGGTGTGGTGGTGTTTATAGCAATCAATATTATTAGAGCCATGCTGCTGTATGTAATTAGAAGCGGGCTCTCAGGTAAATTAAACCTCCTTATTAAATTCAACAAGCAGATAGAATATTGGTCGTTTCTATTGGTTTCTATGGTCGGATTTTTTTTCTGGTTTAAATCTTCGCTAAGAGGTTTTGCCTTGCTTTCTCCGGTTGTAAATATTTTAAACAACATCAATAATGCATCGTGGCAATTCGGAGAAATTGTACTATCTGTAAGTAATATTGTCGATTTTATTGTCATTTTATTTGTTTTTATTGTGATTGCCAATATTCTTCATGTTGTTTTACGCGAAGAGGTTTTAACACGATTTGATTTAAGGAAAGGAATCCCATTAGCACTGGCTATTTTATCTAGATACATTGTGCTTTTTATTGGGTTTGTTTTAGCCATGTCTGCCGCAGGTATTAGCCTAAGTAAGCTTAGTTTGCTAGTAGGTGCGCTTGGGGTAGGAATAGGATTCGGGTTACAAAGTATCGTGAGTAATTTTGTTTCTGGTCTGGTCATTATTTTTGAGCGACCTATTCATATTGGCGATACAATTTCCGCAGGAAATTTAGAAGGTGAGGTAAAAGAAATTGGGTTGAGAAGTTCTATTGTACGAAGTTGGGAAGGTGCAGAAGTTATTGTACCGAACAATGATTTAATATCTAAACAAGTAACAAACTGGACACTTTCTGATAAACGAAGGCGTGTAGAGCGCATTGTGTTGATTGAAAGCGGACCAAGTCCGAGAAAGGTAAAAACCGTAATAGATAATGTATTAAAAGACCATAAAGGATTGCTAAAAGAACCAGCGCCCATGTCTTATTTTTTAGGTTTTGAAAACAATGCATTAAAATTTAGAGTACTTATTTGGATTTCTGAAGGCTTATTAAACACACCCAGCGAAGTATTGTTAAACCTGCATGATGCGCTTACGGTAAATGGTTATAAGGCGTATATGCCTATACAAAAAGTGATTGTTGATAAGCAAGAAAACAATGAATCTGCGAATCATGTTATTGGACTAACGCAAGACAAAAATCCAAATGACCAATAAGAATAAGCAAATTATAAAAAACGTGTTGCCTGCTTTAACCGTGAATATGGGCGGTATCTTATTGTTGCAACCATTTCCTACACAAAACGTAGAGCACATAGATCCATTTCTGTTGCTACACCATCATCATGGTGTTGTTGAAAAAGGTCGCAAACAAAGCGATGCTGGTATTGGTCCGCATCCACATAGGGGGTTTTCGCCAGTAACTTTTGTTTTTAAGGGTGATGTTCATCATCGCGATAGCCGCGGAAACAGCAGCGTAGTAAAAGCCGGTGGCGTACAATGGATGAATGCGGGCATGGGTATTATCCACAGCGAAAGACCATCAAAAGAATTGCTTGAAACGGGTGGCGAACAAGAAATTTTGCAATTGTGGATTAATACTCCAGCAGCAAATAAAATGAATGAACCACGCTACTTTGCTCTGCAAAGAGAAGAAATGCCGCAGGTAGATATTGTAGAAGGAGATGTACGCATAGTTGCTGGAACATTTGCTGGAAAAATGGGACAAGTAAAAACCTACTTTCCGTTAGTTTGTTTAATGGGCCATTTAAATCCTGATGATGAACTACCTCTGATAAAGCCCGAAGGAGAAAACGCTTTTTTATATGTATTAGATGGCGATGGATTTTTACATAGTTATGGTGTGTTAGAAGAAAAAACGTTGTACACTTTTCATCAACAAAAAGTAGAAACAGCTTTAAAAGCGAAGAGCAAACTGCGCTTTATTTATGTAAGCGCGCTGCCTATAAATGAAAAAGTACAACAATACGGCCCGTACGTAATGAATAGTCAAACCGAAATTTTAGAAGCATTGCGCGACTATCAAATGGGTAAAATGGGTTTTTTGGTGGAGGAGTTTTAATCTTTTTTGGCTGAAAAAGCGTAAACCATAGGGAGCTTGCCTTCAAGGTTTTTAATTTGCCATTTTCCTTTTTCAACTTCTACCACTGGCTTAAAGCACGGGTAGGGCGAATAATCAAATTCTTGAAATTTTTCTAACGTAAAGCCTGCTTTTAAAAAGGCTTGCATCACTTCTGCTAACCCATGATTCCACGTAATACATTGGTTTTTTATAGATGAATTAAAGTTTGTATACGTGCCTTCTAAATCCTCAACAATGGGTTCGCCATTAAAGTAAGAGTAGGTTATTTTTTCAAAATCATCATCATACATCCAAACGGCAGGATGAAATTCTGCAAAAACTATTTTGCCACCTGGATGTAGGAGTTTTGCGGCTACATGTGCCCATGCTTGTGCGCTCGGATGCCAGCCTATCACGCCATAACTAGCAAAAATAATATCAGCTTTTTCGGTAATTAGTTTTGGGGCATCAAGCACATTGCCTTGAACAAATGTGGCGGGTAGATTTGCTTTTTCGGCTAATTTTTTTGCTTGTAAAATAGATTCAGAACTCAAATCGAGACCAATAACATTTGCCCCCATACGGGCAAGGCAAAGTGTGTCTACTCCAAAATGACATTGCAGGTGAATAATGGTTTTGCCTTTTACATCGCCCAGCAATTCTAGCTCTATACTGTTTAGCTTATTGTCGCCAGCCAGAAAGCCTTCAACATCATAAAAATTACTGCTTATGTGCTCTTTGGTGCGGTTGTCCCACAGGTTTTTGTTTAAGTCTAAATAATCAGGATTCACTTTAAAATGCTTTTATAGAAAGGCAGGTTATTTCCCCCATTCCTCGTTATTTCTGTTGTCGTTATTAGGAATTGGCGGTACCATGCCAAATATTTTTAAGGACAGTAATCTTGCTTTTCGCGCAATTTCACTGTGTGCCCGCATGTAGTTTAATGAGTTGTAATCGTAGATTGATTTAGCGGGAATAATGCCTAAACTTTCTGGCATATTGTTTACAGAAAATGTAGAAATGGTACTTTCTTTCCAATCTAATGTTTCGGTAATTTCAAAATCGGCCACGTCCATCCATGGGTAAATGCGTTCGTCCCACGGAAACATATTGTTGAAAATTTCAGGGTCTTCATCATGGCTTGCTGTAACAAGCTGTATTTGCAACTTGTACTTGGCATGGCCTTTTTTCACACGATCTTCCCATTCATATTTTAAATAATTACGCCCATTTTTTTCATGTGGGGCAACACGTTGGTTAGGCAATTCATAATCGCATGGATTTAATTGTAAACCGGTTTCTAATTGCTCCTTCTCGGGCACCACGCGGTATTTGGCATAGCGTTGTATGCCATCTGTACCTTTAAATAAAAAGGGCGTTTTGCCATAATATTTAAGGTTGGTAAAAGAACTAGGGTTTCTACGCATGGCACCTATAGCACCTGTAGCTCCTTGTGGATATTTTTTAATGTAATCTACGTAACAAACCGCGTATTTTTCTTTTCGGGTTTTAGCAAACATCAAAAAGCTTTTGGCACTCCAAAACAGGGTAGTAGCTCCGGTATTCATTTCAATATCAAATGGACTTTTAAAATGGTGCTGCGAGAATTTTAAAGAAATACTACGGATGCCGTTTACGGCATCATCTAAATAGGTTGCTGTAGCGTGCCTTACACGTATAGGAAAAGTGCGGCCGGCTTTAAAGAAATCGTGTTCTGGAAACTCAGGGTTGTCTACTATTTTTAAGTTGCCAAGACCTGCTATGCCGTTGTCATGGCTCATTCTATTTCTTTTAGGAAAGCTTAAAAAGGCAGCGATTAAAAAGCCAAAGAATTTGGCCGTGTGCCAAAGAATGATTTTATCAAAAATGGCAACTAGCTTGTTTTTATGGGCGGGGTAAAACTCACTCATTGTATGGTTTTCTTAAATGTTGGTTCTAGATTCAATGTCATCAATGCTTACGCCTATTTTATCAAAATCGGCTCGTTTGCTTTCTAGCAACTCTGTAAAAATGGGGTTTACATCCCCATCTTCGTTTTTGGTGATAAAACCATATTCGGTGCGCGACAAAAAGTTGGCAAACCACAACTGTTGCGTGGTTACGGTTAAATTGGGTGCTATAGAAAGATCGCTTTCGGGAACTAAAACACCACTTTCTTTATCGCCAAATCGCAAGCCACCACAGCTGTATAACACTTCTCCTAAATCGTCATATTGATGTTCATTAATCCAGGTGTGCATAAACGTAGCTTGCATGATTGCGTATTTACAAGCCCTTTTTAAATTGTTGATGTCCTCAGTGTCTTCTGCCGAAATAGACGTTTTATGTGTAATGGGTGAAACGACTTTTAGTTGATTGTTTCTTTTTTCTCGTGTCACAGTTTCATCAAAGCCGTATTGAAATTTGTAATACGCTAATCTTTCTAGGGCTTGGTTTCTTTCATTTGTGGGCAGTGCATCAAGATCAACATCCGAGAGAAAAACAGGGACACTATGATTTACCAAATCTTGCGAAAAGCGATATACTTCGTCCCAATGAGAAATAATGCCTTTTAAGTTCTGCTCAAAGAAAGTGTTTACATAATTTTCTACTACCTCAAAGAAAATGTTCTCAGCTTGGGCATATCTGTGATCTTCGCTAATGCTTTTCATAGGGCGCCAGCTTTTCCAATCAAACATTCCCAATAAATCTTTTGCTCTTTTTACCAATCCTTTTGCATTAAGGGCAGTACCTTCGGGTAAAAACCCTTTTATAATGAGTTTGTCAGCACCCTCGTTAATGAGAGAAACTTCGCGCATGTGCGGCATTAATAGTATGCTAAGCGGGCTATGTTTAAAATTGCGAAATGTGGCAATAGCATATTGTTCTACATTAAGGTGTGTGCCTACAAAATGTTCATCAACTTCGGTACACACGTTACCTACGCTCCTGGCCAATCTTTTTACAGCAAGCCAAAGCATTTCGCCATCTGCAGGGGTAAACTCTCTTTGTTGCCATTGGTCTTTGTTTATAGCGTTTAATGCGCCAACGGTTTTTATTTTAAAGGGGATAGGAATGCCTTTGTTGTTGAAGTTAAAATAAATGGTTACATCTGGTAGCGCAAATTCATGGTTATGATCATAATTACAAAGGCCAAAATATTTTATCATGTAAACATCTGGGTTTTCGGGGTCTTGCATAAAGGCACCACAATTCATCCCATTCATCATTCTTTCTCCAAACCATTCATCGCCACGTGTGTAGCCAGGTAATTCTTTTTCTATGCATTGCGTAAGGTTTATAGGATAATCTGCTTGAATACTAGCATGGCTAATTTTATCAGAGTCTTCTTTTATCAGGAGAAGGTGCTTCAATTTTGTTAATTCAATAGGGATAATCTGCTCAATTAAAGCATCTTTTCTTCCTTGTGTATAGCTTTGAATGGTATCTCCATTATCAAATTTCAATAATGTTCTGGGGATGATGGTGTCGGTTCTGTAATTCCAGTAATCTAGTTGAATTTCCCTTAAATTGTATCCCATGCCTATGAGATCGGATTTTGGAAAAGTTTGTTTATGAAAAACACTGTAGTTATGATGACCTACTTTGTTTTTATCAAAATAAATGCTGTCTATCTCTTCAACTTCAAAAATTAAGTTTTTTCTGTTGGCCCATTTTACGGCTGCTCTAAGGTCAAAAGGTAAGTTAAAAACACCTTCATGGTCTGTATAACCTTCGGCTAATTTTCTCCACTGAAACAATTTTGTTCTGGCCCAAAACACCACTTTCATATGCACAATTGGTGTGCGTACGTCTGATTTTTCTTTAAATGAGATTACCCCGGTTAAATAGGCATCTTTAACAGTTCCAACAATTTCAGGGTTTCTAGGAAACCACCTTTCTTTTACACTGTTAAACCAGTTTCTGAGGTTTTTGTATACAACATAAAGCCGCTCTAAAAATATAGTTAGGGGGTTAGATATAATCTTGGAGTAGCCAACTTCTAAGTGATTTATGCTTTTTAATTTGGGAGAAAAAAAACCTCCTTTATTTGTGTATTGAATTCGTGTTTTCTTTTTACACTCATCAATAATTTGTTTTACGGATGTGCTTTCCATAGGTTAGGGCGAATATGGTTTTTTATTTTGCTATCAAACTTAATTAAAATTGAGAAGTATAATTGAGGGTATTATTTTTTAATATGATGTGCATCAACTTTTAATTTATAATCTTAACAACTTGTTTATTTTAGTGCCATATAGATTGCTAGAAAAATTGCCCAACAAAAAATGATAGCTATTAAAGGATTTAAAATAAAAGAAAAGATTCTTGCCAAAAGAAATCAATCTTTTTATTTAGCAAACCGCGATAGCGACAATAAAAATGTGTTTTTAAAGGTTGTAGAAAGTCAGGATTTTGATTCTACAGATATTATTGGGCTAAGACGCGAGTACAACATTTCTAAAAACTTAGTTCACCCAGGCATAGTAAATGGCTTGGGATTGATTGAATTTCATGGTGGTTCTGCCTTGGTGATGGATGAATTTGAAGGTATGTCGCTTCAAAAAATGTTGGTAAACCAAAAAATTCCGTTCAGAGATTTTTTAATTATTGGCATACAACTTTGTGAAGCCTTAGGGTATTTACACAGCCAAGGTATTATTCATAAAGACATAAAACCGTCTAACATTTTAATAAATCCTAAAGATTTATCAATAAAAATTATAGATTTTGGTATCGCCTCATTGATTCCGCAAGAGAATATTACCAATAACAATGCAACAGTTTTAGAAGGTACACTAACCTATATATCTCCAGAACAAACTGGGCGCATGAATCGGTCTTTAGATTATAGATCAGATTTGTATTCTTTAGGCATTACTTTTTATGAAATATTAACGGGTGTGCCACCATTTATTAGCGATGATCCGATGGAGCTCATACACGCTCATTTAGCGGTTTTAGCCAAAACTCCAGAATCTTATAATCTAGAATTGCCAAAGGTTATTTCGCCAATTATTTTAAAACTACTAGAAAAATCTCCAGAAAACAGGTATAAAAGTATTACGGGTTTAAAGGCAGATTTAGAACGGTGTTTAACCGAGTTAGATAATAAAGGTGTAATTCCAAATTTTGAAATTGCTCAAAACGACATTTCGGATAAATTAAGTATTCCGCAAAAACTCTATGGAAGAGAAAAAGAGCTGGGTTCGCTATTAAACTCATTTACTAAAGCTAGTCAAGGCAATTCGCAAGTTGTGTTGGTTTCTGGTAGTCCTGGTATTGGTAAATCTGTACTTATAAAAGAAATGAGCAAACCTATTGTAGAAAACAAAGGGTTTTTTATTAGAGGCAAGTTTGATCAATTTAACAAAAATATACCGTATAGCGCCATTATTGAAGCTTTTAGAGAATTAATAAAAGTAATATTAGCCAACGACCAACATGTTGTAAACGAGTGGAAACGCAGGATATTAAATCAGTTGGGCGATAATGGAAAACTAATAACAGATGTTTTACCAAGCCTAGAGTTACTAATTGGAGAGCAAAAAAGCGTAGCTGCATTGCCCGCGTCTGAGGCGTTAAACAGGTTTAATCTTGTTTTTCAAAATTTTGTTAAGTCTTTTTCTGGCGGGCCAAGTGCCTTGGTTTTGTTTTTAGATGATTTGCAATGGGCCGATGTGGCATCAATCCAATTGCTAAACTTTTTATTATCAGACAAAGAGAAAAAATATTTGATGGTTGTAGGTTCTTACCGAGATAATGAGGTACAATCCGGGCATCCCCTTTATCAAGCAATAGAGAATGCACAACATCAAGAAAATGTAAACCACATACACCTAAACCCGCTAAAAAACCAAGATTTAAAACAGTTATTGGCAGACACGTTTAGTTGTGCAATAGAAAATACCACAGAATTATGTGATTTAATTGACTCTAAAACAAAGCGGAATCCGTTTTTTATCTATGAATTTATTAAAACCTTGTACAAAAAAGAGCTCGTTTATTTTGATTACAACAAACGAAATTGGCAATGGAGCATTGGTAAAATAGAGGAAAGCAATATTTCTGATAACGTAATCCAATTGGTTACAGAATTGCTTTTTGGGCTAGAAGAAAAAACGCACAAACTTTGTGCTTTGGCCTCTTGTATTGGTGGTACATTTGATTTGAAAACACTAGCGCTGGTTAACGAAAAATCGATTAAAGAAACAGCTGAAGACCTTTGGCAAGCCGTAAAAGAAGGGGTAATTATACCCATAACAGAAAATTACAGGTCTATAAGTAACAGTAGTTTAATAGCAGAAAAAACGACTTATAAATTTTTGCATGATCGTGTGCAACAAGCGGCATACGCTACTATCATAGATGAAAGAAAAAAGGAAATTCATTTAAAAATTGGTAGAATATTTTTGGCCAATAGAGCCGATAACGAGCACATTAGAATCTTTGATATAGTTGGTCATTTTAATAATGGGATTAATTTAATTTCAGATCAAAAAGAAAAAGAGCAACTCATACATTTAAATATAGAAGCAGGGTTAAAAGCTAAAAAATCATCGGCCTTTGAGCCCGCTTTTAAATATTTTAATGTGGCTATGCAGCTTTTGCCTAAAACCCCTTGGCAAGCGTCTTACAAACTCACACTTAGTATTTATAATGAAGCAGCAGAATTGGCTTACCTATCTGTAAAAACAAAAGAGTTTGAAGATTATACCGCTGAAATCTTGGCCCATTCCAAAACAGATTTAGATGCCTTAAATGCTTATTTGGTGCGTATTGCATACTATGGCTCGCAAGGAGATCATAAAAAATCGATAGAAAACGGATTTGAAATATTAGAAAAACTAGGTGTAAAAATCCCTAGAAATCCTAATAAGCTGAACATAGTTGTAGAACTAATAAAAACCAAAATTAGGCTACGAGGCAAAACAGCCGAAGATTTGTTTGCGTTGCCAAAAATGGAATCAGAGCAATACAAAGCCGCCATGTCTGTGCTTTCTATTGTAACGGGCCCGTCTTACATCGCCAACTCAAACCTATTTGTTTTAATCGTTTTTAAAATGATAGAGTTGAGTTATAAATATGGCAATAATCGGTATTCTAGCTTTGGATATGCAGTTTATGGAATTGTACTGGCCGGATTGATGGATTTGGCTGGAGTAAAAATGTTTGTAGAACTCTCGAAAAAACTGTTGCACAGTTATCCTAAAGATGAGCAGTTTAGTAAAGTTAATTATTGCCTTTTATCGTTAGATTTTCTTTTTAGCCCAATGAAGAATTCGCAAAAACTAATGTTTAGCAATATTCAAAAAGGGTTTGATAGTGGCGATTTTCTTTACGCCTCTTACTCGGTGGCTTACCACATGTTTTTAAAGGTGTATAGTAATTACCCATTGGTAAGACTAAATGCAGAATTAGAACCTCTATGCGAAAAACTTGATAGTTTAAACCAAACCGTTGGACTAGGGTGGACAAAATCGATGATGCAATTTGTAGATAACCTTACTAATAAACATGAAGTAAACACCACTTTAAACGGTACTCATTTTGACGAAGAAGTCATGATGAAATTCATGGTAGAAAGCAAAAATGTATCTGGCATTACCTTGATGTATGTAGTAAATGGTATGAATAGTTTTGTTTTTGATAACTATAAAGAGGCGATAAAATTCTTTAATAAAGCAACACCTACAATAGATTCTTTGGTAGGAACACCAATGGTAAATGCTCATGCCTTCTATTTGGCAATGGCACATGTTGCAGTCTATAGAAAAGCTTCGTTTTTAGAAAAGCAGAAAACAAAATCCATCGTTAATAAAGGTATAAAGTCTTATAAAGTTTGGGCCAAATACTGTGCCGACAATAGCCATTCGCGATTGCACATACTTATAGCCGCAAAAGCCTATTTAAATCAAGAATATAAAAAGGCCAAAAAACATCTTAAAAAAGCGAGTGTTTATGCAGAAGAAAACAATTTAATTCAAGAAAATGCTATGGCCAAAGAGCTTTTGGCCAAACTAGCGCATGAATTAAATGAACAAATTGCTTTTACAGAGTACATTGCAGAATCGCGCTTTTTGTATTTTAAATGGGGAGCTATTGCAAAAGTGAGGCAATTAGAAGAGAAATATAAACTGCAGAGAATAGTAGATAAAGAAACCGTAAAAGATAAGTTTGATAGAAATTTAAGCACCACATATTCTGCTGATTCATTAGACTTACAAACCATTATCAAAGCATCACAAGCGTTATCGTCAGAGGTTCAATTAGAAGAGCTTTTTAAGAAGATGATTAACATTGTGATGGAAAATGCGGGTGCCACAAAGTGCACGGTTCTATTAAAACGAGATGGTACTTGGTATCAAGAGATATCAAAAGAAATATCTGGAGACGAAAACAATCTGAAAATTGATGTAATCTCCTTTGCAGAATCAAATAGAAACAAGCTTGATTTACCGATAAGTGTAGCGAATTTTGTGATGCGCACAAAACAAAGCGTGGTTATAAAAAATGATGAAGACGCGAGCACTTATGCAAATGACACTTACATCATTAATCATAAACCAAATTCTATTTTGTGTTTTCCTTTTAGCAGTAAGGGTGATGATTTTGGAATCATCTATTTAGAGAACAATCTTGCAAACGATGCTTTTTCTGAAGATAGAATTAGGCTGCTTTCTATTATTTCTGCACAAATGGCAATTTCTATTGAGAATGCTTTCCTGTATAAAAACTTGGAGCAAAAAGTAAAAGAAAGAACGACAGATTTGGTAGAAAAAAATAATGAGTTGGCCGTAGAAAAGAAAAAATCTGATACTCTTCTCTTAAATATTTTACCTGTTGAAATAGCCAACGAATTAAAAGAAAAAGGAATAGCGAGTGCAAAAAAACATGCCAACGCAACGGTCTTGTTTGCTGATGTTAAAGGGTTTACAACCATTGCAGAATCTTTAGAGCCTGAAGATTTAGTAGAATTGCTAGACCGCTATTTCAGTAGGTTTGATGAAATAATTGTTGCAAACAATTTGGAAAAAATAAAAACCATTGGAGATGCTTATATGGCTGTTGGAGGAGTTCCGGGAAACAATAAAGCAACGCCAAAAGATGTGGTAAGAGCAGGTAAGCAAATTTTAAGTGTAGCCAAAGAACTAGAAAATGAACTTTGCAAAGAAGGATTGCCTTATTTTCAAATAAGGATTGGTGTTCACACGGGGCCTGTTGTTTCTGGTATTGTAGGAAAGTCTAAGTTCCAGTTTGATATTTGGGGCGATTCTGTAAATGTTGCCGCAAGACTGGAACAAACTTCTGAGCCTGGAAAAATCAATATATCTAGGGCAACCTTTAATGAAGTTAATGATGAGTTTGCATGTACACCTAGAGGAATGCTTCCTATTAGAAATAGAGGAGAAGTAGAAATGTACTTTGTTGAATAGCTTTTATAATATTTTCTTTTAAATGATTATACAGTTAATAATTTCATCGCACAGCCAATGCTTTTTCATTTTCTATAAATCCAAAAATTCGTTTAAATAAGCTGGACTCAAAAGGTGCTTTATGAGCAAAGTTTATGTTGGGTTCTACATGTTTTAATACGCAAAATGGTTATTATTTTAAATCTGATATGACGGTAAACGGCTATTTTAAGGGTACAGCAGAAGAATATTTTGAGCGGAATGATTAGGCCTTTACTTGGGGTAATGGGTTAGAGTATAGATATAACTTTAATACCCGTTGGGCTGTTTTTGCCTGTGGCCAACTGGCCACTTTTAATTGGAAACCCAAAACGGTAGAACGCTATTCATATATATAGTTAATGGTGTAGAATTGGTGCAAATATTGACGAATAGAGAACAACAAATTCTTTTCTTAGATTCGTTTCAAGATAATCCTGACGATCCATATTCGGCTCAACTACTGGCGGCTGAGAATTACAGGAATTTTGTCCCGCAATTTTCGCTAGGCGTAATATATAGCCTGTAGATTATTAAAATAAAACGGTCTTCCATATATTTAGGAGACCGTTTTTTGTTAAGCTTCAACAGCTCTTGTTGCGTCACTTTTTATCAATTCGGCTTGCACGTTGGCCGG
This sequence comes from Bacteroidia bacterium, assembly GCA_030424545.1. Lineage (GTDB taxonomy): Bacteria > Bacteroidota > Bacteroidia > Flavobacteriales > Schleiferiaceae > JAUHWL01. The sequence goes on from JAUHWL010000002.1 coordinate 157,852, forward strand.
CACTGGGGCATACTCAACAAGTTTAGAGGTAAAATTAGCTCTACTTTGGGTTAAACTTCTTAGGGTTGTGGAGTAACCATAAAGCTCGGCTAGTGGTGTTTTTGCTTTAATCTTGGTGTACTTTCCTGCAGTTTCCAATCCCATAATCAAAGATCTACGGCTTTGTAAATCGGTCATCACATCACCCAATAAATCTTCAGGAACTTTTATTTCTAATTCATGTATAGGCTCCATTAATTTGGGGCTGGCATTTAAAAATGCAGCTTTAAATGCATGAGCTCCTGCAATTTTAAAGCTAATATCATTGCTGTCTACCGAGTGCATTTTTCCATCATAAACCATGACACGAATGTCTCTCACGTAGCTGCCTGTTATAGGTCCATTTTCCATCACTTCCATAATACCTTTGCTTATACTAGGCAAATAGCGCTGGTCTATTACTCCACCAACAATGCAATTGTAAAAAACAAGTTTTCCGCCCCAGGGTAGGTTTATTTCTTCTTTTCCTCTTAAATTAAAACCTACAGGTTCATCCATGCCTTCAATCCAAGGTTCTATTTTTAAGTGCACTTCTCCATATTGCCCAGATCCACCACTTTGTTTTTTATGTCTATAGCTACTTGTGGCTGATCTTTGAATGGTTTCTCTATATGTAATTTTTGGTTTTTCAAAGGTTACGTCTAAACCATATATTTTGTGTATTGCAAATTCAATGGTGGCAAGATGTAATTCTCCTTGGCAACTTAATATCTGTTGGCTAAGTTCTCTATTAAATTCAATTTTAATAGTTGGATCTTGGCTCTGTAGTTTTCGCAACACATCAATTATTTTTTCTTCGTCTCTTTTGTTGTGCGTTACTACACTCTTGCTTATCCTAGGTTTGGGAAATTGTATTGGGTTTATGGTGATTTTTTTACCGATTTTATGCAGAGTATCATTGGTTTCGGTATGTTTTAATTTTAAGGTGGCACCAATATCTCCACTGGTTAATTTGGCAACTGGGTGGCGTGTAGAGCCATCCATAATAAACAATTGATTGAGTGTTTCTTCTTCGCCATTTCTGCTATTGGCAAGTTTATCACCTTGTTTTACTTCGCCACTTTTTACTTTAAAAAAAGATACTTGGCCAATATTTGCCTCATGTAATGTTTTAAAAATAAACAATGAAGTAGGCTCATTGGGTTTGCAATGCAGCGTTTCGCCTTCTTTGGTTTGTTCGGGTTCTAACTCAGAAGCTGCTGGTGCAACATTATCTATAAAACCCATTAATCTGCCGCTGCCCATATCTTTAAGTGCCGAAGTGCAAAAAACAGGAAAGAGTTCATGATGCAACATTCCTTTCTTAATACCTAACCGCATTTCATCTTCGTTTAATGTTCCTTTATCAAAGAAAAGTTCCATCAATGCTTCGTCATTTTCGGCCGCTTTTTCTATTAGTTCATTGTGTAAACTTTGTGCATATTCTTTTTGGTCTTCCGGAATAGGAAATTTTTCTGGTTTTCCGCCTTCTGCTCCAAATTTGTACAGCTTCATTTTTAAAATATCGATGATGCATTGGGCTCCATCAATCATTATTGGGTATTGCATAAGCACAACGTTGTTCCCAAAATGTTCTGTTAATGAATTTATACTTTCATCAAAATGAGCGTTAGAATGGTCTATTTGGTTTAAAACAAATAAGGTGGGTTTTCTAAATTTATCTATGTATTCCCAAAGAATTTCCGTTCCAACTTCCACGCCATGTTGCACGTTAACCACCATGGCTATGGTATCGGCTACGCGCATGGTACTGGCAATTTCTCCAATAAAATCGTCTAACCCAGGGGTATCAATAATATTGATTTTATAGTTTCGCCATTCTGTGTGCAGCGGAGTTGCAAACACGCTCATTTCTCTTTCATGTTCTATTTCATGAAAGTCTGAAACCGTGTTTTTATTTTCTACGGTGCCACGCCTATTAATTAAACCAGCTTCAAAAAGCATGGTTTCTGCAAGTGTTGTTTTTCCGCTTTTGTGAGCGCCAACTAGGGCTACATTTTTAATGTGCTTATCATCATATATATCCATAGTAATAGATTTTAAAAAAGGAAACAAAAGATACAATTAATATCATTGAATTTTCCTCTAAGTTAAAACCTGTTTATCCTTATTGGTATGATGATTGTCAGGGCTCTAGAAGTTTGCGTTTAGCTAATGACAAACGGCATAAAAGCAGTTAACAACTTACACTTAGCGCAATTGGCAGTCTGTAATAAAGAGCGGAGCTTTACGCCAAAACCTGAATAGAATCAATCTTGGCACGTTGCACATTCAACCTAAACTCACATTTTTCTAGATCAAATAGTATCTTCTCTTTTTGGTGGATGATGGAGCTTTTTACCTCGCTAAAAAGAGTTTTGTAATAAAGAATTCCTTCGTTGAGATTATGTGCAAAACTGGCAAAGTATTTTTCTTGTTTGGCATTCATTTCGTCTTTGGCTTCATCAAATTTATCAGCCAAATAATCTAAATACACTTGAATTTCTTTCACAAACATATTTGGGCGGTCTGTGCGTGATACCACATTTGCACGCCCATAAATATGGTCAATCATCTCGCGAAGTTTTAACACTTTATCAAAATACGCCATGTTTGGGCCGGGGCAAACAGAAACGCCAGTACCTTCAACTTTGGTGTCTAAATTATTTACCAATAGTGCTGATGTGCCCAGCCCTACACAAGTGCAAGATTTAACTACAATTTTGTTGTACCGCTTTTTATAGGCCTCTGCGCTAAGTTCTTCGCTGGCCAATTCTTTAATTTTTAAATGCTGGTACTCACGACTGGCCGTGCAAACGCCAGTTTCTTTGTACTCTTTGTTTAGTGCTACAAAACGTTTTGGGCATGCACTACCTGGTCGTCCTTTTTCAATATTTTTTTGCTTTTCTTCTTCTTTGGTATTGCCGCGTAAACTATTAAATGGTACACCAAGTGGAGAAATATCGCTCAAATACAAATCTTTTTCTTTTGCAATCTCTAAAAGTTCAAGTGTTTTTTTGTCAACACTTGTTGCTTCTGGAACCAATAAAAAAGGTGTTCCCCAACCTACAGAATCAACTTGGTAATGGTCTAGCAAAAACTCATGTTCTAAGGCTGTACCAACACCGCCTTGCGCAGAAATTTTTAAAGCTAGTTTTTCTGCAGGAATTGCTTTTCCTTTTTGTTCTAAAATGGGAAGTAAAATGTTGTGCAATTCGTCAATTAATTCTTGGCGTTTGTCTCTAAACTCAGCCAAGATTGGCCCCATTAAAAAACCTTCTGTGGCAAAGGCATGTCCGCCACAATTTAAACCAGATTCTATGCGGTATTCAGAAATCCAGATGCCTTTTTTGGCCAAGAATTTTCCTTGAATTAATGCCGAGCGATAATCGCTTACTTTTAAAATAATTTTCTTTTTTATTTCTCCGTTTTCGTTCGGAAAGAAATCTTCAAACTTCTCAATATAGCTGTATAGTCGAGGGTTCATTCCTGCAGAAAGTACCAAGCTAGAGCTTAAATTGCTGTTTGCATATCCGCGCAACGCGGCATGCGCATCGTTGTATTCGGTTGGTAATTTTTCTTTTTTGCGGTAATTGTCCTTGTCAACTTTGGTCATGATGTTTACATCAATACTGCCCATCGTCAACTTATCTTTTAGCCACACGCGCACTTCATCAGCGTTAAAATGTTTGGCGGTTAGTGCGTAAAATTCTTTTTTAAGGCTGAGGTTGTCAGGAAGAAAATGAAAGAAATCTTTCACCTCACCGATTTTTTCGTTGGTGGCCGATTTTAATTCTTCAAACTTTTTCTCGGCCAAAGACTGAATCATATTAAGGTATTTCGTAATCCGTTCGGCCCTAAAATCTTCGTTTTTCTCGGTAATCTCTGTGTACGGCATGTTGAATTTTGCACAATACATTTTACGCATTTTCTCTACTAGGATGTCATCAACTAAAGAAATAACCGAGTCTATGCCAAAAGGAGCCACTTTTAGTGGTGTGTCTATGGTGAATCCGATGCCCATTACAGGGATATGAAAACTATGTGCTGATGCCATGTGTGCGTACTTTTGTTTGTAATTAATACAGTTCTAACGCAGATGTCTGCGCAGAGCAATGCGCAAAGAAGAGGTGTTTATTTTACCCAAAACATGACGGAACGCATACCAAAAGCTGATGTTGGTTTAAGAAATAATGAGGGCCAAGAGTTGAAAAACAAAACCCAGAGTAAACAATACCGCCCCAAAAACAAGTGCCATTTTACGGCTTTGGTTGTTATTGATGAGCTTTTCGATGAGAGGCTCGGCCACATTTGTTTGTAGGTAAATTTGTAGCTTTTTGTAGAAAAACACCATAAAAACTACGTAAACAACCATGATGGTGCCCATGATGTACATCGATTTGTACACGAGTTCTTTGTCGCCTTGCATGCCGGTGTAAAAACCGTAAACGCCCATGCCCATGCCTAAGCCGAACCCCAAAAAACCAAAGAGCATTCCTGGCAGTTTAGAAATAATACTTACCAGTCCTTTCTCAAATCGTTTCATGGTTTCTGCGCCCAAAAGTTCTGGTGCGGCCAGCCAAAACGCTAAAAACTGCAAGCACAAGCCAATGATGTTGATCCACTTCATGCTTTCAAATATAGTGTCTATAGTCGATGGCTGAGAATTGATAGTCCACGGTTTCCCATCTCCCGTCTCCCATCTCCTGTCTCCCGTCTCCCGTCTCCCGTCTTCCATCTTCCAACTCCCATCTCCCGTCTCCCGTCTTCCAACTCCCATCTCCCTTCTTCCCTCAATCAAAAAAATTATCTTGCTGGCCAAAATTCATAATATGCCAATACATTATACGGTGGTGGAAAGGTTTATTCGCTACGCAAAAATCGACACACAAAGCGACCCACATAGTTCTACAATTCCTAGTACTGAGAAGCAAAAAGATCTTGCCCGTGTGCTAGTGCAAGAGTTAAAAGAGATAGGTATTGAAGAAGTTGAACTGGACGAATGGGGTTATGTTTACGCCACGATTCCTGCAAATACGGATAAAAAAGTACCGGTTATTTGCTGGTGCTCTCATATGGATACTTCACCCGAAAGTTCTGGGAAAGATGTAAAACCCATCATTCATAAAAATTATGATGGCGGCTTAATAAAGTTACCAAATAATGGAATTGTTTTAGATCCAGAGGCACATCCAGACCTGAAAGCACAAATTGGCAACGATATTATTACAGCAGATGGTACTACGCTTTTGGGGGCCGATAACAAAGCGGGCGTTGCCGAAATTATGGATGCCGCTCATTATTTAATGACGCACCCCGAAGTAAAGCATGGGAAGATTCGCATTCTTTTTACACCAGACGAAGAAATTGGTCGTGGTGCAGATAAAGTGGACATTAAAAAATTAGGAGCGGATTTTGGCTACACGGTTGATGGGGAAACTTTGGGCAGCATTGAAGACGAAACCTTTAGTGCCGATGCCGCCATTGTTACCATTGAAGGCGTAAATACGCATCCAGGATTTGCAAAAGATAAAATGGAAAATGCAGTTAAAATAGCCTCGGACTTTATTGCGGCACTGCCAAAGAATACTTGGAGTCCTGAAACTACGGAAGGAAGAGAAGGATTTGTGCATCCTTACGAAATGAAAGCCGGAGCAGAAAAAGCAGAGATTACGTTTATACTAAGGAGTTTTGTTGATGCTGATTTGAAAAGATATGCGCAACAGCTAGAAGATGTGTTAGCAAATGTGCTTTTAAAATACCCATATTCTACGGGAGGTATAGCGGTAACGGAGCAATACCGAAACATGAAAAACGTACTTGACAAATACCCTCAAGTAGCAGAGAATGCAATGGAAGCCATAGCACGTGCCGGTGTTGAGGTTAAACGAGGTAGCATAAGAGGTGGAACAGACGGAAGTAAATTAAGTTTTATGGGCTTGCCTTGCCCTAATATTTTTGCTGGAGAACATGCGTTTCATAGCAAGTACGAATGGGCTAGTGTTAGCGATATGCATCGTGCGGTTGATACACTTATTAACCTTGCACAAATCTGGGAAGAAAAAGCTTAATGCTTTATGGCGAACAATAAAAAAAGCCGTTTCTAATTAATTAGAAACGGCTTTTAGCTTTTATGCTTTTTTATTTAATTACTGGCAGTAGGATAGATTTCGCCATCTACATAACGAAACGAAATGTTTTTGCCATTTAATATAAAATCACTGGTAACAGCTTTGTCTTCAGTAGGGAACCAAGATCGCTTATTTTTATCAATAATAATAAAAAGCCCCTTTTCATTTCCAGCGGCCACAAAATCACCATCTACATCTCCATCAAAAATGGGTAAAGGATGAATTTTATTTAGCTGTTCATACGTGCCTTTTACATCATCTACGGCCATGCCAATTTCACTTATCCCCATAGATTGGCTGCTATGGAACGGCATTGATTCTGTGTAATACAAATTTTTTCTTGCAATAAATTCAATAACATTTCCGTCCATATCATAAAAAAACATGGCTTTAGAGTCCCAATTCGGAAAGTCAATCATTTCTTTTTCTTCGTGTGTAAGAAGTTTTACTTTGTCTTGTAACCAAGCCAAAGCTTCAGATTCTTTATTAGAAGGAATGTTAATAGCCATGTGATAGGTTGTGGCGGTATCTCTTCTAATAAACGTCAATCGTGTTTTACCAATTCTAAAAGTTGCGCTCTGTAAACTTTTAATGAGCAACGGAAACTTTAAAGTATGACTGTAAAATGCAATAGCCCGCTGTAAATCGGGGGTGTAGAGAGTAAGTTTCTTAAGCTGCATAAATTTGAGTTTTCTAGTTGCTTATTTTAGACTGTAATAAATAACCATTTTAAAAGGGTTGCAAAGGTAACAAGTAATGTTGTTATCCGTAAATCTGATTTAAAACTCCGGCCAACCTAATTCCGGCCATTAATAATCGCTTGTTTAGTAATTCAATATTGTCATAAACATAGCGATAACTTAATTTCTTGTTTTCTGGGAAATTGTAAATCTGTTTGTGTTCTGCTTTTGATTCGTTTGCCCAGATGTTGACACTGCTACTTTGCCATTTAGCAATTTGATCTTTTGTAGCATGATTAATCCATTGGGAATATTCCGTAAAGCTTAATTGTTGATTATCTATTATGCCGCTATCCCATACACGATGTAAGTTGCTGTTCTCGTAGAAAAATTCAACTTTCACATCATTTCCTCCACGGTCGTTACCGTTTCCGCAATGTAAAGGTTGATGTATGTCTCCTATTAGGTGCACCAAGCATTTTAATGCAAAAGCCTCATCAACACTATATTCTTTTGTTTTTAATTCTTGAGTGAATTTATTTATCCCATAAACAACATCACCTTCTTCTGGTGTCATTGTAGAGTCATAATGATCTGTATTTTTTAGCGTACAATAGTGCCACGGATTATATGAATTGTATTTTTTATCACTTTTAATAAAATCCATGTAATTGCCTGACATGGCTAAACTTTCTGTGCCAAGTACTTTAATAATGTTTTTCTGTGCCTTTTTATTGAGGTGACTCCAAGCTATTTCGCCTACTACACGATGACCTGTTTGCCCCCATGCAAAGCAAAAATTAATACTGATAAATAAAATAAGGCAGGAGAATGATGCGCGTTTAATCATGAAATAATAAAAATTTAGTTTAATCTAGGAGTTGCAAAAAATTGCAGTGAGGGTATGTTTACTTTAAAATTTTGACCCGTGCTTAGGTGCAGCATATTGTAATGGCCTTTCATAGAACCAATGCTTGCTCTTAAGTGGCAACCTGATTTATACGTATGAAATTCGCCCGATGCCAAAATGGGCTGTTTACCAATTACACCAGTGCCTTCTACTTCGCTTGGGCCATCTCCTGTATCGTAAATAAACCAATGGCGGCCAATAAGCTGTACGGTATCTGGACTGAAGTTAGAAATTGTAACATTATAATTAAAAACATAAAGGGGGCCTTGCTTGCTAAAGAAACGCCCTTCGTAACTTGTTTCTACAGAAACTTTTATGCCGTTTGTAATTGCTGAAACCATTAGATTAAAATAAAGGATAAGATACCCACTAAAAGTATAAAAATTACTAGTGCAACAAAAAAAGCAATGTTTATGACTATAAAATTTAAAGTGGTAGCCAAATAGCCTTGTTTGTAAAATGTTTTTTGTGCTATAAATTGATAAACAGGAAATAATAAAAACAAGAGCTCTGAAGGAAATCCATTAAAATTTTCTAGTAAACTTTGGATAATAATAAAAATAAAAAATGCGGTTTCTACATGTATGGCAAACACAAAATGGTCTATATAGAGTATTTGTTTTTTGTAAAAATAAAGTGCTTTTAGTAGGAAAGCCACAATGGGTACAAAGGCCAGTAAAATTAAGAGTAAGTTAGATTTTACATAATTCAGAAATTCATCTTCGGTCATTAGGGCTACTTTTCTAAAGGTTGAATAATAGAATTCATTTAAAAAAGTTTTCTCCAATTGGAGTTCGTTTAACCCTGTATCAACTGTAGTTGTTGGATTTATCTTTACAAACAAAAAGATCCGTTCAAATTTGTCGCCTGTTTCGCTGTCATCAAAGGTTAATTTGTTTGCGCCTTCTGTCTTGTTCGTTTCATTTGCTGTATCCCCATCAGAAGTGTCAAAAAGGAGTTGTTCTTCTTTGTTAAGATGATCAATATCACTCCAAGATCGGCCCAGTCTGTCTGAAATAGAATAAACAGCCATAGTGATAAAGACGACCAATAAGAATAATCGAATTGGTGGCAAATAGGTTGATCTTTTGCCGTTAACAACTTCTAAGCTCAGCCGCCCAGGATACCGTATTAATGGCCAAAGAGAAAGGTAAAATTTAGTGTCAAAAGCAAATAAGTTGGCGAGCGCATCAGAAATAAGTTGAAAAAAAGTTGGCTTAAGCGTGTTGTTTAGTTGCCCACAATTCGGGCAGTAATTTTCACTGCTTAATTCATGTTCGCAATTCAAACACTTGTCGCCTTTTTCAATTCGTTTCTTCATCTATACGGACGTTCAAAAATTTGTTTGATGGCGATAAGTTTATCGTATCTAATTCCGATTTCCCTATGATAAACAAGTATTGAGTATTCATTTCTGGTTTCCCAATGTGAGCCTTCAAGTTCAGTTTCATCTGCTACGGTGGCATTGTTTGGCAAAACAACATATTGGTAGTTATAGTAACCTTGTTTAAGAAGTACTTGACCGCGGTAGGCCCTTGTCTGTTCGTCATAGTGCAGCTCAAACCTGGGTTTTACACGCCAATCGCTTAATTCACCAAACACGTATACTTTTCCCGAATTCACTTTTTCTGTTTGCAAGAAAAAATTCACCCAAGCATAATCACCTTCACTCTCCGGATTGTCTGAGTTTAGTCTTCGCACAACAAACCTTCCGTCAATATCTTCTAAAAAAGAGTAGTTGCTAGAATTACGCGGAGATTCTGGAACCAAATAAGCAGTATAACACGTGTCTAAAACGGTTTTTCTAATATTTAATGTAAGCTCAGTTAACTGTTTTGTGTCAAAATTTCTAAACTCATTACCCCCGTTAAAAGTGTTTTCTCCATCAAAGTTATAATCTAGTTGATTGTTTCGTAAAAATTTTGGTTTTAAGCCAATTAGGGCGTTGTCCCACCTTCCGTTTTGTAATACGGTTACGTTTAAATCTAAAAAAGGATTCGGAATGTCGTACCCAGAATGATTAATCATAAAGTTTAGTTGCTGCTTTGTGTCGCGTTCATCAATTCTAGTAGCTCTAACAACATCACCGGCAACAATTACTTCTTCTTCATAAACCATAAACCTTCTTGTTATTATAGGGTCAGAACGATCATCGTTTTGATAAACAATTAAAATATAATTGCCGCTTTTGGTAAGGTTTAAGTTTTCGTTTGGAATGGTTAAAGAATAATGAGTGTATGGAATGTAGGTGTTGATAGAAAACTCATAATTCTGGATGTAATAATCTTGAAGCCCGTTAATATATTCGGCCTTTAATAAATTGCTTGTAGACCAATCATGATTGCAGTGCAGCACGGTATAAGAATAGTTAGAATATTCCATTCCAATCTCATCAAAATCTAACCTTAACTTATCTATTCCGCCAAGTTTAATAATAGGTAAACCATAAGGGTCTAAATATGGTTTTAAACTAACTGTTCTTATGTTTTCCTCATAAACTTGATCTGCATTTTGCAATAATTTTGGCTGAACATAATCTTGAGCAAAAACATAAATAGGCAGTAAGCAAAGAAAAACTTGAGGTACAAAGCGCATTGGCATTCAATTATTGAGGATTTGAAAAGGGTTGTGCAAAGTAGAAAAAATAGGCATCTGGTAGATATTAGAGTTAAGATTCAAAAAAGAATAAGAATAAAGTTTTTGCTTAACACAAATAATTATTTTTGCGCCCAAATTTTAACGGCAATTTATTCTTTGAAATGTCCATGACTATAAAGATTAAAAAAGGGTTTGATATTAAATTGGTTGGTAGCGCGCTACCTGAAGTTGGTAACACAATTCATGCCAAGTCATATGCCCTAAAACCTGGTGATTTCGTAGATGTTACACCAAAGTTGCTTCTCAGAGAAGGGGCAAAAGTAAAAGCTGGCGAGGCTGTTTTTTGCGACAAAGACAATCCGGAAATTAAGTTCTGTTCTCCTGTAAGTGGCGAGATTGCTGCTGTAGTAAGAGGCGAGAAGCGTAGAATACTAGAAATAGTAATTCTTGCAGATGCAGAAGTTAACTACCTAGATTTTGGGAAATTAGATCCCAAATCTTTGTCTAAAGAAGACATTAAAAGTAAACTGTTAGAAAGCGGTGCTTGGCCATTGTTAGTAGAACGCCCTTTTGGTGTTGTTGCCAACCCTAATAAAAATCCAAAAAACATTTTTATTACCGGTATTTCTTCTGCGCCTTTGGCAGCTAATGTTGCAACACAGGTAAAAGGAGAATCTAGTAATTTACAGGCAGGAGTAGATGCGCTTAGTAAATTAACCGAAGGTAAAGTGTTTTTAAGCTTAGATGCTGATAACGCGGCACCAGAAGAGCTTAAAAACCTAAAAGGTGTTGAGATAAATTATTTTTCTGGCCCACACCCAAAAGGCAACATAGGTGTACAAATGCACAATTTGGCTGCTTTAAACAAAGGTGAAACCGCCATTGGTTTAACGGCAGAAGATCTTGCCATTATTGGCCGCGTATTTACCGAAGGTAAATTAGATATGCATCGTACAATAGCATTGTCTGGCGCACAAGTTTCTGAACCCAAACACTACAAAGTAATTTCTGGAGCTGCAATAGCATCGATAATTGATGAAAGAGTAAAAGAAGGAAATAACCGCTATATAAGTGGAAACGTGCTTACTGGCACACAGGTGAAAAAAGAAGGCTTTTTAGGATTTTACAGTAATACAGTTACCGTAATTTTAGAAGGCGATGAAGAAGAGTTTTTAGGCTGGGTACTGCCTGGATTTGGAAAATTCTCTTTGAGCAGAACATTCTTTTCTTGGTTAAATCCCAACAAAAAATACAACCTTGATACAAATATGCATGGAGAAGAACGCGCATACGTAGTTACAGGTCAATACGAAACAGTATTTCCATTTGATATTTTCCCCGTTCAATTAATCAAATCGATTATGATGAGAGACATTGAAAAGATGGAGCAGCTAGGTATTTATGAAGTTACGGAAGAAGATTTTGCCTTGTGTGAAGTAATTTGTTCGTCTAAAATACCTGTACAAAAAGTAGTGCGAGAAGGTTTAAACTTTTTACGTGCAGAAGTAGGATAATTTAAGTTAGAATAACGGTCTATAACAATATGAAGTTAGTTCGAAATTTATTAGATAGCACCAAAGGCTTGGTAGAAAAAGATGGCAAACGCAATATCTTTTTTCCACTTTGGGACGCCCTCAATACAATGGCATTTGTACCTGGGCACACCACACATGGTGGTGCACACGTGCGCGATGCCATAGATATGAAACGCACCATGGTGATGGTGATTTTTGCATTGATTCCAGCACTGTTGTTTGGAGCTTGGAATGCAGGATATCAGCATTATGAAGTGGCTTTAGGCATGGAAAGTACCTTAATGGATAATTTCCTATACGGTATGGGCAAATTGCTTCCGTTAATCATTGTAACCTATGCGGCTGGTTTGGCTGTAGAAATTTTGTTTTCATGGTTGAGAAATCACCCTGTAAACGAAGGTTTCTTGGTTTCTGGGATTCTTATCCCTTTAATCATGCCTATGGACATCCCATTATGGATGGTAGCTGTATCTACAATTTTTGCCGTATTAATTGGTAAAGAAGTTTTTGGTGGTACAGGTATGAATTTGCTTAACCCAGCATTAACAGCTCGTGCCTTTGCGTTTTTTGCTTATCCGCAATGGATTAGTGGAGACAAAGTTTGGGTAAACACAATTGCAGAAAACGGACAAGGTGTTGTTGATGGATATTCTGGCGCAACAGCTTTAGGTCAGTTAGCTACAACTGTTGGAAAAGGCATGAATAACCCAGAAACGCAAAGTGTGGTAAACATGTTTGCGGCAGATGGGCAGTATAGCATAGCAAACTCTTTCTTCGGATTTATTCCTGGTTCAATTGGCGAAACTTCTGCTTTAGCCATCTTGCTTGGTGCGGCATTTTTAATCTATACCGGAATTGGTAGCTGGAGAATTATGGTTTCTATGTTTTTAGGAGGCTTATCTATGGGATACATATTTAATTTGTTTGCCGTAAATGAGTTTATGAATGTAGATCCGCTACATCAATTACTCATTGGTGGTTTTATGTTTGGGATGGTGTTTATGGCTACAGACCCCGTAAGTGCAGCTCAAACCAATAAAGGAAAATGGATTTATGGATTCTTATGCGGTTTCTTAGGAATTATGATTCGCGTATTTAACCCAGCATATCCAGAAGGAATTATGTTAGCCATTTTGTTTATGAACGTGATGGCACCATTAATAGACCATTATGTGGTTGAAGGAAATATTAAGAAAAGACTTAAACGCGCAAACGCTTAATTATTATGAACGTAAATAGTAACAAATACACGTATTTATTTGCTACCGTTTTGGTAGTAGTTGTGGCTGTTTTATTGTCGAGCTTATTTATTGCTTTAAAACCCATACAAGATAAAAACGTAGTACAGGAAAAACGCCAAGATATTTTAAAATCTGTGGGCGTATTGGTAGACCGTAGCGAATCTGAGGAAGCTTTCGCTAAATACGTGAGTAAATCAGTTGTTGTGAAAAATGGCGTAGTAGTTTCAGAAGACCCTACCATAGCATTTGAAATTGATATGGCAAAAGCAGTAAAAGTAGATGTTGCTGATCGTGAAGTGCCTTTATACATTGCAGAAAAAGATGGCGAAACATTCTACATTTTACCGATGCGCGGTGCAGGTCTATGGGGGCCTATATGGGGGTATTTAGCACTTAAAAGTGATGGAAATACCGTTGCGGGTGCAACTTTCGGTCACAAAGGTGAAACACCAGGTTTGGGTGCAGAGATTGCACTTGATGGTTTTCAAGGTCAATTTCCCGGTAAAAAAATTATGGATGGGTCAACATTTATGTCTATTAGTGTAATTAAGCCAGGCAAAAATGTAAACCCAGTATACGAGGTTGATGGTGTATCAGGTGGTACCATCACATCTGTAGGAGTAGATAATATGATTAGAAACTGTTTGCAACCTTACGTGGGTTACTTTGAAAAACTATAAGTATGAGCACAGAAACTAAAAAAGTAGCAAAGGTGTCAGAACCATTGTTTAGCAAGAAAAACAGACGGTTGCTGTCTGATCCTTTTAATGACAATAACCCTATTACGGTGCAAGTACTTGGTATTTGTTCTGCTTTGGCAATTACTGTAAAAGTAGAACCAGCCATTGTAATGTCTCTTTCTGTATTGTTCGTTTTGGCCATGGGTAATGTGGTAATCTCTTTAATGAGAAATATCATCCCTAACAGAATTAGAATTATTGTACAACTTGTTGTAGTAGCAACATTGGTAATTGTAGTAGATCAAGTATTACGTGCATTTGCTTATGACGTAAGCAAGCAACTATCCGTGTTTGTTGGTTTGATTATTACCAACTGTATCATTATGGGTCGTTTTGAGGCATTTGCCATGGCGAATAAACCTTGGAAAGCTTTCTTAGATGGAATTGGAAACGCGTGGGGATATGCCGTAATCTTAATCCTTGTTGCCGTAGTTCGTGAATTTTTGGGCACAGGTGGGTTGATGGGAATTCCAATCATACCAGAAAGCTGGTACATTGTGAATGGTGGAGTTTATGCCAACAACGGTTTCTTCCTTTTCCCTCCAATGGCACTTATTGTTGTAGGTGTAATCATATGGATACAGCGTTCTAAAAACAGAAAATTAATCGAAGATTAAATACAAAGCAAAATGCAAGAATTAGTAAATCTTTTTGTAAAATCGATTTTTATAGAGAACATGATTTTTGCCTACTTCTTAGGCATGTGTTCTTATTTAGCGGTATCTAAAACAGTAAAAACTGCGGTAGGCCTTGGTTTTGCCGTAATCTTTGTTTTAGCAATTACACTACCTGTAAACTGGCTTTTAGAAAACTTTATTTTAAAGGCAGGAGCGTTAGATTGGTTACTTGGTGCAGAAGCTGCAGAAGGTGTTGATTTGAGTTTCTTAAGCTTTATCATGTTTATTGCGGTAATTGCCAGTATGGTGCAATTGGTAGAAATGATTGTTGAGCGTTTTGCGCCAGCATTGTATAACGCCTTAGGAATTTTCCTCCCGTTAATAGCAGTAAACTGCGCCATCTTGGGTGGGTCACTTTTTATGCAAGAAAGAAACTTTGGCAATATTGGTGAAGCCACCGTTTACGGTGTTGGTTCTGGTGTGGGATGGTTTTTAGCCATCGTTGCCATTGCAGCAATTCGTGAAAAAATTCGCTATTCAAATGTTCCGGCACCTTTGCGTGGACTAGGAATTACGTTTATCATTACCGGACTTATGGGCATTGCGTTTATGAGTTTTATGGGAATTACTTTATAAATTATAATAAGCTGAGATATGTTTTTAGCCATTGAAATTGTCCTTTATAGCGTAGTATTTTTTGCGTTAATTATCATCCTCCTTGTAACAATCTTGCTACAAGCAAAAGCCAAACTATCGCCTAGCGGTCCTGTAAAGCTGAATATAAACGGAGATGATGTTGAAGTGAGCTCTGGAGGAACCTTACTTTCTACCTTGGGAGATAATAAAATATTCTTACCATCTGCATGTGGTGGTGGTGGTACTTGTGCCCAATGTCGTTGTCAGGTAGTAGAAGGAGGAGGAGAAATTCTTCCAACAGAAACAGGTTACTTTAGCCGTAAAGAAATTGCCGATAACTGGCGATTGGGTTGTCAAGTAAAAGTAAAAAATGACATGACCATTAAAGTTCCTGAAGAAATTTTTGGAATTAAAAAATGGCAAGCCAAAGTTGTATCTAACTACAACGTAGCCTCATTTATTAAAGAATTTGTGGTAGAGCTACCAGAAGATATGGACTACAAAGCAGGAGGGTATATTCAAATTGAAATTCCTGATTGTGAAATAAAATACGCAGATTTTGATATTACGGCTCACCCTGTAGAACACCCTGACGAGCCTGATAAATTCAAAAAAGAATGGGATGGCTTTAATCTTTGGCCGCTAGTGATGAAGAATGATGAGGAAGTAGTTCGTGCTTATTCTATGGCGAGTTACCCCGCAGAAGGACGTAGAATTATGCTCAACGTACGTATTGCTACACCTCCTTGGGATAGAGCTAAAAATGGATGGATGGATGTAAATCCAGGCGTAGCCTCTTCTTACATCTTCAATCAAAAAATTGGAGATATGGTTACCGTTTCTGGTCCTTACGGAGAATTCTTTATTAAAGAAACGGATGCCGAAATGTTGTATATAGGTGGTGGTGCTGGTATGGCGCCAATGCGTTCTCACTTGTATGAGCTATTTAGAACCATTAAAACGGGTCGTAAAGTGTCTTATTGGTACGGTGGTAGAAGCAAACGCGAGTTGTTCTACATCGATCATTTTAAAGCATTAGAGAAAGATTTTCCAAACTTTAAATTCTACATGGTTTTATCAGAGCCTGTGCCAGAAGATAATTGGAAAGTGAAAAAGGATATGGCAGATGAAGAAGGTGATGGCTTTGTAGGGTTTGTTCACCAATCTGTTATAGATAACTATTTAAGCAAACACGAAACTCCAGAAGATATAGAGTTTTATTTCTGTGGTCCGCCTATGATGAATGCTGCCGTATTAAAAATGGTTGATGATTTTGGGGTTCCAGAAGAGAATGTATCTTTTGATGATTTTGGAGGATAAGATTTTAGTATTCAAATTAAAAGGTCGTTCATTTCGTGAGCGACCTTTTTTGTTTAATTCAACTACTTTTAGATCATGAAGAAGTATCTCTCAATTGTTTTTTTAACTCTAGTTATAGCCGCATGTAATTCAGCCCCAGAAACTTTCTTGGTACGCAATCATGGCCCCGCACAAGGCACTACTTATAACATTAGTTATGTTGTAGATAGTCAAGTTGATTATAGAAGCCAAATAGATTCTATACTGTTTGTTATAGATAATAGCATGTCATTATGGGACAAGCAAAGCACAATATCTAAGCTAAATAATGGAGACACTGTTTTGCTAGATAAGCATTTTATTAAGGTGTTGAAAAAGGCCATTGATATTAGCAAAAAAACAAATGGAGATTTTGATATCACAGTTGCACAACTTGCAAACTACTGGGGATTTGGTCCTGACGAAAAAGGCAAAATAGACTCGTTAGAAATAGATTCATTACTGCAACTAACAGGCTATAAAAAGTTAGGTAATGTTATCGGCAACGGCTACTTGCCAAAAGGAATGAAGATTGATCTCAATGCAATTGCGCAAGGTTATTCGGTTGATGTTATTTCAGAATTTTTAACATCAAAAGGCATTTCTAATTTCTTGGTAGAAGTAGGAGGGGAGTTGCGTACTTCCGGTAAGACCATAGACGGAAGAATATGGCAAATAGGTATAGATAAACCATCATTAACATTAGAAGAATCAGAAAAAAGATATCAAGTTATTGTAGCTTTAGATAGTATGTCTTTGGCGACTTCAGGTAATTATAGAAAGTTTTGGGTAGATGAAGAAACCGGAGAAAAGTTTGTTCATACCATTAACCCCAAAACGGGCTATCCTGTGAAGTCTAATTTAATTAGTGCCACCATTATTGCAAGAACGGCTATAGAGGCAGATGCCTTTGCAACCGCATGTATGGTTGTTGGTATAGACAAAGCCAAAGAGTTAATAGCTGTAAACAAAACATTACAGGCCTATTTTATATTTATTGATAAAAATGGTAAGTGGGAATTTTGGCAAACGCCAGGGTTCGAAAAAATGGTAAAGTAATTACGCTTTTTTACAGTTTTCTATTTTCTTATCAGCATCGGTGCAAGCGCTAGGAGAAAGCATCCTGTAAAGAATGTATTTAGGGAAAGACATTAGGTTTATGCTTTTTACTCGGAATAAAACACTGTTTTCATCATCGTCTTTGTTTGCTTCTTGATGATTTTTTTTCTCAACTGATTTTACCGTTTCAACATTTGTTGCGGTATTTGTTTTAGAAAAGTAATACCCATATTCAATGTTTTCAGTTGGTACGGCAGATGATTTTAAGCCAATGTAATAACCTCCAACAATTCCAATAATCCAGAATACACAGAAAACAAATAGAGATTTTTTAAAATTCTTCATGGCGGTTTTTACAGTATGTCCCAAATGTAGTAATTATCTGTAAATTTCAGAGGAAGAACGAGTAACCGTTTCAACACATATAATGTTGAAAAGATTTAGGTGTTTTTTACAGAGTCAGATTTACACTTTTCTTCCGGGCTAGCTCCGCAATAGCTGCAAGATTCTCCTTCTTGATTTAAAAACGGGCTATTGCTTGCACAAGTACCTGCAAATTCGCCATCTTTTTTGGCCCAAATTTTAATGGCAATACCAGCAAAACCTAAGGCTAAAAGACCAATAGCCAACAATGTAACTTTTAAAACTACCATAATATTTTTGTTTCGTGGCAAAGATACATCAGTCAGAATCTTTGACCTTAACTTTTAACTATAAATTAAACAGCTAAGATTAAATCAAGTTTACTTCTGCTATTAATTTTATGCCGAATTTTTTATCAACGCTATCAATAATGGTATTGGCTAAGAGGAGGATTTCTTCACCTGTAGCCTCTCCGTAATTTACCAATACAAGCGCTTGGTTTTTGTGTACGCCAGCATCGCCCTTCCGGTAACCTTTCCAGCCCGTTTGTTCTATCAGCCAACCGGCTGCAATTTTTTTATGCCCTTTTGTGGCTGGATAAACAGGCATGTCCGGAAATTGCTCCGAAAGCTTATTTGCTAATTCTTCGGCAACAATTGGGTTTTTAAAAAAAGAACCTGAATTTCCTATTTCGGCAGGGTCGGGTAATTTGCTTTTACGTATGTCAATTACGGCTTCGCTAACATCTTTTATAGTAGGGTTTTTTACGCTCTTATTCGCAAGTTCTTGCGCAATGGCACCATAGTTTATTTGGGTTTGGTGCGGAGGTTTTGATAGTTTTAATCTAACCGCGGTAATGATGAACTTGCCTTTTGCCTCATTTTTAAAAACACTTTCGCGGTACCCAAAATTGCACTCATTATTGGTAAACGACACAATTTTACCAGTATCTATTTCTACGGCATCTAAGCTGTAAAAAACATCTTTTAGCTCTACGCCATAGGCCCCAATGTTTTGTATTGGGGCCGTGCCTACATTACCGGGTATCAATGAAAGATTTTCAATGCCACCAAAATTATTTGCTATGGCCCACAAAACAAGTTTATGCCAGTTTTCACCAGCATTTGCCTCTACAATTACGTAGTTTTTTGCATCTTCTTTAATGCAAACACCTTGTAGATTTACATGCAGTACTGTACCATCAATATTTTTTGTGAGAAGCATATTGCTCCCCCCGCCTAAAACAAGTTTTAAGTCTTTTTTTAAAGGAGAGTTTTTTAAAAACTCAATAAGTTCATTTTGTGTTTCTACCTCTACAAAATGATTTGCAACGGCAGCCAACCCAAATGTGTTGTGCTTTTTTAAAGAAAAATTAGTGCTTAATTTCACTCTGCGCCTGGGTAAGCCAGTAAAGCATTTCTAAGTACTTCTATGGCAATTTTTAATGAGTCTTGATTTAGAACATAGGCCAAACGCGCTTGTTTTTTTCCTAAAATAGAGTTGCTATAAAATCCTGCAGCTGGTGCAATCATTAAGGTAACGCCATTGTATTCAAAAGACTCTAGCATCCATTTTGCAAATTCTTCGGTATCATCTACCGGAAATTCTGCCACGCAATAAAACGCTCCTTTAGGTTCTGGACAAAATACTCCGGGTATGCTATTAAGACCCGCAACCAAGATGTTTCTGCGTTGTAAATATTCTTCGTTTACTTCTTTAAAATAACTGTCTGGTGTTTTTAAGGCGGCTTCGCTAGCAATTTGTGCGTAGGTAGGAGGGCTTAATCTGGCTTGTGCAAACTTTAGTGCACTCATCATAACCTCTTTGTTTTTACTAACTAACATGCCAATTCTTGCCCCACACATGCTGTAGCGTTTAGAGACGCTATCAACCATAATGGCATTTTGTTCAAGCCCCTTCATTCTTAATACAGAATGATGCTTTCTACCATCGTATGTAAACTCTCTATATACTTCATCGGCAATTAAAAACAAATCGTGTTTTAACACAATATGTTTTAATTTTTCCAATTCTTCTTCGCTATACAGGTAGCCCGTTGGGTTACCTGGGTTGCAAATCATAATGGCTTTAGTTTTTGGGGTGATGAGTTTCTCAAAATCCTCTATGGGAGGAAGTGCGAAACCAGTTTTTATATCAGACACCACGGGTACAACTTTAACTCCGCTGCTTACCGCAAAGCTGTTGTAATTGGCGTAAAATGGTTCAGGTATAATTACTTCATCGCCTTGATCCATAATGCTACTAAAAGCAAAAAATAAAGCTTCAGAACCACCAGTAGAAACAACAATGTCGGCTAGGTCTAGATCTATTCCGTTCTTACGGTAATAATCTATAAATCCTCTACGCAAAGATTCCGTTCCGGCAGAGTGGCTATACGCTAAAACCTCTACGTTACTTACAGCTATGGCTTCTCGTGCAGAAATTGGTGTTTCTATATCGGGTTGGCCTATGTTTAAGTGATAAACTTTTTTGCCGCTTGCTTGAGCTTTTTCAGCATAGGGCACCAATTTTCTAATGGGTGATTCAGGCATCAATTTGCCCTTTAATGAGATTTTAGGCATGAATTATAGTTTTGTATATATAAAAAAAGCCCCGCTAAAATACGGGGCTTTTTCAATAAAATAGTACTATTTATTTCTTAGATACTTTAGAGCTAGTTTCTTTCTTAACAGGTGTTGTGGGTGCGGTTTCTTTAGGCATTATTTTACCTTTGATTGTGAGCACTTTATTGCTTGTTTTCGCATTACTTGTTACCGTAATATTTTTTTGAAATTGCCCCATTCTTTTGGTATCATAATGTACTTGAATCTCGCCTTTTTCACCTGGAGCAACAGGATTGCGCGTCCATTTTGGTGTAGTACATCCGCAACTTGCTTTTACATTTGTAAGTATTAAAGGCTCTTTTCCAGTATTGGTAAAAACAAAGGTGCGATTTCCGTTTGCGCCTTGTTCTTGTTGGCCGTAATCAATTACATCCATATCAAATACAATTTCTGGTGCATTCGGATTTACTTCTTTCTGTACTTCGCTTTGTGCCTGAGCTGCGTTAAATCCTAAAAACGCTAAACCTACAATTAACAATGCTTTTTTCATGATGCGATATTTATTTTTTTATTAAACAATTAGACTTTTTTTATTCGCAATAATCAAACCAAAGGTACAATTAAAAGTTTTTTTTGGTTAAAAAATACGTTTTCACTTCGGTTGGCTTAAAAAGCGCAAACAATCTCTTAGCCAACGCAAAAAGTGCCATGCAAAAGAAACAAATTATTTTATTACTTATTGGCAGATTTGTGAAGAGTGTGTTAAATAGAAATATCATAAAAGCAGTTGGTTTTGTAGGGTGAGTAAAACATTACTAATTGAAATTACTTTCTTTTTAAAACGCCTGTTTTTTATATACATAATGTAAATTAGCCGGCTAATTTTATAAGAATTCTGCTATGGCCGAAGCTCCCGGAAAGTACACTCCTACAACAATAGAAGAAAAATGGTATGCCCATTGGATGGAGAACAAATACTTCCGTTCTGTACCCGATGATAGAGAAAGTTACACCATTGTAATTCCTCCGCCAAACGTTACCGGAGTGTTGCACATGGGGCACATGCTTAACAATACCATACAAGATGTGCTTATTAGAAGAGCGCGCCTTCAAGGTAAAAACGCGTGCTGGGTGGCAGGTACAGACCATGCAAGTATTGCCACAGAAGCAAAAGTTGTGGCCAAACTAAAGTCAGAAGGTATAGATAAAAACGACCTTACACGCGATGAATTTTTAGCCCATGCCTGGGAATGGACACACAAACACGGAGGTATCATCTTAGAACAACTAAAAAAACTTGGTGCTAGCTGCGATTGGGACAGAACGGCATTTACAATGGATGAAATTCGGTATGAAAGTGTGATTAAGGTGTTTGTTGATTTGTACAACAAAGGAAAAATTTATCGTGGCAACCGCATGGTAAATTGGGATCCAGAAGCACGTACCACTGTTAGCGATGAAGAGGTAATTCACATAGATATAAACGCAAAACTGTACTACGTAAAATATCAAGTTGAAGATAGCGAAGAGTTTATAACCATTGCCACCACACGGCCAGAAACTATTTTAGGCGATGTGGCTATTTGTGTTAACCCAGATGATGAGCGATTTGCCCATCTAAAAGGTAAAAACGCCGTAGTACCGATTTGCAACAGATGCATACCCATAATAGAAGATGGCTATGTAGATAAAGAATTTGGTACGGGTGCTCTAAAAATAACACCAGCGCATGATGTAAATGACAAAGAAATTGGTGAAAGGCACGATTTAAAAATCATAGATATTTTAAATGAAGATGGTACGCTAAACAGCCAAGGTTTACATTATCAAGGCGAAGATAGATTTGAGGTACGCAAGAAAATAGTTGTTGAACTAGAAGAAAAAGGACATTTAGTTAAGGTTGAAGATTATCAAACCTCGGTAGGGACAAGCGAAAGAACAGGAGCAGTAATTGAACCCAGATTAAGCCTACAATGGTTTATGAGCATGAAAGAAATTTCGGCTCCTGCCTTAGAAAATGTACTAAATGAAAATATCAAATTTTTCCCTAAAAAGTTTGTAAACACGTACAAATATTGGATGGAAAATGTGCGCGATTGGAATATATCTCGCCAATTGCATTGGGGGCATCAAATACCCGTTTGGTATTATGGCGATGGTGCATCTGATTTTGTAGTTGCCCACAATGCCGAAGAAGCATTAGAGAAAGCAAAAATAGAATCGAACGACCATGCATTAACCGCAGCCAATTTAAAACAAGACCCTGATGTGTTAGACACATGGTTTAGTAGCTGGTTGTGGCCATTGGCTGTTTTTGATGGAATTAGAAACCCAGAAAACAACCCAGAACTTGATTATTATTATCCTACCAAAGTTTTGGTTACAGCTCCAGAAATACTGTTTTTCTGGGTAGCTAGAATGATTATTGCGGGTTACGAATACAAAGATGAAAAGCCATTTGATGCCGTTTATTTAACCGGAATTGTGCGCGATAAACAAGGCCGAAAAATGAGCAAAAGTTTGGGCAATAGTCCAGACCCAATAAAGCTTATTAACCAATATGGTGCCGATGGTGTACGTGTGGGTATGTTGCTGAGCTCGCCTGCTGGAAACGACCTTTTGTTTGACGAAGATTTATGCAAACAAGGAAGCTTTTTTGCCAATAAAATTTGGAACGCCATGCGCCTAGTAAAAGGGTGGGAAGTAGACCAAAAAGCATCGCAACCCGATTATGCCAAACAAGCCGTATTATGGTTCGAAAATAAATTAAACGTGGCCGTTGCAGAGCTTGATGATAGCTTTGAAAAATACAGAATGAGCGAGGCATTAATGACGGTTTACAGATTGATTTGGGATGATTTCTGTAGCTGGTACTTAGAAATGGTAAAACCTGCATTTGGCCAGAAAATAGACCCCAAAACGCAAGAACAAACCATTGCCATTTTTGAGGAATTATTAAAACTTGTTCATCCGTTTATGCCGTTTATTTCGGAAGAAATTTGGCATTTAATCCGCGAACGCGATGTTAAAGAAACCATCATGTTTGAAACGTGGCCCAAAGCCGGAGATGTTGATGAAGACGTACTAGAATCTTTTAAATATTTAGAAACGGCCGTTACCGGAATTAGAACAATTCGGAAAGAAAAAAACATTTCGTTTAAAGACCAAGTAGAATTGTTTATTAACCCCGGTCCAAATCACCGTACGGATGTAGACTCGTTAATAATTAAGCTTGGAAACATTAGTAAATTAACCGTTGTAGATGCAGAGGTTGCCGATGCATTTTCGTTTGCCATTGGCTCAACAGTTGGGTTTATTCCTTCGGCTGGTTTAATAAATGTAGAAGAAGAAATTGCAAAACTGACCAAAGATTTAGATTACCAAAAAGGGTTTTTAAGTAGCGTAATGAAAAAGCTAGGTAACGAGCGTTTTGTGAGCAGTGCACCTCCAGCTGTGGTTGAGGCCGAAAACAAAAAACGCACAGATGCCGAAGCAAAAATTGCAAGCATAACCGAGCAACTTTCAGCTTTAAAGAAATAAGTTTTACAGCGCATAAAAAAAGCGGCTTTGGGTTTAATCCTGAAGCCGCTTTTTTGTTGTGAAGTTTTGTTAACTGTGTTCGTATAGAATCTTGCTTTACGCGGCTTCAGAATCATAAATGGCCTGAAAAGTGTATTTGGCTTTGCAAATACGGTTGGTAGTTTTGTTCTTTTTTATTTTCCGAACAAATACTTTTAGCTCAACTTTTCTTTTATCAACCTCGTAAAATTTTGCTTCAAGCTCTATGGTATCTCCACAGTGCGCATCGGCAAACATTTTTAAATCTACTTGTGTAAGGTCTTTTTTATACTGCGGTGCAATTTTCTCTAAGCAACTTGCAGGACCTTTCTGAAATTCTTCTATGTATTGTAAAATAACAAACAACTTTAATTTTCCGGTTTCATCACAATCTTGCTCTTCAATTTTGTGACTTTCGGTGTATTTGTTTTTGATGCAAGTTTTTAACTCTGTCAATAAGTTTTTCATGTTTTTAGGGTATAAAAAAAGGTGCCAATTTGTTAAAAGGCACCTTTTACGTTTTTTATATTTTTTATGTTCAGTAAAAAATGTGCTCCTTTTTTATCGCAATATGATTGGTATTCATCCACATAAAAGAGAATGAATTATTATAACGTATATTAATTACAAGATTGTTCATCATACTCCAAATTTAACAATACATTTAGAATAAAGAAGACTATTAAGTTTGGTTTTATTTAACGGCTCTAGCATTGGTTTTCCATGCAATGTAATTGATCCATATTTGTTCATTATTTCCAGTATGCTGGCGTGCCATTGCTTGTAGTTTTTTAAACCTAGTTTGGTCAGGCATTTTTGCCAAGCGGTTTAATACTTCAATGGCAATTTGTTTATGCTTTGGATAGGTGATATCATACGAAACCGCATTCACACTTTTAATTGCTTCGATTGTATTTTTTTGATAGAGATAGATTTCAGCTTTGTTTAAGTTGGCTCTGTAAAACCTAGGCGAAATGGCCAATGATTTGTTGTAAACCTCAATCGCCTCATCAAATCTTTTTTGATATTTTAAAACATCGCCCAAGGCTAAAAGCGTATTGATGCTGTATGGTGTAATGAGAAGCCCATCTCTATATTCTTGTTCAGACTTTTTTAAATTTTGTTGTGCTGCATAACCCATCCCTGTAAAATATTGCATGGGCGAATTGTAAATGTCAATTTCAAAAAATGTGTTCTTCGCAGCTTCACCGTATTTTAACATGCCTGGAGGGTTTTTAGTGGCATATGCATTCACCGCAAGTTTTGCGTTTTTTTCGCCTTTCATACGGCCATTGCCTATAATGAGTACAATAACAGAAAGAGCTAAAACAGAACCAGCTACCGCCTTGCCTGACATTGTAAATAAGGGGCGTTTTAAAATGTTTTCTTCTTCGCCCAAGCGAAGGGCCTCCGCAGCAAATAGCACCAAAAGCCCAACAGCAATTGGCCTTTCTAGCGGAAATTCTCCTAATCCATAACCAGCAAAAGCCACCAAAGCAAAAATGGCCGCCATGGCGTAATTTCTTTTTTCGCCATCTACATGGTTTAACAGTTTTACGCAGATAAATAATAAAAACAACTGAAAGGCAGCAATGGCAATCCACGCTGGAACGCCCATTTCGGCCAAAATCCAAAGCATATCATTGTGCGGTCGAGAGATGTTTGTTTCGCCTTCCATTACACTTTTGTTGGTTCCAGCAAGACCGTACTTAGGAAAGTTGGTTTTCCAATTACCGGCACCTACGCCCAAAACAGGATTTTCTTTCGCCATTTCTATGCTAGAATTCCAGTATTTAATACGCAAATCGATGTTTGCTTTGTTTAATATTTTTTCTTGGTTGTTGCCAACAAGAAAGACCAACGAAAGAATGGCAATAAAAATTCCTGTGCCAATGCCAACCCATTTTAATTGGCCAGCGGCTTTTTGTTTGCTTAATAATTGTAGCAATACGGTGGCCGAAATACCCGCAAAAAAACCTACCCAAACACCGCGAGTTCTTAGTAGGGCAATTTCGATAAGCACTAAACAAAGTGTGGCAATAGCAATGTTTCTCCAGGGTTTATTTAGCCTTGTGCCCAAATACAAAAAAGGTATGCACAACAGCAGCGCAGACGCGGCAAAGTTTTTATGAACAAACATTCCTGTAACCTTATAGATATTAGTAACATATTCGCCATCTGCCAACGTGCTAAGTAAATCGCCAAGTACAGATATAGCCGCAATTGCACTAAAAATAACAACGGCTTTAATAATAGACTCAAACTTTAAAAGATTATTGCGAAGTAGCTGAAAAGTAAACAACAGATAACCGAGCATTAATGTGTTTCGGGCAAAAGTTATCCAAAATTCTGATTTTGAGTATGCATTGCTGTAGCCGGCAAAATGCCAGAGAACAAAAAATGAAATGGCCGCTAGAGTAATTCTAAACGGCAAGGGCTTTGTTTTTTTAGTGAATAAAAAAGCGCCACCAATACCTAAGGAAATGGCAAGGAGCATTACACGTGGGAATAACCCAGCATCTTGAACCTTATCTTGATAAAGTAAAAAAACAATGGGCATAAGTGCCCAAGTTATAATGTATAGATAATTAAAAAATGGTGTTTCT
The DNA here is from genome assembly GCA_030424545.1 of Bacteroidia bacterium. Taxonomy (GTDB): domain Bacteria; phylum Bacteroidota; class Bacteroidia; order Flavobacteriales; family Schleiferiaceae; genus JAUHWL01. The sequence goes on from JAUHWL010000002.1 coordinate 184,446, forward strand.
ATTTTGGTTTGCGTTGCCTTTGCCATTTTATGCATTCATTTTCATGATTTGTGCGAATGTAGGAAATAGGATTGCTATGCAAATACAAGTTTTTTAATAGGAAATCACATAAAATAGAATTTGTATAAACTGGAATTTTTTACGTAGGAATAATCTTGCGTAAAGTATAAATTATGTATTATTGAATTCCTTAAAATGGATTACGCACTTTACTCAAAATTGACTTATTCAATTTTGTTGAAAGAGTAGAAACTAGTAAAACTATTTAATCAAAAAAAAACGCATTATCATGAAATCAAAACAAATGATTCCCAAACTTTTAGTGGGACTCTTTTTAACAACTATTTTGTTTAGCTCCTTTACTTGGGGTTTAGAAAACAAGGAAGAATGGACCTTTCTTAAAGAAGAAGCAAATGTAAAAGCATTTGTTAAAACGGACGATTGTAATGGAAGTTCTGTTTTTATTTTCAAATTTGAGAATGTATCAAAAGAAAATTTAGACGTAGAAGTTTCTATGGAGTTAACTGATGACCCATCAATAATCCCAATTAAAAACTCAATTTCTATAAAGTCAAAAGAAACGGTTAAAGGAAATTGTGAGTTGCTTTGGAAGCTAGCCCTACCAAATGAAATGGAATCTAGTAAAGATTTAAAAGAAAGAATACGAATTCAAATTAATCAAAAATAAAAATCAAAAAAAAATGAAAAAGCTATTATTATTACTCACAGTATGTATATTCAGTTTTGGGTTGGTTGCTCAGGACAGTAAAGGAAATGATTTCTGGCTTAGTTTTCAGCAAAACCTTGGTACAACCGTTCAGTCGCTAATGTTAACCAGCGATGTGAACACTTCTGGAACAATAGATATTCCAGGCCTTTCTTGGTCTCAAAATTTTACGATTACGGCAGGAACAATTACAACAGTCGTAGTACCGGCAACAGTGCAAATGTCATCAAGTGATGTGGTTACCTCGCAAGGAATACATGTTACATCATTAGATGAAATTACGGTGTACGGGTTAAATACGCGTGCTACAACAACGGATGCATTTTTAGGTTTTCCGGTTGATGCTCTTGGCTCCGAGTATATTGTACTAGCATACAAAAATGTAAATATTGTAAATGCCGTACAATTCGGAATTGTTGCAGCAGAATCTGGAACTACAACGGTAACAATCACACCATCAGTAAACACAGGTGCAAGACCTGCTGGTGTTCCTTATAATATTGTTTTGACTCAAGGTCAAACATATTTATTAAGAAACACAGTTAATGGAGGCGATTTAACAGGAACGACAATTTCATCAACTAAAAATATTGCGGTATTTGGTGGGCATCAATGTGCTAATATTCCTAATGGTGCTACTTATGCTTGTGACCATCTTGTTGAGCAATTGCCACCTAATTCAACTTGGGGAACAGAATTTGTAACGGTACCTTTAAAAGGAAGAATTGGCGGAGATACATACAGAGTTTTGGCTCAGTCTCCTAGTACCGTTGTAAAAGTTGATGGAATTACTGTTGCTACTTTAAACACAGGTGAGCATTATGAAGCGCTTTTGTCTGGTTATAATAAAATTACCGGAAGCAAACCTATTTTAGTGGGACAATTTTCAAACGGAACTACATTTGATAACGTAACTTCTGATCCATTCTTTTTATTAGTACCGCCAACAGATCAGTTTTTGGCCAGTTACGTTGTGAATACAGGTACTCCAAATATTCCTATTAATTATATCAATATAGTTTCTCCAAACGCGGGAACAGGATCTGTGCTAGTTGACGGACTTCCTGTTGCGCCAGGTTTGTGGACTCCAATTCCTGGAACAACTTTTTCTGGAGCTCAGGTTACAGTATCTGCTGGTCAGCATAGCGTTGCCAGTTCATTGCCTTTAGGCGTTTTTGTTTATGGATTTGGTAATGCAGATTCCTACGGCTATTTAGGCGGCCAGTCATTCTCGCCAGTAGCAACGGTAGATTCATTAAAATTAGATTTGGTACAAGTAGCCACTTACCAAGCACAAGAAAAATGCTTGCAAGCAAAAGTGTTAGATCAGAATAATGATCCAGTAGTGGGAGTAAAAGTAGATTTCGACATATTTGGAGGAAACACAACAAATGGATTTGGATTTACAGACGCAAGTGGTGTAATTGTATTTTGCTACAATGTATGCGAAGCAGGAACAGACACGATAGTTGCCTCCATAGCGGCCCTTACAGATACCGCTACTGTAGTAGTGTTGCCAACAACGCTATCAACAATACCCACTAACGCAAATGTAAACCAAGGAGCACAACACTGTGTAACAGCAACAGTAAAAGACGGTTCTAATATAGCCGTACCAGCCGCTGTTGTTAGCTTTACAGTAATTGGGGCAAACAGTGCTAACGGTACAGTAAATACAGATGCAGCAGGTAATTCTATATTCTGCTACACAGCAACCAATGCCGGAAAAGATACCATTATTGTGTCTGCAGGTTGTTTAGATGGTAACGTAGATACAGTTTATGCAATGGTATCAGCCGGAGGCAATCAGTGTAATTTTAGCACAACCATTACGCCTTACGGAGTAGCTGCAGCTTACGCCAATGCGGGAGCCAACGATGCAAGCGCATACTATTGGGGCTTATCATTCTTTAAATCATTCCACGTAGCAGTATCAGGTGGAGTTGCACCCTACTCATACTTGTGGAGTTCAACAGACGGAACAGTGAAATCAAAAACCAAATCAAAAGGACGTTTAGGTTACCCAACCCAAAGCTGCTGGATGATTGTAGAAATAACGGATGCCAATGGAGATGTGTGTAAAGATTCAGTATGGGTTCCATTTATAGACATTACATGTAACCAGCCATTTTTATGGTACTATGAGTTGTGTAACAATGTAACCAACACAACGGTATGTGTAGCCGGAACACGCAACATGAGAGATTCTATAAACACAGGGAATTACACATTTGGTCCATGCGCTGTGCCAAAAGCCGGTGAAAACTTTAATGCCGCGAGTTTCCAAGTATATCCAAATCCTACAGATAAATATGTAACACTTTCTTATGCAAACACCCAAGCCCAAGAATCTACCTTACAAATAGTAGATGTAAACGGAAGAGTTGTCTTGCAGAAAAAAGTACAAATGGGAGAGGGCCAATTCAATCAAAAAATTGATGTGAGTGGATTGATCTCAGGAATATACTACATACAACTACAGACAAACAGCGAGATAAAAGTTGAGAAAATTCAGATTATGCATTAATCAGAATAAATAAACAAACGTGAAAGCCGCCCCAATTTTGGGCGGCTTTTTTTGTGAACGTTTACATTTTAATAGGAAATCTCATTAAATAGATTTTGTATAAACTACAATATTTAATTGTAGGAATAATCTTGCGTATAAAAAAAATGTGTAATATTGGATTCCTTTAAAAAGGACTACGCACATTACTCAAAATTGATTAATTCAGTTTTGTTGAAGGAATAAAAGTTCGTGAAAATTTAATCAAACAAAAAAAAATGTATTACCATGAAACTAAACAGGTGGGTTCCGAAGCTATTCTTGGGGCTCTTTTTTTCTGCCCTTTTATTTAGCTCATTTACAATTGATAAAGAAAAAGAAGAATGGACTTTTCTGAAGGAAGAAGCAAATGTAAAGGCATTTGTTAAAACGGACGACTGTAATGGAAGTTCTGTTTTTATTTTCAAATTTAAGAATGAATCAAAAAAACCATTGTCTCTAAACGTAATTATGGAGGTTGTTGACGAACCAACTTTTGGGCCGATTACAAGGTCTGTTTTATTAACAGGCAACGAGTTTATTCAAGGAGATTGTGATATGGAGCAAAAGTTCATATTACCAAACAATTTGGATTCTGATAAAGATTTATCAGAAAGAATTAAAATAAGTATCAAACTAAAAACAAACTAATGATGAAAAAATTACTTTTATTACTCACAATATTTGCATTTGTATTAAGTACATCTGCACAGGATAGTAAGGGAGATGATTTCTGGTTAATGTTTCCAGAAAACAATTCCTCTTCAACACAACCAACACTTTATTTAACGAGTGATGTCAACACATCTGGGACTGTTTCAATCCCTGGCATTCCTTGGAGTCAGAATTTCAATATAGTAGCAGGTACTATTACTACTGTTAATTGCCCTTCTGGAACATCGATGTCAAGTGTTGATCTTGTTACAAATCAAGGTATTCACGTTGTTGCCAATGATGAAATTACGGTTTATGGGTTTAGCATTCAGCAATATACAACTGATGCGCTATTGGCTTTCCCAACAGATGCCATTGGGAAAGAATACACCATTATGGGATATAAAAACGTGAATTTCTCTTGGAATGGAACAAACATCGGTGTAGTTGCAGCAGAAAGCGGAACAACTACATTGACTATTACGCCAGCAGCAACAGTTGGAGCAAGAACGGCAGGAGTTCCTTACAATATCGTATTAACTCAAGGCCAAACATATATGCTAAGAAACATGTCTGGAACCTCTGATTTAACAGGAACACATATTTCTGCAGACAAAAATGTAGCCGTTTTTGGAGGTAATAGATGTGCAAATGTTCCTAGTAGCGGAACGCTTTATTGTGATTACTTAATAGAGCAAATTCCACCTAATTCATCATGGGGGCAAGAATTTGCCACTGTACCATTGGCTACTAGATTAAATGGAGATACTTATCGTTTCCTTGCACAGCAAAATGCAACTGTTGTAAAAGTAAATGGTGTAACGGTAGCAACTTTAAATACAGGTGAGTATTTTGAAGATCAATATTCGGGATACAATAGAGTAACAGCAAACAAGCCTATTTTAGTAGGACAATTTTCAAATGGAGGTACTTGGGATAACGTAGCCAACGCAGATCCGTTTTTCTTATTGGTACCACCAACAGATCAATACTTAACAGATTATGTTGTAAATACAGGTACGGCTAACATCGGGGTAAACTTTATTAATATCATTTCACTTACTTCTCAAGTATCAAGTGTTATGGTAGATGGTCTGCCAATAGCTCCAGGTTCGTGGACACCCATACCTGGAACTAATCTTTCGGGGGCTCAAATTAGCACAACCGTGGGTCAGCATTCAGTTTCAAGTGCATTTCCAATTGGCGTGTTTATTTATGGCTTTGGAATTGATGATTCCTACGGCTATTTAGGCGGCCAGTCATTCTCGCCAGTAGCAACGGTAGATTCATTAAAATTAGATTTGGTACAAGTAGCCACTTACCAAGCACAAGAAAAATGCTTGCAAGCAAAAGTGTTAGATCAGAATAATGATCCAGTAGTGGGAGTAAAAGTAGATTTCGACATATTTGGAGGAAACACAACAAATGGATTTGGATTTACAGACGCAAGTGGTGTAATTGTATTTTGCTACAATGTATGCGAAGCAGGAACAGACACGATAGTTGCCTCCATAGCGGCCCTTACAGATACCGCTACTGTAGTAGTGTTGCCAACAACGCTATCAACAATACCCACTAACGCAAATGTAAACCAAGGAGCACAACACTGTGTAACAGCAACAGTAAAAGACGGTTCTAATATAGCCGTACCAGCCGCTGTTGTTAGCTTTACAGTAATTGGGGCAAACAGTGCTAACGGTACAGTAAATACAGATGCAGCAGGTAATTCTATATTCTGCTACACAGCAACCAATGCCGGAAAAGATACCATTATTGTGTCTGCAGGTTGTTTAGATGGTAACGTAGATACAGTTTATGCAATGGTATCAGCCGGAGGCAATCAGTGTAATTTTAGCACAACCATTACGCCTTACGGAGTAGCTGCAGCTTACGCCAATGCGGGAGCCAACGATGCAAGCGCATACTATTGGGGCTTATCATTCTTTAAATCATTCCACGTAGCAGTATCAGGTGGAGTTGCACCCTACTCATACTTGTGGAGTTCAACAGACGGAACAGTGAAATCAAAAACCAAATCAAAAGGACGTTTAGGTTACCCAACCCAAAGCTGCTGGATGATTGTAGAAATAACGGATGCCAATGGAGATGTGTGTAAAGATTCAGTATGGGTTCCATTTATAGACATTACATGTAACCAGCCATTTTTATGGTACTATGAGTTGTGTAACAATGTAACCAACACAACGGTATGTGTAGCCGGAACACGCAACATGAGAGATTCTATAAACACAGGGAATTACACATTTGGTCCATGCGCTGTGCCAAAAGCCGGTGAAAACTTTAATGCCGCGAGTTTCCAAGTATATCCAAATCCTACAGATAAATATGTAACACTTTCTTATGCAAACACCCAAGCCCAAGAATCTACCTTACAAATAGTAGATGTAAACGGAAGAGTTGTCTTGCAGAAAAAAGTACAAATGGGAGAGGGCCAATTCAATCAAAAAATTGATGTGAGTGGATTGATCTCAGGAATATACTACATACAACTACAGACAAACAGCGAGATAAAAGTTGAGAAAATTCAGATTATGCATTAATAATATTGCAGATTAAACTTAAGCGAAAGCCCCACCAAATTGGTGGGGCTTTTTAGTTTGTAAAATTTTTCAAAACATGATATACGCATATAAGTACTCAGAAAAACACTACAAAATAGCTCTAATCATTTTGTAGTATTTTTCTGTATATTTAACAACGAAATTTTCTTTACCCGTATTAGATTCAATCAACATCAACTGGATTTACATTTAAAATATTACGTTTAAATAATGCTTTTGTTTTGATTACAGCTAACTTGTAAAGTGAATTATTATTTAACCAAAAATTTAAAATGTTATGAAAAAAATTATTCAAGTAACGCTATTATCGTTGTTAACGGTAATTTTCTTTAAAGCCGAGGCTTCGCATCTTATGGGCGGGCAGATTACCTACACATGGGTAAGCGGAAATACATATACAATAACAGGTACGTTGTACAGAGACTGCGCTGGTGTTTCTATGCCATCCTCGATGTATATTGCTATTGCTGGAGCCGCTTCTCCTACTAGTGTAACACTTCCTAGGATATCACTTACCGATGTTTCAATACTTTGTCCGGGGCAAGTTTCAAGATGTAGTGGTGGAACAGAACCTGGAATTCAAGAGGGTATATTTCAAGCCAATGTAACGCTGCCTACAGCTGCTCTTTATACATTTTCTTGGTCTGATTGCTGCCGTAATGGTGCAATTTCTACTCTTAATCCTAGTACCATGTATTTGTCTGCACAGTTAAATACTCTTGCTGCACCAGGAAACTCATCTCCAGATTTTCTTAACCGTCCCATTGGAGATTACTGTACAGGTAACCCAACTTCACTTAGCCCAAATGGAGCAGATGCCAATGGCGATGTTATCGTGTATTCACTTGTAGATGCTCGAGTAAGTGCCACTTCTTCTGTAAGCTATTATCCCGGTTTTAGTGGTCTTAATCCATTAACTTCCTCTACCCCAATTGTCATAAACCCAAATACCGGTGTTATTTCTTTTACACCAAGTTCGCCTTCGCAAGTGGCGGTTATGGCCTTTAGAGCAGAAGAGTATAGAGTAATTAATAACGTTAGTACAAAAATTGGTGAGGTTTACAGAGACATCCAAGTGAGAATTGGAAGCTGCGGTGGCAATGCTGCACCTGTGCTTTCAGCTGTACCTAATGCTATTGTGCAAGTAGGTCAGAATTATTGCGTAAATATTAATGCAACGGATGGACCAACTCAAAACATTACTCTTTCTGCAGTTTCATCTATTATTCCTCCTGCTACGTTCAATATAACAAGTTCAGGACCTGGGTTTACAAACTCAACGTTTTGTTTTACTCCTACGGCAGTTCATCAGGGAAATACTTATACAGTTTCTGTAAATGCGCAGGATGATGTGTGCGATTCTGTAACTACATCTGTTCGTACTTGGAATATTACAGTGCCTGCAGCAGTTTGTAATGTTTCAATTAGTTCTTCATCAACAAATGAAACATGTGGATTGTCTGACGGAACAGCAACTGCCAACCTGGTTGGTGGAACAGCACCTTATGTATATTCATGGACGGGACCTGGTGGTTACACATCTTTTTCAGGACCAACAATTACTGGTTTAGCTTCAGGTACATATAATGTTAACATTAGCGATGCCGGTAATTGCGCAGAAACAGCCAGTATCATTGTTGGTGATAATTGCGGAAATGCATGTGCCACAACCAACACATTCACTCCAATGATGACATCTGGTCTTTATGCTGGCGCTGGAGCAAATGATCCTGAAACTTACTATTGGGGGTTATCTACAGGTTTTATAAAAGCCAATCCAGCAGGTGGAAGTGGTTCTTATAGCTACAGCTGGTCTAACAGCGCGGGCTATATGATGAAAGGAGTAAGCAATATGAAAGGACGTTTATGGTACCCAACGGGTCCAACTTGGGTAAAAGTGGCTATTACAGATCTTGTTGCTGGATGTACCATTGAAGATTCGGTTTACATTGATTGGGTGGATTTTACCTGTAACCAACCAGACATTTGGTTCTACGAAATGTGTAATACGGTAACAAACTCAACGGTTTGTATTGCTAGCACACGCAACATGAAAGACTCTGTAAAAACAGGAAACTATATGTTTGGCCCATGTGTTACTCCTAAAATAAGTGCAATTGCACAAAGCGAATTAGGAGTAAACATATTCCCAAATCCTAACAACGGAGAATTTACATACATTGTTATGGGAGATGATGACGCTGTATATAACACAGAAGTTTTAGACTTAAACGGAAGAATTTTATTCTCAGAATCGTTTACAAGTACATCAACCTTGACATCTCGTGAAATCTCGTTACAAGGATTTGCAGCAGGTTTCTACATGATTAAAGTATCTAGTAACAATACAAGTACAGTAGAAAGAATTATTATTCAATAAGCGCTTTCATCTAGATTAATTAGAAAACCCCGCCCTTTGGTGGGGTTTTCTTTTTTAGGAAAAACGTCATTTCCAATTATCTTTGCAATCCTTGAAAAAAACGCTATAAATATGCAGAATCCTACACCATATATCCCCAAAAATAAAGTTAGAATTGTAACTGCAGCTAGTTTGTTTGATGGCCATGATGCCGCCATTAACATTATGCGCAGAATTATTCAGGCCACAGGCTGCGAAGTTATTCACCTTGGGCACGATAGAAGTGTAGAAGAAGTTGTAAACTGCGCTATACAAGAAGATGCCAATGCCATTGCTATGACCAGCTATCAAGGTGGTCATACCGAGTATCTAAAATACATGCGCGATTTATTGGTAGAAAAAGGAGCAGGGCACATCAAGATTTTTGCCGGTGGCGGAGGAACAATTCTGCCCGAAGAAATTGCCGAATTACACGCTTACGGCATTACTAAAATTTATCATCCAGACGATGGCCGCTCAATGGGCTTGCAAGGAATGATCAATGATTTGGTGATGCAAAGCGATTACCCCATTGGGAAAGATGATCAAATTGACATCAAAAAACTGAAGCCAGAAAACACCTTAGACTTGGCGCGTGCCATTTCTATTGCTGAAAATTACCACGAAGAGCGAGCCGAAAAGTTGGGCGAAGTGCACAAATTGGCAGCCGATGTTGCTGTACCAGTTCTCGGAATTACCGGAACAGGTGGCGCGGGTAAATCATCTTTGGTAGATGAATTGGTGCGTAGATTTTTAATTGATTTTACCGATAAGAAAATGGCCGTTGTATCGGTAGATCCGAGCAAACGCAAAACCGGTGGTGCGCTTTTGGGCGATCGCATCCGCATGAATGCCATAAAAAACGACCGCGTGTATATGCGCAGTTTGGCCACCCGCCAAAGTAACCTTGCGCTTAGCGCACACGTAAAAGATGCCATTGCCATTTTAAAAGTTGCTGGTTTCGATTTAATCATTTTAGAAACTTCGGGCATTGGCCAAAGCGATACCGAAATTCTTGACCATAGCGATGTAAGTTTATATGTGATGACGCCCGAATACGGGGCCGCCACACAGTTGGAAAAAATTGATATGCTCGATTTTGCCGACCTCATCGCCCTAAATAAATTTGATAAGCGCGGTGCGCTAGATGCCATTCGCGATGTAAAAAAACAATACCAGCGCAACCACAATTTGTGGGATGCAAAGCCAGAAGACATGCCTGTTTTTGGCACCATTGCCAGTCAGTTTAACGATCCTGGCATGAACCAATTGTATAAGTCTATTATGGATACGTTGGTAGAAAAAGCGGGTTCTACGTTGAAAAGCGATTTCCATATTTCGGATGAAATGAGCGAAAAAATCTTCATCATTCCGCCACAACGCACCCGTTATCTAAGCGAAATTAGTGAAGGCATTCGCACGTTTGATGAATGGACAAACAACCAAGCAGAGATTGCAGATAAGTTGTATGCCATAGACAAAACAATAAATACAGTGAGCGAAGCCGAACTGAAAAAAGTTTTGTTGGCCGAGTTTGATCGCGTAAAATTAGATCTCGACCCGCGCAACTGGCTCATGATTGAGCAGTGGCCAACCGAGGCAAAACGCTACCACGATGAGTTCTATAAATTTAAAGTACGCGACAAAGAAATTAAGATTAAAACCCATACAGAAAGCTTAAGCCACAGCCAAGTGCCCAAAGTTTCTACACCAAAATACAGAAGCTGGGGCGATATTTTACGTTGGTTGTTGCAAGAAAATGTGCCCGGAAGTTTTCCTTATACGGCCGGAATTTATCCGTTTAAGCGCGAAGGCGAAGACCCAACCCGCATGTTTGCTGGCGAAGGCGGACCCGAGCGTACCAACAGACGTTTCCATTACGTGAGTTTGGGCATGCCCGCCAAGCGACTTTCTACCGCTTTTGACAGCGTTACATTGTACGGAAATGACCCTGATCATCGTCCGGATATTTACGGGAAAGTAGGGAATAGCGGGGTAAGCATTTGTTGTTTAGACGATGCTAAAAAACTGTATTCTGGTTTCCACTTAACCGACCCAAAAACTTCGGTTTCGATGACCATTAACGGCCCGGCACCCATGCTGCTTGGCTTTTTTATGAATGCCGCCATCGACCAAGAATGTGAAATTTACATCCGCGAAAACGGTTTAGAAGCAGAAGTAGAAAAAGTTTTAAAAGCTAAGTGGGAAGACAACGGCCTTAAACGCCCCATGTACCAAGGCAATTTGCCCGAAGGAAATGACGGATTAGGATTGATGTTACTCGGCACAACAGGCGATAAAGTTTTGCCTGCCGATGTGTACGCACAAATTAAAGCACGCACCTTGGCCAGCGTTCGCGGAACTGTGCAAGCCGATATTTTAAAAGAAGATCAAGCGCAAAACACCTGCATTTTTAGTACCGAGTTTGCCTTGCGTTTAATGGGCGATGTGCAGAGTTATTTCATCGACCAAAATGTGCGTAATTTCTACTCGGTTTCTATCAGTGGTTACCACATTGCCGAAGCCGGTGCCAACCCCATTACGCAACTTGCATTTACTTTGGCCAACGGCTTTACGTACGTAGAATATTACTTGAGCCGCGGCATGGACATCAACAAGTTTGCGCCAAACTTGAGTTTCTTCTTTAGCAACGGAATTGATCCTGAATATGCCGTGATTGGCCGTGTGGCACGCAGAATTTGGGCCAAAGCCATGAAGCAAAAATATGGTGCCGATGCCCGAAGCCAGATGTTGAAGTACCACATTCAAACCAGCGGTCGTAGTTTACACGCGCAAGAAATAGATTTTAACGACATCCGCACAAGTTTGCAAGCATTGTACGCGATTTACGATAACTGCAACAGTTTGCACACCAACGCATATGACGAGGCCATTACCACGCCAACCGAAGAAAGCGTGCGCAGAGCAATGGCCATTCAGCTCATCATCAACAAAGAATTGGGCTTGGCGAAAAATGAAAACCCATTACAAGGTTCGTTCATTATTGAAGAATTAACCGACTTAGTAGAAGAAGCTGTGTTGATTGAATTCGACCGCATAACTGAGCGCGGTGGCGTTTTGGGTGCGATGGAAACCATGTACCAACGCGGAAAAATACAGGAAGAAAGCTTGTATTACGAAACCTTGAAACACACGGGCGAATTCCCAATAATTGGTGTAAACACATTCTTGAGCAGCAAAGGCTCGCCAACAGTTTTACCAAAAGAAGTTATTCGCGCCACAACTGAAGAAAAAGAATACCAAATAGAAATGTTGGGTCAGTTGCACGAAGCCGGCAAAGATTTGCAAGATAAATTGCTTAACGATTTACAACAAGCCGCCATCACCAACAAAAACATGTTTACCGAACTGATGGAAGTATGCAAAGTATGCAGCCTCGGCCAGATTACAGATAGTTTGTTTGAAGTTGGCGGACAGTATAGACGGAATATGTAGCCCACCCAAACCCTCCCAAAGGGAGGGCTTTTTTGGGCCTTTGATTTTTATGGAAGTTTTGGTTTTTTGCGCCACGCATTCCCCTTCAATGTTTGAAGGGGTGGTCGACCGCAGGGAGAGCGGGGTAGTTAGAAGGTTTGGAACTAAATTTCTTTATTGAGAAAAGGCACGTTTTGCAAAAATGCGCCAGCGGAGAAAATTTGCAATCATTTCCTTCACTCAAGCTGATTTGCAATCAGTGCGCCCGAGATACAAAACCTCTAAGCACCAACCCCGAAGGGGTGCAATCCCCCAGCGATGGACGCAGTCCATCGAAAAAAAACCGCGCAGAAATAAGCCCTGAAGGGGCGAGATATTTTATATTGAATAATTAAATTTTAAAAACGAAAAAAAGTCTTATGCGCAGTATTTCGCCCTTTCAGGGCTTTTGCTGTATGTGGTGTAATGCTTTTGCTTCCGCGGGTGTTGCCCACGGTTGGTTTATTTCATCCCTTCGGGATTCTTGGTCTACGTTGATTTATCTTTGGTGAGCTCCTAAGTTCGGTTGAAATCATTGCGCACAAGTAGATTTAAAACAAACGGTTGGTTTATTTCATCCCTTCAGGATTCATTTTATTAATAATTGCGTTTTTGATTGAATATTGAGTTTTTATACTTCTGAACTGTACTTTTGAATATGATTCTCAACTACCAATTCAAATTCTCTCAACAAGACTTCAATAAATTTGGTTTGCCAAAAATCGGCCAAGTGGTGATGCAAGAATTGGGTTTAGATGATGATGAATTTGAGCAAAAAGGTGATTTGATTATCGGCACGGCAACCTTGGTTAGTTGGAATGTGGTTTCGCCATTACGCATGGCTAATTATGATATTCAACTCACTTATTCGGAAGAAAAACAAAAACTGGTTTTAAAAATTAGGGCATATAAAATTTTTCTTATTGCTACTTTCTTTACCATTTTTGGGTATTTAGTTCATGGTTTTTTTGGTGCGATTGTCGCATTTATTCTCGTCTCAAGTTTTGTTTTACTTGCTCTTTTTATTGAAATGTTCATCAGACGTGTCAGTATAAAAGATGCTTTGGATTTTTTGAAATCGCCATAGTTCTAAAAATATTCAAGCAACTTCATACGTTATCACAAAATTCCAGAATCCTACCCATAATTGAATCAACCAAAAAAGCCGCAAAAAAAATCACATGAATAACCAACTCTTCAAACCAGTTGCCACTTTAATTTTTTTAGCACTCTTTACGTCTTGTAGATTCGTAAGTTTTAGTACACATGTTTATTTGCCTGAAAATTCCGATAAAAATTTTATTAGTCCACTTGAGGTTACTACAGGCGATTGGATTACCTACATCGTTGCAACAAGTTTTGAAAAAAGCGACACCTTTATAAATCTGAGCGATCATATCGACATAATCAGCTCAAAATTGCCAGATTTAGAAATACCAGGTTGGAGCAGCTATACAATAAAAGCCTTTTTAAGAAAAGAAAATGAAGGGGACGGTCAATTGGTGTGTAATGGTTGTATCAAGTGGTGCAACGGAATTTATGTGTCGAATACAAGTTGGGATTCAATTATAAAATATAGACTGCTTGATGTGCCTATAGTTGGCATTACGTATGACCAAGCCATGGAATATGTAGCATATCACCAAAATATATTAAACAATTGTACCGAGCCCAAAAAGAAAAAGGAGGAACAATACAGGTACGAATGTTTTCTTCCAACACCTGCGCAATTAGATTCGGTACTTACTTCGGTTGATAGTGTAAACGTGAAAGGCTGCCCAACATTTAACTATAAAAATTGTCTTTGTTTAGATTGCTCGTATGCTAAGAAGTTGAAAAAGATGCCTGTAGCTCTTAGATCTGGTAAAGAACCCGTGTACGTTTGGGCGTATTATCAACAATTAGATGAAGTGTATAATTTAGTAGGAAATGTCGCAGAAATGACGTCTGAAAAAGGCATCGCAAAAGGGGGGAGTTGCAGTCATTTTGCCTCAGAAGCAACCGCTGGGAAAAGCCAAGAATATTCAAAGCCAGAGCAATGGCTTGGGTTTAGGATTTGGTACAGGGTGTATCCGAAGTAGAGGTTCCCTGTACTTGCTGATTTACCCTTAGTGAGCTCACAGGCTCGGTTGCAACGAATGCCCACAAGTTGATTTAAAGAAGAACATCAGGTTTTTGCTATCAAGCATTCTTTCTAACTTTCCTAATCTCGCTTACAATCTCTAACCCCAACACGGGAAATAAGTCCACTCTAATTCGTTTCATAAGGCACGGAGAATAATTTATTACTACTCATAACGTACATGATTTTGTTTGTTTCGTCTGCCGAAACATGAATTCCACTGCTTGAAATAAAGTCGAGTTGAAAACTCTTTTGACTTTTCATTGCTAAATCATAAACAGAAACCGTTGCAGCTTTTGAAGGATAAAACACATGTGTGCTATTGGCGTCAATTGTGCAATAAACATTGTCCCAGGCACTCGGTATGTTCGTGGATTCGTTGTAATTTGTTCCTTCAAATTTTATAAGATCACTCTCATCATATCCCAATCTAAACGTGGAATTACCGTGCGTTACAACATCCGCGGTATAGAGTGAAATTTTATAAGAATTATTGACTTGAGGAGCCAGTCTGAATAGGTCTGTACCAACCTGTGCCAACTTAAACGAACTGTTTGCCGAAGTAATATCAAGAAAATGATATTTTAAACGCTCATCATATTGCAATGCAAGACCTTGTATGTGGTTTGTAATGTTGAAAGTTTGCTTATTTATTGCGCAAAAATTAACGCTTTGGTTATTTATACCAATGGTAGAAGCAAAAAATAAAACGTAGTAGTTGTAGTTGTCTTCCACACAGTCTAAGCCGGTAACATCAGATACGCCAGGAATAGTTACTTTAAATATTGTGTCAAGATTGTTTCCTTCGGCATCAAGTTCAAAAACGGCTAACTCGTTTAAATAGCTGCCAGAAAACCTTATTTTGTAATCAGTAGTAAACCTAATAAAACGATCTATCAGTAAATTAGACTGCCAATATTCGAAGAGTTCAATTCCGTTATCAATATCAATCGCTTTAAATCTTGCACCTTCTGTTGGTAATGTGTAAAAAATATTGTTATGGATAAATGAATTATCGCTTGTTATACTAAGGTTATATGGTGTTTTTATGTACCACTTAATATTACCAGTTTCTCCATCAAAATACCTAATGCCATCGTAAAATTTTCCAACCACGCCATTTTGGGTTGCGTACGGAATGCCATTTACACCCACTCCGGTATTCCACTTTTCGTTAAGACTGATAGCTTCTGGTTGAGGAATTGTTTCTTTTTTACAAGCGAATGCAAGAAAGCCAAAAAGGACGATTAAGTATTTTTTCATTTTTTTTTGGAGTTTTAGGTGAAGGTGTAATGTCACAAACTTAATCATTGATCTAGCATTATTTTACATTGAATAATTAAAGTGAATATAATTGGTATGTTCATTCTACGATAAATGTTCTGCTATTATTACGCAATAATATCCACAGCACTGTCACCTAGAATTTCAAACTCATTCGAGAAGCTTACCCCGTTCCCCGCTCGCGCTGATTTACCTTCGGTGAGCTCGCAAACTCGGTTGCAATCAGTGCGCCCAAGCTACAAAACCTCCAAACCCAAAACCCTAAAGGGGTGCAATCCACCAGCGATGGATACAGTCCATCGGCAACAAATGCCGCGTAGAAATAAGCCCTGTAAGGGCGAGATATTATTAGTAAAAACTAGCTTAACTCGTCAACAATTTTTCATCCCAATTACCTGTAGTAGCCGCTGCTGCATAGGTGCTTTCTAAAAAGCTCATCAACGTTTTGTTTGGGTCGTCTGTTTGTTGAACATTGCTGTACTTTAGAAAGAACTCGCCCATATCTTCGCTGTAAAAAGCGGTTAGGGGCAAAACGTTTTGTTTTGCAAATTCTGGGCTAGCCGGATAGCAATAGGCATAAAAAACAGGTTCTGGTGCATCTGCGCTTCCAGGCCAAAAGCCAACACTCATTACTTCTTTTGAGTAGGCTTCTTGCATAACATTTATGGGCATGTTAGGCATGCCGCCAGAATGTAGGGGAGCATCATTTCCAGAAAAGCGATTTACAGCTAAATCAAATGCACCCCAAAATAAATGTACGGGGCTAGATTTACCGATAAACTGGCCTCTAAATTCCGTGAACACACAATTTACTTTTACCATGGCTTCCCAAAAAGTTTCTACTTTCTGTTTGTCGTAGGGGCGGGGCTGCGTGTCTTCATCAAATGGCGTGTTGTGCGCCAATTCGTTGGGGCGTTTGTATATTTTCACGTCAACACCAATTTCAGCCAAACCGGTCTTAATGTTTTGGTAAAATTCAGCGGTGCTCATCGGTTTTAAATTAAAACTAAAATCGGCACAATGGGTAGAATGCAAAATAAGTTTGTGCAATCTAAAATCGAAATCGATTTGAAAAGCACCGCCTTGATATGGTATGCTCTGTGAAGTAAATCCTGAAGGAGAAATGTACAGCGTGGTGTGCCAAGAATGGTTTTGCCAAGGCATTGTTTTTAATCTGATTTTGCCGACAATCTGTATCCACAAATGCAAAGCGTCCAAAGTTTCGTTCCAGTCGCTATAATTTAATTCAGGCCATTTTTTAGTGCGGATTAAAGATTTCATAATGCTCGGTTTTTATTATTTCACAATGTAATGATTTGGATGGGTAAAGGGCTGGGTTATTAATATGGTTGAGATAAAGAAAACTGCATATATGTTGAAAAGTTCTTATAGCAATAAATGCAAAAGCCAACTTTGATGTCTTAACGAAAAGTTCACAGTAGGTTTTTACAAGCACCACATTCTTTTTTACTTTCGAGCAAATTCATTCTTTCATGATTATCCATAAATTATTGACGAGTAAAAAGTATGCGGGCCGAGTACGCGAAATTGTAGGAACGCTATCTAAATACGGCTTAGCCTCTTGGTTGGCCGATACAAAAATTGAATTTTTTGTTCGCGCATTAAAAGATGACGAAGGCATAAAGCTTACCCAATTTACAATGCCTCAAAAACTAAGAAAGGCTTGCGAAGAACTAGGACCAGCTTTTATTAAACTCGGCCAAATATTAAGCACACGCCCCGATTTGTTGGGCAACGAAATAGCCAAAGAGCTTGCCAAATTGCAAGATGACACACCTTCTGATAATGCCGAGTACATTAAAGAAACCATAAAAAAAGAATTAGGAAAAGAAGCAGAAGAACTATTTGCAGAGTTTAACTATAAGCCAATGGCCAGTGCCAGCATAGGGCAAGTACACTTAGCCACCACTTTTGAAGGCGAGAAACTGGCTGTTAAACTGCTACACAAAAACATTGAGGCAGAAATTAACCTTGACTTGGAAATCTTGGAGGCACTAGCAGAATTGGCTGAAAATCATGTAAATGCATTAGGCAGAATGCGCATTACCAACTTGGTAAAAGATTTTAGCCGGACTATTCAAAAAGAAATCAATATGAATAGGGAGGCAAACAACATTGCTACTTTTCAAGAAAATTTTAAAGACAATTCACATATCATTATTCCGCAGGTTAAGCATGAGTTTAGTACCAAACGCATACTAACCATGAAGTTTGAAGAAGGAAAAAGTTTAAACGAAATAAAGAACAGCATACCCGAAGCCAAAGGCAAACGTTTGGCGGAGGTTGGTGCAGAAATGTATCTGAACATGATTTTTCGGGATAATTTTTATCACGGAGATCCTCATCCCGGCAATATTTTGGTAAATGCAGATGGCAAGCTTGTATTGCTAGATTTTGGTATGATAGGTTCATTAAACACATCTATTTTTAATGAGTTAGAGGAGTTTTTAATTGCCATTGTAAATCATGATTCGGAAAGCGCTACAGAGAGTATTTATGCGATTTGTGAGGTGAGTGATAATGTGGTGAAAAGTGAGTTGGTTAATGAGATTGATTATTGGATACGAGAATACATCAGCCAAAATGTAAGCAACATTAGTACGGCAGATGCCATGGCCGATTTACATTTGTTAATTAACAAATACCAAATTGTTATGCCTGGCAACATGGCGTTACTTTTTAAAGTACTGGTTCAGTTAGATGGCACAGCACGTCTGCTAGATCCTGATTTTAATGTTATGGATGCCTTGAAGAGGTTTTACGTTAAAATGTTTAAATACCGGTATAGTCCTAAAAATGTGGCCAAAAAAATACTAATGCAATCGCGAGAATGGTATAGAGTATTACGCATTTTACCCAAAGCACTTTCGAGAAACTTGGATGCATTAAATGAAGGGGAGCTACATTTAAATTTACAGCACAAAGGATTAGAAAATTCAGTAAACCGCTTGGTTCTTGGTATAATTGCCGCCTCATTGTTTCTTGGCTCTGTTATTTTGTGGAGCTTAAAAGTACCGCCACTGCTTTTCGGCACTTCGCTCTTTGGCATGTTGGGGTATGTAGCGGCCATTTTACTTATTTATAAACTTATGCGAGATATTTTTAAACAGCCTAAGAAATAGAAATTACAAGGATGCTTTCCTTTTAAAATAAATCAAATTTAAAAACCTCTTTCTTAATAGCTTGTTGAAAACCAAATTCTTTAAATGCCTGTTGTAAGCCTTTAAGCGCACAAAGAACCCTATAATTGCAGCGTGCGAAAAAGTTTTAAAAAGAATAGAAAAAAACGAATAAAGTGGGCTGTAATGCTCGGTTTATTGGCTGTTATCTTTTTTTATGGGCTCTACATTGTGGAGCCTAGAACTTTTTATAAACTAAAAAACGCGGTTGTTAGTTTGTTAAATGGTGAAGTTGAGAAAAAAGAAAATGAGCCGGAAGTAATTTATGAAGAAGCGCTTGTTGCCGTAGAACCCAATGGAACTTTATACAAGGACATTTTAATCAAACACCAGATTGCAGCAAAAAAGCATGGGGTTGAGGTGATTGAAAACGAACCGCAATTAGAAAATTTTATTGCCACAAATAAATTGCTGGTTATAGAAGACGGGATAGGTTATACATTGGATGATATGACGCACAGTTATCCTTATGCCGTGGCATCGGCCAAAAAAATACTAGAAAAAATAGGATTGAGTTTTTATACGTTTTCTGGCGATAGTAGTAGCATTGTTGTTACCAGTTTAACACGTACAGAAGCAACACAAAATAATCTGCGCAGATCTAATAGAAACGCTACAAGAAAAGAAAGTACCCATACACGGGGCGTTTCATTTGATATTTCTTACATCCGCTACAACGGTGTAAAAGATTGGAATTATAGCTATACCAAAACTCTAGAAGGTATTCTTGCGGCCATGCAAGCAGCAGGAGAAATTTATGTCATCAAAGAAAGGCATCAAAACTGTTTTCACATAACGGTGCGTGATTGATTTAAACAGAATCAAAAATCCCTTTAACAAAAAAGCTAAAGGGATTTAAAAAGTTTTTTTCTCTAAATAAAAGAAGTGCAGAATGAATTTTAAAATTCATCAACATTTACGCGAACGCCTACGCCAATTCCTAAAAAGTTGGTAGAAGATCCTGCGTTTCCAGAATTTATAACAAGGTTGTATTGAACGTTTGCACAGAGAATAATTAAATCGGATAAACTATACTCAGCACCTACTCTAGGTGAAAAACCAATGCCATTTGCACTCGCTTCAACCGAACCAAAAAACGGCAAATCTACTTTCGATTTCACCAGATAATATCCTATTCCTAAACCAGCAAATGGTCTGAAATCATCCTCAGAAAAGAAGTATTCTCCTTTTACTGTAATTGGAGTAAATTTAAATTTACCGTCTGTCCCATCAATTTTCATAGATAAAAACGATACTTCTAAACCTACAGACAGATTATCCATCACAAAATAATTTCCTTCTAAAGAAAATCCAACACCTGTGTTTACACCATCTGCATAATCGCCCATGGGCATACCTACTAATAGTCCTGCACCAGCAGTAATTTGTGCTTGCAGGGCAAAAGTGCTTCCAAACAAGGCAAAAGCAAGTAATAATTTTTTCATGTTTTTCATAATAATTAGGGTTTAATGTGCCTACTCTATTATTGGTTTTCGGCTTTCCCAAAATTCATTTGTATCAAATATAAAACTGTATTTGATTTCTTTTTCGTGCTTTTCTAGTTTTAGACAAAAAAAGCAAGTGTTAAGTTTATATATTAATTTTATTTAGCCATAATTTCCTTGTGTATAGCCAATTCTAGGAAGTATTGAAATTCACATAGCCCTGTTGATATTTATTTACCCTTTTTTTGTGCAATTTTTCTGACAAAAGGAAATGCCAGATTTAACAATGATTATTTTCGCCCAATGCCAGAAGAAACTCAACAAACAGACTTATTAGATACGGCCGCTAAATTTGTAAATAGCACGGCAAGCCATATTTTTTTAACGGGAAAAGCGGGTACGGGCAAAACCACATTTTTAAGAGAACTTGCTTTAAAAACACACAAGAGTTTTGTTATTATTGCGCCAACTGGCATTGCTGCATTAAATGCCAAGGGGGTTACCATTCATTCTCAGTTTTTATTTCCGTTGGGCAGTTTTATTCCAGAAAGAGAACCTACTGGAAATTTTGCCGAAAGCCATAATTTTTTCACCCAACATACCCTAGCTAAAAAGCACCCATTAAACAACGTGCGCAAACAAGTTTTACGAGCTGCAGATTTAGTAATTATAGATGAGGTGAGTATGCTAAGGGCAGATTTGCTTGATGCCATTGATTACAGAATGCGCAGCGTTAAAGGCAATTTTAACCGAAGTTTTGGTGGTGCACAATTGTTAATGATTGGAGACTTATTTCAGTTGCCACCCATTGTTAAAGACCACGAGTGGAGTGTGCTTAAACATTATTACAGAACCATGCATTTTTTTGAAGCGAAGGCGCTTCAGCAAGATGGTATGGTGTATATAGAGTTAGATAAAATTTTCAGGCAGCAAGACAACACATTTATTAATGTGCTTAACAATTTGCGCAATAATGTGGCTACAGCAGAAGATATCAACCTACTAAACAGATATTATAAACGAGAGGAAAACATTGCAACAGAAGGCGTAATCACCATCACCACGCACAATTACAAGGCTGATGCAATAAATAAGTTAAAGCTAGAAGAATTGCCTGGCTCTACCGAGTATTTTGATGCAGATGTAAATGGCGATTTCCCCGAAAAAATATTTCCTCTGCCAGAGTCTATAGGGTTAAAAGTTGGCGCCCAAGTGATGTTTATTAAAAACGATAGCAGCGGAGAGAACAAATATTTTAACGGTAAACTAGCCCGTGTAGACGAAATAGATGATGACAAAGTAACCGTTATCATGGCCGGTTCTAACATTGCGTATACCTTGGTAAAAGAGCGTTGGGAAAACAAAAAATACACCATCAACGAAAACAGCAAAGAGCTAGAAGATGAAGTGGTGGGTACTTTTTTACAGTATCCCGTTAAATTGGCTTGGGCGGTAACAGTGCACAAAAGTCAAGGTTTAACGTTTGATAAAGCCATTATTGATGTTGGCCAAGCCTTTGCTCCGGGCCAAGTTTATGTGGCCTTAAGTAGGTTGCGAAGTTTAGATGGACTTATCTTAAGAACCAAAATAAACGCATCGGCTATTAGTAGCGATAGCGAAGTGGTTAACTTTTCTAAGGTAAAAGAAGCCGAAAAAGAAGCGTTGCCAGGTATATTGAAAAATCAGCAATTAAATTATTTGCAGCGGGTTTTGGCCGGCACTTTTGATTTTGCAGCCATTACCAATTTGTTGGGCAATTTTAAATCGAACAAAGCTGGTAAAATGGAATTTCAAGATGCAAGCATGCAAAGTGCGATTAGCATCATTCAACAAAATTTTAAAAAAGAAATTGAGAACACAGCAAAATTTAGAAACCAATTGCTGTATTTGCTCTACAACAATAGCCTAGAAAAACTGGTAGAGCGCATAGAAAAAGGGAGCCAATATTATAGCTCGATTATTGAAACTAATTTAAAATTGCTCTATACGCACATTAGCGAAGTAGAGCAGTTTTCTAAAACAAAAATGTATTTAGAGGGGCTTGATGAATTAGATCAAATGCTGATAAAAACGCTTGGCGAGATTGAAAAAGCAGCTTACGTAACCACCTGCATTATAGAAGGCAAAGAAATTTACAAGCAAGATGTGTTGGATGAAAAACGAACCCAACGCAGAATGAAATGGTTGAGCGAAGCCAGAAAAATGGCCAAAGAAAACCCCAAAGTGGTAAAAGGTAAAACGGGTAGAAAACGCAAAATTGGTACGCGCAGTGCAGGTTCGGGCTCTACCTATAAAACCACGTATGCCTTACTTAAAGAGGGAATGAGCATTAAAGAAATTGCACTAATCCGGAACACGGCCGAATCTACCATAGAGGGGCATGCCGTAAAAGGGGTTAAAGAAGGCGAGTTAAATGCAAGCGATGTTTTGGCCAAAGATGTTTTAGAGATAATATCGAATGCTTTTGCGAACGGAAACCCTAGCTTGGCCAAAGTTTACGAGGCGCTAGACAAAAAATACACATTTGATGCCCTGCGCATTGTTCGTGCCCAATTGCAAAGAGATCAACCCGAAAATTATGATTGAGCTTGTTTTTATTCATCTCCCAAAAACGGGAGGGTCTACAATACTTAAAATGTTGCAAGCGGTGTATGGCGAAGAATGTGTAATGCATTTTGAGCGGCACGATTGTTTGGAATTGGCGGCTAACAAGAAAAAAATTTCGGATGTGGTTTTGCCGCAAACCAGGGTAATTCACGGGCATTTTATGTACAACGAGGTAAAAAACATCATTAAAAAAGACAAGCCTAAAGTTGTTACGTTTTTGCGCAACCCGGTAGATCGGGTAATTTCTAATTACAATTGGTGGCAGCATGCGTTAAAAACAAATGCCGAGGCGCCCGAAAAGCACCGCATTAATGAACCGATAGAATCGTACATCGGCAACGCGCCATCGCAAAATAAAATGTCGCGGTTTTTAAAAGGTGCAAAACTGAAAGATTTCTTTTTTGTGGGATTTTTAGAGTTTTTTGATGCCGATATTAAAACCTTAGCCACAAAGCTAAACTGGCCAGACGTTGTTGTTATGCACGAAAAAAACAGCGCCAACTTTGCACCCAAAAAACAAGGTGCTGATGATGCCTTGCTGCGAAACAAAATAGAAAAATATAACCGCAAGGATGTTAAACTTTACACACAGGCATTGCAGATGTGGCGCATTTAAATTCAAGTTGCATCGCTTTTGAAATTGTAATATTGCAGCATATTATTTTTAGCAAATATTGTAGTTGCCCCGCGTGAAAAAACATCTAACAGCTGGCCAAATAAATCAGCTTTTTTTCTACATTTTTTCTGCTTTTCCTTTTATCTATTTTTTAAATGTAAAGGGAATGTTGGCGGTTTTATTTCTGTGCGCTCAATTTTTTATCATCCTCTTTAAAAAAGAAAAAAGCACTACTTCGGGGTGGTGGTTGCCCTTGCTGCAAATCTTTCCGTTTTTGTTTTACTTTTTGAGTTTAAGCTATTCAGACAATGTTGCGGAGGGTGCAAACTACATCGGTAGAATTACGGTCTTGTTTTTTTTTCCATGGCTATTGTACTTCAACAGGGCATTAATTAGCCGTGCGCTTGTGGTTAAAACCATGCGATTTTATGCATTTGCGGCCACACTTTTTGTTGTTTACATCATTAGCGTTTTGTTTAGCTCAGGCACGTTTTCGCAAGCTATTTCCGCTACAGATGCCTACTATGTTATTCGTACCAAAATAGAAGTTGCCAGCGGATGGGTGCATCCTACGTATTTTTCGTTTGCGTTGGCCATTGCTGTTTTTGCCATTCAAAACGAATTAAAAAATAAATCACTCCCAAAGCGTCAGCAATTCTGGGCTTATTTTTACTTGCTTGTTTTGGTTACGGGTTTGTTTTTGGCGGCCTCAAAAATGATTTTAACCGCCACTTTTTTGGGTTCGTTTTTATTATGGAGCGAAAAGCTAAATGTTAAAAAACTTGGGTTAAGCGCAGCCATCGCTATTATTCTTGCTTTGATTTTGGTTGTTAACATTCGCCCTGTTAGAGAGCGCGCGGTTACTTTTTTTGATGCGTTAATGCTTGAGGAGGTAAACGAGAAAAACCCCGACAGCATGCGTAAAGCCATATTTACGTGTACTAAAGAGGTTATTGCCGAAAACTTTTTTTGGGGTACAGGCATTGGCGACCAAAACCAAGCGTTGGTAGATAAATACAATGCACATGGTTTTGAGTTGGCCGAGCGAAGAAACTTAAATACGCACAACCAATATTTACAAATCTGGATGTCGTCTGGCATTGTCCCGTTTATCTTTTTTATACTGTTGCTTGTTGTACAGTTTTTAATTGCCTTGGCCAACAGGAACTTTTTGTACTTGGCATTTTTAACGCTGGCATCCATGAGTTTTTTAAGCGAAAACATTTTGGCGCGGCAAGATGGAATTTTTCTCTTCGCTTTTTTCAACTCGTTTTTTGCCATTGCATCGTGGCATAAAAACGAAAAGTTGGTGTTCATCAACGGCCGATTTAAACATCAACCATTAACAGGCGTACAGCGCTTTGCCGAAGAGTTAACCATAGAGCTTGCGCAACATAGAGGTAAATATGTTGTGCTTTTGGTGCATAAAAAGGTTGCTAAAACACACATTGCTACGCAGCTTGTAGCGTTTAAAAACGGTGTGTTGTGGGAGCAACTTATTTTGCCGTTTTACCTAAAAATAAGAGGAAATCCGTTGCTTATAAACTTTTGCAATAGCGCACCGATGTTGTACAACAACCAAATTGTAACGCTGCACGATGTTGCTTTTAAAGAGCACCCAAGTTGGTTTTCTGAGAATTTTGTGCGGTGGTATAATTTTTTAATTCCGAAAATTATTAAGCGCAGCAAACACGTTTTAACAGTAAGCCGTTTTTCTAAATCAGAAATTGAGAAGTACTATAAAATCAGCCCAACAAAAATCACAGTATTATATAATGGCGTACCCCAATTTGCTCAATTAAAGAATACTGAAAAACCCATTGTAGAAGGTAAATATGCCCTTTGTGTTGGTTCCATTTCTGAGCGAAAAAACCAACTAAAGTTGATAGAAGCATTTCTGAAAATGAAGAATCCAACCTTTACGTTGGTATTTGCAGGAGGTTACAATCCGGCAGTTTTTAACAATCAGCAACATCTTATTGAGCAAATGGAGGCTTCAGAATCTATTGTTTTTATTCAAAACCCAACCGATTTAGCCTTAACAAATCTGTACAAATTTGCCACATTTACAATCTACGTTCCTCTTTACGAGGGGTTTGGAATTCCCGTGCTAGAATCGGTGGCATTTGGTAAGCCAGTGCTATTGTCAGATATTCCTGTTTTTAACGAATTGTTTTCTGAAATTGCGCTTTTTACTCCAGCTCATGATGCCGATAAAATGAAGGAGGCCATGTTGGAATTGGTTGATTCAATCGATTTGTGGAAGCATAAAATTGAAAAATTCGATTGCGAAAAAAGTGAGTATTCTTACGCTAAATCGGCTATTAAGTTAAACAACGTGGTAAACAGCATCGTGCAAAAATCTCAACTTCATTCATGAAACTCACTGCAAATAGTCACCACTCGTCTATTGGCTTTTTCCGGTTTTGGAAGAATCGATTTTCGGCTGTTGCAAGAAACAAGCAGCTGATAAAACAGCTGTTGATGCTGAGCCTTACCGAACAGTATAAAAAGACTTTTTTGGGTAGCGTTTGGTTAATTATAAACCCTATTTTAAGCATAATAATTTGGTTGATTATGAATTACTCGGGCATTTACAATCCGGGCGATACCACCATACCTTATGTAGGATATTTGCTTTTAAGCATGTCAATCTGGTTGTTTTTTGTAAGCTTTTTTAAGCAGTTGGCCACGGCCGTTACAGAATCTGGCCGCATGCTAATGGAAGCACCCTTTGAAATGGAAGCCAAGTTGATGGAGAAAATTTTATTAAATCTCATAAACTTTCTCATACCACTTACCCTAAACATTGTGCTGCTACTTATTATGGGCGTAACGTTTAATGCAAGCGCCTTGCTGTTTTTCCCCACCTTAATTCCGCTCATACTTTTGGGTATTACAATCGGTATTTTTTTCTCGCTTATAGAAGTTGTGTTTAATGATGTTTACCTCATTGTAAACCAAGGCATGAATGTGCTGATGTTTTTAACCCCTGTGGTATATACCAACAATGTAAAAAGTGAGTTTTTACAAGCAATAATCAAGTACAATCCATTAACGTATTTGCTAAGCATACCAAGAGATTTGTTGGTAGGTGCACCTATTGCTAATTGGGATGGTTACTGGATTTCTAGCGGCATAGCCAT
Organism: Bacteroidia bacterium; assembly: GCA_030424545.1. Lineage (GTDB taxonomy): Bacteria > Bacteroidota > Bacteroidia > Flavobacteriales > Schleiferiaceae > JAUHWL01. The sequence goes on from JAUHWL010000002.1 coordinate 211,246, forward strand.
CGTGCTTTTTGTACTGGTGATTCACTTCTTTTTTAATTCGGTTTATAAAATAGTAGAAAGAATTTTTGAGTAGCACTATGGAAAAACCAATTGTAGAAGTTAAGGGCGTTTATAAAAAGTTTTGCACCAGCTTAAAGCTAAATATGCTCTATGGCTTGCAAGATATTTTTAAGTTTAAAAAGGTAAAAAAGCTTCCCAGTTTACGTAAAAACGAATTTTGGGCCTTGCAAAACGTAAACTTAAAAATAGGCCGTGGGGAGGTTGTTGGCATTTTGGGCATGAACGGTGCCGGCAAAACAACGTTAATACGCACCATCATGGGGGCATTTCCAGTTTCTTACGGAAGTATAAAAGTAAATGGCCGAATTACCACCGTATTTGAAAGAACGCGTGCCTTCCAAAGGTTTTATAGTGGTGTAGAAAACATCCGTGTAAAATGCGCTTTGTTTGGTATGGATACAAAGGAGATAGATCAAAAATTACCCGAGATTTTAAAATTTGCGGGCGTAGAAAAGTTTAAAGATGCGCCATTTGGTTCGTATTCGGCTGGAATGCGGGCACGTATCAATTTTGCAATTTCAATATTTGCCAACCCAGATTTGTTAATTATAGACGAAGGTTTAGCCGTAAGCGATGTACATTTTAGAAAACAATGTATGGACACGCTAAAGGAAAGAAAAAGCGAAATGGGCATCTTGTTAATCTCGCATAACCTAGAGCAATTTACAGAATTAGCCACCCGCTTGGTAATTATGGAAAAAGGCAAAATCACCAAAGAAACTAGCAATATACAAGAGGGAATTCAATACGTTTTAGACCATAAATAGGGCGCTAAAAGCAACATGGAAGAGAAAATTACAAATAACATTCAGCTTGTTTCTATTCACATTCCGAAAACGGCAGGAACTACTTTTCGTACCATCATACAAGAAAGTTTTGGCAAAAGAAAAACGGCTAAGGTTGATATAGATAGTGCTGGCCAAATAAACGTAAACAACAAATTGTTTTTAAAACAGCACTTAAACTCCAAGATAGTTGCCATACATGGGCATTTTACCTATGCAGATGTTCATCGAAAATTTAACTTAGACAGTGATGTAAGCTTTGTAACTTGGCTCAGAAATCCAATAGAAAGAGTTATATCAAACTATCATTTTTTAAACAAGATTATTGCCGATAGATTAAAAGAGTTACCCCAAGAAAAGCTGATGGAGCGCATGGGTAAATCATTAATACAATTTGCCGAGCTAGAAGCAAATCAAAATGTAATGAGCAAGTTTTTGAGTGGTGCTAACCTAGAACAGTTTACGTTTGTTGGCATACAAGATCATTTCGAAACTGAATTAGAACGCCTTCATTTGCAACTTAATTGGAAAAAAATAGACAACAGAAAACATAATGTTACCGGCAAAAAAGCCACAAAGGTTGATGAAGAAACATTGGCGTTTATAAAAACCGTAAATGCCAAAGATGTGGCCTTGTACGAAAAAGCAAAAAACCAAATGGCCAATGCGCCATTTTATCGCTCTGTAAGTAAATGATTTGGTTAAGCTCATACCCCCGATCTGGCAACACATTTTTTAGAAATGTGCTGTTTGATGTTTACGGAATTTCGTCTAGTTCGTTTTACGAGAACGTTGGCGAACCCGAAAATTATACGGCATTTGATTTTGTAAAAACCCACATGTTACCAGATGAAATTTTACCGGCCGATACTAACATCAGAGCCGTTTATTTGGTGCGAGATGGGCGAGATGCCTTGGTTTCGATGGCGCATCAGCGGGTAGATATTTACGATGCATCTACCAATTTTAGAGACAATTTTATAGAGGCGATGATTGCCGCAGAAGGCAGTTATTTTGGTGGATGGAGCAAAAACGTTGAGAGTTGGGTAAAGCGGGCAGACATCCTCATTCGTTTTGAAGATCTAATACAAAACCCATTGGCGCAAGTAGAAAGGTTAAACACCATTTATCCACTACCGCAAAAAAAAGAAGATAAACTGCCCACGTTTAACGATTTAAAATTTGGGAAACCTAAATATGGCCGAGGCAAAAGATTGGCCAACAGCGAGGAAGAAGAGTTAGATATTATTCAAAAATCGTTTAGAAAGGGAAAAGCCTTTGGCTGGAAAGATGAGCTAGACTGCGAACTGCAGAATTTATTTTGGAGCTATCATAGAAATATGATGGACCAATTGGGGTATGCTAAAAACGGTGCTGTAGTGGCTTTAAACCCCGATTTTGATTATCAGGTGATGCAACTCTTGGGGCAAGAAATCCTCGAAAACAAAACAACATACTCTGTTTTAATTGAAGCGAATAAATTGCTTATGCACCAAAATGATGGTGTAAAACGGTATGTTATAGAGCTGCTTAAAGCGCTGCATCCGGTAACCGAAAACAGCAATGCAAGGTGGAAAATAGATGTGTTTTTAAAAGGCCGGGTGTACTCGTTGCAAGAATTTGGCAAAACGCTTTTTGATGCCAAGAAAAACGAAAATCATTACAACAAGTTTACCAAGGTTTATAAGCTGATTTTACAGTTCATCAAGTTTTTTATTCCGAAAAAATACTACGACACAATCTCTAAATACTTTAAAAAAGTATTGATGAAAATTGGCTTGAAATTCGCCAAAAATGTGGCTCGCCTATTTTACCTAAAAGAGCGAATAAAATCGGGTAAGGAGGCTGCCGAAATTAGTTTCGAGTCGCAACTTGGTGGCGTAGAAATGGGCAAGTATGATTTAATACATGTGCCTTTGCCGCAACATTACGAGCCTTTTTTAGAAACCAGCAACAAGTATTTGGTTACTATACATGATTTAACTCACAGGCTTTTTAGCGAATATCACACGGCAAGCAATGTGCAAGTGGCCGAAAAAGGTTTGGAATATTTTAGAAAGCAAAATGCAGATTTTTTGTGTATTTCTGAAACCACAAAAGCGGATATGAAAACGCTTTGCCATACGCCAGAAGATAAATTATACACGGTTTTAGAAGCGGCAGATAACCAAAAGTTTAAACCGAATTTAAACAACAACAAAGGCAAATATGTGCGCAGCATTTATGGCATTCCAGACAAACCATTTTTGTTTACGCTGTCTACGTTAGAACCTAGAAAAAATCTGCTAAACACCGTAAAAGCATTTGAAATGTTGCTAGATGAGCATCCAGAATTGAATTGCAATTTGGTAATTGGCGGCAAAAATGGTTGGAAGTCTAAAGACCTCATGCAATTAAAGCACAGAAAAAATATCATTTTTACGGGTTTTGTAGATGAAAATGATTTGCCCATACTGTACAACGAGGCCGAAGCTTTGTGCTATGTATCGTTTTACGAAGGGTTTGGTTTGCCTCCGCTAGAGGCTATGTCGTGCAAAACACCGGTAATTTATGGCGATAATAGCTCGTTAAGAGAACTGTTTAAAGGCTACGCGCTGCCAGCAAATCCAACGGATGTAGCCGATATTAAAAAGCAAATGCTCATTATTTTAACCGATGAAAAACGCAAGGCCGAATTAGAAGAAACATCGCTAGAGCGCTCGTTTGATTTTTCTTGGCGACAAACCGCAATAGATACCTTGGACGTTTACCAGCAGGTTATTAAAAAAAATAAAACATCAACGCAATAAATAATTTACGCCAGAAGCAATTTTAAGCCATGAAATTTAATTCGGTAGAGTTTTTAGTCTTTTTCGTGATTGCGTTTTTGTTGCTTTGGAGAACCAGCAAGTCGCTAAAAATCAATAACATCATTTTGTTGGTGGCCAGCTATGTGTTTTACGGTTGGTGGGATTATCGGTTTTTATTTTTAATGTTCATCAGCTCTGTGGTAGATTTTGCCGTGGGCCATTATTTGCCAACATCTAAGCACAAAAAACTGCTTATGGGTTTTAGTTTGGCGGTTAATTTAGGGCTGTTGGGCTTTTTTAAGTACTTCAATTTTTTTATTGAATCTACATCGGCCTTTTTAGAAAATTTTGGGTTTAACAGCAATATGCAGGTGCTAAATATTATTCTGCCGGTTGGTATAAGTTTTTATACGTTTCAAACTTTGAGCTATTCGTTAGATGTTTATAAAGGCAAAATAAAGCCAGAAAAAAACTTTATTTCGTTTTTAAACTATGTTAGCTTTTTTCCGCAATTGGTAGCGGGGCCCATAGAAAGAGCGGCAACTTTTTTGCCTCAGTTTAGAAAAGAACGGGTTTTTGATTACCACCAGGCCATTTTAGGGATGAGGTTGTTTCTCTATGGTTTTTTTAAGAAAATGGTAATTGCAGATAACATCGCCTTACGTGTAGATACCATTTATGCCAATCCAGAAGAACACGGATCTTTAGCTTTGTTTGTAGGTACAAGTTTGTTTTTTGTGCAGTTGTACACCGATTTTTCGGCCTACACGGATATTGCGCGCGGCATTGCCAAAATACTTGGTTTTGAGTTGATGCGAAATTTTAAAACGCCTCTATTCTCTAGGAGCATCCCCGAATTTTGGGCACGATGGCATATATCGTTAACCACGTGGTTTAGAGATTACTTCTTTATTTGGTTTGCCGGAATAAACAAAATAAGCACGCTATGGCGCATTTTTGCTACAGTTACTTTGTTTTTTATCATCGGCCTTTGGCATGGCGCCAACTACACGTTTGTGATTTTTGGTATTTTAAACGGCCTTTATTTTATCCCCCGGATTTTAGCCAGAAAAAATAAAAAGCTACGCGATTTCTTAAGTTTTTTAAACAACCACAAAGTGGCGAGCAAATTTGCCATGGTGTTTACTTTTTGTTTGTTGGTTGTAAGCGGTCCGTTTTTCAGATCGCCAACTATAGAAAATGCCATGTTGTATTACCAATCTTTTTTTGCCAATGCATCTTTTTATGTAAACGAGTATATTTTAGAAATCGTTCCGTTGGCCGCAGGATTTTTAATTTACGAGTGGCACATGCAGCACAAATCTCACCCGTTTGATGTTAGCAGTTTCCCCATTTACGTGCGAAGAACGCTATATGTTTGTATGATTTTAGGCATTTTGGTGTACGGATATTTTGGTAAAGACCCATTTTATTATTTCCAATTTTAGATGAAAAAATTTATAAAAAGAACATGCTTTTATGTTTTCATCGGGTTGCTTTATGTAGCTGTTGGAGAGTTTTTTTTATGGAAATTAGGCGAGTCTGTTTCTATAGAAAAAGTAACCGATTTGCAAACCGCGGGCAAAAAAGAGCTTTATTACGGACGGAGAATTTTGGGCAATTCGTTAAATACCTACAAGTTTACCATGTTTCGCAAGCGCAACGCCAAGGTGTTGGTTTTGGGGCAATCGGTAACATTGCAGTTTAGAGATTTTATGTTTGCGCCCTTTCAAAACCAATTCTACAATGCGGGTTTAATGGCCCGCAATGTTGATGATTTAGAATATGTAATCACTTTGTTTGAGAATGGTGAACAAGTAAAGCCAGAGCTCATTGTTTTGGGTTTAGATTTTTCGTTTGTGCTAGAAAACAACGAGCTAGATAAGACCTATTCATTACAAATGTTGCCCGAAGACAGAGCCACCAATATTGAGTCGCATTTTAACGGTATGCAAAAAGTGTTTTTAGTGGGCACAAACAGAAACATACCAAAGGTAAATGTGGGTTTTGGCAAGGCGGGCATGGTTGGCCGAGGTTATAGAAACGATGGCAGTTACAGGCACAAACCAGAAATTGAGAATTACATAAAAACCGGAGAATATATTGATGGTGAGTTAAGCGAGAAACTGCAAAAGCGCGTAAGTCCGTTTGTGCCGCCAATGCGGTTTAGCCAAGAAAAAGCCGATCGTTTTAGAGCAATTCTTTCGCGTTTATCGGCCTTACAAATTGATGTGCTTTTGTACGTGCCGCCATTTTCAGATGCGTTTTATAACAAAGCGCAAAAAGACGAAATGTTTCATCCATTTTTTACAGATTTTCTTGCGTTTCAAAATAAGCTTGTACAAGAAGGGCACAATTTAATTCCGTTTACAACGCCAAGTAAAATGAGCCTAAACGATGCTTATATGGTAGATGCCGATCATCCGGGCGAAGTTTTATGTGCCATCCAACTACTTGAGTTTTTAAGTAATTCGGCTACCCAAAGCAAAATGTTGCAGGCTATCGATTTAAATAATTTAGAAGAATTGGTTCACGGCAAACAGCATATTCCAATCTCTTTTCTTAGAGATTCTATTAGTTTACATTTACAAAAACCCATGGCAAATTAATTTTTATGAGCACCTTAAACTCAGATAAAGCTTGGAATGCCTATGGCAAAAAGAACCCATATTTCGGGGTTTTAACGTATGATGAATTTTTGGATGACAATTTAAACCCGGAAAACAAAAAAGCCTTTTTTAAAACGGGGTATGATTATGTAAACCACGTGTTTAAAATTATTAACGAGATTTTTTATGCAGATTTTTCGCCACAAAATGTATTAGATTTTGGTTGCGGTACGGGGCGTTTGGCGCTACCCTTTGCAGCAAGAGCAAAACATGTTTTAGGGGTAGATGTATCAGAAAATATGCTGCGCGAGGCCGAGCTAAATGCCAAAGAATTTAAGCTTACCAACACAACGTTCAAACTGTCGGATGATGCGCTTACAGCTTTGGAAAACCAAACATTTGATTTGGTAAACTCTTACATTGTTTTGCAACACATAAACGAAGAGCGCGGAATGGTTTTTATAGAAAAAATGATTGACCATTTAAATCCAGGCGGTATTGGTATTTTGCAATTAACGTACAGGAGCAACAAATCTAACCTTGTAAAAAGGGCCAATTATTTCAGGTACAGAATTCCGTTTTTAAACAGCATTTTTAATGTGCTAAAGGGAAAATCGGTTACAGAACCTTTAATGCAAATGAATGCCTACAATCTTAATAATGTTTTTGCCATCCTACAAAAACAAGGCATAAGCAAAACGTTTTTTCAGTTTGAAGAACATGGAGATTTCTGGGGCGTTACGCTTTATTTTCAGAAACAATAATTTTTTTAATTAAGCTGCTTTATGTTTTAAAACGGCCTATTATTGGCAGCAAAACCAATTTGAATTAACTCACTCGCAAGCCGTCTTTAATTAATCAAATCTATTAACTTGGCCACCATATAAACAAGGCATGCAGAAAGCATTAATTACAGGTGCGGGCGGATATTTGGCCAGCAGATTAGCACGCATTTTAGCCGAAGATGGTGTACAAGTTCGGGCCATTTATCGCAGCAAAACAAACAAAGATTTAGAGCATCCAAACATAGAGTTGGTTCAGGGAGATTTAAACAATTTAGAAAAATTGCCAGCGCTTATACAAGGCTGTACGCACGTTTTTCATACCGCTGCATTTGCCAGCAATTGGGCAAAAGATCCTAGCATATTTTACAAGAACAATGTAGATATGGCCATAAATTTATTTGAAGCATGCTTTGCCCATGGCATTAAACGCGTGGTGTTTACATCTTCGGCAGGTGTTATTGGCCCCAGCGATGATGATACGTTTGTAACAGAAAACCATAAACGTAAAACCCGTTTTTTTGGCGATTACGAAGCCAGTAAATTTCAAGCTGAAGAAAAAACCCGCGAACTTGTTGCCACCAAAGGATATGATATTGTTATAGTGAATCCAACCAGAATTTACGGCCCGGGGGTGCGTGGCAAAAGCAACTCGGTTACCGAAATTATTGAGCGGTATATAAACGGAAAGTGGAAAATACGTTTAGGTACAGGCAAAGAAATTGCCAATTATGGGTTTGTAGATGATATTGCAAACGGGCATATCTTGGCCATGAAAAACGGTAAATCAGGAGAGCGCTATTTGTTGGGTGGGGATAATGTTTCGTTTGATGGATTTATTAATATAATTAGCGAGGCAAGCGGTGTAAAAAACAAATTGTTTACCGTGCCTTTTGGGGTACTTGCAGGCTACACTAAAATAGAATCACTTTTGGCCCATGTGGGCATTTCGCCTGTGTTAACGTATGATTGGGTTGATAAATTGAAACGCAATTGGGGGGCAGATTTAACGAAGGCTAAAGCTGAACTTGGCTATCAACCAAGGTCATTAAAGCAAGGAGTAGAAGAAACAATTAATTGGTTGAGAAAGAATGGGTAAGATATTAAAACGTGTAAATGGAATTCAACACATTGGGGTTGGAAATGCTGATTTAGAAGGTACATGGAAATGGTATAGAAAATTTTTTGGTACTGATATTTCTATGTTTGATTCTGTTGCGGAAGCTCCATTAATGAACGTGTACACCAAAGGGAAGCCAATAAACAAACATGCCGCCATGATTTTAAACCTACAAGGCGGATGTGCAATGGAGTTGGTAGAGCCAAAATCTTTTAAGGCACGCAAACCAGATTTTATTCCACAGTTGGGAGATATTGGCATATATATTACTCAAATTAAAGTAAAGAATGTAAAAGCGTCTTATGACTTTTACATCAACAATGAGGCAAAAGTTTTAGGTGAAATTTCGAAAACCCCTGATGGTAGAGAAACATTTTTTGTTGAAGACCCAAACGGATTAATTTTTCAAATTGTGCCCGGTAGCCAATGGTTTACAAACACCGGCCACCATAGCGGTGGTGTTTCTGGTTGTAGCATTGGTGTAACAAACATTGAGAAATCGGTTAAGTTTTGGGCACTTTTAGGCTATGATAAGATTGTATTTGATGAAACCGCTGTGTTTGGCGATTGGCATGGTTTACCTGGTGGCAACGAGCGTTTGCATAGAGTTTTGTTAGAACAAAGCCAGCCCAATGGAGGTGGTTTTGCCGAAGTAATGGGCACTACAACTGTAGAACTTTTTCAAAGCTTAGATAGGGAGCCACGTAAAATTTACAAAGGCCGCATGTGGGGCGATACCGGATTTGTGCACGTAGGTATGGATGTAAAAAACATGCATGATCTTGGAGATATACTTGCAAAAAACGGACATGGTTTTACGTGTGATAGTAGCAGCGGTTTGCACATGGGGAAAACGCGCGTGCATTGCACATATATTGAAGATCCAGATGGTACATTAATAGAGTTAATTGAAGTGTACAAAATTCCAATTATGGAAAAGTGGGGAATATTTTTAGATGTACACAAACGCGATCCTTTAAAACCCTTGCCCAGATTTATGCTAAAATCTATGCGCTTTAATCGTAGAAAAGATTAAGAGTCTATCGGTCTATGTATTCATGATAAGAAGCAGCAAGCCTGTATAGACCAGTATACCTGCAAAAAACCAAACCATTACTTTGTTAGATACGTGGTTCTGATCTTGTTTTGCCATGCTGTAAATTAATGCTCCAGCAAGGATAGATGTAAGCGAATGAACAATTAAGTCAGAATCTGGCATCAAAAACCACCGGGCAAAAATGCCAGCAAGTGGCGCAGTAGCTAAAATGTAATGGCCAGATTTCTTAAATAGTATTGGGTTTTCTTCTCCAATTTCATAATCGGCATGTATAATATGCAAGCTAGCGGCAAACGTCATAAGCATAATATGCATGTGAGATTGACTAAAATCTTTGGGCAATCCTACAATAAGAATAAAACTATATACCCAATATTGAGCAATGTTAATGTTGTAAGTTGTTTTGGTTTTTACAGAAGGTACAGCGTGATTGTTCTCACCCTTTGCATTGATTAGATAAAAAAGGAGGTAACCAACCAGCACAATAATAAACGTAAAAAAGCCAAGGTGTTCTTTGCCTTCGCCAATTTCTGGCAACAGATGAATAAAAACATAGCTTATGGCCATGCCGCCACCAAACGCATTAATCACAGCTTGTTTATTTTGTAGCCAAGGCCGCATGGCAGGAGCAAATAGGTGCACCAACATCAATACAGCGGCTTTCATCCAAACGTGGTCAAAAGAAAAATCGCCCATTTTTAATTACATAATTTTTTCAAGAATAGATAGCATGTTTTTTTCCATGTTGCAAAATTTTCCATCAGCCTCGCAAAGCTCATGTATTTCTACCATAAGACTAGATTTACCGTATTCTCCAGGGTAAAAATTAATGCGTTGTTTTTTAATAATTTTTAATTGATCGTCTATGGTTAATGACTCTATATAGGCACGCATGGCTACTACACGATCGGCACCCAAACGGCTTACAAGATGAAACAATTCAGACATGCTTATTTTTTCATCGGCAAAAGCCATGTGTAGTAAAACAAAAGTTAAATAGTCTTTGGTTTGCCAATTTTCTGTATTCATATGTTGGTTTTTTTTTGAAATTGGAAAGTAACAAAATAGATGGAATAACAGTTTACTTTGTTACATGATTCGAAGAGTCTTGTAAATCATAACAGAAATGAAAAGTACAGTTTTCAGCAGTCTTTATCAGCAAGGTAAAGTCCCACACATTGTCATTATTGGTGGAGGTTTTGGCGGTTTAACATTACTAAAGAAGTTGGCCAATACCAATTGTAAAGTAACGCTAATAGATAAAAACAACTTTCACACTTTTCAGCCACTCTTGTACCAAGTAGCAACGGCAAGTTTAAGTGCCGATAGCATTGGTTACCCTTTTAGAAGAACCGTTGGTGCCATAAAAAATTTAAGTTTTATCATGGCAGAGGTGCGTTCTATTAATCAAGAAGAAAATTGCGTTGTAACCTCTGAAGGCGATTTAACGTATGATTTTTTGGTAATTGCTACGGGTAGTAAGACTAATTTTTTTGGCAATAATCAATTGGCCAAGTTAGCCATGCAGCTAAAAACCATATCTCAAGCATTAGATATTAGAACAGTTTTTTTACAAGAATTTGAAAAAGCGGTACGACTATCAGAAAAGCATGACTCTGAATCGGTAAAAAAGGTATTGAACTTTGTTATTGTTGGGGCCGGCCCCACAGGCGTTGAAGTTGCCGGAGCACTAGCAGAGATTAAAAAGAAAATTTTAATAAAAGAATACAAAGAGATAGATGCTTCATTAATGCAAATAACCTTGATAGATGCAGGATCTTGCGTGTTAAATGTAATGAGCGAAAAAAGCAGCCAAAGAGCAGAAAAGTATTTGCAAGAAATGGGCGTAAATATTTTGCTAAACACTTTGGTAACCAGCTATGATGGAGAAAAAATAGTGCTAAAAAATGGCAAAGAGCTATTAACAAACACAGTAATTTGGTCGGCAGGGGTAATGGGTAATCCCATTTTGGGCCTACAGCCAGATGTTTATTTGCCCAATGGCAGAATAAAAGTAAATGTGTTTAATGTTGTTGAGGGTACTAAAAATATTGCTGCTCTTGGAGACATTGCACAGATGCAAAACAATGCATATCCACACGGCCACCCAATGGTAGCGCAGCCAGCCATACAGCAAGCTACAAATTTGGCCAGAAACATTTTGATGGGCGAAAAAGACAAATCGCCAAAAAAATTCACATACAAAGACAAAGGCAGTTTAGCAACCATAGGTAGAAATAAAGCTGTGGCAGATCTTGGCAACATCAGCTTGGGCGGTTGGCTAGCATGGTATGTATGGATGTTAGTGCATGTTATGTTTTTGATTGGATTTAGAAATAAAATAGCTGTACTGTTTAATTGGGCGGTTAAATATTTTAGTTATAAAAACACCATTAGGTTAATCGTTCGCCCATTTGTGCGCGGCAATTAAAATGTAAAAACATATCATTTCTGTACGGCAATTAACTTGGAGTCTTTACATTAGCATGAATCATTTTTTTAAGATAAAACTTGCATTATGAGCGAATTTGGAAGAATATTAACCAATCTTGGATTGGCTTATGGGTTAATGAGCAAAGATGAATTTGTGGATAGAGTGGCCAGATATGCAAGTGAGAAAAACATGAGCGAAGAAAAAATGATGGCCTTGGTAGAAAATCTTTTTGAAGAATTAGAAATCACGCATAAAAGGATGCAGGCTAAACAAATGTTTGAGGCTGTAAAAATGAAAAAGTATGCCGAGGGTGGCGATAAAGATTTCTTTCATGATGCCCCATATCAAGAAGAACAATCTAAAAAAGATTCTGGGCCACAGCCAGAAATAATGAGCGAATTAAAAAGTTTACGTGTAGCCATAGAAAATTTAACCAATGCGCTAAAAAATAAACCCGAAGGCGAATGATATTTCCCAAGTTTAAGCTGGCTATACTTCAGTTTTTTAGAATATTAGAAATTTTACGCGTTGTTCTGAATCACTCCCTACGTGAGTGGATTCAGCATAACCGCTTTTTTAGAAGACGAATAAAGAGTGATAAGCTAAACCCAGAGGGAGTAACCAGAACCTCAGAAAGAATACGTTTGGCCATTGAAGAGCTTGGCCCAACATTTATAAAATTCGGACAAATACTAGCCGATAGACCAGACATAATTTCTGAAAGCCTGCGCAGCGAATTAAAAAAACTGCAAAGCACTGCAAAACCCATGAGCGATGCCGTGGCCTTAGAAATTATTGAGAATGAAATGGGCGCGCCAATAAGCGAAAACTTTGAAGAATTTAAAGAAACGCATATTGCGTCAGCAAGTATTGGCCAAACCTATTTGGGCACTTTAAAAGGCGGCCGCAAAGTGGTGGTAAAAGTGCAAAGACCAAATATTGAGGAAAAAATAAAATTAGATTTATTAATACTGCAATACCTAGCCAAGCGTGCTGTAAGAAGGTACACAGAGCTGGCGGCACTAGATGTAGAGCGAATTGTTCTAGAGTTTCAAGAAATAATTTTAAATGAGCTAAATTATTTAAACGAGGCCAGTAACATGATGCGTTTTAAGCAGATGTTTGATGGTGATGACAGGGTAAAAGTGCCCGAAGTTTATCATGAATATGGTACAAAAAAGATTCTAGTAATGGAGTTTATAGACGGTATTCCACCAGACCGTTTAGACCTCATGTTTGAAAGAAATATAGACTCTAAAGTAATTGCGAAAAACGGAGCCGATTTATTGCTTAACATGATTTTAAAACATGGGTTTTTTCATGCCGACCCGCATGCCGGTAATATTTTTGTGTTGCCCAACAACGTAATCTGCTTTATTGATTTTGGAATGGTAGGAAACTTAAAGCAGCGTCACATTCAATTTATGGGCGAGTTTACCATCGCTCTAATGCGCAAGGATGCCAAGGATTTGGCAAAATCTATGCTTAAATTAAGTGGCATAAAATATTTTAATCAGCTAGAAGAGTTGGAGTTTGAAATGGAAAAAATACTGCAGCGATACGCATACTTGCCTCCAGAAAAAATGAATTTTGCATTAATCATGCAAGAGAGTATTAATGTGGTCGTTAAGTTTCAACTGCATGTTCCTTCAAACTTCTTTACGCTTTTAAAAGCTCTTGCAACCATAGAAAAGTTTGCCGTACGCTTAGATCCAGATATGGAATTAATGAGCTTATTGCGTAAATACGCATTTGATATTTTAAAAACCAAATTTGGAATTAGAGAGATTGCTTCTAATTTATACGGCACTATTAGCGATTATTTCACCCTCATTAGAGAATTGCCCGGTGAGGTAAATGAAATTCTTTATAAAGTAAAAGAAGGCAAGCTTATACATGAAATAGACTTAGTAAATAAGAAGGATTTTCAACTTAGCTTGGCTAGAATAGGCTACCGCATTGGTTTAACATTATTGCTTGGTTTTCTTATGAGCACCGCAACCATATTTTTGGTATGGGGCAAAAGCACAAATCCACTTACAGAATGGGTGCTATACATCTCTATATTCATATCCATTGCACTTGGCATTAAATGGTACTTTAGGGCTCAGATTAAGAAGAAAGTACCAAGATCATTTAATTAATACACACATTCTGAATAATGAAGATAATTTCCTTTAATGTAAACGGAATAAGAGCCGCAGTAAAAAAAGGTTTACACCAAAGCTTAGAAGAGTTAAATGCAGATGTAGTTTGTTTTCAAGAAACAAAGGCCAATACAGAGCAGGTTAGAGAGGCTTTATTTGGTACAGGTTATAACGTATATTCTAACAGTGCCGAAAAAGCTGGCTACTCCGGAACAAGCATAGCCTCTAAACAAGAGCCATTGCGCACTTTTGTTAACATGGGCATTGAAGAGCACGACCGTGAAGGAAGAATAACGGGAGCAGAATTTGACGAATTTTATCTAATAAATGTTTATGTGCCCAATTCTGGCAATGGGCTTTCTAGGTTAGATTATAGAAAAACGTGGGACGATGATTTTAGAAACTTTCTAGTTGAATTGCAAAAGCAAAAGCCGGTTATATTGTGTGGCGATTTAAATGTTGCACATACAGAAATGGACATTAAAAACGCAAAAAGCAATTACAATAAAACATCAGGATATACCCAAGTTGAAATAGACGGATTAACAGCTTTACTTGATGAGGGGTTTGTAGATACTTTCCGGTATTTACATCCTGATAAAGTTAAATACAGTTGGTGGAGCTACCGCATGAATGCAAGAGCACGAAATATAGGCTGGCGTTTAGATTATTTTATTGTGAGTAAAAGTTTGCTAAACCGGGTAAAAGAGTCTTTTATTTTAAATGAGGTCTTAGGTAGCGATCATTGCCCTGTGGGCATTACCCTTTCTTAAACGCAGAGAGTACAGCGTTTTTTTATATAAAAATAAATTGGCCATAATCTTATTCTAGCCTACCGATTATTTTACTCACTTTTTTCGTTGCAAATAGACGAATAAAACCAATTACTGCTTTCATCCAGCCACTACCGGGATTAGCCAAATTTGCGGCTAAAAGAGCAATAATAAAATCCCTATCGTTAAGTAACTCGGGCCGATTAGACTCTTTGGCTACAAAGTATTTGGTTGCAAACTTCCATGCGCCATCGCGGGCTTTGCCAATACTAAAGTTGGCCAAATCTTCGTCCAATCTGCCTGTAAGTGGATCTAATAGGCCAAAGACTGGCGAAACAGAATTTAGCTTTTTCTGTACATCATCAACCATTTCGGCTAAAATGCTGTTGATTTTATTAAAATCATTTTCTAGCCATTGAATTTTTCCATCGCCAACAGCAAGGGCCGCGGCTATACCTAAATCTAAATTGATATGAGCGTTAATGCCAAGCAGTAAATGTTGCAGCACAAGTAAATTATCTTTTTCTGCTGCCTTAAAAGCAATGGCCCAACTTTGTGTTGGTACTTGTCCTTTTTTATATGTGTAATACGCTTCTAAATACCTGTTTGCAAAAATAACGTCAAGCATTTCCATACGTTCGTTATCATCAAACTCTTTATTTATTACTCCCTGTTTAATCCGTATGGTTACTTTTCTATAAAGCACAGCAAAAAATCCGAGCCGGCTTTCGTTCACCTTGCATTCATTTACAATGCTGTTTAATTGGTCAATAACCTGATCTATTGTTTTGGGTAATTCCATATACTATCTGTAAAATTCAAATATAAATAAGCCAATGTTCCTTTTTAGTTTGATAATAGAAATTGTCTATGACCTGTTTATATTTTGATTTTAATAAAAATTTAAAATACAACTTTGCCTGACGATTTAGATATGGAATTAACAGGATATTTCGCAGCAATTTTAATAGGCTTGTCTCTCGGTTTGATAGGCGGTGGTGGAAGTATTTTAACGGTACCTGTTTTGGTTTATTTGTTTTCTGTAGACGCTGTTTTGGCAACTACTTATTCTTTGTTTATTGTTGGTTCTACAGCTTTAGTAGGTACTGCAAAAGCAGCGGCCAACAAGAATGTAGATTTTAAAATGGCTATAATTTTTGCACTTCCCGCTTTTGTTACGGTTGTTTTAACAAGAGCTTTTTTGTTGCCTGCAATACCGAATTCACTATTTTTTATAGGCGAGTTTGAGGTTACAAAACACTTGGGTATCATGGTGTTCTTTGCTATGATTATGTTGGCTGCAGCGTTTAATATGATTAGAAAAAAATCGTCAGCAGCCATTGCAGATGATGAACAAAGTGCACCAAACTATGTACGGGTTTCTATATTGGCCGCAATTGTTGGTGTAGTAACCGGATTGGTTGGTGCTGGAGGAGGTTTTTTAATCATACCGGCTCTTATCTTTTTTGCCAAATTACCTATTAAAAAAGCCGTAGGTACCTCTTTGCTAATAATAGCAGCAAATTCTACGGTTGGTTTTTTAAGTGATAAAGAAAACTTTGGCTTTATAGATTGGCCGTTTTTAATAGTGATATCTATCATTGCTATTATTGGAATTTTTATAGGTCTTTGGCTGTCTAAATCTATAGATGGTAAAAAACTAAAAAAGGGTTTTGGATGGTTTGTTTTTGCCATGGCCCTTTATATTTTGAGTAAGGAAATTTTATATGTATAACAAAAGATGGCCTATTTAGAATTAGGCATCTTTACAAATATTTTAAGAAGATGAAAGTAGAACAGATTTATACGGGATGTTTAGCACAAGGCGCTTACTATATTGAAAGCAAAGGAGAAGTAGGGATAATTGATCCGTTGCGCGAAGTACAGCCATATTTAGACCGTGCCGAAGCAAACGGTGCGAAAATTAAGTATGTTTTTGAAACACATTTTCATGCAGATTTTGTTAGTGGCCACCTTGATTTAGCCAAGAAAAGCGGAGCAAAAATTGTATTTGGCCCAACGGCAAACCCTGGTTTTGATGCCCACATTGCGGTTGATAATGAAAAGTTTAAAATTGGAGACGTAACAATTGTTGCCTTACATACTCCCGGGCATACTATGGAAAGCGTAACCTATTTACTGCGCGATGAAAATGGTAAAGACCAAGCAATATTTTCTGGAGACACATTGTTTTTAGGAGATGTTGGTCGTCCAGATCTTGCGCAAAAAGCGGCTAGCATGACGCAAGAGGAATTAGCAGGTTTCCTATTTGATTCGTTACGTAACAAAATTATGCCTTTGTCTGATGAGCTAACCGTTTATCCAGGACATGGTGCTGGTTCTGCATGCGGCAAAAGTATGATGAAGGAAACGGTTGATACTTTAGGCAATCAAAAAAATATGAATTACGCACTTCGTGCTGATATGACCCGTGAGGAATTCATCAAAGAAGTTACAGATGGTTTGGCTCCACCACCCGCGTATTTCCCAGAAAATGTTGCCATGAACAAGCAGGGTTATAAAAGCATTGATGATGTGATGAAAAAAGGTATGCAAGCACTATCGCCAGAAGCCTTTGAAGCCGCAGCCAATGAAACAGGAGCAGTTTTACTAGATACAAGAGATGCGCAAACCTTTGCCAAAGGATTTGTACCTAACAGTGTAAATATTGGTATTAAAGGTCAGTTTGCTCCTTGGGTAGGTGCTTTAATTCCAGGTGTAGCACAAGAAATCTTAATTATCTGCGAAGAAGGAAAAGAAGAAGAAGTGGTAACAAGATTAAGCAGAGTGGGCTATGACAATGTGCTTGGCTTTTTAAAAGGAGGCATGGACGCATGGAAAAATGCAGGCAAAGAAATAGATACCATTAACACCATTGATGCTTACGAATTTGAGCAAGCCTTAGCTAAGGATAAAACAGGTAAAATTATAGACATGCGCAAAGAGGGTGAGTTTGCCGCAGAACATGTAGATGGTGCCATTAATTTGCCATTGGATTTTATAAATGATCTCATGGCAGAGTTCCCGAAAGAAGAAAACATGTATGTGCATTGCCAAGGAGGTTACCGCAGTATGATTGGTGCGAGTATTTTAAAAGCGCGTGGTTTTGAGAATGTTATTGAAATTGCAGGAGGATATTTGGCAATATCTTCGGAAACCAAGTTACCACGTACGGATTATGTTTGCCCTACAACATTGAAAAAGTAGCAAGAAGTTTACTTATATTTAAAACGGCCCTGTAGATTCAGGGCCGTTTTTCGTTAAAAAATATTTAGACAAAGACAAAAATTATTTTATCACAGCGTTTATTTTCTCCCACATTTCATCGTGAAAAGCAGTAGGTACTAAATTGCTATCGGGAGCTTCGCCCAAGCGTATAACCACCAAATTTTGGCTGGGCACAACATCAATATACTGGCCGTTTTTGCCCATTGCCGCAAACAAATCTTGTGGAGCATTGGCAGATAGCGGAATGGGAAATGAATTTGGCAAACCCGGTAACACAATACCCGATTTTCCGTTTAACCAAGTTAAATAGCCATAACTCGGGTTTAGCGTTTGCGATGAATTAACCATGGCATTAAAATAATTCTGGTCGGTCATAATTTGAGTAGTATTCCACTTGCCTTTGCCAAGCAACAGAAGCCCAAACCTTGCCGCACTTCGTGCATCGCTCCAAAAAACATTGTTGTTGCCAAGCGGAAGCCAAGAGCCATTCATGCCAGTAGGTTGTTTAATTTTTTGATTTGTAAAAACCTGGTAGCTGGTATTTGCCGCGGCACTTACAACGCTTTCTAGCAAAGTGTAGGGCGCGTTGTGATAATACCATTGCGTTCCGGCATCGGCCTTGTATTGCAAGCAGTTTGGATTTGTACAATCTAAATCGCCTGTTGTGTAATCTAAACCGGTAGTCATGGTAAGTTGATGTTTTATCAAAATCAAATCTTCTTGTTGTTGGGAAAGGCTGGTCCATCCGCTGCCCAAATATTGCGAGGTTTTGTGGTTGATGTTTAGCAAGCCGTCTTGCTGCGCCAGCCCCACCAAAAAGGCGGTTAATGTTTTTCCTGCCGAGGCCCAATACCAGTTTGTGTTTTGATTAAAATCGGCTGTGTTTAGTATGTTTTTGCCCCAATATTTTTCAATAACAATTTTGCCATCTTTTAGTATGATAAAAGCGCGGGTGCCTTTGTTTTGCATGAAATTATAAAGGTCTGCAGTATCTGCCACACTCCAATTTAGACGAGCCATGCTTACGTTTTCCCAATGCGTACTATTTGTAGGAGGATAATAAAGCGCTGTACTGGTCGGAGGATTTGGTGTTGGCGTTTCTTTTTTACAACTGAGGATAGCTGAAATAAGCGTGAAGATTAATATTGATTTAAAAAAGTTTTGCATTTTTTATTTTTTCGATTATTCTTTTTCGTCTAACCATCTTTTTTTTAGAATCAATAATGAAGCTAAAAGTGAAACAATACAGAAGATAAACAAAGTCAACAAATTATTATTGTTAAAAAGGTCTTCTAAACTCATTCCATTGTAAATATCAATACTTATGATCAAAACCCCCAAAGCAGATGTTATAGCTAAACCTACTACTAGAAACCTAAGAATACGTATTATAATTTTAAACCAAGGAATTCTGGGCCGTGTCTTACGTTTTATCATTCTCAAAAATAGCAGAATAAGGTTAATGCTTTTTGAAAAGAGATTGTCATCATAGCCCCTAATTTCTATCTCAATATTCTTAGCCAAAGACGATTCTGATGCGTACATTTGCCGCCTCATTTTCAAGAGTGTACATTAAAATAAAAAATTTATAAAATGAAAATTTCTGTAATTGGTGCAGGCAATGTTGGAGCTAGTGTTGCCGAGTATATCGCAATGAAAGAGTTAGCTTCTACCGTTGTTTTGCTTGATATTAAAGAAGGTTTTGCCGAAGGTAAAGCCATGGACTTGAATCAATGTGCTACATTAAATGGTTTTAACAGCCACGTTGTGGGTACAACAAACGATTATTCTAAAACAGCGGGTAGTAAAGTTGTGGTGATTACTTCTGGTATTCCTCGTAAACCAGGTATGACGCGCGAAGAATTGATTGGTACCAATGCAGGAATTGTAAAATCTGTTACCGCGAGTGTTCTTGAGCATAGCCCAGAAGCCATTATTGTTGTGATTAGCAACCCAATGGATACTATGACGTATTTGAGCGCAAAAACAAGTGGTTTGCCTAAAAACAGAATTATTGGTATGGGCGGAACTTTAGATAGCGCACGTTTTAAATACCGTTTGTCTGAAGCGTTAAACTGCAACCCAAACGATTTACAAGGTACCGTAATTGGTGGCCATGGCGATACTACCATGATTCCTTTAACACGTTTGGCTAGCTACCAAAGCACACCAGTTTCTGATCACCTAAGCGCAGAAGCATTAGAAGAAGTAAGTGCAAAAACAATGGTTGGTGGAGCTACATTAACCAAACTTTTAGGTACTTCGGCTTGGTATGCCCCAGGTGCTGCAGGTGCACGTTTGGTTGAGGCAATTGTACGCGACCAAAAAATTGTAATGCCTTGTTCTGTTTATTTAGAAGGTGAATATGGCCAGAGCGATATTTGTATGGGTGTACCTGTACGTATTGGCGTTAATGGTTGGGAAGAAGTAATTGATTACAAACTAAACGCAGAAGAGCAAGCTAAATTTAACGCAAGCGCTGATGCTGTTAGAAATATGAATAACGCTTTAGAGTTGTAAAAAGCAATTCTTATTACATAAAAAAAAGGTGCTGAACTTTAAATTTCAGCACCTTTTTTATTTGCGTTTTGTTTAGTGTTGTACCACAATGCGTTGGTGGTAGTTTTTGGTTCCGCTAGCAAGGTGCAAAACGTAAATTCCGTTGGGCACATGCGCTACATTCATCTCTGTTTTTAATTTTTGCACGGGTTCTACAATGAGCAACTGCCCGGTTAAAGAATATAATTTTATGGTGGCATTTTTAGTCTCAAACTCCTCTGGAGTTTCTATGGTAACAATGCTTGTCGTAGGATTAGGGTAGGCTACAAGTGCTTGTGTTTTACCAAAAAAGTTTTCTTTAATACCAATATCTGGCGTGTATTGCTTGCCTTTGTAAAAAGTTACCCCGCCATCTTTGTTGCCCAAGATCATGTCAATAAACCCATCATTGTTAAGGTTTGCTACTGCTGGAGCATTGTTATAACCATTTTTAAGAACATGATCGGTTTGTACAAAAGTGGGAGTAAGAGAAAGCTTAATATTGGGTCTAAGCGTGCTGGTTGCTAGGTACGGCATAGCACATCCGTTTTGTGTATTCATATTCCAATTGCTTACATCTCCATAGGCATTTGCCGCAAATCCTACATCAGTATATTGTACAGGAATATTAGTGGTAGGAAAGTTTTTAGAAAAACAAATCTCTATGATTAAGTCGCTTTTACCGTCCCATAAAAATGGTACAGATAGCGTAATGTCGTTCCACCCATTCACAAAAGGATTTATATAGTCATACACCTGAGTTAGCCCTGTTTCCCATTGATTGATGACTTGTTTATTTACGTTTTTCATTTTTATTGAAAACCCTTGAGAAACGTAATTAGAGGGCGTATTGGTAATAAAGAAGGATAGCTTGGTTATTTTACCATACTTAAATCCTTGAGCTATCAATTCGCTTGCACGAAACAGCAATTGGTTTCTTCCATTTCTTTTGGCGGTACCAAAAGGTGTGGTGTCAAAACCAGTAGTTGCAGTTGTGCCAGTACCAAGAGGCTTTATTATTTCTGTAGGAAGTGCCAGCACTTTCTCTAAACTGTCATATTGCAAAACCCCATTGTCTAAACTACCAACAAACAAATTAAGAGTATCATTTTTTCTAAATAAAACAGGTTTGCTGTTCCCTTCAATGGCGTTGTCTCCTGCCACGTTTACTCCGCCAAAATTTTGTGTAACTAAAGAAAATGTCGCGGGTACAGTACCGTTGTTTTTGTAATAATTTAGGTTGCCAATTTCTTCACCAATTACTAGATCTAAGTAAAAATCACCATCAACATCAAATAAACAGGGTGCTGCTTTGTTGCCTACATCTATGCTTTGGTAGTTATTACCTACAAAAGTGAAAACAGGATTTGTTAGTGTGCCGGTATTTTCAAAATAAGTTAAGGTGCCATTATCTAAACCAACCAACATGTCCAAATCGGCATCCCCATCTAAATCTCCAAAGGTGGGATGTAGGTTATAACCAAGATTTAATTGAGAAATACCGTTTAGATCTTTGGTTATCAATGTGAATTCAGGTTTACTTTTAGAACCTGTATTTTGGTAATAACTTATGTATGAGGCATAGCCACCTAAACTAGTAGATTCACCGTAATTGGAAATAAATAAATCTACTTTACCGTCAAAGTCAATATCTACCAATACAGGTGTTGCGTCTTCTCCCAAGTCAATCATATGTTTTTGTAAAAAAGCACTGTCTTGAAAATTAAAAACAGGTGCTAGATTTGTGCCAGTGTTTTTATAGTACCATGTGGCATTTACGTTTTTAGATCCATTCACATTTGGCGCAACAATCAAATCTTTTTTAGAATCAAAATCAACATCCTCGTAAAAGAATCCGGGAAACAAATTGATGTCTACGGGTGTATCATAAGCGGGGAATGTAGTGTCTTGCGAGCTCATAAAAGCAGAATCGGTTATGCCAGTGTTATACGCGGCAACACCATTGGAAAAAGAAACATCGCCAAGAACAATGTCTTTCAATCCGTTTCCATCTAAATCTATAATTAAAATACTTGAGCCTGCATGCTGCCCTTTATTGCTTATTGAGCTTTGTTGATTTGGGTTTTCTGTTTTGGCTATTCCTTGGCACGCATCTAAAAATAGTGTATTGTTTAAGGAACCTTCTTCAAAACGCCCCCAACAAGATGTGTTGAGTTTGTAATCCAATCCACAGTTGGCAATGTTTTCATGCCATTCTACAATATTGCCTTGGGCAAAAGTAAAAATGTCCAAATCACCATCTTCATCAAGGTCAATGATTCCAGGGATGTCGGTAGCAAGTACATATAAATTAGAGTAAGAAGACCCATAATTTGATTTTAAATAAGAACTATTCGGTATAGCCCAGCTAAAGCTTAAATCACTGCCTATTGATGTGTTTTCATAAACCCCAACGCCACCAGGAACAAAACAAAAAATATCTTTTTTTCCATCGCAATTATAATCTCTTAGCAACATCCATTCTTTAATTTCCGGAAAATGTTTAACGTATTCTTGCGCATAGCGGTATTTGCGAGAACCATTTACTAGTATGTTTAAAAAAGGAATTATTCTATTTCCTGACCGATCAAATGCCAAAAGGTCTTCAAATCCATCACCATTTAAATCAATGGTACTAAATTGGGGTTGATTAAAACCACCAGCCCAGGCCAAGGGTAAACTATCTCCGTTTACAATGACCAAATATTGGTTAGTTGCCTCAAAACCAAATTTGTTTTGTGCATTTGCAGAAAGTGCAAAAAGAATTCCTAGGCAAAAAATAAAGCGCTTTGCAACCATAAAAAATCACAATTATTAGTGTGCCTCAAAACTAAAATAAATCAATCTTAAAAATGAACTAGACTTAGCAAACGATTCATTAGGTTTTTATGGGTATAATTCTATATTTGCGCGTTATTTCTGAACCCCCCTTTTTAACTAAGGAAAATGCAAAATAAAGGAGTTATTACGCTATTTGCAGTTGTTTTTGCACTAGCATGTTTGTACGAGTTAAGTTTTACGTTTGTTGCCAGAAGCGTGCAAAGCGATGCACAAGAGTTTGCTGGCGGAGATGTTGCTAAAGAAAATCGGTATCTCGATTCAATGTCTAACCTTGAAGTTTATCCTGGACTAGGGTATACATATCGCGAAGTGAAAAACCGCGAAATGAATCTTGGTCTTGACCTTAAAGGTGGAATGAATGTGATTCTTGAAGTATCTGTAAAGGATGTAATCAAAGGGATTGCCAATGATTCTAGAGACCCGTTAATGGCGCAAGCTTTAGATAATACAGATAAAGCCCAAGCCAGTACTCAAGGCGCTTATGTAGAATCTTTTTTTACAGAACTAGATAAGTTAAATCAAGCCACAGGTGCACCACGCCCATATTCTGACCCAACCTTGTTTGGTACACCAGAAATGTCTGATGTATTAGGATTTAATGCAACAGATGATGCAATTAAAGATAAAATTAGAGGTGATGTTGATGCGGCAGTTATCAACGTGTTTACGGTTTTAAGAGCTCGTATTGATCAATTTGGTGTTATTCAGCCCAACATCCAACGCTTAGAAAATTCTGGACGAATTTTAATTGAACTTCCGGGAGTAAAAGATCCTACAAGGGTTCAAAAGCTTTTACAAAGTACTGCCGAACTACAGTTTTGGAGATTGTATGAAGGAAGCGAAGTCTTTGGATTTTTAATTCAGACCAATGAAAAGCTACGCAGCATTGTAGAGCGCCCCGCATATTTAGATTCTAACTCTACAGCAAGTGCTGTAGAAGATGAGGCCATGCCAGAAGATGTTTCTGTAATTGAAGAAGACTCTGCAGTTGCGGCAACAGAGATAGAAAATGTAGAAGATTCTGCACTAGCCGATAACGAAGTTGCTAATGACTCAACATTACAAGAACAACAGTTTAACCCATTATTTGAGGTGTTTGCGCCTTACATAGACCAAAACAACAATCCTTTACCAGGACCAAGAGTTGGTTATGCAGCTATAAAAGACACGCATAAAATAAATGAGTATTTAAGAATGCCTCAGGTGCGTGCTTTGCTTCCACCAACCATGCGTTATGCTAAATTTTTATGGACACACAAGCCAGAAAAAGATTCTGATATTTTATTCTTAATTGCTGTACAAGGCAATAGAGACAATAAACCTGATTTAGACGGAGGTGTAGTAGTTAACGCCCGTAAAGATATTGATGAGTTTAACCGCCCAGTTGTAAGTATGACGATGAATGGCGTGGGTGCTCAGAAATGGCAAAAACTTACTGCCGAAGCCGCACAGCAAGATCCAAAACGAAGTGTTGGTGTTGTGTTAGATAATTATGTTTATAGTTATCCGCAGGTACAAGGCGAGATTTCCGGAGGTCGCACACAAATTTCTGGACAGTTTACTACCGAAGAAGCAGATGACCTTGCCAACATTTTACGTGCAGGTAAGTTAGATGCACCGGCTAAAATTATTCAAGCAGATGTTGTTGGACCTTCATTAGGTCAAGAGGCAATCAATGCAAGTTTCAGTTCGTTTATGATAGCGCTTTTACTGGTACTTGTTTATATGATTTTCTATTATAATCAGGCTGGTATGGTGGCAGATTTTGCCCTGATCACTAACATGTTCTTCATTTTTGGAATATTAGATGCCATGGGTGCCGTGTTAACATTGCCTGGTATGGCGGGTATTGTGCTTACTATAGGTATGGCGGTAGATGCTAACGTGCTGATTTTTGAACGTATTAGAGAAGAACTCAGTCAAGGCAAAGGGTTGCGCGCAGCACTTAAAGATGGTTACAAAAACTCTTACAGTGCAATTGTAGATGCCAACGTAACCACACTCTTAACAGGTGTTATTTTATATTGGTTTGGTACAGGTCCAATTCGCGGGTTTGCTACAACCTTAATCATAGGTATCCTTACATCATTATTCTGTGCCATCTTTATCTCTCGCTTAATTTTTGAATGGAGATTAAAAGGCGATAAAGAAGTTTCATTCTATACCTCAATCACTAAAAATTGGTGGTCTAAAGTGAACTTAGATTTCTTAGGAAAACGCAAAATGGCCTATATTATATCAGCCGTATTAATTGTTGTTTCTCTAGGAAGCTTGTTAACAAAAGGTTTAAACCTGGGTGTAGATTTTCAAGGAGGTAGAAGTTATCAAGTAAGATTTGATCAGCCAGTAAGCGTATCAGACATTGCGGCAAGCCTTGGCGACCAATTTGTAGATGAAAATGGTAATAAGTTTACTCCGATTGTAAAAACCCTTGGGGAACCAAATCAGGTAATTATCACAACAAATTACCGCATTAACGAAACGGGTGCTGAGACTGAAGAGGTAATTACAATGCAGCTGTATGAAGGGTTAAAAGGTTACTTTGAGACACCAATAGACAGTAAATCATTCTTAACAGATACAGAGTCAGGCACTGGGTTAATTGCCACACGTGTTGTAGGACCAACCATTGCAGATGATATTAAAGTAGCTGCAATTTGGGCCATTGTTTTATCGCTTATTGTTGTGTTCTTGTATATCATGATCCGTTTCCGCAAATGGCAGTTTTCTCTTGGAGCCGTTGCCGCATTAACACATGATGTGATAATAGTTTTAGGAGCGTTCTCTTTGTTGAATGGTGTTTTACCTTTCCAATTAGAAATAGATCAGGCATTTATTGCGGCCATACTTACGGTAATTGGTTATTCATTAAACGATACCGTTGTTGTTTTTGACCGTATTAGAGAGTACTATGCGCATTATCATGCAAAACGTCCATTGTTTGATATTTTTAACGGTGCCATCAATCAAACATTAAGCAGAACATTCAATACATCGGTAACTACATTCTTCGTAATGTTAATCATCTTCTTGTTTGGAGGTGAAGTAATTCGTGGATTTATGTTCGCCTTATTGTTAGGTATTATTGTGGGAACGTACTCTTCTATTTTCATAGCGAGTTCTGTAACGTTCGATAGCTTAAAAGATAAAGAGACAGATAAGGAGTAATTATCTTTAGATATCATAATATGTAAAAGGCTTTGAGGATTTCTCAAAGCCTTTTTTTATGTCTTGTTGATGAAACCCCTCTTGGGTTATACAAATAATAATCAACAGGTTTTTTAACGGATATACCAATCAGATGATAATAAAAGGCTTGTGTATTTAGGTTGAGGATGATCCGTTTTAGTGTGGAAAGTACTATTTATTCGTCCTGTTTTTCGGGCAGCCTAAAAAACAATAAAGCCATAAAAAAGGCAAAGAAAAATACTCCAATTTGTCGGCTTAAAATGTTTTCTGAAACAAACAAAATACTGGTTAACAGTAAAAAAGCCGTAGATAAAACATCCTGCCTCTTTTTGTAAATACCAACTCCTATAATGGATAAAAAGAGCAACAACCCAAAAATTCCAGTGCTTAACCACGTGTTAAAATATTCGTTATGCGTATTGTAGTTCCGCATTAAGTTTCGGTTCTGGTAAAGTGCATAACATTTGTTAAGTGTTTTTTGTATATCGCCAGCACCTACGCCTAATAACCAATTTTTCTTGCTTATTTCCCAATCACAATTGTAAATGGCATTTCTTGTATTTGTTGCATTTGCCGCCTCTAGCGTGGGTCTATCTGTGCCCGTGTGCAAAAGTTCGGCAATTCTATTGGCGGTTACAGGGTTGTACAATGCACCAACCGATAGAAGTAGTAAAAATCCACAAGCTGCTAATAACCCTCGCCACTTAAAATTTTTGTAAAAAACGTAAACAGAACTAACCACAAGTCCGATTATTGGCATTCTAGAACCAAGCGTAAAAAGGGTGAATAGTAAAATGGATAGTGCCAAAAGTTGCAACCAAAATATCCAACTACGAATAGCTATTTTTTTTAAATCAGCTAGAATTATAAGTATGGCAAAGGCAATTATTGCTGCCATATACGTGGGGTGTACATGCGTAAAATCTTCTATAGAAATTCTTACAGCTACTTCTAAACCGGCAATTTCGTAATTAGGGTTAACCCCGAATATGGCCAATCTTAAAAGAATGTAAACAGAAAACAAAACGGTGCTTATGGTATAAAACGTAAGCACTTGTTTTTTTAAGTTTGGTACAAGAGTGCCGTGAATAAAGTAGAATGAAAGTGGAATTAATAGAAGTCCCAATTTCTTTTGAAAATCAAAAAAAGCCTCTCCTATATTTGAAGAGAAAGGTGCAAAACCAAAAAGCAAAAGCATATAGCCCATTAATAGAGCAATGGGAATGGGGATTGTTTTTAAGCTAGGTTTTTCTACAAAGAAAAATGACAGTAGCGAAAAAAAAAGCAATAGGATTAAGAAAAAACTGCTAAAGTTTAGCGGTAGAAACGGAAATAAGACAAAAAGAAATGCTGTATAATACCAAGTTTTGGGTAAGTTAAGCTTTAACCAATTTTTCATCTACAAAAGATTTTAAAGCCATTCTAAAGCGTTCTTCACTAAATAGTTCGGCATTTGCTCTAATGGTCTCTTTATCAAAAGCATCAAGCTTGCTACTTATTTCTAGTACACCTTTTGCAATAGATTCTGATGTTTGTTCCGAATAAAACACCCCAGTTTTATCTGCAACCACAGATTCTAAATAACCGCCTTTTTCTAAAGCCAATACCGGTATGCCACATGCTTGTGCTTCAATAGAAGTAATGCCAAAATCTTCGTTTGCCGCAAGAATAAAAAAATCGGCATTTTTAATAAGTTCAACCAAATTTTTAAATGGTTGATAGGGCATAATTTCTACATTAGGAGATGCCATAGCCTCCAGCTTTTTGCGCATTGGGCCAGTGCCAACTATTTTTAATTTGTGGTTGGGCAGCTGGGCATAGGCATTTAGGATAATGTCTAATTTTTTATATGGTACCATTCTAGAGACAACAATAGCGTAACCTTCGTCATTTTTTTGTTTGTTGTTTGGTACAAACAAATTGGTGTTGGCCGAAGGGTATATTACATGTGCTTCTCTTTTATAATTCTTTTTAATACGCTTTGCTATGTATTTAGAGTTCGCAATGAAATAATTTACATTGCTTGCTGTCTCTAAATCCCACTTTTTTATTTTATCTAACTGCGCAGAAAGTCTTTTTCTTAAGGTGTTAGATTTTATTTCTTTTAAATATTCTGTTTTTAAATCCCAAGCATAACGCATGGGTGTGTGGCAATAGCAAATGTGCATTTGGTCTTTTCCGGTAATCACTCCTTTTGCCACGGCATGCGAAGATGAAATGATTAAATCATACCCCGATAAGTCAAAAGATTCTATGCCGCGTCTAAACAAGGGTAAAAAATACCTGTAAATGCGTTTAGAAAATGGTAAACGTTGTAAAAAAGAGGTGTTTGTTTTCTTGCCTTGTAAAATATATTCTCTTTGATTAGGATTTAAATGATCTATCAGGCAAAAAATATCGGCATTGGGATAACATGCAAGAATCTGCTTAAAAACTTGTTCAGAACCGCCTAGGCCTATAAACCAATCATGTACGAGTGCAATCCGCATTCAAAAAATATCTGCTAAAATGGTTAAATTCTTTTATTACACGTTAGCTTTTGGGTTTGCAACGTTAAGAATTTGTTTTCGCTTTGTTGCAGTTTTTATGCCATACTTTAACATTAATTTCATGATTAGAAATTCATTTTTTTAAAAGAGAGGGGTATAAATTTCCTTTTTTTGAAAAGGCCAAGTATTTTTAAGCCCTTTGTTTATTGCTATTTTTGCGCGCATTTAAAAAGAAATTTTCAACCCTTGAAAAATACCATCGATACGGTTATTAATCTAACCAGACGAAACTTAAAGCTCAAGTATAAAAACTCTATTCTTGGTTATTTTTGGAGTTTATTAACACCGCTTTTTTACTTGTCTATTTTTGTGTTTGTTTTTAGCAGAGCCTTTGGTTCTGTTGAGAACTATCCATTGTATGCACTTACAGGCTTAATATTTTGGCAGTTTTTCAATAACGGCATAAATCAGATTATCAATAGCTTTATTTCTAATGCGGGTATCATAAAAACCATTTTTGTGCCGCTTAAATTTTTTCCTATCTCAGCTATTTATACGGAGCTAATCAGCTTTTTGCTCAGTCTTATTCCTTTCACATTCGTCATGCTATTTTTTGGGTTACAGCTAAATGCTCAATCGCTCTTTATCTTTCCGTACCTAGCCATTTTTTCATTTTTCATTTTAGGCATAGGGCTTACGCTAGCCTCTTTAAATGTTTATTTGCGCGATGTTTCTATCCTTTGGAATACACTTAGTCCAGCATTGTTTTACTTCAGCCCAATTGTTTATACGGCCAGTTTTGTGCCGCAAGAGTACTTGTGGATTTTAAAATTAAATCCATTGTATTATTTCTTTGAGGGCACCAGAAGTATTCTATATCACGGAGTTTTGCCCTCACTCATGAATTTGGGAATTACTGCAACTTTGGCCACTGTGGCAATGATTATTGGCGTATTCACATTAAAAAAATTATCACCTGGAATGGTGTCAAACTTGTAATGATGCAACCCAAAATAGAAGTAAAAAACATTACGGTAAACTATTACAGTTTTAATAAAGGCATCAATTCTTTAAAAGATTTTGTAACGGGCTTTAAATTTTTAAACCCGTTTGAGCGCAAAAAAGTGCTTGAGGATGTGAGCATTACCGTTTATCCTGGAGAAGTTTTTGGCATTTTAGGCAGAAACGGTGCCGGCAAAAGCACGCTTTTAAAATCTATTGCAGGCATTTTAAATCCAAGCGAAGGTAGCGTTGTTGTAAACGGAACAATTGCCCCGTTATTGGCCATTGGCGCGGGCATGGAGATGGAGCTAACCGGTATAGAAAACATCAGGCTAATTGGTAGTTTACTAAATTATAGCAAGGCCGAGATGGATGCGAAAATTGAAAAAATCATTGCGTTTTCTGAGCTTTCTCTAGAAGAATTACAGCGGCCAGTAAAAACATTTTCTTCGGGCATGGTATCTAGAATGTCTTTTAGCTTGGCCGTGGCAGATACCCCCGATATTTTAATTATTGATGAAGTGCTTGCCGTTGGCGACCGCGGATTTAGAGATAAATGTTTAGATCGGGTACGAGAAATAAAAGTTGCAGGAAGCACTATTTTATTTGTATCGCACAATTTTGATGAGATGCAGAAAATTTGCACGCGCGGCATCTGCATAGAAAAAGGAAAAATTACGGCAGAGGGCGATTTTCAAAAAGTAGGTGAATATTACAAATCCCTGTTTAAGTAATGTCTCAACGATTTTCCATATTTCTGTTTGGCGAAAATCTTGAGTTGGCAACAAAAGACGCATTAGAGCATTTTAGTACGCTTCAACACGTACATTCTATTTACTGTTTTGTAAGCGATAGCGCAGTAAAAGAGTGGGAAGAATCGCCTATTGGGCATAAAGATAAAATTGTATTTGTTGCCTATGATCACCAAAATTTGCTGCAACATTTGCACACCAAATTAAAGGAGGTTACAAACTCTCAACGCATTCCCCTTTTAGTAGATGAGAACATCAACCCTGATTATACGAAAATTATAAACTCCGTCATAACATCTGCTAATGGTGCTGAGTTGGCAACTGCCGATGAGCTAAACGAATTAAAACAACAGTTAAGTGTTTCGGTTGCCAGTTTAAAAAAACTGCAAAATCAGCTTGCCGAAGTAGAAAATTCTAAAGTTTGGAAACTTAAAAAGCGCGTAGATAATCTCGGTTTAAAAATAAAATCTAACGCGAACTCGGGCAATAAAAGCACCGTTGCTGAAAAGGCAAATTTGGCATTTGGCAAAAAAAGCCGCCAAGTACTAAGGCGGATGCTGGCCGAAGTGTTTAAGCAAATCTATTTGTTTTTACATGTTGAGGAACCTAACAACACCGAAAACACAACGGGTACAACCATTGTAAAAGATCCGTTTAAGCATTATTTGCAACAAAATACGCCAACGGTTGATGAACTAGAAAAACAAGCACAAGAGGCCGAATTGTTTGCCAAAATACCGCTGCTCTCGGTTGTGGTTGATGCATCGACAACAAAGAGCAACACCCAAATAAATGCACTTGTAGATAGTATAAACGCACAATCTTATAAAAATTGGGAGCTTATTTTGGTTTGTGAAAGTGTAAATCTCCCAACCGAGGTGGAAGCTAAGATTGCAACAAACAACAAGATTAGTTTGTGCAAAAACAGCACACCTCTAGAAAGCCTTAAAAATGCCAAAGGCGATTTGCTGATTTATACAGAACCGCAAAATGTTTTGGTGCACGATGCTTTTTATCAGCTAGTAAAAACAAAAAACAGCCTTCCGGAAATAGATTTTTTATACGGAGACGAAGATGTTTTAACCAGCGATGGAAATCATACAACGCCACTGTTTAAACCCGATTGGTCGCCAGATAATTTGCTGTCGTCTAATTACATTGGTGGTTTTTTTGCGTTTGATAAAAATCTAAAAAGAGCTTTAGATGGTTTTACGGCAGATCAATTATCGGCCTTAACGTACAATTTGGTTTTGCATCTTACGGAAGAAGCTAAGCACATCCATCACATACCAAGATTGTTGTTTCACAGAACGGTAGAAGAGCAAATTGGCGAAAGCCAAGAATTGTCGGATAAATTTAGGGCACGTAAACGAGCCATTGAAAAAGCTTTGGCGAGACGAAAAGAAGCTGGAACGGTAAATTACTTGGATGGTTTTGCTGGCTATTCTGTGCGATATAAGCTACAAGATTCCAACAAATTGGTTAGCATCATCATCCCAACAAAAGATCAGGCAGATGTACTTGATGTTTGCTTGCAAAGTATTTTAAACAAATCTAGCTACACCAATTACGAAATTATTTTGCTAGATAATAACAGCAGTACAGATGCGTTTTTTCGGCATTTAGAAAAATGGAAACAAGCGTTTAACGGAAAGTTTACGTGCGTAAAGGTTGAAGAACCTTTTAATTTTTCTAGGTTGATGAATATTGGCAGAGAACACGCAAAAGGTGATTTTTTAGTGCTACTTAACAATGATACCGAAGTAATTTCTGCCGATTGGCTAGAGGGAATGATGGAGCAAGCGCAGCGCCCAAGCGTAGGTGTTGCCGGAGTAAAATTGCTTTACCCAAACGATACCATACAACATGCCGGTGTAATTATGGGAATTGGTGGCGCGGCATCGCACGTGTTTGTTGGCGAGCGTAAAAACAGCACCGTTTGTTTTAACAGATTAAATAAGGTTACAAATTACTCGGCCTTAACGGCTGCATGTATAATGGTGCAAACACATGTGTACGATGCCGCAGGTGGTTTTGACGAAAATTTTGCGGTAGAGTATAACGATGTTGATTTTTGCTTAAAAGTTAGAGAGCTTGGGTTAAACAATGTGTATGTGCCGCATGTAGAGTTGTATCATCACGAATCTATTTCTAGAGGGCATCCGCATCTCACCAAAAAATCATTAGAAAAACATCAAGCAGAAATTACAAAGTTGCAAAACAAGTGGCGGGCATACATTGCTGCCGATCCGAATTACAACATCAATTTATCTTTAAATGCAATAGATTTTAGCCTGAAAAACTAAGGTTGCCCGTGAGTTTCTAAGCTATCTAGGTAGGCTTTGTATTCCATTTTTACTTTTAAAGAATTTGGTATGGCAAGGTCATACATAAAGCGCTCCATCAGCTCGGTTACCATAATATCTGGTTTTTCTTGCTCAACAATATCTTCGTTTAAGCTATAGCTCCAATAGTATGTGCTGTTGCTAAAGTGGTTGCTTAAAAACGGAATCATCCAGCCAGAAAAAGAATCATGTCCCCAAAATATCTTGGGTTTGTTGCTTTCCGGAACTTGGTAAAAACGGGGTTTTTTGCCATTTGGCGCATCAGGATACGGAATAAATTCACCGCTTTCATGCTTATAAGGCTCCTTCGGGAAAATTAAAATTTCTTGTCTCAAGAGCTCATTTTTCATGTTTAATATTCCGGCCAAATCGCCCTCGTTGGTTGTAGAGTGTCTAATTTCAAAATCATCTAGCGTTAAAGGCTCGCCCAATTCCGGGTAATAAACCCTCATCTGATTTATAATTTCTTGATACCCCGCGAGAGCTCCGGGCATATTCCAATGGGTATCAACCTTAAAATAAATTACCATTTTCTTTTTGGCCTCAAACAAAGCCTCGCGCACATCTATTAATTTAATGTTGCTGTTTGCCCTGATGTAGCTAATAAGTGTGTCTATTTTGGGCGGCATGTTGTGCCTGTAAATATCGTCTGGCAAATACTCTTCGTACATGGTATGCTTTAAAGGCAATATAACCAAGAAGAAATCTATACCGCGTTTTTTTAACCAATATTCTCTTTCTTTTAAATTCAAAACAATGTCTTCTAGCTCTTGGGCCGTAAACGGAGCCTTGTTTTCGTAAATCTCATCGGTGTTTAGTTCGGTGTAAAAAAGCCAGCCGTCTTTGCCTTCTGCAACGGCTTTGGTGGTCAGATTTCCGTTCGAAAATAAATTCTGATTTATACGGTTGTACGATGTAATTAAAAAATCGCGCCCTATAAATTGGTCTTCTATATAATTGTTAAAGGCCTGCGGAAAATTATCTAGCGTTGTATTGTTCAGATTCGGAAGTTGGTTGGCGGTTCTTTTCTCGCTCTCCATCTGCAACTTGGTTTGCGAGATTGGTTTTGCCGCCATGGGGATGAAAATAAAATTGAGAAACGCAATGTTTAGCACCCACATGTTTATGCTTTGCGAGTACTTTTTAAACATGTATTGGCAGATGTTAAAGTTTATGAAAAACACAACGAGAAACGCAAAAAATGGTGTGGCCTGCAAAGCCAAGCTCAGCCATTTAAATTTATTTACATAATCAGCATTGCTAAGCTGTACGAAACAGTTGCTATCAGTTGCTTTTAAACTGTTTTTGGTGGTTTTAATTTGGTTTAGATACGCAAAACTTTGCAATACATCTTGCCCTTTTATTGGCCAAGACAACCAGCTATATTTTAGGGTTAATGAGATGTTAGAGAGTTCTACATGATCTACGGGAACAGCAAATGTTAAATTCTGAATTTCTCTTACCGGCACAA
This sequence comes from Bacteroidia bacterium, assembly GCA_030424545.1. Taxonomy (GTDB): domain Bacteria; phylum Bacteroidota; class Bacteroidia; order Flavobacteriales; family Schleiferiaceae; genus JAUHWL01. The sequence goes on from JAUHWL010000002.1 coordinate 245,657, forward strand.
ATTGTTGTGTTTTTGCCTGTTTATTTTTTGCGTTAGTAAACGTTGCATCCAGCAAAAGAGGCGTTCTTTCATCGCTCCAATTTTGAAACAGTAAGAAAGCTAAAACTCCAGCAATCAAAGCTACAATACCGGATTTCACAGATTTTTTAGGGTTGATAAAGTAAGCAAGTGCAAACAAGATAAACAGCATCATTACCGCAAAAGCAGTATATATTTTAATGTTTTGATGAAACGCAGCAATTTCGTTTGCGTAGGCTTCTTCGTTTTTGAGTTTAAATGAGACGGGCTTTTGGGCAACTTGTTTTTGTAGCACCAGTACGTTTTCTACAATTTTATAATCGGCATTGCCAATGGTAAACGCCTCTGTTATTTGTGTGGCATCCCAATCTTTGTAGCGTTTTTGGGTTTTTATGCCCAAGTGGTTTATGTGTATGGCTGCCGAATTGTTTGTGCCTGAAAGCAAGATGGTGGCCGGATAATTAAAATAAAATATTTGTGTAATGATAGAAAACTGCTCTTTTCTATTGGGGTACGTTCCGGTGGTAGAATCGGTTTGGTTGGTAACCGTAATGTTTACATTTTGGTCTGTTGCAGATGTAAAAGACATTCTCAATTCAGAATGTACCTTGCTTTTATCTAGCGCATACCCGGTGCCCAAAAATGCAAGCGTAAAGCTCATTAAGGCTCCAAAAACGACAATGGCTATTTTCTTTTTTGCGCTCAAAACCTAAAATATATAAAGGGGTTATAAGTGCCAGACGAGATTGCCATAGACGAATAAATTAAAACAAGCATGTAAAATGCTGTGCTAAAACTGGCTGCCAAATTCTGTTTGAAGGCAATGCCACGCGCTTTGTTTATAAAGCTTTTTAGATAGATTGAAATTGTATCTGGCAAACTGGTGCTTACAATTACACCCAAAATAAACACGGTAATAAACTGGTTGCTAAATGTAATAGCGCCTGTGTCAAACGTAAAGGTATCAGACAAACCAAACATTACCTCTATGTAATTTAAAGAGCTACCAAAATTTTCTAACCTAAAAAACGGCCAACCAATTAGCACAACAAGCAAGGTGTAGATGTGCGCCATTACAGCGTGTTTTTTTAAGAATTTGCTTAATCCCAATCGCTCGATTACAATAAATAGTCCGTGGTAAAGCCCCCAAAAAACATAGGTCCAACTGGCGCCATGCCAAAGCCCTGTAGTAAAAAACACAATGACCAAATAAAAGTATGTGTTTAGCTCACCGTTTCTGTTTCCGCCCAAGGGTATGTACAAATAATCTCTAAACCAGGTAGAAAGAGAAATGTGCCAACGCCTCCAAAATTCTTGAATACTCTTAGATATATAGGGTAAATTAAAGTTCTCTAAAAAGTTAAAGCCAAACATTTTTCCTAGTCCAATAGCCATATCAGAGTACCCGGAAAAGTCGAAATAAATTTGAAGCGAGTAGGTTAAAACGCCAATCCACGTAAGTGAAAATGTAAGTTCATCGGCTGGCAAAATAAAAATAGAATCGGCCATTGCGCCCATGGTATTGGCAATAATTACCTTTTTACCCAACCCAATAATAAAGCGTTTTATGCCAACATTAAACAGAATAAAAGAGCTTATGCGGGTAGATATTTCTTTGCTGATATCGTTGTAACGCACAATTGGCCCGGCAATAAGCTGCGGAAATAGTGCTATATAGAGCGATAGATTGAAAATGTTTTTTTGTACGGGGCTTTCTTTTCTATAAATATCAATCAGGTAAGAAATGCCTTGAAACGTAAAAAATGAAATACCAATGGGCAATACAGGAGACTCTATATTGAGTTGATATTGATCTGGTAAAATGTAGTTGAACGATTTGGTAAGCAAACCAAAATACTTGTAATACCCCAAAAGCATAACATTGGCTACCACACCAATGGCCAAGATGGTTTTTGGTTTTTTGGCATAGTTAATTCCCAGGCCAACCGCGTAATTTAACGTGCACGAAAACAACATCAACAACACCAAAAATCCTTCGCCCCAAGCATAAAAAATTAAACTTGATATAAGCAAGATGAAGTTGCGTACACGTGTTTGTTTGGTGGCATAATAAAGCACCAAAACCACAGGCAAAAAGAAAAACAAAAAGGTGATTGAACTAAATACCATCCGTTAGTTTATGGGGGCGCAAATATAAAATCAATTCCCGAAAACAGAAGGGGTTACGGTAGCCACCTTTGCTATAGTTTGTCCTAATAAATCGTTATTTTAAAATGGCTTTAAACCAAAAATCAATCGATTCATTTAAGGGGGAGTTTGGACTTGAAGTACCAATTCTGGCCGAGGCATTTGGCATGCCGCTTTCTCCAGGAATATTTGAGTTTGGCATGTTTTGGCTTGCGCTATTGTTCCCGGTTACCGATAGTTTATTTTCTGCTGCGCCAGAAACTACGCCAAAAGAAACGGCTGTTTTATCGGCCGTATTTTCTTGAAATAGCTTGTTCAGTGGAATGTATACTTCGTATGTAAGTTCTTGGGGTGAGGGTGCTGAAAGAAAGAATTTAATACTTCCACTTAGGGGGGTAAAGCTTTCAATTTCTTTTCCACGTACAAATAATGCTTGGCTATTTAATTCTCTTATGGTGCGCTTAATATCAATTTGTGTATTAATTGGCCCTTGGTATTCGTGGTCTTTAAATTGTTCATCTTCGTCTATAAGCGGGTATTGTATGTAGGTGTTTTTGCTTTTTTTACCGCCATCATCTAAATATATTTTTAACCCAAAGTTTAAAATTTTGTAGATAGATGCAGGGTCTGCCGTGTTTAAGGTAAGGTGGATGTTTTCATCATCATTGGCAACTTTATAGCGCACTTTGCTTTCGGCATCGTAGTATTTATAGTTTGCCGTTTTGTTTTCTGCTTCTGGTATACTAGCCACTTCGGCAATATGGCCGCAGCTAGCAAAAAGTAGTAGGGAGAATAAATATACTTTGTTCATCATCTTGTTCTTATCGAGAAAGTCTTCTCACTAATTTTTCGTGTTTAGGATGTGTATTGCTGAGTATATCAACATCGGCCATTTCAAAATCTGTAAAATCAAATCCGGGGGCTACAGCACAACTTACCAAAACATACCCGTTTTGGTTGGCAACTTCTGCGGCAAACCAATGTGTTGGTTGTATGGCTACAAAGGGATTTTGCTCATTTAATTCATGCGTAACCAATTGGCCATTGGCACAAATTTCATGTACTAATAAGGTAGAGCCCGCATGAAAATACCAAAGCTCTGGTGATTTAATTCGGTGAAACCCTGAGAAATTGTCTTTCTCTAATAAGTAAAAAATAGAGGTTAACGCGCTACGTTTTCCGTTTTCTGTTTCTACCAATATGTTAGCCCGAAATGTTTCCACATAAAACCCACCTTCTGGATGAGGTTGCATGTTTAATTTTTCTAGCCAATGAGTTGCCAGTTGCATTAAAAGTTAGGTTTGAGTAAATATTTGCTGTAAAATTCGTCAATGCGGTTTACGGCATCATCGGCATTATCTACAAGCAAGAAAAGGTTTAAATCTTCTTTGTTAATCTTTCCTTCTTTTAGCATTACAGATTTTATCCAATCTATTAACCCTGACCAAAATTCGGTGCCCACCAAAACAATAGGGAAGCGGCCAATTTTGTGCGTTTGGATAAGCGTTAATGATTCAAAAAGCTCATCTAGCGTACCAAAACCACCGGGCATTACTATAAATCCTTGAGAGTATTTTACAAACATTACTTTACGCACAAAAAAGTAGTCGTAGTTCATGTTTTTGTCTTGATCTATGTACGGATTGTTATGCTGTTCAAAGGGTAATTCTATATTTAGTCCTACAGATGAGCCTCCTCCTTCTTGGGCACCTCTATTACCAGCTTCCATAATTCCAGGGCCACCGCCCGTAACAACACCATATCCTTTTTTAGCCAATTTAGCTGCAATTTCTTGCGCTAGGATGTAGTATTTATCTTCTGGTTTTGTTCTTGCACTACCAAATACAGAAACGCAAGGGCCAATTTTGGAGAGTGTATCATAACCTTGCACAAACTCGCTCATAATTTTAAAAATCCCCCAAGAATCATTCGTTCTGGTTTCATTCCAGGTTTTGTTTTTAAAAGCGCGTCTTATTTTTTTGTCGTCATTCGTCATCATGCTGTTATTGGTTTTGTTTTTAGTTCTTGTAATATGTATTTACCGGTAACGCTTTTTTTGTTTGTGCTTACCTCTTCTGGTGTGCCGTGTGCTACAACTTTTCCTCCGTTTTCGCCTCCATCTGGGCCAATGTCAATCACGTAATCGGCCAATTTTATTACATCTAAATTATGTTCTATAATAATTACTGTATTCCCTTTATCAACCAGTTTTTCAATCACACCCATCAATACGCGTACATCTTCAAAATGTAATCCCGTAGTGGGTTCGTCAAAAATATAGAGGGTTTTACCGGTGTCTTTTTTGCTAAGTTCTGTAGCCAGTTTTACACGTTGTGCCTCGCCACCACTTAATGTTGTGCTTTGCTGTCCAAGTGTAATGTACCCTAAACCAACATCAAACAAAGAAGATAGTTTTTGACGAATTTTAGGTACGTGCTCAAAAAACTCAAGTGCATCTTCTACGGGTAGATTCATTACATCGGCAATACTTTTGCCTTTGTATCTAATTTCAAGCGTTTCTCTATTAAACCTTTTGCCTTGACAGGTTTCGCAGGGTACATAAACATCCGGCAAAAAGTTCATTTCTATAGATTTTAACCCTGCACCTTCGCAGGTTTCGCAACGGCCACCTTTTACGTTAAAGCTAAAACGGCCTGGTTTGTAGCCGCGTATTTTTGCTTCGGGTAGGTTAGAAAACAATTGGCGTATATCGCTAAAAACACCTGTATATGTGGCAGGATTGCTTCTGGGTGTTCGGCCAATAGGGCTTTGGTCTATATCTATAATTTTATCAATATGTTCTATACCGCTAATGCTTTTGTAGGGCATAGGTTTTTTTACAGCTCTGTAAATTTCTTTGTTAATGATGGGGTAGAGGGTTTCGTTAATCAGTGTGCTTTTGCCGCTACCACTTACCCCAGAAACAACCACCAACTTGCCCAATGGAATTTTTATGGAAACATTTTTAAGGTTGTTGCCTGTTGCGCCTTTTAGCACTATTTCGTTTCCGTTGCCTTCTCTTCTTTTTTCGGGCACCTTTATTTGCATTTTGCCATTTAGGTAAGATGCCGTTAAGCTGTTTGAGTTTAGTATGTCTTGCAATGTGCCTTGTGCAGCAATGTGCCCCCCGTGTATGCCCGCCTTAGGGCCAAGGTCGGCAATGTAATCGGCACATTCAATCATTTCTTTGTCATGCTCTACAACCAATACGCTGTTACCAATATCGCGCAATTGCTTAAGCGAGTTTATTAACCTTTGGTTGTCTCTTTGGTGTAGGCCAATGCTGGGTTCATCTAAAATATAAAGCACGTTTACCAACTGCGAGCCTATTTGCGAAGCCAGTCTAATGCGTTGTGCCTCGCCACCAGAAAGTGATTTAGAAGATCTGTTTAAGGTGAGGTAATCTAACCCAACGTTTAGCAAGAACCCGCTTCTTGAGCGTAGTTCTTTTAAAATTTCTTTGGCAATTATTTGTTCTTTTTCAGAGAGAAGTTTTTCGGCAGTATTTACCCACTCATTAAACCTAGCAATGCTCATCATGGTTAAATCGGCAATGCCTTTATCACCAATTTTAAAATATCTAGATTCTTTTTGCAGGCGTGTGCCTTGGCAATTGCTACATGTTTCTTTGTACATATACTCTTTTGCCCAGCGTTGCAAACTTTTACTTTTTACCTCTTTGCTTTGGTTTTCTATAAAGTTGTGTAAACCTTCCCACGTAATTTTATATCTGCGGGTAACACCTAAGGCTTTGCTTTGTACGTCAAAACTTTCTTCGGTACCGTTTAAAATGGCGTCAATTCCAGCTTCGCTAATTTGGTTTAGGGGGGTGTTTAAATCAAATTTATAGCGCTCGCCAATCATCTCTAATTGGTTAAAGGCCCAGCTTTTTTTGTAATCACCCAACGGTGCAAGCCCACCGCGTTTTATGCTTCTTGTATAATCAGGAATAACTTTTTCCAAGTCTATTTTCATAACCGTACCAAGGCCGCTGCACGTAGGGCATGCGCCTTTGGGGGAGTTAAAGCTAAACGTATTGGGTTCTGGTTCTGGATAGGCAACTCCAGTTGTAGGGCACATCAGGCTGCGGCTGTAATAGGCGCAAGAATTGTCTTCTAAATTCATTACCATCATGGTGCCTTTGCCATGAAATAAACTGGTTTGTACAGAATGATCTAGCCGCTGCACTATGTTCTCATCAATCGTCATCCGGTCAATAACCACTTCTATATCGTGCGTTACATAGCGGTCTACTTTCATGCCTTTATAAAGCTCTACCAGTTCTCCATCTACGCGCGCGCGGAGGAAACCCATTTTCATAATTTGCTCAAAATGCTCGCGGTAATGGCCTTTTCTAGACTTAATAACGGGAGCGAGCAGCGCAATTTTTTTGCCTTGAAATTTTTCTACAATAAGATCAACAATTTGCTTGTCGGTGTAGCTTACCATTTTTTCGCCCGTATTGTAGGAATAGGCGGTAGATGCGCGTGCAAACAACAAGCGTAGAAAATCATAAATTTCTGTTACGGTGCCTACAGTGCTTCTTGGGTTTTTGCTGGTGGTTTTTTGTTCGATAGAAATTACCGGACTTAAGCCATTTATTTTATCTACATCTGGCCGTTCTAATCCGCCTAAAAATTGGCGGGCGTAAGCGCTAAACGTTTCTATATACCTGCGTTGGCCTTCGGCATAAATGGTATCAAAAGCAAGCGATGATTTTCCGCTGCCACTTAGGCCCGTAATTACAGCAAGTTTATTGCGCGGAATAGCAATGTCTATATTTTTAAGGTTGTGCACTCTTGCACCAAAAACCTCTATAAATTCTTCGTTATTATCTGTCATAATATTTTGCAGTTTGCAAATGTAAAATAACACAACCAGCCAGCGTCAGAAACTTATAAAGTTACTAGAACATTCTAGAAATTTATTGCTCATTTGATTCCTTTAAGCGGTATAAATTATCGACTTTTGCCGCTGAATTTTTAGTTGCTATTGCTGCTAAAAGCTTAGCGAACAGCAAGGCCAACATTGAATTTATCTTTTTGAAAAACAACCATGAGGTTAACCAACGTAAAAATGGTAAAAGCCATTTTCCTGATTTTTTGCTTGTGCATGCTTGCGCTGGGTTTGGGGTACATTTGGCACGCCATACCGGCAACCGATTTTACAGGTGTTACACCGCCAGAAAGCATGAACACATTAGAAGGTTGGTACGCCTTTAACGAAATTACAGGATGGAGCATGAGCTTTGTTGCTATTGTAAATCTTAGTTTCTTAGCCTTTTCAGGCAAGAAAATTTCATCAGCAAAAAAGCTTGTTTTTTCTCTGCTAACATCATTGGCTATAAGCATAATTACAGCGGCAATTGGTGCCGAATTTTTAATACATTTTTTAAACCTATAATAAGATGGAATACAGAATAGAGCATGACACTATGGGCGAAGTAAAAGTGCCCGCAGATAAATATTGGGGCGCACAAACAGAACGTAGCCGCAACAACTTTAAAATTGGGCCAGCAGGTTCTATGCCGTTAGAAATTATTTACGGATTTGCATATTTAAAAAAATCGGCTGCCTATGCCAATTGTGCTTTGGGCGTTTTGGCCGAGGAAAAGCGTGATTTAATTGCAGCCGTTTGTGACGAAATTTTAGCTGGAAAACACGATGACCAATTTCCGTTGGTAATCTGGCAAACAGGTTCAGGCACACAAAGCAACATGAATGTGAACGAAGTGGTAAGCAACCGTGCACACGTGTTGGCAGGCAACAAATTGGGCGAAGGCACCAGCGCCATCCACCCTAATGATGATGTAAACAAAAGCCAAAGTAGCAACGATACTTTCCCAACGGGAATGCACATTGCGGCTTACAAGAAAATTGTTGAGGTAACCATTCCGGGCGTTGAAAAACTCCGCGATACGCTGCAAGCCAAAAGCACCGAGTTTATGAACGTGGTAAAAATTGGCCGTACGCACTTAATGGACGCCACACCTTTAACTTTAGGTCAAGAATTTTCGGGATATGTTTCTCAACTTAACCATGGATTAAAGGCGTTGAAAAACACGTTGGCACATCTTAGCGAAGTGGCTTTGGGTGGAACGGCCGTTGGAACGGGCATCAATACGCCAACCGGATATTCAGAAAAAGTAGCTGGATTTATTGCTGAATTTACCGGCATGCCTTTCATCACCGCAGAAAATAAATTTGAAGCATTGGCGGCCCATGATGCCTTGGTAGAAACACATGGTGCATTAAACCAAATGGCCGTATCGTTAAACAAAATTGCCAACGATATTCGCTTATTGGCCAGCGGTCCGCGCTCAGGTATTGGCGAAATCATCATCCCCGCCAACGAGCCCGGAAGCAGCATTATGCCGGGCAAAGTAAACCCTACGCAGGCCGAAGCATTAACCATGGTTTGTGCTCAAGTTATGGGCAACCAAACAGCAGTAACCATTGGTGGAGCACAAGGGCATTATGAACTTAACGTATTTAAACCCGTAATGGCCTACAACGTATTGCAAAGCGCACAACTTATTGGTGATGCTTGTGTAAGCTTTAACGAACATTGTGCTGTGGGCATAGAGCCTGATACCAAAAGTATTACGCGCCACCTAAACAATAGCTTGATGTTGGTAACGGCTTTAAACACCAAAATCGGGTACGAGAAGGCGGCTAAAATTGCCAAAACAGCGCATGAAAACGGTACTACATTGAAAGAAGAATCGGTGAACTTGGGTTACCTAACTGCCGAGCAATTTGACGAATGGGTAAAACCAGAAGAAATGGTGGGTAGCCTGAAATAGGTTTTTTGTACCATGAAAAATATTAGATTTAGCTATTAATAACAAAATAACAACCATTAAAAAGTTATGAGAAAATTATTGTTTTCGGTCATTGTTTCCGCTTTAGGATTAACACAGGTTTCATTAGCTCAAGGGTTTTACGTGGAGCCAAGTTTTGGGTATAATTTTAGCATGGGATGCAACACCTCTCTGCTCACCAATTCAACATCGGAATACACGTTTAATAATGATAACAACCAGTCTACGTATTATTATACAGACGAAGCCGTGCGCTTAAATTTAGGTAGAGGAGCAGCTTTGGGCGTTAATCTAGGGTACATGTTTAGTGAAAATATTGGCGCTGAGTTGCAACTTAATTATTTGCTTGGCTCGCCAGTAAACGGTGAAAGCATAAATACCAATACGGTAATAACTGGTGGTATGATTACATCAAAATCAACTTCAACCAGTAAAACACAGTATACGTCTAATGCATTTCAAGTTGCGCCAAGTATTGTTTTACAAACGCAAGTAAAAAACATTACTCCTTATGCTAAGTTTGGTCCAATGTTGTCTTTCGGAAATGTTTTAATAGAGCAAGATAGAAATAATGCGGGGTCTATAGAGAGTTCAGAAATAAAGTTAAACGGTGGCGTGGGGCTTGGCATTAGCTCTCGTTTGGGTGTGCTTTTTCAAACCAAAGGAGCCATGTCTTATTTTGCTGAGTGCAGCATTGTAGGCATGACGTATGCACCCACAAAAGGTGAGCTTACAAAAAGCATAACCAACGGTGTAGATAACTTGCCCAACTTAAATACTTCGGAAAAAGTAGTAGAATTTGTAGATGAAGTAAGTGGTGGTTCAATCCAAGATCCAAATAAGCCCTCGCAAATTTTGCCTATATCATATCCGTTTAGCAGCATAGGGTTACGCGTTGGTATTCGCGTTGATTTAACAAAAAAATAGCAGTAAAAAATTGAGCAAAGCCCCACAGTATTAGCGTGGGGCTTTTTGTTTACAAAGGTTGCAAAACCCTGATTTGTATTAGAGTAATGCATCGAGAAGAATTAATTGCACGTGCTACTTGAAAGGTGGAAAAATGGAATTAAATAAAATAAAAACAGTTGGCTAAAATGGCCAAGAAATCATTGGGCAGATAAGATTTTCAGATACGTTTCGGTTCTAAATCAACATTGGTTTCAGAGGAAAGATAATCGCTGCCTAAGTTCTACACTTCTTAGCCAACCCCGTACAATCACTATGAATACTGAATGGAGTAAAATAAGTTTGACTTTTTTCTTCCTAGTTGCACTCATCGGGACGCTGCTGCGTTCGGTAGCTTTTATTCCAATTCCCCTAGATTATGTGAATCTCATTCATGCGCATTCTCATACGGCATTTCAAGGTTGGGTTTATTTAATTATGCACTTGTTGCTTACAAAAACTTTTTTAACTCAAAAACAAATTACAGAAGGGTATTATCCTTTGCAATTTAAACTTACAGTATTCATTGTTATAGGGGTGTTTATATCATTTTCATTACAGGGATATGGTTTGTATTCTATCATATGCTCAACCTTATTTCAAATACTTAACTATTGGTTTATTTTTCGCTTTTTTAAAGACCTAAAAAAAGAAAATGAGGCCAATCAAAGCCCCATTGCCATAAAGTTTATAAAAACGGGAATTTGGTTTGGTTTAATTTCAACAGTGTTGCCTTATATCATTGGAATTTCATCGGCCAAAGGATTAAATGGAACAGACACGTATAATTCGCTGGTGTATTCTTTTTTACATCTACAATACAATGGTTGGTTTCTGTTTGTAGCCTTAGGCTTATTTTATAATTATTTAGATACACATCATATTAAGTACAATAAAAAGCACGGAACGCGATTTTATTGGCTTTTTACCATAGCAGCTGTTCCTGCAATAAGTCTATCTCTGTTAGGTATGGGGTTTGCAAACGCTGTTCTACCTATTGCATATCTATCGGCAGTGCTCATCGGTAGTGGGTTGGTTTTTTTTGTTGCAACAATTTATAAAAACCTTTGGCCTCATCTTCGCCAAGAAAGTATTTGGTTTACCTTTTATTTTCTTTCTTTCTTAGCCTCATTTGTATTGAAAACAATTTTGCAGTGCATTTCTGTTTTTCCATTCTTTAAAAGTTTTGCGTTTTACAACAAACCAATCATCTTAGCTTATTTACACCTTAGTCTTATAGGTTCCATTTCATTTCTTTTTTTATCTCTTATAATTAAAAAAGGGTGGCTAGTTATAAATGGCCGAGTTAAGATGGGCAGTGCATTGTTGCTGCTGGGCTTTGTTGCTTCAGAATTATTGTTAACAACAACGGGGTTTGGCTTATTTCATCACCAAATTATTTTAATTATTGCAAGTGCCGCAATGTGCTTGGGAATATTTTTGCTTGTTATTAGCGGAAAACAAAAACACACAATGAATGGAACAACATGAGCTTTTTACATTGGCTAGGGTATTGCATGTATTGGCAGTAATACTTTGGATTGGGGGCGTGGCCATGGTTACTACTGTTCTTATACCCGCGATTAAGAAACTCGCGTCTAAAGAAAACCAAATAAGCACTTTTGAACAGATTGAAGGAAGGTTTGCGCTACAAGCAAAAATTACAACATTGATTACGGGTCTTACTGGATTTTATATGCTTTATGAACTTGATGCCTGGGATCGATATCTCGATTACCGCTTTTGGTGGGTACATGCTATGACGTTTGTATGGATAATATTTACCGTAATTCTATACGTACTTGAACCGTTTGTTCTACATAAAGTGTTTAAAAAATATGCAAACAAGAATCCGGGGAAAACATTTAGGATTATGCACCGACTGCATTGGGTATTGTTAACAATCAGTTTAATAACTACTGCAGGTGCAGTTGCAGGGAGTCATGGATGGTTCTTTGTAAAATAATATTCTGCACCAACTGTGTTTTGCTAGGCTGTTTTAAAGCTACTAGAATTCAATGCAGATGGGTAGGTGTAAACCAATGGGTACGGAAGCGAGGAGCCGTAAGACGCCATGTTGCAATCCATTAAGTAACCAGTATTATTGATTAAGAAACTCATGAAAGCCATTACAAAACAAAAATACGGAGGGCCAGAAGTGCTACAGTTAAGCGAAGTGGCTAAACCCACTGTGAAAGAAAATCATGTGCTCATCAAAGTAATAGCAAATTCGGCCAACCCTGCCGATTGGCATATCTTAAGAGGCAAACCTTATTTTGCCAGATTAACCTTTGGTTTGATAAATCCAAAACACAATGTGTTAGGCGCAGACTTTGCCGGCATAGTTGAAGAAGTAGGTGAGGGTGTATCAAAATTTAAAGTAGGCGACCGTGTATTTGGAGAAATGCTTGACGGTGGAGCTTTTGCAGAATATGCTTGCGCACCAGAAAATGTGTGCGGGCTTATGCCCGAAGGGGCTACATATAGCGAAATGGCGTGTATGCCCATTGCTGGATTAACCGCTTTGCAGGCCTTATTAACGCATGGAAAACTTAAAGAAGGAGAATCGGTATTCATTAATGGTTCTTCTGGTGGGGTAGGCCATTTTGCTGTACAAATTGCAAAAGCCTATGGTGCACATGTAACTGCTGTTTGCTCTAGCAGAAATGTTGATTTTGTTAAGTCTATAGGGGCTGATAGTGTTCTTGCTTACAACAAGGAAAACATACACCAACACAATGGCACTTATGATTTGGTGATTGATACAAATGGCAACCTTACCTTTTCTGATTATAAACGTCTAGGTAAACGGGGCGTAATGGTTGGATTTACAACCATGAAGCAGATGATGTCTGTAATAATCCGTTCAGGGTTTAGTAAATTCCCATTAACCCAATTTACAGCCGAAGCCAATAACGAAGATTTAAATATGCTTGCAGATCTTGTAAAAGAAGGGAAGTTAAAGCCACATATTGAGAAGACATACCCTGCTGCCAAAATTCCAGAAGCTATAGGGTATATAGAGTCCATGAGAACACGGGGAAAGGTTGCCATGCTGTGGAAGAATTGATAAGTAAAGTAGAAATTGATAGAAGCACTATTCCATCAACCAATCAATGGCAGAACATTTTATCTTTACAATGCCTACCCCTTAGGTATGGCCTGCTAAACACTTTTAACCTTAACCAAAAAAATCATGGCAAAGCAATTTACTACCACCGAATGGAACAACATTAATAGCCTGTTAGATGCTAATCCCGGCAAATACGGATTTCCAGAACGCGTTTATGGCAGCACGCTTGTCGGTTCGTTTAACATCCGCAAACTAGGGTCATCATTAAGCCGTAGTGCAGACACGTGGGAGTTTTTGGCCCGCATTTGTAAGCAATATGATTTAATTGCCATCCAAGAAATCATGGAAGACCTTAGTGGTTTGAACCGCATTATGGAATTGCTGGGCTCTGAATTTGGTATGGTGGTTTCAGACAAAACAGGCGTTTATCCAGGAGATGCTGGTATTGGCGAACGGTTGGGCTTTATCTTCCGCTGGAAAACTGTAGAAAGAGGCGAGGTGATTTCGGATATTACGTTTGATCGGTCTAAAGTGTTGCAGATTATGGCCGAAAACTATGACGCCATACACGAAGTAATGGAGCCCTACGCCAAAAAATATGCCGACTATAAAGCAGGGAAACAAGGCAAACCAAGAAACATAAAAATGCCCACCTTTCTTTCGTTTATCCGGCAACCGTATTGTGTGAGTTTTAAAATCAAGGGGCATCCCGGTACCAAGTCGTATGATTTTATGGCAATAAATGCGCATTTGTTTTTTGGCGATTATATGAGCGATAGAAGGCAAGAGTTCCACGCGCTGATGCAGTGGATTATAGAACGTGTTAAAACCAATGACCGTGCATATCACCCAAATTTTATGCTTTTGGGCGACTTAAACTTAGATTACAACAACCGCTTAACAGATCGTGTAACGGTTGAGGAGTCTATGAAAAACTATAACAAAGAAGGCAATTTAGAAACAGACCCAAACAAACGGGTAAACATAAATTTCCCGTTTTTAGATGTACACCAAGGCGAAACAGATGTGTTTAGAACCAATGCTCGCGGCAGCGAAACGTTTGATCATGTTGGTTTATTCTTTAGAGATGATAATACGGCATGGCCCACCTATGATAAAAATGAAACCATGGGCGGTAACGAAACTGGACCTGATTATGGCGTATTTAATTTCGTAAAACTGTTTCACGAAGCATTGGGTGTAACCACGCCAATAAGTGAGATGACCACCGCAGAAAAGAAAGCATTTTATGGCCGGTTTGAGCACAAAGTAAGCGACCATATGCCACTTTGGTTTAGAATGCCTTTACCCAAGTAGCTGGTTTATATGTGCTATTTTTTAGGCTTTTTAGAATTATCTTCAATAATATGTAGGCGTAGCGAGCTTACATCAACAGTATCTTCATCTAGCCTTACTTCTAGCCATTTTTTAAGCTGGTTGTTTTTTAGTTCTATCACAGAATCGGCAACCGTAGCACTCCACCAAACATAAACACTTGGTTTGGGTTTATCTCCTGTTTGGTTTTCTTTTAAATCGGCATAAATCATCCTTCCCATTTTTATCAATTCCAATTCAGGGTAGTTAATCTTTATTTCTTCAAGCAAACTTTTGGGGAGTTCTTCTTTTTCTAAATTAACAATGCGTTCTTCTAAGAACCTTATTTTATCTTCTTTAGAGAGTATTTCCGATTGAGAACTGGTAAACATGTCCACCAACTTTTCAACCTCAGGTAAGCCTTTTTTCTCGCTACCCTGAAAAATCCTGAGCTTGGTATTTTCTACCGTGGTGTTTAAAATGCGTTGCCAATTCTGTATGGTTTTTTCGGGAATAGTTTCGCCAAAAATCACCAAGTCTACATAAGAAATAGTATCGGTAGGAATGATTTCTGTTTTTACAATGGCGGCATCTTCATAGCTAATATTTTCGGCAATAAAGAGATTTACCTTGCGTAAAAAAATGGTGTCTTTAACTACGCCTATAAAAATAACAGAGGCGGGAATAATCATAATGATTACAGTAATAATCAGCCATCTTTTGGCTTTTGTTTCGGTTTGTTTGTCAATAAAAGTTTTAATAGGGAATTTTAAATACCGAGTAACTAGAACAGCCGCAAGTGCTATAAAAAAGGCATTGATAAGAAACAAATAGGTAGCCCCTATAAAATAGCTAAACTGCAATGTGCCCAAGCCATAGCCCGCTGTACAAAGGGGGGGCATAAGTGCAGTTGCTATGGCAACACCGGGAATTACGTTGTTTTTTTCTCTTCTAGAACCCGCCAAAATTCCTGCAAAGCCGCCAAAAAAGGCAATAAATACATCTCTAATATCGGGCTTGGTGCGTGCCAATAGTTCAGAAGAAGCATCGTCTAAAGGAATTAAGAAAAAGAACAGGGCTGATGTAACGATAGAAACGGCAACCGCGATTCCTAAATTTCGTAAAGAGCGTTTCAGCATCACAAAATCATTGATACCAATAGAAAGCCCGAGCCCCATAATAGGCCCCATTAACGGAGAAATTAACATGGCTCCCACAACAACAGCTGTAGAGTTTGCATTTAATCCAACCGATGCGATTAAAATTGCAACAATTAAAATCCAAAGATTGAAGCCTTTAAAATCAATGTCTTGGCTAATGCCTTCTATGGTTTTTTCGGGCTGTGCATTGTCTAAAATGCTTAGTCTATCTTTTAAAAAATCGCCAACAGCTTGGATAAACCCTTTAAAACCACTTTTTAAATTGGTAGATACCTGATCTGTTTTATCTGCAGTACTCTGAGATGAATTACTGCTATCTGATTCTGGCGTAAGCATGATTTAAAGGCTCTAGTTTGACAAACGAAAATAAACTAAAACGAATAACGATAAATATGGTTAGATATGATTATCTCCCCATTTTAACCTTACATCATTTACAACGCTTTTAATTTCTTGCTCTTTACTCTTCGGATATATCAATAGAGCATTTGGTCCATCGGCAATTACATAATTATCCAAACCTTCAGCAACAATTAGTTTTTTACCTTGGTTTACCACCAAAGAGTTTTTGGTATTATACACTAAAGTTTTTTTGCCAAGAAAGGTGTTGCCATTCTCGTCTGGGGTAAGTTTATCATGCACGCTGCTCCAAGTACCTAAATCACTCCAACCAAAATCTGCCGGCAAAACGTACACGTTTTTCGCTTTCTCCATCAAGCCGTAATCTATAGAGATGTTTTCGCATTGCGGATAAACATCGGCTATAAAACCTGCTTCTTTGGAGGTACCGTAATGATCCCAACCTTCGTTAAAGGTGTCAAAAACATCGGGTACGTGTTTTTCTAAACCGTTTAAAATGGTGTCTACATTCCAAATAAAAACACCGCTGTTCCAAAGAAAATCACCGCTATCAATAAATTTTTGCGCATGTTCTTTATCCGGCTTTTCGGTAAATGTTTTTACTTTTTTTAAGTTTTTAATGCCACTTATCTCGGCTGTATTAAACTGGATGTAGCCATACCCTGTTTCAGGTCTGTGTGGTTTTATGCCAAGCGTGATTAAAAAATTATGGGCTTTCGTAATCTCTAAAGCTTGAGAAATGGTTTCAATATAAACCTGTTGATCAGTAATAAAATGATCGCTAGGGGTAATGATGATGTTGGCTTGCGGACATTCTTTTTTTATTCTAAAAGCGGCATAAGCTATACAAGGTGCAGTGTTTCTCCGCATAGGCTCGCTCAGAATATTTTTTTTAGGTAGTTCTGGCAAATGCTTCTCTACCAATTCTTGATATTCTAAATTGGTTACAACTAAAATATTTTCGGGCGAAATTATACGGGCTATGCGGTTGTACGTCAATTGCAAAAGAGATTCGCCCGTACCTAAGATATCTAAAAACTGCTTGGGTGTTTTCTGTGTACTAATAGGCCAAAATCGGCTTCCTACGCCACCGGCCATTATCACACAATAATTCGTGTTCATGTTGTAGAAATGTCAGCAGCAAATGTAGGATTTTAGTCTAGTCTATTCGTTAAAAACTGACTAGACGAATTCTTTATCTTCGCAAACTTCAAAAAAATGTAAAATCTTTAATTTCCGAATATGTTAAACATAGTTCTATTTGGTCCTCCGGGTGCCGGAAAAGGCACGCAAGCTGCCAAGTTAGTTGATAAATATAATTTGGTTCATCTCTCTACAGGAGATGTTTTTAGAGCCAATATTAAAGGCGAAACAGCATTAGGGAAGTTGGCAAAGAGCTATATGGATAAAGGCAATTTGGTGCCAGATGAGGTTACTATAAAAATGCTTGAATCCGAAGTGGCAAAAGCAAAAGATGCCAACGGATTTATTTTTGATGGTTTTCCTAGAACTACCCCGCAGGCAAAAGCATTAGAAGCTTTTTTGGCATCTAAAAACACAGAAATTAAAGTAATGCTGGCTTTAAAAGTTGATGAGGATGAGCTTGTGAAAAGACTCATAAACCGAGGCAAAGATAGCGGGCGCGCAGATGATATGGATGAGAGCATTGTTCGAAATCGAATTTCTGTTTACAATGAGCAAACTGCGGTTGTTGCTGACTTTTATGCAGCACAAAACAAATTTGAAAGTATACATGGCGTTGGCGAAATTGAAGTGATTTTTGATCGATTATCTGAAGCCATAGAAAAACACAAAGCATAATTACAAAGTATTAAATGGCCGGATCTAACTTTATAGACTACGTTAAAATTCATTGCAAATCAGGCAACGGTGGTGCTGGATCGGCCCATTTTTACCGTGCCCGCGGCATACCCAAGGGTGGCCCAGACGGTGGAGATGGCGGTCGTGGTGGCCATATTATACTACGCGGCAACAAGCAAATGTGGACACTCTTGCACCTTAAATACCGCAAACACGTTTTAGGCTTTGATGGTAAAAATGGCAATAGAGGAGATAGACATGGTGCCGATGGGCAAGATGTAATTTTAGATGTGCCCTTAGGAACGGTAGTAAAAGATCCAGAAACAGACGAAGTGCTTTTTGAAATAACAGAAGACGGAGAAGAAAAAATAATTATGCGCGGTGGTCGAGGAGGACTGGGAAATTCTCATTTTAAAAGCAGCACTAACCAAACCCCAACGCATGCCCAACCCGGAGAAGAGCTGCAAGAAGGCTGGCGTATTTTAGAATTAAAAGTACTTGCCGATGTCGGCTTGGTAGGTTTCCCTAATGCAGGTAAAAGCACCTTGCTTTCGGCCATAAGCGCGGCAAAACCAGAAATTGCCGATTACCCTTTTACCACACTTGTACCCAATTTGGGCATGGTAAGCTACAGAGATTACAAAAGCTTTGTAGTTGCCGATATTCCGGGCATTATTGAAGGTGCCGCAGAAGGCAAAGGCCTTGGGCACCGCTTTTTAAGGCACATAGAGCGAAATGCCATCTTACTCTTTTTAATTCCTGCCGATTCTAAGGATCATCTAAAGGAGTATAAAGTATTACTGAAAGAGCTAAAAAAGTTTAACCCAGAACTGCTAGATAAAAAACACATTATTGCCGTATCTAAAAGCGATATGCTTGATGAAGAACTTGAAGAATCTATACGCGAAGAGCTTCCCAAAGATGCCTCAGTAATTTTCTTTTCATCAGTAAGCCAGAAAAACTTAATGGCGCTTAAGGATCTGCTTTGGCAGAATTTGAATCAGTAGAAATGATACAAGAAATCTTGCAATGGGACACAGAATTATTTCTGTACTTGAATAATTTGGGCCAGCCATGGTTAGATAAACTCATGGTTTTGTTCTCAGAAATTTGGGTTTGGATTCCGTTGTATATGGGCGTGGCGTATTTATTTTTTAAAAAATTTGGCTTACAAGATGCCCTGTTTTTTACAGCATTGTGCGTAGTGGGTATACTTATTACAGACCAAGGCAGCGTTCAATTGTTTAAAGAAGTTTTTAAAAGACCACGACCCTGCCAAGAAGAAGAATTAATGTCACAGATGAGGTTTCTAGCCTCTCATTGTGGGCTATACGGTTTTATTAGTTCGCATGCGGCCAATACATTTGGTTTTGCTGTTTTAGCAGGTGGCATATTAAAACCCATATTACCGAAAGCAAAAATGTGGTTGCTTATTTGGGCAGCTGTGGTTTCGTATAGCCGCATTTATTTAGGCGTTCATTATCCGCTAGATATTATTTGCGGGGCACTTTTTGGCAGCTTGGTTGGGATGATGTTGTTGAGGTTTGTAGAGCGCAAAAGAAGAATGGCTAGCGTAAATCAAAATCAACAGCCTCTTTAACCACCACAAAAAGCCTGTTTAAATCAATATCTTCTTCCCATGTAAAAAATAGGCTTCTTACTTGTTTTCGGTTGGTTGCAACAAAATCAGCATGTTGAGTGAGATGTACCCCATACATAAATCCAACATCAACACCATGCTTTTTTAAATTGAAGTAGCAGATGCCTTTTTTACCGTAGATAAACGGTAGTCCAAAAGAGCTTTTTACAATTAAACCTGGAAATTGGCGTAATATTTCTTTGATTAAATAATGCACCATTGCAGATTTATGGGGCTCAAATTTGCTTAAGTAACTATCTATTTGGTTCAATGTTCTTTATTTGTACAATTAAATTACATCAATTTTGAAGGAAGCAATGTTAGTGTTTTTGGGCGGTGGTTTAGGCAGTGTTAGTCGATATGGCATAAGCTTACTGTTTTTAAAAAATACTAATCTAGCTTATGGTGCAACGGTAGCAACCTTTACGTCTAATCTGCTTAGTTGCTTATTGCTTATGCTTGTGTGGCTTGGTTTAGATTCGGGCAGATTAGACCCTCAATTAAAATTTTTACTATTGGTAGGGTTTTGTGGTGGTTTCAGCACCTTTTCTACCTTTAGTTTCGAAACATTTCAGTTGCTAAGGCAAGGGCTTTTTTGGGTGGCTATATTTAATGTGCTAATTAGTGTTTTAGCTTGTTTGGCCGTTTTGTGGCTTGTCTTTAAAACACAATCAAGCACTATCTAATAAGCGTAATAGTGCCATTTTCGCTGGCAATTTCGTAGTTAATGTCTCTAACAAAAATGCTAAACGTGTAAACGCCTAATGGCAAATCAGGCCCGGTGTTTTGAAAAGTTCCGTTCCAGCCTTCATTCGGGTTTGTGGTGCTAAACACAACATCGCCCCAGCGGCTAAAAACAATAAACTCATATTCTAAAGCACCCACAACTGCAGGTTTATAAATGTCGTTTTTTCCATCTCCGTTAGGCGAGAATGCTGTAGGTGCAAAAATTAAAGGAACGGGATTTATTTTAACAGGAACAATGGTAGTATCTGCGCAACCAAAACCGTTGGTTACAATATGCATCAAGTCATAAGTTCCCGTATCGGGATATTGGTAAAAGAATTTTGGGCGATTATAAAATCGTACGCCATTGCCCATATCAGTTAAAAAAGTTTCATCAGGTTGGGCTTTTAAATCGATAACTTCTACCTGTGATGCATAAATATTGGTAACTGTTGGTGTAACGGAAACGTCTGAGATTGGTGTAGGATAAACAGTGACCAAATTATTTTTTTCAATGTAGAGAGTGTCTAGGCAACCTTTGTCTGTATAAATTTCTAAAGAGACATTATACACTCCGGGATGGTTATACACATGAACCGGGTTTTTATCTGTTGAGGTGTTTCCATCGCCAAAATTCCAATTGTAATAGAGAGGTGTTGCTGCGGTAGAAGAGTCTTTAAAGTTAACCTCAAATGGTGCGCAGCCAATATTCTTTGGTAAATTAAAAGCTATTGTGGGATTGGGGTAAACGGTAACCGTATCATAAACCATTTTTTTACAACCAAACGAATTTACCTCTAACGAAACAACATGCTTGCCAGCGCCTGTAAAATTTACAATACCCGGGAATTTATTTGTACTCTTTTGCGGACTTGCATTAGAACCAAAATTCCAAGAGAACTTATCAAATGAGGTGTTTTGGCTGGTGGGTGTAAAACCAACAAAAGAACCATCAACACAGTAGGTGCCAGAATATGTAAAAGATGCGTTGGCTGGAAGGTATACCCGAATGGTTTTTTCTACGGTATCTGCACATGGCCAACCTTTGTTTACAATCAGGGTAACTTTATAAGTTCCCGTATCAAAATAGGTGTACACAGGGTTGATGAAATCGCTGGTATCCGTAAGAATGGTTGTATCGCCAAAATCCCAAAAATACTTAGAACCATTAAAGCTATTGTCTGTAAACGTGATTGTTTTTCCATTACAATTTAATTCATCTACAATCATTGCTGCATTTACATTGCTCTGGCAATTGGTAACGTTAAATTGATAATCTCTTCTTACCGTACTTAGATGTACGCCATTTCTATATTCGCTCACACAAATAGCAACTACATATTGCCCTATTGTATTTGGTGTGCCAGTAATTATTCCCGTTTGCGGGTTTATTTGCAAAGGGGGTTGTGCCGCCATTGGGTTTGCCGCAGAGTAAATGCTTGTAAAAGGTACAACTGTATAAGGCGGTGCGTTTGGTGGCGAGGGTTGCGGGTTACCTGCTTCTCCACCGTGAAGTGGAGAACAAAATTCATAATGTAGTGAGTCACCATCTGTATCGGTTGCAGCAGAACTAATATTTAAAAAGTCAGAATTGCAAAGCACAATGGGTGGGTCAGAGGTAAAATGCGGGCTGCTGTTGCAAGCAACATCATTTGAGGGTACACGCACGGTATAAGTTGAGCCCCAACTTTGTGGGTTTGGGATGTTTGTAATGGTTTGATTTCTACAGCAACGCTGATAGGTTATAACGTAACCTCCGTTGGTGGGTGGCAGGTTTACGGTGGCTTGATAGACAGCCAATTGTGTGCACACGTTTGGTGGAGTTTGCAAACAGGGGTTGTTTACGGTGGGTGGTATATAAATAACGCTGCCATGTGGTGGTGAAACGGTAGTGTATAAAACATTTGTAGCACCATTAAAAATTCCAATACTCGCATTGGCATCAAATTGGGCACCAGACGAATTGCAGTCTCTATATACTTTTAAGGTAATTTGGTAAGTATTATTTCCAATACACTCATAACTAATCTCGCCACCAACAAGGTGGGCAGCTTCCATAAATAAAGAAGCTAATAGGCTAATTAGCAGAGAAGTGTATTTCAATTTTTGGATTTTAGCTTTGTCGAAAATAACGATTTCGGATGAAATATTAGCGAAAAGCGTACCGCAATGAGAAAACGAAAAATAGTAGGGATGATATAACCGTATTCCGGAGTGCTTATTGGTTTCCGATCATTTCTTCCCAGGATAAAACAGTTTGCAATCCTTTGTTATGAAAATAGGTTACATCTGCTTTAGTTCCAACGGCTAAAATAAAATCGCCACCCCAAGCACCTAAAGATTTTAGAGCACCTGGGTAGTCTGCAAATAATTTTTGCTTTACGGTTTGATAATCTAAAAAACCCGAGGTTATTTCTTCATGTTTGGTTATACAATCAGAAAATTCTGCAAGGTCAGTGCAGTTTAAAATTTGTTTGGTTAAGGCTGTTATTGCCAAAAGATCAGCATCAGAAATATTTTGCTGCGAAAACTTTGTAACCTCTTTATCGCTTCGTTGCTTTTTACCCAGATACACAAAAAACAAATTGTGTCTAAAAGCGGGGTTAAATGATACCGAATGAAATGCCGCCACTTTTTGATTGAGTGTGTACGTAATTGGTGTGTTTTTTACGGCTGTAGCAACATCGTAGCCACTACCTTTTTGGGTTGCAAAAAATAGCTTTAATGCATCTATTTTTGCCCAATTGGCAATGAGTGCAATAAGCGTACTTGAGGTACCAAGACCCCAGTTTAAATCAAAATCTACGTTGGTTTCTGCCTGCACAGGCGATGATAAAAAATGCGGATTCTCTTTTTTGGCCATATTAAAAATGGACATGAGTTTTTCCGCAATTTTCTGATCGGTTGTTTTTAGTATTTGTAAATCGTGTGTAAAGGTGGTTTTAAACCACGTGTTGTTATTTCTGTCTAGGCTCGTCCAAGAAAAAACATTTTCTTGGGCAGGTTTCACGCTTAGTTCTTGACCAAATTTTGTTGGGAGAGAAAGTGCCAAAGCACCCCGCAATACGGCATACTCTGCTGTTAAGAGTAATTTCCCAGACGCACGAAATTTCAAGTCTTACTTATTTTTAAAAATTTCTGAGGGGGTTTTTACACCACGTAATTCGCAAAACTTGTTTACTACATCTTTGTGGTGAGGCACTTTATCTACAAAAAACGTAGCAACCGTTTGTTTTTCTTCCTCGGTGGCTTCTAGTTGTGTAAGAATGTTGAAAAGGTGCATTTTCATGTGGCCTTTTTGAATGCCTGTAGTTGTTAAAGCTCTTAATGCAGCAAAGTTTTGGGCCAATCCGCTAGAGGCAATAATGCCCATTAATTCTTGTGCGTTAGGTTTACCAAGCATGCCCAAGGCAAATTTTACCATGGGGTGAAGCGTGGTTAATCCTCCAACTACCCCTAAAGAAAGAGGTATTTCTATCCAAAATCTAAATGTACCATTGTCAATGGTACAATGGGTTAAGCTGGTATATTTTCCAGACCGAGAAGCGTAGGTGTGGCAAGCGGCCTCAACAGCTCTAAAGTCGTTTCCGGTGGCAAGCACAACGGCATCAATACCATTCATAATGCCTTTATTGTGTGTGGTTGCTCTGTAAGGTTCTATTTCGGCAATTTGTACGGCACGCTTAAACTTTAGCGCAAAATCTTCGGGGGTAATGCCGGGGTCTGCATCTAAGTCAGATATAGGGCAACTTACTTCGGCACGTACTAAACATTCTGGCGTGTAATTGCTTAAAATGCTCATGACAATTTGAATGTCTTTTTCAGCAGCAGACATATTTTCTTGGTGCTGAATTTCTTCCTTTAAGGTTTTGGCAAATTGCTCTAAGCAGCTATTAATAAAGTTTGCACCCATAGAATCGCAGGTTTCAAACTTTACTTCCAACTGAAAGTAACCTTCCATTTGGTCGGTTTTGTTGATGAGCTCAACGCTAGAAATTCCACCTCCGCGCGCGCGCATATTTGCAGTAATTTCTTCGGTGCTCTCTAATATTTTACTTTTTATTGAGGTAAAAAAGGTGCTTAATTTTTCGGCATCACCATTATATATAAAATGTACGTGCCCAATTTTTGTGGTAGAAATGATGGTTGTTTTAAAACCACCTCGTTTCATCCAAAACTGTGCAGATTTAGAAGCAGCAGCCACTACAGAACTTTCTTCTATGGCCATAGGCAAGGTGTAATGCTTGCCGTCAATTAAAAAGTTAGGTGCAACACCAAAGGGCAAAAAGTAGTTAGAAATGGTGTTTTCAATAAAATCATCATGAAGCTTTTGCTTATCAGATTCTTTGTGCCAATAGCTTTGTAATAATTCAACGGCCTCGTTCGGGTTGGCAAACATTTCATTTGTTATCCACTCTATTTTCGCCTTTTTACTCAGCTTAGAAAATCCTTTTATGGGGGTATGCATTTAGCCTAATTTTTAAGATTGCAAATATACAACGGCATTGTTTTAGAATATTTTAAAACAAACCTGTTAATGTTTGTTAACAGCAAAGTGCACCAAAAGGTTGGCCAAAAAAAAAGATATTATTGCTTGGCTACAGAATTGTAAAAAGTATTGAAACGTTTGTCTAATTCAATGGTCATTTCTACAAACGACCGCTTTTTTAAACCAAACATTTTGTAGTAAGAAACAAAATACGGGAAGGGTTTCGCAAGTGGGTCTCGTAAATGGTCTCTTACCACAAAGCCAGTTAAGCTTCTGCCGTCTGTTGTAGAAAACTCTACAAGATAATAATGGTTGGGCATAGAAGATTGGCTATTGCCAGATGCACTAAAAAGCACGGTAGGATTGTTATCGGCCAAATCTCCTAGATTGGTGCTGCGCACAAATAGAACTTTGCCGAAATGGTAATTGGCTGCAAATGCATTTATAATTTGTTGATGTTCTTGTTTTATAGATTTTTCTAGTGCTAAGGATTCTTCTTTCTTTCCTGACTTTAATAGCAATTCAATTTTTTTTGTGGGCCAAATTAAATTTACAATCAAGGTGCCTTCTTTAATCTCGGCAATTGCATTTTCTGGCGAAATGGTACTCTGCCCCTTAGACATGAAGGTGGCAAATAGAACAACAATTAAAATCTTTATTTTCATGTGGCAAACATAGATGAAAAGGATGTTTTTAAAAGAAAAACGGGGCAAAATGCTTGCCCCGTATTGATGATATATATAGTATAGTTCTATTTTTTGTTCAACCGTTTGGTAAGAACACTTCCGTTTGCTGTTTTTAGCTGCAAGAGGTAAATCCCGTTGGTTAATCGTTCTGTTTGGTACGTAAGCATTGTGGCATCTTGCGGAATTTGCAATTCAATAAGCAGTTTTCCTAAAAGGTTATAAATGGCTATTGAAGTAAAAGCGTGTCCTTGAACAAATTCAAAATTTAATTGGTGATCAAATGGGATGGGGCCAATTTGAACAAAATCTTCAAAAGAATAATTTACAGTAGATAATGAGCTCCACCATTCGCTAGCGCCAGAGCTACCGTAATTGCCAGATCTTGCAATGGGCAAAGAAGCATTTACAAATGTGCCTGCGCTCCATAACCCTGCGGCAATGGCAACAGATAAATAAGCTTGATTATCGGCACCCCATTGTACAAAGTCTACCAATTTGGCCGGACTGGGGTTTGGAAAAGTAGTGCCTGGAGCCCATAAAGCCATGCTTCCCATAGCAGAGGGCAAAGAAATGCCACCAAGAACAACGTAAGTTCCTGCCGTGGTCATTAAACTTCCTGATAAAACCGTTAGCGTATTTGTATTAAACTGATTGGAATTCACGGTAATAATGTGGTTTGAAACATTATAATTTCCGCCAGAAAAATTGTGCAAAGAGGCTTTGTTAGATTCTAGCACCTTAATAGCTACACAAAATGCCAATTGAGAGAATAAAAATGAAATGGTAAGTAAAATAATTTTTTTCATAACCCAGATTATTTTTGTTTGGATTAAATGTAGTTAAAATATAGACAATCAGTAAGTTAATTCACAACGATGATTTCTTTCTCATTTAAATTGTATTATACTTATAAAAGAATATAAGGTGTTTTTGGGTGCAATAAATTTTTTTT
The DNA here is from genome assembly GCA_030424545.1 of Bacteroidia bacterium. Taxonomy (GTDB): domain Bacteria; phylum Bacteroidota; class Bacteroidia; order Flavobacteriales; family Schleiferiaceae; genus JAUHWL01. Next base: position 271,811 of record JAUHWL010000002.1, read on the forward strand.
AGAACATTCTATCAATATTATTTGATGGATATATAAATAATGTGCTAATTTGCCCGATTATTGAGTGTTAACCAACTAAGAAAAAAGACAAGACATGGCATTTGTAAGTAAGAGAGATGATGTCATCTACAACATTAAAAAACTAGAAGGTTTTTTATCTTCTGGTAAAGCAGAAGAAAAAGACTTTGCCTTAGATGGAGTTCTAAATTCAGAAATAGTAGTTATTTATAAAGTAAATGGTATAAATCACTTTGGTCCGTGCCGCTTTTTTGCTTTTAAGAAAAATACCATAAAAGACGATTTAGAGTCTAGAGAAACAATTGAAGACAAAGAAATTGCTAATGTAATGACCAAGATTGTGGGTGCACCATTTACCAATGGAATGACAGAGAATAAGTATAAAGAATATGTTGAAAGCTTAGGTCAGGAATTTGTAAATATTGAACGCAAGTTTTGGCGTGTTAAAGATGAACGAGGTAAAAATCTAGATTTAAAACTTTAAGTTTTTATTAACTGAAAAAAGCCTGCATAAATTTTATGCAGGCTTTTTTTTTCTAGACCAAATGCAAAACCACTGGGTTATAACGTGTGTTTCACTCACTTTACCAGCGTGAGTGCCATATTGAGGTTTGTTATTTTTTAAAGCTCAGCAAATGTTTACCCAAGTAAAACCATATTTTTGGAGGAGAAGAGTTACACTATTAATGTAATTCAAAAGGGAAAAATAAGCGCAACTTAGTTGTGTTTATTCAATTGTGAGGTAAATCAATGAAACAAGCGATACTCATATTGACTTTGGCCTTAGCTGGGAAGTTACTTGCTTATCCCATAAATCCGACTTCACTTAAGAACCTAATAGAAACAAGTGACCTAATAGTTTATGGTGCCGTTGATGATCCAAAAGAATGGAATAAAGTTATTGGCAAAGAGTTTAGCGAGAAGTATGGTGATACATTGACAAAGTCTATTCCTAGATGGAGTAGTGATGGCATAGTCGAAATCACCCCATTGAAAATTTATAAAGGACCAAAGGTTTATTCTCAAATTCGAATTAAAAACTTTCTTGGTCTTTCATGTCCTTCACCAGCCTTTTACAAAGACAAAGGTTATGCTATTGCATTTTTGAAAATGACGGATGATACATTATACATAACCAATAGTTTAAGATACGGATCAAAGAATATGGAAACAACAGATGAGTTCTTAATCTACAATTCCTTGATTGAATCATATCTGCAAATTCTTGAAACTAAAAAAGGAAAAGATAGGTCTAAAGCACTTCAAGAATGGTTAGTAAAATGTTGTGAAAGCCATTTTACGGTTTGGGACGGAGCAATTGAATTCAACACCAAAGACCCTTATAACGCATATTATCGGGAATATCAAAAATCAAAATTTGACAAAAGGTTATCCAAGCAACAAATCCAAAGATTGGAACAATCGTTTCTTGAATCAGATTCAATATCAAGAGGAATAATGTTACTTGCCAATACGCTATTGAAATATTCTAGCAATGACTTGATAAGACAGAAATTAATTCAAGATTTTGATTACACTGATAAGTATGACCTTAAGGACTTAGCACTATTCATTAACGAAATTTCGAAATCATCAGAACTCAATTCAATTGCCGAAAAAATTGAGAAATCATATTATGGAATGAATGGAAGCAGGTTGGAAGAGTATCTAAATGAATTTATTAAGGTCGCAAGAAAAATCTACCCTAACAAAACCTAAAACGCATTAAATCGCGTTTTAGCTAAACGTTGGGGTTAATTTAATGAAACTACTTCTCGCCATATTGACAACATTGTTTGGATTGAATTCCATCGCCCAAAACAGTGAATTTCAGCTAAGAAAAGAAACGCTCGGAAAAATCATTCAAGATCCAGATACTGACGAGTTAGTTGCATTATGTGATTCTTATTATTCAACTTCAGATAGTCTTTATCAATCAGAAGGCCATCCGCTTTGGCATTGCAGAAAAAATTGCCTTCATGTTTTGGTACCTGACGACTCGCTTTATGTCGAAATGCACAAAACGGACTTTGACAGTTTAAGACAAAAGGTGTTAGAGTTTTTTATTAATCCCTCTAACAATATTTTACTCTCGGACTCATCTCAATTTGGAAAATTCAATGGAAAGGAAGTGTTTATTTCTAAAGGGGTTGTTGTTGTTCAATATGACACAATCATAAGCGACTTTACCGAAAAAGTCATTCGTGAGGTGGCTAGCGGAATTAGAGACTACCAAGAGTACATGGCAATTTCAGCTTATGGAAAAAAATACGAATATCTTGGGCCGGACGTGCAAAGAGAATTAAGAAGCCATTTGAATTGGCGCTTAATAATTGAGCGGACAATAATCGTACCTCCACCTCCTCCCGTATCTGATGATGTTGATGAAAAAATCAGAATAATTGAAGAATAGTAACGAACGCTCAGCATTAACTAAAGTCAATGCTTAACCCAGTATCATTACGAAAAATAAAATTGAAAACTAAAAATCTACATTCGCATAAAGACACTCTTTAAGCGCTGTCTTAATTTTAACCGATATAACCAATGAAGCATTTTATAAAATATTTTACATGCATTGTAATCTTCTCGCTTATGTCGAGTTGTTCTGTTGTAAAACCAATTACAACTAAAATTGATTGTGATGACAGCTATGCTATTTCCTCTGGAGAAGTTGATTATAGTTATAATGAACTGGAAGTAAGTAAAATGCAAAACAAAACCTCGGGATTCATAAATGGGGCTGTAGTTGATGAAGCCAAACAAGGAATTGAATTTACCAATCTTGTATTATATCAAGCGGGAATGGTAAAATCGAATACAAATTCAGGTGATAATGGTTTCTTTAAATTGGAAAATATTCCAGTAGGCACATATGATTTAAATGTGACAAGTCTCGGATACAGAACTTTGTGCATAGAAGGATTGCTTGTAAAGGGTGGGCAGGAGTTGCAAATTGGACCTATTGTTTTGAAAGAAGAACCGCAACTACTACACAAACCAATTATTTACCTGTACCCCGAGAGTAAGCAAAAAATTGAGATTTCACTTGATTATGATGGAGAAATAACGCACTCATACCCGAAATATGAAAACGGTTGGAGAATTGAAGCATACCCAGATGGAACCCTTATCGATCAAAACAACAAAGAGTATTATGCCTTGTATTGGGAAGGAAAGCCCAATGAGCCTTATTCTATAGAATCTGGAAATGTAGTTTCTGGAAATCAGCCCATAGAATTTTTAGAAAATGCACTTCATGAATTGGGACTAAATAGGAAGGAGGCTAATGAGTTTATCATTTACTGGTTACCAAAGCTTGAAAACAATTCTTACAATTTACTTCATTTTTCGACCAAGGAGTACGAAGAAAAGGCCAAAATGAAAGTCATTCCAGAACCTGAAACCATGATTAGGCTGATGATGATTTATACACCTTTAAGACATCCCATTAAAATAAAACAACAGAACCTTGAGGAACTAAAAAAAGAGCGAAAAGGATTCACCGTTGTAGAATGGGTTGGTTATTTATTACCCGAGTACGATGGGCTCTAATGATCTGTGTTTAACCCGCAATAAAACCAACATTTCGTTTTAAGCGTAGCAATAATAAATAAATTTAGCAGCAAGGTTTTTGAGGCCAAACCAACAAAATTGTAATAAGATTACAGAGTAAAAGGACCATTCTACGAACGAGTTTTTTAAACTTTCTAGACCAGATTGGGATTAAGGCAAGGGTGTTTTGGTATCAATACTTCAATAATTTAAAAAGTTGGAATTCTCAACACCGCTATTATCTTTAGGGGCATTCATTACCTCCAACTATGGAACCATATAAAATTACTCTTCTTTCGCTGTCGGCTCTTTTTGCGGTTTATAAAACGTTCAAAACATCAAACCGTTTAGCAAATTCAATTGCCATATTGCAAGTAGCAAGTGTTGCGTTTATCCTGCTTGGTAACAGTCAGCTTCAAATGCTAGCTTTTTATATGTTGTTTGTTAGTTTGATTTTAGGGACAATTTACGCGAGTAAAAGTAAGGTTATGTCAATGCGTGTTGTGCTTTTATTGGTTGTTGTTCCACTATTTGCTTTGTATTTATTTAAGGCGTTCCACCTACAAGGCATTTTTATGCTGGGTTATTCTGTTTTGCTTTCTTTCGGAGCATTCGTGTATGCTGCTGTAAAACAAAAGGAGTTTAAGGATGAGATTGGTTTTTTAGCCATTATGGGAACAGAGAGCTTTATTAGAATAATGGATTTGTTTATTAAAAGCACCTAACATTAAATAATTACCCATGATAGCGTTATTGAAAACCAACAAAAAGGCGAGATAAACTTGATGGCTAGATTTTATATTTCAATTTTAGCATTTTTCTTCTTTTCTATTGCCGATAATAAGATGAGCACAGAAAAGTTTTGTTTTAACAAAAAAAAAACAAGAAAAAATAGTTTTAGAGTTTCAGTCTATTTTGGACTCGGCCAATCTCATCGGATCAATATTAATCTATGACTTGGATGCTAATCAATACTTTTCGAATGATTTTAAATGGGCAAGAAAAGGGCAGCTGCCAGCATCAACTTTTAAAATTGCTAATTCCATTATAGCGCTTGAATCTGGATTTGTTGAAAATGATAGTACACTTTTTGTTTGGAATGGAGAGAAAAGGAGGCTAAAGAGCTGGGAGCAAAATTTAGTGTTTAGAGATGCTTTTCAATTGTCTTGCGTACCGTGTTATCAGGAACTTGCTAGGAAAATAGGCGTGAAAAAGATGAACTATTACCTGGATAAACTTAATTATGGAAATATGCAGGTTGGCGCGAACAATATTGATAGTTTCTGGCTAGAAGGAGATTCTCGAATTAATCAATTTCAACAAATCGACTTTTTAATAAGATTACAGCAGTCTGAATTGCCAATTTCTGAACACACAGAATTGGTAATAAAAAGAATGATGGTAATGGAAGATAAGGAAGGTTTTAAACTAAGAGGAAAAACGGGTTGGTCAATAAAAAATGGAAACAACAATGGTTGGTTTGTTGGATATATTGAGCGGGATGATAACACGTTTTTTTTTGCAACTAATATTGAGCCTAGAGAACAATTTGAAATGGATAAGTTTCCAATGATTAGAAAGGATGTAACCTTTAATGCGTGCCAGTTGATGAGAATAATGGAATAAAGTTCGTCTCCTTCTTTAACTTTTAATATAGTTTTTATATGGTATTATTTATCATCGTTACGAATACCACGTTTTTTGGTTTAAAACGATTTAAAATCTAAGCAAGAAAAAGTATAATGAACAAAAAAATGAAAGATATAATGAAGTTAGCCCGCGTTGAGCTCTTCATTATACCGGTTTTTATTTTCTTCAAGTATATCAGACCTACTGTTTTAAAAAGTCAAGCACCCCAATTTTTTAAAATTGCTCTGTATTCTCTACCAAATTTTTTTGAAGCTGTTATTGGTACATTAACGCTAACGGGTGTTTTTTTATTGATAAATGATAAGTTGAATCATAAGCACCAAATAAGGCCAAGTTTTATATACTTAATTGCGGTATTGTTTACAGGAGGATATGTGTTTGCACAAGAGTTTAAGCTAATTCAAACCAGAACAAATATGACTTTTGATTTAAATGATGTTTATTTTTCTGCATTTGGTTTATTCATTGGCTATTGCATAGTATTAAATATAAAACCACGCATTTATTCCTAACCTGTGTAAAGCCTAGTTATGCAATATATTCACTGCTTAATTTTTGGATTTTTTTGTAAAAATATATTTAGCTGGCCTTACCGTTTTTTTGGCAAAGTGTATATTTAAATCCAATGCGGACCTTTTACACGGAGGAACGTTAATTTAAGACAAGGCGAGTTGTATAAAACGTACTTGTAGATTTTAAGTAAACGAAGAAGAAAAAAAATAATTATGATTGGTGTATCAATACTTTTTATCGTTCTCGGTATTTTAATAAAACATGGAAAAATGTACTTTCTTATTGCTGGATATAATACCATGCCGAAGGAAGAAAAAGAAAAATACAATATTGAAGGAATAGCAACCGTCTTTCGGAATGTGATGTTCGGAATGGCAATTGTCATCCTTGCAGGGTATTGGATTGCCATTCTTACTGAAATGCCGAATATTGAAAACATTGCATTTTGGACTTCGATGATTATAGGGTTACCTTATTTATTAATTGAATCGAATTCTAAAAAATACAGAAAAAAGGAATCTTAAAGTCTACCTTTTGCCGTGCCCTGTTAGCCGAACCAGATGGATGATACAGGAAAAAAAAATAAGCACACGCAATTCCAAAAGCGATTGGTAGAAAAACTTTAAATCATAAAAAAAGGGTAAACAATACTAAAATGTTTACCCTTTTTTTTGTGGTACCTCCAGGAATCGAACCAGGGACACATGGATTTTCAGTCCATTGCTCTACCAACTGAGCTAAGGTACCTTGCTTTTACAAAGCGGGCGCAAATGTAAATAAAAACAATCTACATGCGCAACCTATTTTATACACTTATTTTTAGATTTTTGAATTAATGGAATTAGCAATAGATATTGGCAATACACTTCTTAAACTTGGCGTTTTTAGTAATGGCGCGCTAAAACAAGTTTTAGTGCTTGAAGATGAAAAAGATAGCCGCATAGAGGAGTTGATAGATGAATGGATACCAACAAAGGCCATTGTTTCTACAGTTTCTAAAAACGCAGAATATTTTGTAAATAAGTTTAATGATATTAACTGGGTAGTTTTAAACCGGCAACTTAAGCTTCCTTTTATCAATAATTACAAAACGCCACAAACACTGGGTTTAGATAGGGTTGCTTTGGTAGCTGCAGCTGCAAGTTTTTATAAGGGCAAAAACGTGTTAGTAATAGATGCGGGTACTTGTGTAACGTATGATTTTTTAAATTCAGAAAACAAGTATTTAGGAGGTTCTATTTCTCCAGGTTTAGAGATGAGGTTGAAAAGCATGAATGCCTTTACATCAAAACTACCTTTGGTAGCGCTAAACCAAGAAGTAGAGTTAACAGCAAGTTCTACCGAGGAAAACCTTCAATCGGGTGCATTACACGGGCTAGTTGCCGAAATTGATGGTATGATTTTAAACTACAAATTGTTGCACAAAGATTTAATTGTTGTTTTATCTGGTGGAAATACTAAAGTACTTGCGAGGCTCGTTAAAAGTGGCATCTTTGCACGTCAAAATTTTTTGCTAGAAGGATTACATGCAGTACTTACATTCAATACTTAAAAAAGGAACAATTTTATTTATCTGTTTTACTTTAGGATGGGGCGTTGCAAAAGGTCAAGCTAATTCGGTATCGCCATTTACTGTATATGGATTAGGTGATTTAAGTGAGGGTTACTTTGCCCAAAATTTCGGCATTGGCGGTACATCAATTGGTGTAAGAGAGCCATTGTACATCAATATGGCAAACCCCGCGTCCTACACAGCACTAGATTTTACCACATTAGAAACGGCAATGTCATTTAAAGTTGTTGAACAAAGTATTGAATCAACAAATCAGAAGCTCAGAAATCAAAATGCTTATTTTAATTATTTTGCCTTAGGCTTTAAGATTAAAGATTGGTGGGGGATGTCTGTATCTGTATCGCCTTATTCGTTTGTTGGCTACAATATTTTCACAACAGATAGTGTTGCAGATTTTGGAGATGTTCTATATGAATTTCAAGGAAAAGGAGGTATCAATCAAGCTGTTTTTGGCAACGGCTTTGAAATAGCAAAAAACCTCTCAGTTGGTATTAACATGCGCTATCTATTTGGCTCATATGATCGAAGTGAAGCTGTTCTTTTTTCTGATAAATCTTATTACAACGCCAAAAAGAAAACATCAAACGGTGTAAGCTCATTTGCATTTGATTTTGGTTTGCAATATGAAAAGCACTTGAAAGAAAACAAAGTAGTTACGGTAGGTGCAACTTATGCAAATCAGATTGACTTAAATGCGCAACAAGATTTGCTGCAGTATACTTTTTTATATGGCAATACCGGAACAGAAAATATAATTGATACAGTAGATGCAAGCCTTGATGTTAAAGGAAAAATAACCTTGCCCTCTAGGTATGGTGTTGGGTTAAGTTATGGTTATAAAAATCCAGATTGGTATGGTTACGCTTGGATGATTACCGGAGAGTTTAGCTCAACAAATTGGACACGATACAGCAATTTTGAAGGAAACAACGGTGGATTAAAAGACTCTTGGCGAGTAGCCTTTGGAGGCTTTATGGTGCCTCAGTATTCATTTGAAAAATTTAAAAGAGGAAAAACGTATTTCTCTAAAATAGAGTATAGAATTGGTGGCTTTTACGAAAACACTCAAGTTAAAATAGAAGATATAGGAGTAATTAATTATGGTGCAACAGCTGGTTTTGGTTTGCCTTTCCCATATAAAAATTTAGCGCAAGGAGAAAAAAAATACACAATGCTGAATCTTGGTATAGTTGTTGGAAATAAATGGAACGGAGAACCTGATCAGTTAAAAGAACGTTATGTGAATCTAATTTTCGGGATAACATTCGGAGATCAATGGTTTCAAAAATTTAAATACAGATAATAATTTAAGCAAAAATGAAAAGAGTTTTTTTAATGGCAATTGCAGCAATTGCATCATTAACAGTAAACGCACAATCAGAAAAAGTCTGGGGTAAAACAGCTGCAGACAGTGTTAAATGTTGGGAGAATTACAATATAGCAGGTTCTTATTACAAGAATAAAAATTATGCTGAAGGCTATGACGCATGGTATCAGTTGTACATTACTTGCCCAGGTGCCAAATCAAACACTTTTAAAATTGCACCAAAAATTATAGAGTCTAAAATAGATGCAGAAACTGATCCTGCCGTAAAAATGGAATTGGCAAAAGTGCTAATAGAACAATATGACCAACGTTTAGTGTATTTCCCAGAAAACGAAGGTTTTGTTAAAACGGAAAAAGCATCTAAGTATTTAAAATATTTTGAGGATAGCCTAGAAACAGGATATGCACTTTTTCAAGAAGCATTTGAGGCAGCGGGAGATGACATGTACCCGAGCCATTTAAACAGCTATTTTAATTCTGCCGTAAGAATGAAAAAGGCAGATAAAATAGATTTACCAACACTTTTGGCAGATTATAATTTCATTAATGATGCACTTGATCATAACATTAATAAATACAACAATGAAATTATTGAGTTAGAAGCCAAAAAAGAAAATGGCGAATGTGATAGCAAATGCGAAAAGAGCATTGTGAGAAGCGAAAAGCTTTTAGATGGCTATGATAAAGTACAGAGCAACATTGAGAAAATGTTGGCACCAACTTTATCTTGCGAAAACTTATCTATTATTTATAACGAAGAAAAGTTTGCAGAAAACTCTAAAGATGCAGCATGGTTAAGAACGGCTGCACGTATGCTAGAAAAAGAAAAGAAAGATGATGAAGGAAACGTTGCAGATTGTACAGACAATCCGGTTTACTTTAAAATTGCAGAAGAGCTATACAAATTAGAACCAAGCGCGCAAGCAGCAAGAAGTATGGCTAAATTGGCTTATAAGAAAAACGATTTAGGCACATCTTCTAAATATTATACAGAAGCTATTGGTTTAGAAGACGATTCTAGACGTAAAGCAAAAGACTATTTAACCGTAGCCGTAATTGAACAAAAAAGAGGAAACTTATCAGTGGCTAAAACAAATGCTTTAAAAGCAAGTAAGTTGCGCAAGAACTGGGGAGATCCGTATTTAGTTCTGGCTTCTATTTATGGTTCTGCAGCAGATGTTTGTGGAAGTAATGCAATTGAGAAAAAAGCTGTGTATTGGGCAGCTATAGATAAATTAAATTATGCCAAAAGCATAGATCCGGAGTGTACCAATAAAGCAAACCAGCAAATTGCGGCCTATAAAAAAGCATTGCCAGAGTTAAGTACCGCTTTTGCCCTAGGAATTAAAGAAGGAGATAAAATAAACATCGGTTGTTGGATTAACGAAACGGTTGTTGTTAAGTTTTATTAATGAGACATCTTAAATATATAATCGCTGTTGCCTTTTTGGCAGCAGCGATTTTTTTATTTTCGGGCTGCACAAATTCTATTAAAGACATAGAAGAAGTTAGTGAAGAAGAAATTGAATTACCATTAAACGTTCAAAAAAATATTGTTTACGAATATTCGGATTCTTCGTTTAAAAGATTAGAAATAACGGCTCCAGAAGTTTTAGATTTTAGCAATAGCGAGAAGCCTTTTATGGAATTTCCACAAGGTATTGTTGTTACTTTTTTTAATAAATTAGGAAAGCCAGAAAGTAGTTTGAGGGCAAATTACGCCAAACGTTTTGTAGAAGACCAAAAATGGGAAGCTAGAGGAGATGTAGTTGTGATAAATGAAAAAGGAGAAAAGCTAAACACAGAACACTTAATTTGGGAAACCCAAAAAGAAATTATTTACTCAAATGTTTTTACTAAAATTACGGTTGGCGAAGAGGTGTTAATGGGTGACGGGTTTGAAGCAGACCAAAACTTTACATCCTATAAACTTTTAGGCAATATTAAAGGTGAGTTACAATTAGAAGAAAATACATTAGAAGATGAAAATGCTGAGAATAGTTGAGGTTGCATGGCTTTTTGTTGCTGCCATTTGTATATATGAGCTTGCAACAAAGTGGACAGAAAATGGCAACATGAGTTTTGTTTATTTAGGGTTTTTAGGTGTAGCCATTTTTATGTATTTCTTACGCAGACGTACCCGATTAAATTATCAAGATAAGAATAACACGAACCCGTAATAATGAGCTACTTCGTTATTATTCTTTTAACCATTGTTTTTTCTGCCCTTTTTTCTGGATTAGAGATGGCCTTTTTGGCATCCAACAAGTTGCATATAGAATTGCAAAATAAAAAAGGCGTTTTTCCCTTTGGAATGATTTCTTATTTGGTAAACAAACCCGCTCATTTTATCGCGGCAATTTTAGTAGGAAATAACATCGCTTTGGTTATTTATGGCCATTACATGCACCAAGCATTAGACCCGCTTTTTCAGCCTTTTAGTCTTGCAGGTTATCTGGTGCTAATGTTAGAAACAATTATATCTACCTTAATAATTCTGTTTCTCTCAGAGTACATTCCTAAGGCACTATTTAGGCGGCATGCCGATAGTATGATGCGTGTATTTGCCATTCCGGCATACCTCATTTATTTTTTACTATTTATTCCCGTTAGTTTAATGACAGGGTTTTCTAACTTCATCATTAAATATATTTTTCGTGTAGATATCCCCGATCATCAACCTGTATTTGGCCGCATTGAATTAGACAATTATGTACGTGAACGAAGTATAGAAACGGATGAACAAGAAGAAATAGATACAGAAATAGAAATTTTTAAAAATGCTCTTGAATTTTCTACACAAAAAGCTAGAGAATTTATGGTGCCTAGAACTGAATTGAAAGCCGTTGAAGTTAACAGCGGTTTAGATACGTTGCGCCAACTTTTTATAGATACGGGATATTCTAAAATATTAGTGTTTAAAGAAAATTTTGACGAAATAATAGGTTATGTACATGCCTTTGAACTCTTTAAGAAGCCAAAAGATATTCGCCAGATTTTAAGGCCCGTTTCTTTTATTCCTGAAAGCATGACGGCCAATCAAATATTAGACAATTTTACAAAGGAGCAGCGCAATATTGCCGTTGTATTGGATGAGTTTGGAGGCACATCTGGTTTGATTACGCTAGAGGATGTTGTAGAAGAACTGTTTGGTGATATTGAAGATGAACATGATTCAGATGAGTTTTTAGAGACAAAGATTAACGATAATGAGTACCTTTTTTCCGCAAGATTAGAGTTAGACTATCTAAATGACGAGTATGGTTTAGATCTTCCTGAATCAGAGAACTTCTCTACGCTTAGTGGATTGATTTACAATACGCACGAATCTATTCCAGAAAAGGATGAAGTAATTGAGATAGACAACTTTGTATTCACAATCAACAAAGTATCTAACAACAGAATTGAAGAAGTGCACCTAAAAATTCTGGAAGATTAAAAACAATTGGCTTCAATAATATTTAGCGCTCTATAGCACCAAGATCTGGGTTTACCGTTCTGCTTGTTCCAAAAATATCAAATGGCACTAACAACGCATCGTTCATGTTTCCAATGTTTAATGCTGGAGATATAGAATCAAGCGCAAAATCATTGTTTTGCGGATTTATAAATGCGGGGTCACTATTAAACAAACAACCATCAAAATAGGTCGGGTCGTTTATGTCGTAATGTTTAGAATCTGGGTCATCATCAATCTTTAAAAGGGAATTTTTAAATAAATAATTGAACGTAGCCGATGCCTCTATGCCTAGACCAACCTCGTTAAAACTGGTTCCGTAAACAATACAATTACCAAAATACGCCTTATTTACATCTCTGGTTTTTATATTTCCAAACGCATCTTCAAAAAAGTTTGTCATGGCCACCGCAGGTGTATTGCGGCTACTGCCTGTCCAATAGTTACCAAACGTGCAATGCCTAAAGCTATAGGTGCCACCTAGCGCATAAAAAAGATAAATTCCACTGTTGCTAATAATTACATTTTCTGCATCTATATTAGAGTAGCCGGCATACAATCCTGCTCTAGAGTTGTTTAACAACTGCACATTTTTTAAGGCGAGATTGGTGGTGGGGTTTGAGGTAGAATCTGTACGGATGGCGATGGTGCTATTTTTAATAATGGCGTTGTTTATAATATTTCCTTCGCTACCAAGAGATATATAAATCCCGCCAAATAATCCGCCCCATTGTCCGGGAACATTTTCGTGCCAAGGCTCCAACCTATCTCCTTGAATTATAATGGGATTGTTCATGTCACCCAATTCATCTTTATCTATAAGCAGTTTGCCTTTTTCATATACATAGAGACCAGAGTTACTGTGGAAATGAATTTCTGCACCGGGTAATATTTCTAACGTATTATCGCTATCTACAAAAACATATCCGTAAATAACATGGGGTTTATCGGCACCCCAAACTTCGTTAGGCGGTAATATAGAATAGGGTATTTCTATTACTGAATTGCCAAGATCAACCTGTAATACATCTGTGGGGTAATGAAAGTATGCATCTTTAGCTAGGGTTACTAGGTCTACGTCTTGTCTTACATTGCCGGTTTCAAAAATGATAGAATCTGTATATAATAGACTATTGGCGCCAAGTACATCGGCTGTTACTTCAATAAAAACATAGATAGAATCGTTGGCCGGAAGTTCTACATCTGTTAAGTTTTTACCAGAAGTGCCATTTACATTCATTCTGAAATAACTAGATTGACCTCTGCCTAAATACACTCTATTTATGTAGATATTTTCATCTGTAGGATTAAACACTTTTAAAATACGGGTGCTGCTTCCTATAGATGTAAATACAGTATCTAAAAAAATAGTATCGTTATCAAAACGCAATGAGGCATTTACCGTGTTGAAATTATTTTCTTTGCGACAGCTTGCCAATGCAAGCCAAAGGCCAAGAACAAGTAAGCTTATTTTGAATAAAGATTTTTTCATATCAACTCTTAACGCAGTCTGGTTAAATTTATTCCAGAAGGTGGCAAAGGTGCTACCATTTTTTTTATTGGCCACAATAAATTTACCCGCTCAAAATTGGAGTCCAGAATATTTAATGGGTTATTGGGCACCACAAAATGCACGCATTTTAGGGGCAGGAAAATGTAACGCAGCATTTACAGATGAGTATGCCACCGTGTTTTCAAATACAGCCAATTATAGAGATTCTGCAAGCCTTCAATTTCAGTACGGGCAAACGCAAAATACTATGCCCGAGTTGCCAGGTGCTAGCTCTTTTAATTTTTCTATGGGTGGATGGATTCAGAAAAACTTGAGTCTTGGATTTTTGTATAATCAGTTTAACACAGCTTACACCAACGTAATTGATGAAAATGGTGATACAAATTTCTCTAAAGACGTAAAGTTTTCGCGGCTTTCACTCAACGGTAGTTTTGCTACAAAAGAGAATGTAATTATTGGTTTTAGCATAAATGTGATTGAGATTGATGAAGTTCGAGTAGGGCAATTTGGGTTTTCTTTGGGCAAAGATTTTACCATTTACAAAAACAAAAAGCATCATTTTACTTCTGGTTTTTCGGGCGGTATTGTGGGGATAAATGAGGTGTTTGACACATTTGCCGAGCAAGTTTTTGGAAAAAAACCAACCAACGTTAGTCCCATTCGTACCGCTATAACCGCGTATGTAAAATATCAACCGCAAAAAGTTTCACCTTGGTTTCAATATGCGAACGTAGGAGCAGAGTATCATCAATACTTTAATTATGCGCAAGAAATGGTGGTGCGGTTTGGAACAGAGTGCCGTGTTTTAGATGTGATCATGTTACGTGGCGGTTATTTTTTTGAACGGGGCGGAAGCGACAGAAAAATAAAAGGATTTAGTTACGGAGCGGGCTTATGGCTGCCATTTGGTAAATGGATTGGCAATTCAACACAAGTAGATTTAAAAATTGATGTAGCATTTATGCCATTTCCGCAAGTTTTAAGTACAATTAAAAATGTAGTTTTGCCCCCTCAGCCTAGCTTTGATGCAACAACGGCAGCTTCTGTAACATTTTTAATTAGATTGTAAGAAATGTGAATTAACTTTTATATTTTCGCGCCCCAATGGGAATAGGGCAAAAACTCTATTCAAATAAAAAGATTACAAAATGAAAAATGGCATACACCCAGAGAATTATAGAATGTGCGTGTTTAAAGACATGTCTACTGGTGATGAAATTATGACTCGTTCTTGCGTTGAAGCAAAAGAAACAATTGAAGTTGATGGCGTAGAATACCCATTAGTAAAAATGGAGATTTCTTCTTTTTCTCACCCATTCTATACAGGAAAAGTTAAATTGGTAGATACGGCAGGTCGTGTGGATAAATTCCGCAGTCGTTACTCAAAATTTAAAAAATAATTTCGTTCAGAAAAGTATTTAAAAGCCTCCGATTTAATCGGAGGCTTTTTTATTTTCACACGGTTTAAAAACATAGCCATGAATATTATTTTATTTGATGGAGAATTGCGCAAGCACCTCTTACCGTTTACCTACACTCGCCCTTTAGCCGAAATGCGTTTAGGCATTTTAACCATTGCAGAAAAGTGGGCCAAACATTTAGAAACTAAAGTTTGCTACTATACGCCAAGCTACTTAGCTGAAAAATTTAAATTAAAAATTACAGCAGATAATTATTTGGTAAATGGCGCCCTTTGTCCAGATATGCGATTATTGGGCAAAATAGTAGAGTTAAAAATGGGAGATGGACTCTATAAAGATGGCGTGTTGCTAGCCGCTAGATTAAATGGAGAAGATACAGTGGACTTTGAAGAGACTATTAAAAATAGCATTACCTATGAGCATGAAATAAATATAGTAGACAGACCCTGGAAACTTTTTACTTTAAATCAACAAGAATTAAAACGCGATTTTGATTTGGTTACGGCAGGTAGAAGCTCGGCTAAGTTAAGCAACACGAACACCATTATTGGCAACGAAATTTTTGCAGAAGAAGGTGTAGAAGTAGAAGGTGCTATTATTAACGCATCAACCGGACCTGTTTATTTAGGCAAAAACGCTAAAATTTTAGAAGGAAGTTTGGTAAGAAATGGACTTGCGCTTGGCGAAGAATCTGTTTTAAAAATGGGGGCAAAAATTTATGGTGCTACCACCATCGGCCCACATTGTAAAGTAGGTGGCGAAGTACATAACAGTATTTTGTTTGGCTATAGCAACAAAGGGCACGATGGTTATTTAGGTAACAGCGTGCTTGGCGAATGGTGCAATTTAGGTGCTGATACAAATACATCTAACCTTAAAAACAACTACGATTTTGTAAAACTTTGGAGTTACGTAAAAGGTGGTTTTGATAAAACAGGCGAGCAATTTTGCGGATTAATTATGGGCGATCACAGTAAATGCGGAATTAATACAATGTTTAATACAGGCACCGTTGTAGGTGTTAGCGCCAACATTTATGGTGCTGGTTTTCCTAGGAATTTTATACCTAGTTTTTCTTGGGGCGGCCCACAGGGCATGCAAGAATATGCGTTAAACAAAGCCATGCTTACCGCAGAAAGGGTTATGGCTAGAAGAGATTTGGCTTTAGATGAAACGGAACAAAAAATTCTCAACCATATTTTTGAAGAAACCAAAACGTATAGAAATTTTTAAAGAAATAATAATGTTTTACTACAAAACCTTGAGGAAATCCTCAAGGTTTTTCTTTTTTAAACAAAACCTATTGGCACAAACATTGTCTATTATATGGGCAACTTAATAATCATAATTACAGCGATTGTATAGCTGCCATTATGACCAAAACAAGACACAATGAAACTTGATGATATTTTACAGTTTGACACACTGTCATTTGATAACGCGAGAAACGAAGACACAGAATTTATTCCTTTAATCACATCAGAAGAAGATGAAAATTGGAACCTTGATGATGTTGATAATGAAATAGCCATTTTGCCTTTGCGTAACACGGTAATTTTTCCAGGGGTTGTTGCACCCATTACGGCAGGTAGAGATAAATCTGTAAAGCTTATAAATACGGCACAAAAAGGAAACAAAATTATTGGTGTTGTTTCTCAGAAAAATCCAGATGTAGAAAACCCTACAAAAGATGATGTGTATGAAATTGGTACCGTTGCAAAAATTGTTCGTGGTTTTAAAATGCCCGATGGAAACACAACCATCATTATTCAAGGTAAAAAGCGATTTAGAATTGTAGAATGGCTTGGCGAGGAGCCTTTTCACAGAGCAAAAGTTGAACTGTTGGCAGATGAAGCTCCTAAAAAATCTGATAAAACATATAAAGGGCTCATCAGCTCTATTAAAGATTTGGCCTTGCGCATCATCGAGGAATCGCCAAACATTCCTACCGAAGCAAAATTTGCCATCAACAACATATCTAGCAATACATTTTTAATAAACTTTATTGCATCTAATTTAAACATAGATGTTAGCGGAAAGCAAGAGCTACTGGAAGAAAAATCTATTATGAAGCGCAGCAACGCTGTATTTAAGCACATGATGCAAGAAATGCAGTTGCTAGAAGTAAAAAACGAAATTCATAGCAAGGTAAAAGTTGAGTTTGACCAACAACAGCGCGAGTATTTTCTGCAGCAGCAAATGAAAACCATTCAAGAAGAATTGGGTGGTGTAAATAATGAGGCCGAGTTGGAAGATATGCGCGTTCGTGCAAAAGCCAAAAATTGGAATACTAAAGTTTCTGATCATTTTGAAAAAGAGCTGAAAAAAATGCAGCGCTTAAATCCGCAAATGCCAGAATTTAGCGTGCAAAGAAACTATTTGGAGCTAATGCTAGATTTGCCATGGGATAAATTTAGCAAGGATAAATTCGATTTAAAAAGAGCCCAACGCATATTAGATAGAGATCATTTTGGGCTAGATGATGTTAAAAAACGCATCATAGAATATTTAGCTGTTTTAAAACTAAAAGGCGATATGAAGTCGCCTATATTGTGTTTATACGGCCCTCCTGGGGTGGGCAAAACAAGTTTAGGAAAAAGTATTGCCGAGGCTATAGGTCGTAAATACATGCGCATGAGTTTAGGCGGTTTGCGAGATGAGGCAGAAATTAGAGGTCACCGCAAAACCTACATTGGCGCCATGCCGGGTAGAGTAATACAAAGCATAAAAAAGGCCGAAACTAGCAATCCGGTTTTTGTTTTAGACGAGATTGATAAAATTAGTTTCGGAAACGGTCAAGGAGATCCATCATCGGCCATGCTTGAGGTACTAGACCCAGAACAAAACAACGAGTTTTATGATAATTACTTAGAGTTAGGTTATGATTTAAGCAAGGTTATGTTTATTGCTACAGCCAACAATTTGCAAACCATACAACCCGCTTTAAGAGACCGTATGGAGATTATAGACATTAGCGGATACACACTAGAAGAGAAAGTTCAAATTGCCAAAAAACACCTTTTGCCTAAACAGCTTAAAGAACACGGCATGCAAAAAGATAGTGTAAAGCTAGGTAAAAAGCAGCTGGAATTTTTGGTTTCGGGCTATACCAGAGAGAGTGGTGTTAGGGGGCTTGAAAAGGTAATTGCTAAAATTGTTCGTTTTGGAGCAAAAAGCATTGCTATGGAAGAAAAATACAACATTGAACTTACCAAGGAAGACATAATTGAAATTTTAGGCGCACCAAAAGATAGAAATAGAGAAATAGACAATGATGTTGCTGGTGTAGTTACGGGCTTGGCTTGGACAAGTGTTGGTGGCGATGTATTGTTTATTGAGTCTATCCTAAGCAGAGGTACCGGCAAAGTAATTATTACAGGCAATCTTGGCGATGTAATGAAAGAATCGGCCACAATTGCCATGGCGTATTTAAAGAGCCATGCCGAAGAATTAAACATACCTATTTCTGTATTTAAACATTGGGATGTAAACATACACGTACCAGAAGGTGCTACACCTAAAGATGGCCCGAGCGCTGGTATTACTATGCTCACGGCATTAACAAGCTTGTTTACGCAACGTAAAGTACGTGGCAAAATGGCCATGACAGGAGAAATTACACTGCGCGGAAAAGTGCTTCCGGTGGGTGGAATTAAAGAGAAAATTCTTGCAGCAAAACGGGCTGGTGTTAAAGACATAGTACTTTGCGAAGACAATAGAAACGATATAAATGAAATTAATGAGTCATACCTAAAAGGCTTGAATTTTACATATGTTAAAGAAATGAAGGAGGTTTTGGGTTTTGCTTTGCTGAATCAAAAAGTAAATGATGCTAAAAATTTAGTTGTAAAAGAAGAACCTAAAAAGGTTGGTGCAGAAGTAAACTAAGAAGTTTAAGCAACGAATAAAAAATGCCCATTTAAGTTTATTTAATTGGGTATTTTTCATTTCAATAAAATCTTATTTACTGCGTTTAGTACACAAGAAAATTCTATTTTGGCCATCATGCAAAACAAGTATTCCTCCATCCTTATCGCAATGTTATTTTGTGTTTCATCCTACGCACAAATTGGGGGTTCATCAGTGTATTCTTTTTTAAAAGTGCCTATAGCACCTCGTGTTGCGGGTGTTGCAGGTAATGTTGTGGCCAATACAGATGGCGATGTGAATTTTGGTTTTTGGAACCCAGCACTCATCAATGAAAAGATGAATGGAGCCATGAGCTTGTCTTTAACCCCCATGAAAGGAGGCGTTTTTTTAGGAGAAGCAGCTTACAGCCAAACGTTTAAAAAAGCAGGTAGTTTTTTGGTTGGGATGAAATATGTGAATTATGGAGAAATTCAAAACACCAATAGCCAAGCCCAAGTGTTAGGCACGTTTAGAGCAAGCGATTATGCTTTGCAATTCGGATATGGTTATCGGTTAGATAGCAATTTTCAGGTTGGCGCTTCGCTAAAAGTAATTAATTCATCATACGAAACATATAATAGTTGGGGCGTGGCTATGGATTTTTCAGGTGTGTATCAAATACCGAAAAGTAATTTTGCCATGGCATTAATTTTTAGAAACTTAGGATTGCAGCTTACCACATTTGATGGAACTAGAGAAAAAATCCCTGTACAAGTAGATTTGGGGCTATCAACCAAATTTAAACATGTGCCTTTGCGTCTAAATGTATTGTTTGAAAATTTGCAACAAATGGATCTCACTTATAATGATCCCAATGCTGTTTCTACAGACCCAGTTACGGGCGAAGTAACCGTAGATAGCCCGTCTGCTTTAAACAAAATGTTACGCCATGTGTCTTTTGGAGCAGAGCTTGCACCTTCTAAAAAATTTAATATGCAGATTGGTTACTCATTTAGAAGAAGCTTTGAAATGGCTATTCCAACACGAAGAAGTTCGGCAGGCTTAACGTTTGGTTTGGGCATAAAGGTGAGCAAGTTTAGGATAAACTACGCCAATACAAACATGAATGTTGCTGGCCGGATGAATCATTTCGGTATAACAACATGGCTTGATGAATTTGGATCTAAAAAATAAAATATTGAAGAAAATTACCATTGCAATTGATGGACACTCATCTACTGGAAAAAGCACATTAGCCAAAGAATTGGCTAAAAAACTAGGATATATTTATGTAGATAGTGGCGCTATGTATAGATGTGTTGCACTCTATGCAATGCAGAACAATTTTTTTAAACCCGAATTGCAAGAGCAGTTATTGGTTTCTCATTTAAATCATATTGATATTACATTTAAGAATAATGCAGCGTCTAAATCAAACCATACATATTTAAATGGCGTTGATGTAGAAGATAAGATTAGAAAAATGGATGTTTCTAATTTGGTAAGTGGGGTAGCGAAAATTTCTGAAGTACGCGCACATCTTGTTAGAATTCAGAAAAATATGGGTTTAAATAAAGGTGTTGTTATGGATGGCCGAGATATTGGAACGGTTGTTTTTCCGGATGCCGAATTAAAAATATTTATGACCGCAAGTGCCGAAGTACGAGCCCAAAGAAGATTTGACGAATTATCTAAAAAAGGCCAAAATGTAACGTTTGAGGGTGTTTTAGAAAATTTGCAAAAAAGAGATAATGACGACAGTAACAGATCGGATAGTCCTTTGGTTGTGGCGGAAAACGCTAAAGTTTTAGATAATTCTACAATTGATAGAGAAACTCAGTTTAAATTGGCCTTGCAATGGGCCAAAGATGCAATAGAGAATAAAAATTAAACGTTAGAAACAGGCAAAGAAATAATTATTTCGTAGTCTCTCTTTTTCCGCCTCTAGCTACTTGAATTTCGAGAGCTTTAATGTATTCTATGTATTTGGTCATAGCTTCTTCGCGGCTCATACCTTGTAACCTTTTCCACTGGTCGTGCATAAAAGTTCTAACTACATCACTATTCTCCGTTGGTCTTTCTAGCGGATTATCTCCCTCGCTTCCTTGCTTAAAAAAACCGTAGGCGATGAGCATTACATCGGGAGCTTGCTTAGGCAAGTGTTTACCAATTTCTACGTATTTCCAAAATTCTTTTTCTAATGCTGTTTGCTGCATGCTTTTTATCTACGAGGTTTCAAAAATAGGTATTATTCGTTAGTCTAAGATTCTGTTTTTACTTGGGCAATAATTGTTTCTCCGCCTTTTACAACATCATCAATGTTTACGCAAATTTCCATGTCTAGCGGAAGAAAAAGGTCTACACGAGATCCAAATTTAATAAAGCCAGAATCTGCACCTTGTTTAACTTCTGTATTTTCTTTGGCATACATTACAATTCTACGTGCCAATGCACCCGCAATTTGCCGATACAAAATTTCGCCAACTTTCTCTCCTTCTACAACAACAGTTGTACGCTCATTTAGGGTAGATGCTTTTGGATGCCATGCTACTAAAAATTGGCCCGGATGATATTTTGCAAATTTTACTTTACCTGCAACAGGATATCTATTTACATGTACATTTAAAGGCGACATAAAAATGGAAACTTGTTTGCGTTTTCCTTTAAAATATTCTTCTTCTTCAACATCTTCTATGACCACAACTTTTCCATCTGCCGGAGCAATAATTGCATATGGGTTGGCCTGAATGTTTCTTGCCGGATTGCGAAAAAACTGAAGTACCAATCCATAAAAAACAATAGATACACCAATTATTATCTGGTTAATTAGCTCTATAGGAATAAACCAGGCCGTTAAGGTGTTTAAAATGATAAGGGCAAAAAGGGTAAAAAATAAAGGCCTAACCCCTTCACGATGAATTCGAATCATAACTTAATTTTAGTACGTAAAATAACGGAGGTAAAAGTAGACAATGGGTACTGAAAAAAGAAAGCTATCTAAGCGATCTAATATACCTCCGTGCCCGGGAATAATATTTCCAGAATCTTTTACTCCGGCTGATCTTTTTAATGAAGATTGAAATAAATCTCCTATGGAACCAAATATGGCAACAATGGCTGAAAAAATAATCCACTCTATTGTTGACATGATGGGCCAGAACTTTGATAATGCAAAACCAACTAATAGCGATCCTATTAATCCACCAACAAATCCTTCTATAGATTTTTTAGGAGATAGACGTTCTATAAGCTTGTGTTTACCAAATTTTTTGCCTGTTAAAAATGCAGCGGTATCGTTTGCCCATAAAATTATAAATAGACCTAGTAAATATTCTGGCTGCCAAATTCCATCTATATATGCAATGCTTATGGCTAAGCTAGTAGGTAAAAAAAGGTAAATAAAGCTAAATGTTACTTTGCTTAATCTGTCTGAATTAGTTTCAGAACCCTTGCTAAATAAATGCTGTAAAAACAATGCAAGAATAACCATGGCCATAAATGGCAAAAGATGGTCTTGAAAATCATAAGAAAAGGAAAGGTGAGCTACTAGGGCAAATATCCCTAGTAAACTAGCAGAAGTATAAAGCAAACCAAAGTTTTGCCCGTTCTGTAGATGTTTCATTTCTATCATACCCATTACATAGATAAGCGATAATATAAACAACAATCCGCTTGGATGAAAAAATACACCCGCAATTACAACGGCTACATAAATAGAACCGAAAAGCGCCCTTTTGGCTAATTCACTCATTAAAAAGAATCTTCAATAAGTAATAAAAATAATACACGGTTTTTATTGGGGTCTGCCGATGCAATTTTTACAGATTCATCATTTGGGCCTTTTAAAACCGAGATTTTTTCAGGCCTCTGGTTTCGGTAAAGATGATTAACCCGGCTCATTGCACCATGTAGGTTTTCTACCAATTGCGAAGTTTTTCCTATTGCAATATGGTAATTGGGCATGTCATCTATTCGGGTACCTTTTGCTTGATGCTCGGTAATCATTATTCCTCCATTAAATGCAATTAATGCTTCACAATACGTGCAAATTGTATCGCATTCTTTCAAATTATCTAATATATTCGGAATGCCTTCATTTTTTAAAAATGATAAAATATTATCATCAGGAGAACCAATTGCCATTAGTTCATGTTCCGCTATAATATTTTTTAGATTTTCTACAAGTTCTGCTTTGGTACCACAATAAACAAAGTGCCCGCCATTCTGGGTAAATTGTTGAACATAGCGAACATCAACAGGGTCTTTAACTTTAGGCGCAAATTGCCCACGTACTTCAGTGCCATCACCTGCTGGCGCAGGCGATCCACTAATAACACGCATTAACTTTCCTAAAAAACCTTTTTTACTTGTGTCTTTATCCGCCATTCTTGGCTAATTCATTTCATGAATGAGCCCAAAAATAAGAAACTTTAACTCACTTCTGGTGTATCTATTTCTTGGTTAGATTCAATTTTATTTTCATCTAAATCAGTGGCTTTTTTTTCTACAGATTTATCTGTCGATTCATTGTCTAATTCATTGATAGCGATGCTATTTGAAGTTTCTTTTTCCCATTTTCTTTTTCCGAAAATTTTCTCTAAATCTTCTTTAAACAGTACTTCTTTTTCTAAAAGATGCTCAGCCAATTCTATCAACTTGTCCTTATTGTCGGTTAAAATCTTCTGTGCTCTTACATATTGCTCTTCAATTAATTTAGATATTTCTTCATCAATGGTCTGAGCTGTTTTTTCGCTATAAGGTTTGTCAAACGTATATTCTTGTTGTCCAGAAGAATCGTAGTAAGTGATGTTTCCAATTTTATCATTCAGGCCATAAACGGTAATCATGGCTTTGGCCTGCTTGGTCACTTTTTCTAAATCGCTAAGGGCTCCAGTAGAAATATTATTAAAGATTACTTTTTCGGCAGCTCTACCACCAAGCGTAGCACACATTTCATCTAACATTTGTTCTGTGTTGGTAAGCTGTCTTTCTTCTGGTAAATACCAAGCAGCTCCTAAAGATCTACCTCTGGGCACAATGGTAACTTTTACCAAAGGCGAGGCATGTTCGCATAACCAACTTACGGCCGCATGACCAGCTTCGTGGTAAGCAATTGTTTTCTTTTCGTTTGGAGTAATGATTTTGCTTTTCTTTTCAAGTCCACCAACAATTCTATCAACGGCATCTAAAAAGTCTTGTTTTTCTACAATTTCTTTGCCTTTACGGGCGGCTACCAAAGCTGCCTCGTTACAAACGTTGGCAATATCAGCGCCAGAGAATCCAGGTGTTTGACGAGCAAGAAAGTCAACATCAATTTTTTCTGCCGTTTTAATGGGTTTTAAATGAACTTCAAATATTTCTTTACGCTCGTTAAGCTCGGGTAAATCAACATAAATAAGTCTATCAAATCTACCAGCTCTCATTAATGCGCGGTCTAGCACATCAGCTCTGTTGGTAGCAGCCATTACAATAACATGCTCTTTGGTTCCAAAACCGTCCATTTCTGTAAGGAGCTGATTTAATGTGTTTTCACGTTCGTCATTACCACCAGTAATGTTGTTTTTTCCTCTTGCTCTACCAATGGCATCTATTTCGTCAATAAAGATGATGCAAGGAGATTTTTCTTTGGCTTGTTTAAATAAATCGCGTACACGAGATGCACCAACACCCACAAACATTTCAACAAAATCTGATCCTGACAAAGAATAGAAAGGAACTTCGGCTTCTCCAGCAACGGCTTTTGCCAACAAGGTTTTACCTGTTCCGGGAGGCCCCGATAGCAAAACACCACGAGGTATTTTACCACCTAGATTGGTGTATTTTTTAGGGTTTTTAAGAAAATCTACTATTTCTTTTACTTCTTCTTTACCTTCTTGTAAACCTGCTACATTTTCAAATGTTACTTTAACTTTTGTTTCTTGGTCATATACTTGGGCACGAGATTTACCGATGTTAAAGATTTGAGATCCGGGGCCAGAACCGCCACCGCTCATTCTACGCATAATAAATAACCAAATGGCCAGCATAATAATAATGGGCAAAGTCCAAGCTAAAATATCTCCCCAATAGTTTTGTTGTTCTTCGTAAGTAGGGTATATTTTTTCTAAGGATGAATTTCCTGTGTAAAATTCATCAAGTCTTTTTTCAAATGTTTCGGCAGGCATTTCAAACATATAATGTGGGCCTGGGTTTTTTCCTTCTCCGAATTTTGAATTAGCGATGTCATCAAATTTTTCTTTGCTTAGCGCTTCCTGTTTGATAAATACATAAACTTTCTTTTCGTTTATAATTTTAATTTTCTCTACATCATCTTCTTGTAAAAATTCTGTTAGCGCGTTATAAGAACTTGGTTGCACAGAAAAATTAAGGTTGTTAAAAACACTCATGCTTATAAAAAGCAAGAATATGGCTCCGTAAACCCACATAAAATTAAAACCACCTTTCCCTTTGTTGGGTTTAGGTTTATTACCGTTTCCAGCTTGTTTGCTAAACTGCTCTTTCAGCTTGTCTAACTGACTTTTTTCGTCTTTATTTTCGTTTTCTTTCATCTTTCTAATTATATCTTAATGGTGATTGCATCACCCCATAAGCTTTCTAAATCGTAAAATTCTCGCACATTTTTTTGGAATATATGTACGGTAACGTTTACGTAATCTAACAACACCCATTCTGCTGTAGTTGTTCCTTCAATATGCCAAGGTTTTTCACCTAGTTGTTCTCGTACTCTTTTTTCAACAGAATTGGCAAGCGCATTTACTTGGGTATTTGAATTACCATCACAAATAATGAAGTAATCACAAATTGTATTTTCAAGTTTTGTTAAATCTAGAATGATAATGTTTTCACCTTTTATATCTTCCAGACCTTCAATTATTTGATCTATTAGTGGTGATATTGATTTGCGTTTTGCGATTTTCGTCATGCGTTTATTCCAAGAATGAGCGTCAAAATTAATTGATTTGACTATAACAAATGGGGTGCCATGACTGTTAATGTCCGTTAAAAAAGTTGTGATTAATAATGAATGCAAACAATTTATTTACACCTTATTACTTTAAAAGCCTAGAATCTACCAATTCATGGGCTAAAAAAGCATATTCTGAAGGAAAAATAGATTCTGGAGACGTAATTGTTACAGAAACACAAACGGCCGGAAGAGGGCAGATGCGGACAATGTGGCATGACGAATTTGGAAAGAATGCTTTATTTACTGTTGTTATTGACGTGCCTAATTTTTCAGTGGCTCATTTTTTTAGAATAAATGCTGTTGTTTCTTTGGCTATAGTTGATGTTTTGTCTTCTATAATGAAAACGGAAATTAAATGGCCAAACGATATTTATATCGGAAATAAAAAAGTTGGCGGCATTTTGCTAGAAACAATTATTCAAGGCAATTTTATAAAAACTGCTTTTATTGGCATTGGCTTAAATATCAATCAATTAATTTTTCCAGAAGGTGTTAATGCTACTTCACTTGCCGTTGAAATTTCTAAGGAGTTAGACAAAAACGAAATTATATTACAAATTTTAGAGAAGCTTTCTACAAGAATTGCCCAATTACATGCGCCAAACCTATTAAGAAATCAATATTTTAAGAATTTAAAAGGGACTTCAACTTTTTACAGATATCAAACTGAAACTGAGCAATTTTGGGCAAAAATTCATAAAATAGAGGAAGACGGCCGTTTGGTATTGCAAAAAAAAAATAATGCAACGTTGCATTATTTTAATTTTAAAGAAGTGCAAATGGTATTTGCCACCTAGTGTATTTTTTGCATGTTATCTGCCAAATGATTTACAAAACTATTTAGAGGCCTTTGCACCATCAATTTTAGCATTGGGTTAAAGTTCCCTTCAAAATGTAATTGCGCCTTTGTTTTATCACCGAAAGGTTCAAACCTAACGCGTAGCAAAAACGGAATTTTATCGCTGCTAGATTTTAGCAAAACTTGTTCTTCGCTTATTTCTTCTACTTTTAAACGTACCTCAGGCATACCTTTTAAAGCAAACAAAAAGGAAGATTCATTGGCTTCGAATTTCACAACCTCTGGTGGCATTAGTTCTTTAAAACTTGCTGGGTTAGAATAGTGTGCAATTAATTCTTTTACGCCCAAATTAATTTCTAATTCAGGGCTATCTATTTTTGTATTCATTTTCTATAAAATATTATTTTAACGTCCCCAAGAGTCTGGGGTTTCTCTCCAGTTTTCTAGCAATGTAGTTTCTGCATCTGTTATGTATCCTGTACTGGCAGCTTGTTCTAACAGACTTGGATAATCACTTAAAGTAACCAGTTCAATATTGGCATCTGTAAAGTTGTTTTTAGAGATGTCAAAATCGTAGGTAAAAATGCCCATCATTCCTAAAACTTTAGCACCAGATTCTCGTAAAGCCTCAACGGCACTTAAACTGCTGCCACCTGTGCTTATCAAATCTTCTATAACCACCACGCGTTGGTTAGGTTCTAAAACGCCTTCTACTTGGTTTTGTTTTCCATGCTCTTTTGCTTTACTGCGCACATAAACAAACGGCAACCCCATTTCTTCGGCCACCAAAACACCAAGTGCAATGGCACCTGTGGCCACACCAGCAATTACATCAGGCTTGCCAAATTGTTGCTCAATTTGTTTGGCCATTTCGCTGCGAATGTAATTGCGAATTAAGGGGTACGATAAGGTTAGACGGTTATCGCAATATATGGGGGATTTCCATCCCGAAGCCCACGTAAAGGGGTCGGTTGGCTGAAGTTTTATTGCCTTTATTTGCAGCAAAGATTCGGCTACTTTACGGGCAGTTTCTTGGTTTAAAATCATGTCGCAAATGTATTATAAAGTTTTTATCAGCCCTAAGGAAATTGCCTTTGCAAACACACAATTAGATGGATTTTGCACAGCTCCAAATTTTACAAGACCAGAAGATTTATTAACCTTTATTAATGGCTGCGAAGAGGATAAAATTGTGGTTTTGGATGATGATGGAAAAACTTGGAAAGCATTTAAGAAACACCATGTATTAATAAAGGCTGCGGGTGGCTTGGTCAAAAATGAGCAAGGTGATTTATTGGTGATAAAAAGATTAGGCTATTGGGATTTACCCAAAGGCAAGATAGAATTAGGTGAATCAATACCTATTGCGGCAGAGCGCGAGGTAAAAGAAGAATGTGGCATTACTAAGGGGCTTACTCTTCTTGATAAATTGCCTGATACATATCATACATATCAGCATAAAGGGCAAAATGTATTAAAACAAACACATTGGTTTTTTATGCGCTATAGCGGCTATGACATTTTATCTCCGCAACTGGAAGAAGGAATTACCGAAGTGTGTTTTATGCCCAAAAAAGAGGTGGAAAATGTAGCGATGAAGAATACCTATAAATCGCTATTGCCTTTATTTAATGCGTACTTGGGGCGGAACAAATAGGGTGTAATCGCCATTGTTTCTAATCACATCTCGTACAATACTGCTACTTATAAAACTATGTTCTGCCGAGGTAAGAATAAAAACAGTATCAACTGTTGGTAGCATTTTTCTGTTGGCCTGAGATATAGCTTTTTCAAATTCAAAATCGGCCGGATTTCTTACTCCACGTAATAGAAACTGAGCATGACATTTTTGGGCAAAATCTATAGTTAACCCTTGGTACACTTCTGTTTCTACTTTGGGTTCGTTTGCAAAAGTGTCATTTATCCAACTCAACCTTTGCTCTAAAGAAAACATGTAATTTTTTGTTGCATTTTTTCCTAAGGCTACAATTATTTTGTCAAATAAGGGTAGGGCTCTGGTTATTACATCTACATGCCCATTTGTAATGGGATCAAAACTACCCGGAAAAAGTGCTATTTTTTTCATGCGATTTTTATGTTTGCTGCTATAGATTCTTTTAATAAATCTCCGAAAAAGGTAGTCAATTCTATGTTTCTAAATTTTAATTGCTGTGGAATAATACTTGCCGGAGATAATCCTGGGATTGAATTAACCTCAATTAAAATAGGCATATTGTTTTCTATGATATAATCTATTCTAATAATGCCCCATAGCCCTAAGTAATCGTAAATTTTTTCGCTTTGGGAGCAGATAAAATCAAAAACGGTTTGTGTTATTCTTGCCGGAGTAATTTCTTCAGATTCGCCTTTGTATTTGGCTTCATAATCAAAAAACTCATGTTTAGGAACAATTTCTGTAATTGAGATTGCCTTGGTAACTCCATTTTGGCGTGCTACTCCGCAACCTACTTCTAAACCAACAACAGCACCTTCTATCAGTACTTGTGTATCTTCTTTAAGCGCGGCTTTTATAGCAGGTAAAATTTCTTCTTCGGTTTTAACCTTGGTTACGCCAAAGCTAGAGCCGCTTCGGTTGGGTTTTATAAAAAGCGGAAATCCCATTGTTGCAGCAATTTCTGCAGGGTTTACATCTTTGGTGTTTGTATAAAAACGCGCATTAGGGGTCTTCACATTAAATTGATTTAGTAGCGCGTTGGTTTTGTTTTTGTTAAACGTAAGTGCAGACTCAAAAAATCCACAGCTAGAATGCGGTATGTTGTTCAACTCAAACAAGGCTTGCAAATAACCATCTTCTCCAGGATGACCGTGTATGGCATTAAAAATCACATCAAACTTTACGGTTTCATCATCTATAGTAAAAGTTAAGTTGCCTCTATCTAAAGGCCACGATTGTTGATTTTTTTGCACGGTCCAAGAATCTTTGGTAATAATAACCTTATAAATGTCCCATTCGTCTTCATTTAAATTCTCAAAAACGGTTTGGCCACTAAGCATAGAAATCTCCCATTCAGAAGAATATCCACCCATAAAAATCCCAACTTTTTGTTTCATTTCCTGCCTCGTATTTATACCATCAAAAGTGTGAAAATTATCGTGACAATATCAAGCAAACTTCACACATTAATAAACAGTTTTACATTGGTGGTTTATTCTCTACAACGGCCATGATAGGTGCGTTAAGTATGTTATTTTTGCGCTCACTTTTTTAAATATTACAGCATGACTATTTCTTACAATTGGCTAAAAATGTATTTAGATTTTACGATTTCTCCGGAAGAGGTAAGCGAAATATTAACCGATACAGGTTTAGAGGTAGAAGGGATTAATGAAGTAGAATCTATTAAAGGAGGTTTAAAAGGAGTGGTTATAGGCGAAGTAAAATCCTGTGTGAAACATCCAAATGCAGACAAACTTAAATTAACTACGGTTGATGTAGGCGAGCCAGAATTGTTGCAAATTGTATGTGGCGCACCTAATGTTGCTGCTGGCCAAAAAGTGTTGGTAGCTACCATAGGCACAGTGTTATATAGCGGTGCCGATGCGTTTACCATTAAAAAAGGAAAAATTAGAGGCGAAGCATCTTTTGGGATGATTTGTGCCGAAGATGAACTGGGCCTTGGCGAAAGCCATGATGGCATAATGGTATTAGATAATGATGCCAAAATTGGTACGCCCGCCAGTGAGTATTTTAACCTGAGCTCAGATTTTAGCATAGAAATTGGACTAACACCCAACCGTACTGATGCCATGGGGCATTATGGAGTTGCCAGAGATTTAAGAGCAGGAATGGCTCAACGTGGCATTACTGCCGAATTAAAATTGCCAGCTTTAGACTTTAAAGTTGATCATGAGGATAACGTAATTCCTGTTCATGTAGAAAACACTGAAAGTTGCCCTCAATATTATGGAATTACCATTAGCGATGTAGAAGTTACTAAATCGCCAGAATGGCTAAAAACCAAAATTGAATCCATTGGATTAAAATCAATAAATAACGTTGTAGATGTAACCAATTTTGTGTTGCATGAGTTAGGTCATCCGCTACATGCTTTTGATGCAGATAAAATTACGGGCAAAAAAGTGCTGGTAAAAAACTTTGCACAAGGCACAAAATTTAAAACCTTAGACGAGGTTGAAAGAGAATTAGATCAAGCAGATTTAATGATTGCCAACCAAGAATCACCTATGTGCATTGCTGGTGTTTTAGGTGGAATTGATTCGGGAGTTTCTAAAAAAACCAAAAATGTGTTTTTAGAGAGTGCATGGTTTAACCCAGTTTCTATCAGAAAAACAGCCAAGCGTCACGGGTTAAATACAGATGCGTCTTTTAGGTATGAGCGCGGTGTAGATCCAAATATGAGTTTGTACGCCATAAAGAGAGCAGCCCTGTTAATTAAAGAAGTAGCAGGCGGAATGATAAGTTCTGACATACAAAGAGCCAAAAGTGAAGAGTTTTTACCACAAAAGGTTGAGCTTAGTATTACACGATTAAATGGCTTAATTGGGAACAATTTAGAGCAATCTAAAATTGAAGAAATACTACAATTATTAGAAATAAATATTGACACAAAGAATGGTGATGTTTGGCAGCTATCTATTCCATCATACCGCGTAGATGTTACAAGAGAAGCCGATGTAATTGAAGAAGTACTTCGCATTTATGGTTTTAACAACATTGAGATGCCAAGCCGTATGCAAATTTCTGTTAGTGCCAAAGACAATATTAATGCAGGCAAAATTCAAAAAGCTATATCTGCATTATTTACAAGCAACGGATATTCTGAAATCATGAATAATTCGTTAACAAAGCTAGGGTATTACGAAAAGTTTAATCAAAGCGCATTGTCTTCGTTGGTGCATATCCTAAATCCATTAAGTAAAGATTTAGGAGTAATGCGAAACAATTTAATTTTTGGAGGTTTAGAAGTTGTTGCTCACAATATTAATAGGCAAACCAGCAATATTAAAGTGTTTGAATTTGGTAACTCATATTCAAAAATTAGCGATGGCAACTATGATGAGCAAGAACAAGTAATGTTGTTGTTAAGTGGTAAAAGCCAGCGGGAGAGTTGGATGAAAAAGCAAGAAAATGTTACTTTTTTCGAGGTAAAAGGAGCTGCACTTGCCGCATTAGAAAAACTTGGTATTTCTGGACTTGATGAAAAAGTAACTCAATTTGAAATGTTTGAAGAATGTTTACAGATAGAAAGGGGCCCAAAAGTTTTTGCTCAAATAGGTTTAATAAAGCAAAGTATACTTCAATACTTTAAAATTGATCAACCTGTTTTTGGCGCCATAATAAATTGGAATTTTGCCTTAAAAGCGGCAAGCAAAACCAGAGTTAAGTACACGGAGTTGTCTAAATTCCCTTCGGTTAGGAGAGATTTAGCACTTCTAGTAAATAATGATGTAGCTTATAATGAAATGCGTAAAACAGCAATAAAAGCGGGGGGTAAGTTGCTTAAAGATGTAAACTTGTTTGATTTTTATATGGGTAAAAATTTACCTGAAGGAAAAAAATCTTACGCTTTAAGTTTTCGGTTTTTAGATTCTAACCAAACATTGGTAGATAACAAAGTAGATGCTTTAGTAAATAAAATAAAAGAAGCATTAGAGAAAGAATATAAAGCAGAATTGCGCTAATAGTGCCATATAAACGATAAAAAAAACCTTTTAAAAAAGGTTTTTTTTATATAAATCAGTAAAAAATAATTTATTTCTAGTACTGCATTCAGACTATGAAATATTAAAAACGAGAAAAACCCAAGCCCTGGAGGACTTGGGTTTTTACATTATGTTTAAAAAAGAGATTAACCTCTTTTCTTAGCGTCATAAATTTTCTTAGCCCCAAAAGCCGCACCTGCAGCAATTAGTAAACTAATTCCACCGTCTAGTGGAACCGGATTGTCTGGGTTGCCCGGTTGAGCAAATGCAACAATAACAATAGTTAGTAGGCAAAGGGTAGTAAAGAATTTTTTCATTTTTATTGGTCTTAACAAATAATCGTTAATAGTCTGGTTCGTATTTAACGTACGGGGACAAAAGTAGAAAAAATTTTAATCCTTAAATGGTATTTTAGATTTCTATTTGTAAAAAATTAGTAAAAAGAAAATTTAGCATGAATTTAAAATGGATTTTAGGTGCCTTATTCTGTTCTATCGTATTGGGGTGTAGTAGGATGCCTACTTATGACATTGTGATTAACAATGGCAAAGTACTCGATTATTCTACAGGAAAATTTGTTAATCTTAACATAGGGATTACGAATAATAGGATTGAAGCCCTTTCTAAGAAGGTTTTAGTAGGACAAAAAAGCATTGATGCGACAGATGAGTTTATTTATCCTGGTTTTATAGATGCGCATTGCCATTTTGTTGGGTATGCCAATAGTTTGTCAAAAGTTAATTTGGTTGGGACTCAATCCTATAGCGAGGTAATACAAAGAGTAAAAGAATACCATATTAAAAACCCTGATATACATTTTATTGAAGGTAGAGGTTGGGATCAAAACGATTGGGAAAACAAAGATTTCCCCAATAATACATTACTTAACGAAGCATTTCCGGACATACCGGTTTATTTGAAAAGAATAGACGGCCATGCGGCACTTATAAATAATAAAGCATTGGAAATGATTAGTGATTTACCAGAAACAATAGTAGGAGGTGAAATAAAACGCAATGATGGATTACCTACGGGATTGTTTATCGATAAAGCCATGAGTTTTATTCAGTACCCCGAAAACAAATCACAGGATATAATTGAATATTTAAAGCTTTCAGAAGAAAATTGCTTTAAAAAAGGATTAACAGGGTTGGCGGATGCCGGATTGAGCTTTAAAGCCATTGGATTGCTGGATAGTTTATTCAATACAGAATTATTATCAATACCTATTTATGCCATGTTATCAAACTCCAATGAAAACAATAATAAATTATTTAAGCAAGGCGCTATAAATCACGATAGACTTAAGGTGCGCTCTATTAAAGTTTACAGCGATGGTGCATTGGGGAGCAGAGGAGCTCATCTATTACAGCCCTATACAGATGATAGTTTGAATTCCGGATTAGAAATAACTTCTTATCATGAATTATTAAAAATTTGCGAAGAGGCTAAAAAAGCGAATATTCAGATAAATGTTCATGCAATTGGTGATTCGGCAAACAGAATGGTTTTAAACGTTTTTGCCAAAGTTTTAAAAGGAAAAAACGATATGAGGTGGAGAGTAGAACACGCTCAAATTATAGCTCCTAAAGATTCTGTTTACTTTATAGAGTATTCTATTATACCTAGTGTGCAACCCACACACGCCACCAGCGATATGTATTGGGCAGAAGAGAGAATAGGTGCGCAGCGTATTAAGCATGCATATTCTTATGCCTCTTTACAAAGATGGTCTAGCAACAAATTGCCTTTGGGTACAGATTTTCCCGTAGAAGATATAGATCCGTTAAAAACTTTTTATGCTGCGGTAAGTAGAAAAGATAGCCTAGGCTTTCCAGAAGATGGGTTTTTGCCAGAACAAAAATTAAAGAGAATAGATGCCTTGCGGGGCATGACCATTTGGGCGGCATTTGCGCAATTTCAAGAAAATGAAACAGGAAGTATAGAAACAGGCAAATGGGCTGATATTGTTTTTTCTAAAACTAACTTATTAGAATGTGATGAAAATGAAATATTAAAGACAAAAATTACCCGAACTATTTTAAGAGGAGAAATCGTTTTTGAAGTCAAATAGATAGTTATGTTTTATGGCATTTAAATTACATTCTTTTATATCTTAACGCACAATTAAATTAAGTTTATGAATACCCCAACAAGACTTTTCGATTTTCCATATCATCAAGCGGAAACCAACCCTATGGACGTAATGATGACGAGCAAAGTAGATGGGCAATGGAAATCTTATTCAACAAAAGAATTTTTAGAAAGTGTAAATAACATAAGTAAAGGGCTATTGTTAAAAGGCATAAAACCTGGAGAAAAAGTTGCACTTATATCTCATAATAACCGCTGTGAGTGGAACATTATGGATCATGGAATTATGCAAATTGGCGCAATAGATATTCCCATTTATCCTACCATGGGTGAAAGTGATTTTGAATACATTTTAAACCACTCAGAATCTGTAATGTGTTTTGTTTCTAATCAAGACTTATTTCAAAAAGTAAACAACATAAAAGATAAAGTACCTACACTTAAAGAGATTTATACATTCGAAAATGTTGAAAGTGCAAGAAATTGGAAAGAAGTTATTGAACTTGGAAAAGAAGGCAACCAAAGTGAAGTAGATAAAATAAAAGAAGGTGTTAATGAAGATGATTTAGCCACAATAATATACACTTCTGGAACAACAGGCTTGCCTAAGGGGGTTATGCTCTCGCACAAAAATGTGGCAAGCAACGCCATTTTTTCTAGCGAGCGACTTCCAGAAATGATTCCTAATAAAAGTAGAGCACTAAGTTTTTTACCTGTTTGCCATATTTATGAAAGAATGATTCACTACCTGTATATGTATAATGCAGT
The DNA here is from genome assembly GCA_030424545.1 of Bacteroidia bacterium. Classification (GTDB taxonomy): domain Bacteria; phylum Bacteroidota; class Bacteroidia; order Flavobacteriales; family Schleiferiaceae; genus JAUHWL01. Next base: position 307,000 of record JAUHWL010000002.1, read on the forward strand.
AACCATATATTTTGCAGAGAGTTTAGAAACGATAAAAGAAGACTTACAACATTCAAGCCCACATATTTTTACCGCTGTACCTAGATTGTTAGAGAAGTTTTTTGACGGTATTGTAAAAAAAGGAACTGAAGCCGGAGGGTTAAAATCTAAAATTTTTGAATGGGCTGTAAGCGTGGCGCTTAAATGGTTACCAGATAATCAAAACGGAAGTTGGTATAGTTTGCAATTGCGCTTGGCCGATAAATTGGTTTTTAGCAAGGTAAGAGAAGCCTTAGCACTTACAAACACATTAGCTATAGCTAGTGGTTCAGCCGCTCTTCAACCGCGTTTGGCAGCCTTTTTTAACGGTATGGGTGTTCCTGTGTTAGAAGGTTATGGCTTAACAGAAACATCACCGGTAATTACGGTAAACACAGTACGTTCTCCAAACATGATTAGAATAGGATACGTAGGGAAAACGATAAAAGAATCTAGAGTAAAAATTGCCGAAGACGGAGAAATTTTAGCAGCTGGACCAAATATTATGTTAGGCTATTATAAAGATGAGGCCAAAACAAAAGAAGTGATGACAGGTGAGTGGTTTCACACGGGTGATATTGGTGTTATTGAAGATGGTTTTTTAAAAATTACCGACAGAAAAAAAGAAATGTTCAAAACATCTGGTGGTAAGTATGTGGCTCCACAGCTTATAGAAAATGTTTTAAAAGAGTCTCATTTAATTGAACAAGCAATGGTTATTGGTGAAGGGAAAAACTTCCCTTCGGCTCTAATTGTACCTAGTTTTGATGGGATAAAAGAATGGTGCAAACGCAAGTCTATTAAGTATACAACCAATGAAGAAATGCTGAATGATAAACGCATTTCTGATAAAATTTGGAGAGATGTAGAAAAAGCCAATAACAAATTTGGTAAGTGGGAACAAGTAAAAAAAGTAAAAATTCTCTCGGAACCATTTACTATTGAGGGAGGTGAGCTAACTCCTACAATGAAATTAAAGCGTAAACCAATCTTGGCTAAATATCAAAAAGAAATAGAAGAAATTTATTCATCGTAGAAATAGCATTGCATAAAAAAGCCTCAGAAATCTCTGAGGCTTTTTTGTGTTTTACTAAAAATTATTGCTTTTCCATTTTTTCCATTTCTTCGTCAAAAGTTTTCTTAAACTTTTCATAATTATAGTCTACCAAAATGGTTTCTGTTTTGGTAAGCGAATTGTAATAATCCTTTACAATGTCATCTCCGCTTAATTCTAAAGCCAAGTAGTATTTGTATTTTCCAGTGGCAGAAACTTGCATAACACGGTCGCAAATTGGTTTTACTCCGTTTAATTTTTGGTTAATTAAGGTTCTGGCGTTTTCTTCAAAACGTTCTAAAACTTCTTCTTTGTTATTTACTTCAGAAGATTTAACATAATTATCGCCAACAACTTTCATAGTTGTAGAAATCATGCCGGCCAATTCTGTTTTGGCGTTGGCTAATGCTTTCTTTTTCGCAACGTTCATGTCTTGACTTTCTCCAAAGCTATAAGCTCTAAAAACTTTGTTATCGCTTTTAAATTGAGAGCAAGGCAACACAACTTCCACCTCACCTTTTGGAGGTTCAACGGCTTCTTTTTTGTTTTTACAACTTGTACCTATCGCTAAGGTTGCAACTAAAGCAAGGACAACGGAAGGAGAGAAAATATTTTTCATGGTAAATAAATTTTGATGTTCAAATGTAACTTACAATTTGCTATTTCAAAGTTTATGCCAAACAATATTTACCAAGGATCAGAAAAAGTAGTATCGCTTAAGAACTCTAAATCAGTTAAGGTCAATAAAAATGCTAATAATGCATCTTTTTGTGGTTGTGTAAAATTCTTTTTAATACGCCCTTCTTTTTCCATGTTAGGGTCTAAAGTGTATGTTTTATTTACCCCGGTGCTATAAAATTCTATAACCTCTTGTAAGGTCTGAAATCTGCCATCATGCATATATGGGAATGAATATTCTATGTTTCTCAAAGACGAGATTTTAAATTTCCCTCTATCAGCAGGATCGCCCGTAACAAACTCATACCCTGTATTGGGAGTTAAAACAGAATCTACGCCATTGTTAGCAAATTGCAATGCACCGTATGCTCCAAAAAGATTACCGGTAGTTAAATCACCATGGCAATGAAAACAATCCCCAACTTCAGTATTAAATATATTATATCCTGCTAATTCTTCTGAAGTAAAGGTGTATGTTCCTTTTTGCCATTGGTCAAATTTAGAATTGGCACTAATCAGGGTTCGTTCAAATTGTGCAATAGCTTTGGCTGCATTTTCTTTTGTTATAGAATTTGCCCCAAAAGCTGCGGTAAACATTTTTTGATAAAAGGGATCAACTTCTAACTTAGCAATTACATCGGGCCAATTAGACTTCATTTCAATTGGGTTTTCTACTGGGTCCAGTGCTTGCTTTTCTAAAGTTGATTGTCTGCCATTCCAGAAAAAGGCGCTACCCCAGGCTAAATTGTGTAAGGTCATTGCGTTTCTGTCTCCTATGCTACCGTCTATACCAGTGCTAAATCTTGTAATTTCTCCGAAATTGTTTTCTTGAACGTGGCAAGTGGCGCAACTCATCGTATTATCACCACTAAGTCTTTTCTCAAAAAATAATCTACGACCAAGAGCAATACCCTCTTTGGTTTGTGGATTATCTGCCGGTAAAAATGCAGGTGGAAAATTAGAAGGTTGTGGAAAAGGTGCAGGCGTTCTTGTCCCAATTGGAGATTGGTCTATAACATCCTTGTTGCATCCAACAAATGCAATGATTAAAAAAATTATAACAACAGATGTGCGCATGATTTCACGTATTTAAGTAAAAGTAATGTGCATTTATTGGTGAAAAAAGAACAAAAATCATCTATTTAGTTATCGGTAAAATTATTGTTACTCTTTTCCTAAATAGTTCTATTTATTATACAGATTAGTTTTTGTTAAAATTGGTATATGTTCTAAACTTTTCAAGAATTGTTGACATATCCTCTGGTATTTCTGAATCGAACTTAAGACGCTCTAAAGTTGCGGGGTGGGTAAATGCCAATGATTTTGCATGTAACGCGTGTCTAGGACAAATGGTAAAACAATTTTCTATAAACTGTTTGTATTTAGTAAACGTTGTTCCTTTTAAAATTTTGTTTCCACCATATTCCTCATCATTAAACAAGGGGTGACCTAAATATTTAAAATGTGCTCTAATCTGATGCGTACGGCCTGTTTCTAATTTGCAAGAAACTTTAGTTATGTACCCGAAACGTTCTAATACTTTATAGTGAGTTACCGCATGTTTTCCGTAGTCTCCATCTGGGAAAACCTGCATTACTTTTCTGTTTTTTAAACTCCTACCAATATTACCCGTAATAGTGCCTTCATCTTCTTTTACATTTCCCCAAACCAAGGCAATGTATTCTCGGTCTGTTGTACGATCAAAAAACTGCTTTGCTAAATGGCTCATGGCATATTCGTTTCCTGCAACAACCATAATTCCACTTGTGTTTTTGTCTAGTCTGTGCACCAAACCAGGTCTGTCTTCTCCGTTTCCAACGGGTAATTTTTCAAATAAATAGGTAAGTGCGTGCACCAATGTTCCTGTAAAATTTCCATGCCCAGGGTGGACTACCATACCTTGTTCTTTGTTTATTACGAGTACGTCTTTGTCTCTATAAACAATGTTTAGTGGAATGTTTTCTGGAATAATTTCTGTGCTGCGTGGCGGAAAAGTAAGCACCATGGTAACAACATCATTGGGCTTTACTTTAAAATTGGATTTTACGGAGTTGCCATTTACCTGCACACATCCTGCTTCTGCAGCTTTCTGAACTTTATTTCTAGAGGTTCTTTCTAAAAAATTGTGTAAAAACTTATCAACGCGTACGGGACTTTGGCCGGGTGTTGCAACAAATTTATGATGAACGTACAACTCGTCCTGCTCATCTTGTTCGTCTAAATTATCTTGGTTTTGTTCTTCTAACACTAGTTCAAAATAATTTTATGTGTTGTTCTGCTTTCTTGTGTTTCAAGGGTAAGAAAATATATTCCTCGTGGTAAATCTTGAACATAAATAGAAGATGAAATGCCGCGTTGAACAGCTTGTCCGAGGTTGTTTAATAGAATCCAAGAATGGTTATTGTCTTCAATATTTTCTGTTTTAATGGTAATAAAATCTTGCGCTGGATTCGGAAAAACAATACTAGTTCTAGTGTTTGTTTTGTCATCAATTCCAATATCTCTTGGTGTATATTTAAAATATGGCCTAATCATTAATGTGCCTGGTATCAAGCTTTCATACCATTGAAATCCGCTGCCATAATATTTCTTTGTTGTCGATGTTGTGTTTACATCAAACCCAAAATGTATTGCGTCTGCTTTGGTTTGCACAATGCCGATGAAAACATTACCAGAAACAAAAACGGCCTCTTCCAGTTCAAATGGCATAAAACCATTGTGATAATAGGCATACTCGGGTTTATAAAGAGAGTCTGACAAATATTGCAACAGCCCTGGCTCTCCGTTGTTATTAGACCAAATGGCAACTCTAAAAGTATTTAATGTGGCATCTGTACCAACGTGTGCAAAGTTTATAAACAAACCTTTTAATGAGTCAGGGGCTATGGGTTTAAATTCAAATGCTAAGCGGGCGTTGGTCTGATTGAGAATGCCATATCCTTTCTCGGCAGAACCATCATCATAAGCGTAATAATTTTTAAAAGGAACTTTAATTTCAACGGTGTCATTATTTCTAATGCCTTCTGCTGTACCATCAAACCAAGTACGCATAAACAATTCAAATTCATCTGTTGGTGCGCTTGTAATTACTGGTTTAAGCGGCACTTTAAAATCTACATCAACATCATGGTTTAAATTAGTAACAACAGGTACCGTAAGCCTATCTTTTACGTTAGAACCATCTTTTAAAAGATAATACTTACCTAAGTTAAGTGCCCATCCCCCTTGCGGTGGTGGCCCATTCCTTCTATATGTAAAGGCGAGTGAATCTTTTACCTGGTTATCGGAATAATGAAACCATGGAATATGGCTAAAATTCTTTGTGATATAGGGGTGATTGCGAACGAATGCTGGTTCCTTAATGATTGTATCTGCTGGTGATCGGTTATTATCTAGCTCCACATAATCAATGTTCCAAATGTCAAAAGTGCCGTTTAACGCTCCGTATGCTCCAATTCTAAACCGAAAACCATCTTGTAAATATTTGGCAGAATCTACAGGGATAATGGCCGTATTAAACTTACTAGCTGTTCCTGTTCCTTGTGCACTCCATACTTGTTCCCAAACCGTGTCTTGAGGAACCCAATATTCTACCACCAAAGAATCGTCTATTTCTGGCGTATCGCCATTGCCGCCTGTTTGATAGAGAAAAGACAAATACAAGTTATTTGGCTGAACCGTAAACTTTATGTGTTTAGAAGTAAGCACATCGGCAAAGGTGTCTGATGTGTTTTTATTGAGGTTATACGGATATCCGTATTCATCAGTACCATCAAAAGTGGCTGCCCCTAAGCTTAGCAACTGATTGGGAATGGTGCTATTTATAAAAACTTTATTGTCTGCCCAAATAGCAGGATTGGGTAGGTTAGATTTTAGAGAAAAGTCATCACTAATGGGTAATTCTATGGTGTCTGAAACGGCACTTGTTTTTAAAGGATTTGCTTCTACATGTTTTTCAATTAAAACTCTCACTTCTTCGGTTTGTGCCAAAAAGGTAAGGGGTAATAGAAAAAGAAAACTAAATATTATTCGTATCTGCATCAAGGTAATTCTGAATTGAGTCAAGATCTAAATTTTGATATTTATACATTAACGAATCATTTGGGATTTTGGTACTATCATTCGTAAGCCAAACATCTACAAAAGAACCCATTCTTAATCTTGGGTCGTGTGTTGGATTAGGATTTTGTTTATAAACCAATGCATTTGCTGTATCTTTTACTTCCTCATCATAAATAGCAAGTCCAATATTTAAAGAGTTGCTTTTTAATTTTAATTCGGCTTGTTTCAAACTAAGCCACTTTAAGTAGGGTATAGAAACCATTTCATTGCTCAGCCCTGCACCAACAATAAGATCTATTACAGTGCCTTTTTCGTACTTGTCTCCGGCAAAAACTTCTTGGTCATTAATTTTTATTTGCAGAATTACATCTTTGGCAATGTCTGGTTTATAGGTTAATGTACCTACAGTGAAACCTTTAGATTCTAAATCGTAAACGGCTCTTCTCAATGTTTTTTCCAAGACATTAGGTAATGCATATTTTCTAACAACAAAGGGGTTTATTGTTAGCATAACTACTCTGCTTTTTTTTACAAAACTTCCAGGCGTTGGAAACTGTCTAACCACGCTTCCTAAAGGTAAATCTGCGCTATACTCTGCGCTATCAATCACCTTAAAAAGCATTTCATGTTCTGTTAACGTGTTTTGTGCTTCGTCTAGCGTATAGCCTGTTAAATCAGGTACTTCTATTTCCTCGCCATGATGGGTTGTGCTGCTTAGCCAGAAGCTAACACCAATAAAAAGTACAATAAACAAGAATATGGCTAATGTTAAATTGGCCATAAATGTTTTACTAGTTAAAAAAGCAACAAATTTTTTCATAACGCGCAAAAGTAAGAATTCACGTTGTTTACTCAAGACCTTAAAAACGATTGATAAAACCCGGGTTTATTGGTGTGCCCAGCTTGATTTACATCACCTTAAAAATAATTGCACCATAAATAATAAAGCGCAAATAGCGTGAAATGGTTAAAATCAAAAAGCTTCTGAACGGAAATTTAACTACACCACTAACCAAGCAAATAGGAGGATAAGGAAGTGGTGTAAATGCGGCTATAACAATAAGTAGTCCGCCAAACTTTTTTATTTGTTTAAATTGATTGGCAAATTTAACGTGTACCCAACTGTGTATGCGTGGTAATGAATCTAGTTTGCGTCCCATTAAATAAGCACCTATACCGCCAACATAGCTTATTGTAGCAAGTATAAAAAGCCAGCCCCAAGGGTTGGCAAATCCGGCTATCCATGTTATGTAAAGCTCTGGAGCTAACAAACCAAGGGTTAATTCAGAAATTAGCAGGGTGCTTAAAACCACAGGTATAGAAAACTGCTCAGTAATGTATTTTGTAGCATCACTTACGTTAAACACATACTCATTAAACAGGTAGATGGCCACGCCAAGCAACAGTAAACTTATGAGCAGTTTTAATGAGTTTTTGCCAATAAACCGATAGCCACCACTGCGTCTGTAATACACATGGTAGATATGGCCTTTCTTCATTATTTTTTTTATTGGCGACATCTTCGTTCTTGAAAAAATAGGGCGGCAAATTTAACAGAATACTAAGGTTATAACGGCTAAAAATCTGTTAAGTTTTAGTCAAAGAAAAAAAACTTGAAAACTATTTTTTTGTTGCGATAGAATAACGCAATGTTAAAGAGTGTTGATTTGAAAATTTACTGTTTAAATCGCTGATTAACATTGTATACCCATATTGTACATATAGGCGGTTTACAATTTTTATCGCTGCAAAAGGTGTAACCATGTCGGGTTGGTTTCCTCCTTGAACTAAAGACGCACCTAAAAAAGCCCATTTGTAAAAAATAAACTGGGTGTAAATAGAAGTAATTGTTGCAACACTATTTATTGAAACATTAACCCCAGGTTCAATTTGCCAATTTTTTAAGAGCGAAAATTTATAAGCTCCCGTAGCAAAAAATGTATGTAGGTTAGAATAGTCATTATATAGTTGTGTATTGTTGGTAAAAACGGGAGAATAGCTAATACCTAGGTGCCATTTCTCTTTTGTAAACTGAGTGCCAAAACCAATGCCCCAGGCTTCTTCATATCCACTTTTTTCTCCTAACTCTGGGTCTATAGGGGTATCGGGTGGGATAAAAGAAGGAAAATTCCAAGAGCTTCTTTTGTATTGCCCGTTTATACCTAAAGATAGCGTTCCTGTAAAAAGAGAAAATTGATAATTATAATTTATCCTAATTGTTTGGGAGTAACTAAGTGGTTCTGAAGTTGATTCATCTAACAAATCTGAATAGTTGTTATTGAAATAAGAAATGCCAAGACCACTGTTGATGGCCGCAATTTTAAAATCGGCACGAAAAAATAGCGGGTTAGAAGAATATGAATTGTTAGTTGAAAAACTGCTTCCAAGCGCTAAATCTACAGATTCTTGCACACCACTAGCTGCGGGGTTTATTAGAGGCAGTTGTAACCAATAAAAGTTTGCATTGTAACTGGTTTGTTGCGCTTGTACAAAAGCCGAAGAAAATAGTAAAGCAAGAATGATAAGTTTTGATTTCATAGTTATGATATTCTACTCCAACGCACTTTGCCTTTGTTTTGTTTTATAAATTCTGCCCTAATGTATTGATTTTCTTTTTTCTCAATCCGCGGGTCAGATTCTAACAAATCCTCGGCTGCTTTGCGCGCCAAGTGTAAAACTTGCTGATCTTTGGCTAGGTCGGCAATTTTAAAGTTTAAAAGCCCACTTTGCCTTGTGCCCATTAAATCGCCTGGGCCTCTGAGGCGCAAATCAACATCGGCAATTTCAAAGCCATCGTTGGTTCGGGCCATGGTTTCTAATCGGGTTCTGGCATCTTGGGTTAATTTGTGCGATGTCATTAAAATACAAAAGCTCTGTTCTGCTCCGCGCCCCACGCGCCCACGCAATTGGTGCAACTGGCTCAGCCCGAATTTCTCAGCATTTTCTATAATCATTACGCTGGCGTTGGGCACGTTTACGCCAACTTCTATAACCGTGGTTGCCACCATAATTTGCGTTTCGCCTTTTACAAAGCGTTGCATTTCAAATTCTTTATCGGCTGGTTTCATGCGGCCATGCACCATGCTAATTTGGTATTTGGGCGGAGGAAAATCGGCTAGAATATGGTCGTAGCCATCCATTAAGTTTTTATAATCTAGCGCTTCGCTTTCTTCTATTAGTGGATAAACAATGTAAATCTGTCGCCCTTTTGCAATTTCCTCCTTTATAAAACCAATTACGCGCAAGCGGCTACTTTCAAACCGATGTGTTGTGGTAACGGGTTTGCGTCCAGGTGGCAATTCATCAATCACCGAAATATCTAAATCGCCATATAAACTCATGGCAAGCGTTCTAGGAATTGGCGTTGCAGTCATTACCAAAACATGGGGTGGTTGCCATTTTCCATCAGCCAACTGTGGACCTTTTTTCCAGAGTTTGGCACGTTGCGCAACGCCAAAACGATGCTGCTCATCAATTACCGCTAAACCCAAATTATGAAAAATCACGGGGTCTTCTAGCAAAGCATGTGTACCGATAAGCAATTTAAGTTCGCCACTTTTAAGATTTTCTAGAATGGGAACTCTACTCGCTTTTTTTACGCTGCCCGTAAGCAATGCGATGGAAATATCCATTTCGGCCAACAATTCTTTTAAGCCTGCAAAATGCTGCGTGGCCAAAATTTCTGTGGGCGCCATAAGGCATGCTTGGTAGCCATTATCAAGCGCCATGAGCATAGATAGCAGCGCTACAACGGTTTTGCCACTGCCAACATCGCCTTGAATTAATCTGTTCATTTGGGCGCCTGTTTGTACATCGCGCCTAATTTCTTTTAATACACGCTTTTGCGCATTGGTTAATTCAAACGGTAAATGGTTGGCATAAAATGTATTAAAGTTTGTGCTTAGGGTAGAAAATTTGGCTCCGTTTAGGGTGCTGTGCTGTATTTTTTTTTGGTTGAGTAATGAAAGCTGTACGTAAAAAAATTCGTCAAACTTTAACCTAAACTGCGCTTTTTTTAAGATTTCGGGATGTACCGGAAAATGGATGTTTTTGTAGGCTTCTTTTAGCGGTAAAAACTTAAAAGCGTTAAATAAAGCTGCGTTTGTTGTTTCGGGCAAGGCGGGCAATACGTGTTGCAAAGCATGCATCATTATTTTGCTGATGCCCTTGCTGCTTAGGCCAATGGCGCTCAATTTTTCGGTAGTGCTGTAAACCGGTTGTAGGCCTTTTAATAAGCTTTTTTTATGCTCTTCTAAAGGCTCCATTTCTGGATGCACAAAGTTTAGTTTGTTGGCAAAAGCTGATGGTTTGCCGTAAATAACAACGGGTGCATCTATTTTAAGCGTTGGTTTTATCCATTTAATACCTTTAAACCAAACCAATTCTAATTGGCCGGTTTCATCTTCAAAAATGGCAATTAAACGTTTGGCGCGTTTTTCTCCGCGCTCCTCCATGCGTACAATTTTTCCAATAATTTGTACTTCGGTATTGTCGGTTTTTACATCGGCAACGGTGTAATATTTTGTTTTATCAACATACCGAAATGGGTAGTGTTGTACTAAATCGAAAAAAGTAAAAATGCCCAACTCTTTTTTAAGCAAATCTGCCCGAGAAGGGCCAACGCCTTTCAAATATTCTATTGGGGTTTGTAATACGTTTTGTTGCACTTAGCGAATATAGAATTAGGTTTTTACTCAAACCAAAAAAATAATGACGCAAACAAAATTTGTATTTTCATACCCTAGTTTATTTCTATGAAAGCACTGTACTTCCTTCTGTTTATTTCTTTTTTTACCATTGGTCAAAATCAAGAATATGTTGTTTTAAAAGATAACCAACCTCAAACCGAACTCGTTGTAGACCAGCTTCATTTAGATGCTCATTTGCGTTTTGATACAGTGCAAAAATCGGTGCAGGGTACAGCGCAATTAACATTGGTTTGCTTGCAGGATAAACTAAAAAGCATTTGGTTAGATGCGGTTGGTTTTGATGTAAAAGAGGTGCTGGTAAAAAATCATAAAGATTTTAAATACCAAGTAAACGATAAGGGAATTGAGCTTTCGGGTTTTAAAAAACTAGGCTCTGGAGATACCTTGGTCATTTCGGTTATGTATACCGCTACGCCTTACAGGGGCTTGTTTTTTGTGGGGTGGGAAGATTTAACAAACACGGCCAATCGGCAAATTTGGAGTCAGGGCCAAGGCATAGATAACAGACATTGGTTGCCGATGATTGATGACCAACGTGATAAAATAACCACACATTTAGAAATTGAATTTGCCAGCAATTACCAGGTGATTAGCAACGGCATTCTTACTGAAAAAAAAGTTGGTGAAGATGGTACAACGCGTTGGGTTTATGACATGAAATTGCAGCACTCGCCATACCTCATTATGTTGGCCATTGGCAAGTACGATGTATTTAAACAGCGCGCCATGGGCGTAGATTTATACAACTATTATTACCCAAAATGGGCCTACAGAAATGAATATACCTATTATAAAAATCAAGAAATATTTTCAACGCTAGAAAATCAAATTGGTTACCCATATCCTTGGCCAAACTACAAACAGGTTCCGGTTATGAATTTTCAGCATGGGGCTATGGAAAACACTACCGCTACCATTTTTGGCGATTTTTTCTGTGTAGATTCTCTAAGTTTTCATGATCGGAATTATGTAGGGGTAAATGCGCACGAATTGGCCCATCAATGGTTCGGAAATTTGGTTACATCGCCCAACAGCACACACCATTGGTTGCACGAGGGGTTTGCAAGTTATTATGCATGGTTGGCCGAAGAAGCGGTTTTTGGCCCAGAACAGTTTCAAATTTTACGCAAGAAAAGTTTAGAAAATGTGGTAGCTGCCGAGGCAGCCGATATGTATCCTTTGGCGCATGGCAAGGCGGGTTCTTGGCGGTTTTACGATAAAGGAGCGTGGGTTTTGCACATGCTTCGTTTGCGTGTTGGTGAGCAGTCGTGGCATCAGGCTATAAAAAATTATTTAACCAAATATGCATTTGGCACGGCAAATACTAGCAATCTGCAAGCAGAAATGGAGAAAGCTAGCGGCCAAAACTTAGAGACCTTTTTTAATCAATGGGTGTATTGGCCACAAATACCCAAATTAAATATGGATGTAAATTATGATGGCAAAAAAGTAACCATAACGATAGAGCAACAATTGCTAAAAAACCAAAAACCGTACGAGTTGGATATTACCGTAAAAGTGAAAATGACCAACAGAACCCAAACATTAAAACTGGCGCTAAAAAATGAAGTTGGCCGTAGCACGTTTATGTTGCCGCAGGGCGAATTGTTGCAAGAAGTTTATCCCGATCCGGATTTTGATTTATTGGCCGAATGGACGTACACCGGCAATGACAATTTGATTGAAAATTTGGCCAAAAACCATGATGTTGCTTGGTATTGGGCGGTAAGGAGTTTGGGCACAATGGACAATTACAATCCAAATATCGGTATTGAGATGACGGATGCCAACGTGTTGCATCGCATAGAATACGCCAAGTTATTGGCCACAAAAATTAAGGAAGACCAAGATTTAGCCAAAGAAGAAATCACGTTTTTGGAGTATGAAAAGGAGCTAGAAGTCATTAAAACATTTTTAGCATCAACAAATAAATTGCCAAAAAGCACCATTGAATTAGGGATATCATGGTTGGAGCTTCCATCGTATGAAATACAAGAAAATGCCCTAACACTTCTTGTTATTTCGGACCCGAAAAATGCCAAAATATATTTGGAAAAGACTAAATATGTTATGGGTACCTTCGGTAATAACGTGCACGTAACATGGTGCTTTTTAAATCAAGTTTATGGCGATAAAACCAGCGAGGAAGAGCTTATAAACTTTATGAGTCCGGCTTTTGATTTTCTTACCCGAATACATGCGTTTACAAATGCTCAATATTTAAATCTGTGCACAGATATGTCTTCTCAGTATGCTTTTTCTGCACTTTTACAAAACAACAGAAAGCTTAGAAATGCAGGTAAAGGTTACATGTTAGAAATGTGCAAAAACTCATCAAACAAAAAAATTATTGAAAAATGGTTGAAGGTAAATAAGGCTAAATTTTCAGATGCAGAGCTTGAAAAAATTAAAAACCAAACACAGTTAAAGCCCTAAACATCTTTCATAGGATAAATAGCAATCAATCGCTAATAGAAGAACCAATACATTTGACCCGTAAATAAAAAGAACACAAAATGATAATTTCAACAACCCCAACTCTAGAGGGAAAAACCATTGTAGAATATAAGGGAATGGTAACAGGAGAAACTATTATAGGCGCAAATCTATTTAGAGATTTTTTTGCAAGTATTAGGGATGTAGTTGGTGGCCGCGCGGGTAGTTATGAAGAGGTATTGCGCGAAGCAAAAGACACTGCTTTAAAAGAAATGCAAGACGAGGCGAGAAGATTAGGCGCCAACGCTGTTGTAGGTGTAGACTTAGATTATGAAACACTTGGGTCGGCAAACGGAATGTTAATGGTAGCGGCAAGCGGCACTGCAGTAGTAATTTCATAACAAATAAGACAATGAAAAAAAGTGCTTTACTATTCCTTATTATAGTATCAACAACCTTATTTGCGCAACAAACAAAGCGCGTTTTATTTTTGGGCAATAGCTATACAGGTGTAAATAATTTGCCTCAAATGGTGGCAGATGTTGCACTTAGTTTAGGCGACACATTAATTTTTGATAGCAATACTCCTGGAGGGTTTACCCTAAATGGGCATACAACAAATGCGGCATCTCAAAGCAAAATTGCCATAGGTACTTGGGATTATGTGGTGTTACAAGAGCAAAGCCAGTTACCGGCTTTCCCTTACAGTCAATTTTCTACGGCATCGTTACCATATTCCATCACGCTTAGTCAGCAGATACGCGCGGCCAATAGTTGTACAAAACCACTGTTTTATATGACGTGGGGCCGAAAAAACGGAGATCAAGCCAACTGTGCTTCATACCCACCTTTATGCACGTATGGAGGTATGCAAGGCCAATTACGCGAGCGATATTTATTAATGGGCGATACGAATAATGCGTCTGTTTCGCCTGTTGGTGCTGTTTGGCGAGAAGTTCGAAGCAATTTCCCGAATATTGAATTGTATTCGCTAGACGAAAGTCACCCGAGTTTAGCAGGTAGCTATTTAGCCGCATGTACATTTTATGCCAGTATTTTCAAAAAAAGTCCGGTTGGCGCTGGATTTCCAGGAAGTATTAATCTGCAAGACGCACAAGCTATTCAGCAACAAGCCAACCAAACTGTATTTGATAGTTTGTCTGTTTGGATGATTGATACGTTAAAGCCGATGCCGAGTTTTGTGTATACAGATTTAGGTCCAAATGGTAGCCAAACGGCATGCGATTTTGAATTTGATGCTGCAACATCTTTAAACGTAGATTCTGTTTATTGGGATTTTGGTGATGGTTCTGGGGGTTCTGGTTTTTTAGTTCAACATTCTTATCAAGCACAAGGAACCTATTCTGTGACTTTGGAAGGGTGGAAAGATTGTGATAGTGCGAGTTTCGGTGCAACAATTATGGTTGGATGTTTTATGGATGTTGAAGAAAACAAATTAGATGGTATTAAAATTTATCCAAATCCAACAAAAGATAAATTAAGAATGAGCCAGTTTGGGCAAGGTGTTGCCAACGGCAATTACAAAATTTTTGATTTAACAGGAAAGCTGATTTTAAAAGGAGAAAATAGTGGTGAAATAAATGTGAGCAAACTGCCGGCTGGCAGCTATTTGCTTCGTTTAATTATCAACGATAAATCAACAAATCAATTGTTTGTGAAAGAATAAGGCCAAAAGATTACCATAAAAAAAGCGGCTCATGTGCCGCTTTTTTTTATTTGCTGAAAACTGATTTCAACGTTTCGTTTTTAGACTCCGAAGGAGTTGATGCATTTAACCCATTTGTTAGGGTATTTAAATCTACCATCGTAGCAGGTAAACTGGGCGTTGCTCCTCTTGTATTACCACGAGTTCTTCTGCCGTTATTTAAATCTAACATAGCTGCTGTTTGATTGATGTCTAAATATTCTTGAGAAACCAAATTATTGGTTTGTAAAGAGACAAACGGATTCACTTCAACAGTGTTTTTTTGTTGGTTGATGTTTTCGCTAATCGTGTTCTGAGCGAAGCTGATAGCGGGTAAAACTGCGATAATAAGGACAATTAACTTTTTCATTTTGTTTATATTTTTTAAGGTTGATAGCAATAATCCAAATGGTGTGCCAAACTCTAAATCTTTGCAAAAATGTATGCGTTAACGGAACTTGGTACATTACTCTCTATCCCCCGCTAGATCTGCCCATCAGCATATTAAAAGCTGTGTCAAAAATAATTTTTAAATCTAGTAGAATACTCCAGTTTTCTAAATAGTAAACATCAGATTTTACTCGCTCTTGCATTTTTTCAGGTTCAGATGTGTCACCCCGTAGCCCTCGGCTTTGCGCCAAACCGGTTATGCCAGGTTTTATAAAGTGCCTAACCATAAACGTATCAATAATAGCACGGTATTCTTCGGTGTGGTTTAGCATATGTGGCCGTGGGCCAACAACGCTCATCTGGTTAAGCAACACATTAATAAATTGTGGGAGTTCATCTAAATTATGGGTACGTAAAAATGCACCAACCTTGGTAATGCGAGCATCGTTTTTAGTGGCCTGCACATGATCTGCTAGGCTATTTACCACCATAGTTCTAAACTTAAAAACGGTAAAAACCTTGTTGTTTATCCCGCTGCGTTCTTGGGTAAAAAACACAGGTCCTTTAGACGTTAGTTTAATGGCAAGCATGATCATAGGAAACAACCACGGAAAAATAAATAGGATAACGGATAGAGAAAAAAACAAATCGAATAGCCGTTTGATTAGGCGATTGTGTTTAAACTCTAGCGGTTCTTTTCTGAGAACCAATACGGGAATATCACCCAACATTTGTATGGTAGAGTTGCCAATGGTTTTTAATCCGAGGCTTGGTAAAAGCCTAAATCGGATTAAATTTCCTTCGGCAATTTTTAGCCATTTTTTTAACGTTTCATCCTCAGCCGGTAGCGCGTAGTAAATCTCTGCAACTTTGTTTTTTGCCAGCCAAGCTTCGGCATCTTCTAGGCTTCCGGTTAAGTCTTTATTGTTTTTTTGCCCAAACCAACCGGTAACTTTTAGGCCATATTCTGGGTGTAAAATGGTTTCGGCTTTAAAGTTTTTTGCGGCCAAATTATCGCCCAAAAGTAAAATAGGTTTTGCGTTACTTTCTTTGGCTAAAAAGTGCCTTAATCGGTAAATAATAATTACCCGAGTTAATAAAACAAACGGCACAAAAGCAATGTAGAAGTAAGTAAAAAACAACCTAGAATAGTAGTAGCCTTTTAATGAAACCAGCAAAAGGGCCAATACAGATGCGTGAATGATGATGGTGTTAAACAGTTTGCCAATAGATTTTCTAATTTCTAAGGCAGGATAAAAAACGTGGCTGTTTAACATGGCGGCTACCAAGAGCCATGCAAAATTTATAAAAACAAAAAGCTGAACGTAATAGTTGTAATATTCTTGATTTTCTACGCGTAAATCATCAAAACGCAAAAAGCCTGCGAGCAAAAAAGCAGCAATAAGCGCCACCAAATCAAACCCCAATTGCAAGTATCTAAAAAGCTTTGAATATTTATCGTACACCTTGTTTTTTTATGCTGTAAATATGGCAAAGGAATCGGACAGTAAAAAAACAGAAAGAACCTTTATTTTTTTTTGAATTTTCCGGTGCGTTTATCAAATCCATACGGACAGTGTTTGCAACCACTTTGGCAGCAATATCCTCTTTTTAAATGATACTTTTCTGTGAAAACAATATAGCCTTCGGGCGATTTATAAAAATCTTCTTCGGCCAAATTTTGCAATGCCATGTGCGTAATTTTTTCCGGCCACAAAGAAAAGGCTTTTGCATCTTTGGCGCATGCTTAACAATTTGAAAATTCCTTCTCGCACCCACGAAATAATCTTTCCAGCATTTCGCCAAGCGAGCGTGCGTGTGTTTATAAAAAGAGAAGATGAAATTCACAGGGCAATTAGTGGTAACAAATGGCGGAAACTCAAGTACAATTTAGAGGCCATTAAAGCAGCAAACCAAAACGGTTTTATAACGTTTGGCGGAGCATTTTCTAACCACATTGCAGCGGCAGCATATGCTGGATATTTGGCTAAAATGCAAATGGTTGGTGTAATTAGGGGCGAGGATGTGGACGATAAAAACCAAACGTTGGCTTTTGCAAGAAAGTGCGGCATGCAATTACATTTTGTATCGCGTAGCGAATACGCACAAAAAAACACAGCAGATTTTCTGCAAAAAATTTGCGCGCAACATTCGGGTTTGGCTGTAGTGCCCGAAGGAGGAGCCAACATTTTGGGCGTAAAAGGCTGTACAGAAATTTGGGATGAAGATGATAACGAGATAGATATGGTAGCATGTCCTATTGGTACAGCAACTACGTTTTCGGGACTTGTGCTCTCTGTGCCTAAAAATGTTGCATTAATGGGGTTTACGGCTTTAAAAGGCGGAAATTATCTACGTGATGATGTGCACAACTTTGTGCAGCAAGCTATAAATGGCAAACTAGTGCCATCTACTTTTAGCCCTCCATTATGGGAGTTAGAGGTAAACAATCATTTTGGTGGATTTGGCAAGGTAAAGCCCGAACTCATTGGGTTTATGAATGATTTTTATGATAAAACTGGAGTTCCGCTAGATCCTGTTTATACCGCAAAAATGATGTTTGGTTTGGCAGAAAAAGCAAACAATGGTGCGTTTAAAAAGGGAACAAGAATTTTAGCGATTCATACTGGTGGGCTGCAAGGAATAAAAGGCATGAATAAGCGTTTGAAAAACAAGAATTACAAAATTGAATATGAAAAAATTATTGCTGATACTTTTTCTTTTACCGGCAATTAGTTTCTCGCAAACGCGCAGAGAAATTTACATTTCTACATACAAAGACATTGCCATTAGAGAAATGAGGCAATACGGCATTCCGGCAAGCATTACACTGGCGCAAGGAATTTTAGAAAGCGGAGATGGCCAAAGCACTTTGGCTGTTAAGGCCAACAACCATTTTGGTATTAAATGCCACGATTGGACCGGCCCAAAAGTGTATCATGACGATGATAAAAAAGGCGAATGTTTTAGAAAGTACAAAGACCCCGAACAAAGTTTTATTGACCATAGTATTTTTTTAAGCACGCGTTCTAGATATGCCGAGCTCTTTACATTAGAAAAAACCGACTATAAAGGTTGGGCCAACGGATTAAAAAAAGCGGGTTATGCAACTAGCTCAACATATGCATCTACCTTAATCAAGCTTATAGAAGTAAATAATTTACAACGGTTTGATTTAGAAGCGCTGGGCGATTTTCTATTGCCCGAACAGCGCATTTTAGAAAAAAGAAATGGTGCCAAATACATTGTTGTAGAAGAAGGAGAAACCATAGAAAGCCTAGCGAAGCTCTACAAAAAAAGTGTTCAAAAGCTTCTAGATTACAATGATTTAACGCACGAATCGAACATAGAAACGGGGCAAGATTTGTACGTGAAAAAGAAGAAGTGCAAAGGTGCTACCAAATATTACAAGGTTAAAACGGGCGATACCATGTACAGCATTTCTCAGCAAGAAGGCATACGTTTAAAATATCTTTATAAACGAAATAAAAAGCCCGTTGGATGGCAACCTAAAGTTGGAGATTCTTTGCGTTTAAAGGGAAATGTCAAAGGTTAATCGTCCACAAATTTTTTTATATTTCCGCAATAAACAGAAGCTATGAATAAATTTAAATCAATACTTTTTGGACTGGGCGCAGGCCTTTTTATTGTTGTAGGATGCTCTAAAAAAACAGCCCCAACAACCACCGAAGAAAAACCAGCTTATGATGGCCCTGCAATCTCTTACGCCAAAGATGTTTCACCCATTATTAAGCGCAGTTGCGCCCCATGCCATTTCCCTAAAGAAGATGGTAAAAAAGTAGCTTTAGATACCCGCGAAACATTAAAAGATGAATTGGCCGAAGCCTTAAAATTGGTGCAATTATCACCAGATGATATCCACTTTATGCCGTACAAAAAGAAAAAACAATCTTTATCGGCAAATGAAATTGAAATGCTTAAAAATTGGGCAAGAGGTGGATTTATGGAATAATTAATTTCTTTAATCTAAAAACAAACGCTGGGTTTCTTTAGTGGGCAACATGCAACTTTCTTGTTTGCCAAACCATTTGTATCTGTTTTTTGCAATGTAATTGTAAACGGCATCTCTTATTGGTTTGGGTATTATTATAAATAAATATAATAATGGCCACAAGGCATTTAGCTTTTTAGCTATGCGCAATGCAGCTGTAGATTGGGTGTAAACGGTATTGTGTTCTAAAAGTACAATACTGCTTAAATCGGCATGAGGTAAACTAAACTTCGCAAACGTAGATTTGGCATGATTGCCTTGTAAAGTGGCAAACCTAAAAACTTTTTTTTTATCTCTTTTCAAAACAAACTGTACTGATGAATTGCAGAGATTGCATACTCCGTCAAAGTAAATTATATGAGTGAAATCATTCGTCATTGGGCGTTTTTCCATGCTAATGTTTTACTAACAATCTCTTCAATGCTTTTGTGCTGATATCCTAAATGTTTTTGTGCCTTAGTATCGTCTGCGCTATACGATTTTAATAGTAATGTTACTTTATCAGGTGTAAGCGTTGGTTCCTTGTTTGTTAACTTGCTTATTAGCCAATAAAAAGGCAACATACTACGAAGCAAAAAGGCCGGAGTTGTTTTTTTAGAAACACTTAGTTTTAGTTGTCGTTGTATTTCTTGAATCAAAGCTAAAACAGAAAAATAGGGTCCGCCTAAAATATATTTTTCTCCAATAGCACCTTTTTCTATTGCCGAGATATGCGCGCGAGCTACTTCTTCTACCCAAGCAAAATTTCCGCTAGAAGGTGGGATTCCAGGTAATGTTTGGTTGCTTACATGCGTAAA
Source organism: Bacteroidia bacterium (assembly GCA_030424545.1). Lineage (GTDB taxonomy): Bacteria > Bacteroidota > Bacteroidia > Flavobacteriales > Schleiferiaceae > JAUHWL01. Next base: position 326,861 of record JAUHWL010000002.1, read on the forward strand.
AATTTGTATCCAATTGTTGGTATCCCACGGCCCAATAATATGGCATGGGTTTAAAATAACCGCATTTAAATTCTTGTTTTTAACGGCTTCTTCTATTAATTCTTCGGCTTTACGCTTAGTAATACCGTAATGAAGACCCGTTGATTGGGCATTGGATTTGCTATTTTCTGTAATAGTTGCTTTGTGTAATCCAAATGTTGTAATAGATGATGTATGGATAAATCGCTTAACATTTTTGCGTAATGCTGCTTCAATTACACTGGCCGTGCCTTCTACATTAATTTTATGTTGTTCTTTAAAAAGGGGTTGCCATTGGGTTGTACTTGCCGCCATATGAAAAACAACAAATTCGTCATTGGGCATAGCGTTCGCCAGCGCATCAACATCAAACAAAGAGACTTTAACCCAGTTTACATTTGCATTTTTTAAGAGCGGATGATTTACTTTATGGCGGTAAATGGCCGTAATATCCCACCCATCTTTTTCCAATTGGTGGATGAGGTTTACGCCTAGAAAACCTGTTCCTCCTGTTACAAATGCAGTTTTACACATTTAATCTTGCATTAATTTGTAATCTAAAATGGCACCATCTTCTGTGGCCACAATTACATGCACATCTTTATCGTTGGTTTTGCCAACCGTGGCCGTGCCAGTACCGTATAAGGGCATGCCAGGTAGCGGATTACCTTTCCAATCGTAAATCCAAATTTGGTTATTTTTTGTAGTAACCGAAATAAAGGTATCTTTACCTACGGTGTAAATGCGTGGTTCATAGATTATTTCTTCGTTAAATTCAATATCAAAATTAGAATCATCATCTCGCTTAAAAACGTAATTCTCTGAGGCCAAAAGTTGAGATTTATTCTTTGCAGACATAAACTTGGGCGATTCTTTAAACGCTTGCAAGCTGTCTATTTGGTCGTCTATAATTAAGTTAAGTACGTAGCCAGATTTGCTTAATGCGCTTAGTTTTCCGCCAACGGTTTTGTCGGGCACCAAGTATATTTGGCTGGCCAAGTTTTTTAATTGGCTTTTTATGGGTTGCCTAATTTCTCCTCTTCGGTTTAATAAATACACATTTCCTTCATCATCGGCCGTATAAATGTAATCTTTGGTGCCAATAACATCGTGTTTGGGTTTGGCAATTAGGGTTGATTTTGCCTTCTTAAACTCCCAACCATCTACTTCTTTTCCATCGCCATCAAAATTGTAAAGTCTGTTTTGGCACGGAACTATAAACCTGTATTTCCGCGTGTTTTCATAATCTAGCGTGGCCATTGGTGCAGTGGCCGTTTTAGGTAATTTTACAGGGAAATTGCCTACATTTTTACCATTTCTATCTAATATGTAAATAGATTGGGCTGTATTGAAAACAAGTTGAAATTTATTGTTTTTATATAAATCAACCTGATCTACTTCGCCAAGAATAGCGCCATCTACCTGGTTTTTCCAAAGGGTTTTTCCTTGGGCATTTATTAAATAAATGATGTTGTTTTTGTCTTGTACAAATACATCGTTAGATTTTGTGTGATGATTGTACACCAGTTGTGGGCGAGAGGCCGCTTCGGCATCTAGTTTATGAGACCAATATTGCTTGGCTATCTGCTCTGTTTCTGTTTGATGTAATAAGACTAGCTCTGTATAAGCGGCTTCATTTTTTTGTTTTATTTGAATAACGGCCCAATTAATCTTTTCCATTTGTGAGGCAGATGATCCTAATTTTTTGGCGTTTTCTGTGTTTAATTCTTTTTGTGCGAGATTATACCACTCCATATTTTTTGCAACGGCTAAGATGTGAGCATTGTCGTCTAAAAGTGATTCTACGGGTTTAAAATCTTCGGCATTGTACCATGTTTTTTCGGCCAATAAGTTGTTTATGGTGCTTTTTGCATTGGCTAAATTGTTTGAAAAAATTACCCAGTTGTTGTGATAAAACCAATATGGTTCGCTTAAGTGGCTAAATAGTTTTCCAAATAAGAGTGGCAGTGCATGACGTTTGTTTAATTTTTTGATATCAATTTCTCTATAATTCTCAATAAAATCGCCACTTGCACTGTTTAGGGCGTTGCTGGCTAGTTCGGTATCTAAAATGCGAATAAACCCGTTTTTGCTTTCGGCTGAATTTACTGCACCATCACTATAAAAAACACCCAATTCTTCATCTACAAAGGCCATCCAGTTTTCTGGGTTTACCGCCATGTTTTCTAGTTGAATATTTCTCTTTTTTAGTTTATTCACTTTGCCCAAATACTCACTAAAGTTTGCCTGCCAAGTATCTAAATCATTACAAGATTGGCTTATGGCTAATGCAGCATTTTGCGGAATAATTTCGGTGAAATTTGCGCTGCCTTGGCCGCAATTGGCAAATAGTCCTAAATATGTAATGGCAGTATCTGGTACTAAACTTATGCCTGTAAAATTGATGTCGTTTTTGTTTATGTCAAGGTCTAAGGCGCTCCATGTAGCCATTTTTCCGGGCCATTCTGTGGTTTCTAAAAGCAAAGTGTTTAACCATTCTGGCATTGACTTGTACTGGACAAAAACATTAATAGGGTCTTTGCTATTGGTTGTTTTTAAGGTGTGCATAAAATGTGCGTCATCGCTTAAATTTATGCCACTCTCCAGCTGTTTTAGTGAAGCTTCTACAAGGTTTTCATGTTCGCTTAATAAGACTAAGCCATTCTGCTTTGCGAAAAAGAAATCCAAATCATCGTTTGTAAAATGTATTATTTTACTAGATCCATAAATGCGTGATGAAGTATTTCCAAAGGTTGCCAGAGCTGTTTCGTTTATAAAGGGCACATCTTCACTTTCTATAGTCCAAAGCCAACCAAATGTTCCTGCCCCATATTGATCAAAAGCGCCAAAGCCACGGATATTTTGGGCTTTATCGTTATTAAAGCCATCTAAAAGGCTTACAAAATTGCTGAGATTAGAAAATACGATTGACTCTTTTAGAACGGTACCGGGTACAGATTCTTGTAAATCGCTATTTAGTTGGTGAACATTGTTTATCCGAACCACAAAAGTGCTGCGAACGGGTATTGCGCTTAGGGCTGTGCTTTTAGAAATTTCGTCTTTGCAAGAAGCTGCGTAGAGCAGGGGTAGAGCCAAAAAAAGTAAGGCCTTCATTTTCATAATGGTAACGTAATTTGTCTCAAAAGTACACAACCATCAACCTCAAAAAATAGGTGTAAAGATTAAGTTACCTACATAATTTGTGAATAAAAACGGCATATAAAATGTGCTAAAATTTGCATAGCAATTGTTGTTAGATTACCATTTGCTGCATGGCAATTTCATACTGTTCTATTATCGTTCTCCAGTTAAATTTATCTCTTACGGCACTTACGTTTCTTTTGCTATAATTTATTCTTGATGTAGATGTAACGGGCTTATCTATGCATGATGCTACATCGTGTGCATTGGTAAAATAGCGAGCAGACCGACCTAAAATTGACTTATTAAACTCATTGTTGTGCGCAACTATAAAACTACCGCAAGCCATTGCTTCTAATAAACTAGGGTTTGTGCCGCCAACCGAGTGGCCATGAAAATACATATCAGCATAGAAACGCAAATCATTTAGCACATCTTTGTTGTAAATACCTTCTAAAAATTTAATGCGTTTTTCTGTTCTAAACTTGCGCACCATTTTTCTGCCAAACGCATTGTTTGTGTTGCCAATGACCAACATTGGGTTTTTGTTTTGGCTCATTTTTACCCCATCCAAAATTTCTTCAATGTGGTTTTCTGGCTCCATGCGCGCAATTAGCAAATTGTAATTAAGTTCAGAAACACCGTATTCTATTAATGTTTCTGAACTATTGGTTTTCGGAATTTTGGCTCCGTACGGAATATAAATTACTTGATTCGTAAATTTTTCATGCAAGTAATGCTCAATCTTTGGATTGTCTGCAATGAGCAGATGACTATGTTTAGCCGCCCATTTTTCTGCTCTTAATAAAAACCGTTGTACAAATGGACTGTATTTGCTTCTTTTCCATTCTAGCCCATCCATATTGGTAATCACCTTAGATTTATGGGGTAATACCCAAAACCAAATGCTACTACTGGTATATCCAAGTTGTAGAATTATATCGGGTTTAGAAAAGCGCGTGTGCAATGAAGCACCTAAATCATAGATAAATTGGCCTGCGCTGCCTATTATTTTTTCAGGATTTAGTACCCGTACCAGCTTTACACCAGGATGTTTCCATCCTTTTACAGGATGATCGCTGGGTATGTAAACTGTTGTTTGATGACCACGGTTGGCCAAACCTATCGCTAGCTTTTCTGCTAATTCTTCAAATCCACCATATCTGTTGGGAATTCCCCGAGAACCTAAAATTGCAATTTTCATGTATACGTTTTACAAATACTTATGGGAAGATTTTAGGCTTGGTTGGATAATAACGTGTGCTTGGTTTCTTTGTTTTAAGTGGGCAAAATATCTCTTTTTACCGTTTGTTCAACTTTTTCTATTAGCTCTTCTACGGGCAGGGTATTTACAGCCAAAGGTTGGTGCACCTTTAGTTTTAAATGTACAAAGGCGTTTATTGGAAAAGCGCCATATTTTACAATTCGCCAAGAGTTGTTTACGGTTATAGGCACAATCAATGCATCGGGCATGTTTTTTATTAAAACCTTTAACCCCATGGTATTAAAGGCTTTTGGTTGGCCGTTTTTGCTTCTTGTACCTTCTGGGAAAATTACACCCGCGTGATTGTTGGCCGATATTTGCTTAGCAAATGCTGCTAGAGCAGGCAAAGATTGTCTTGGGTTTTTACGGTCTATAAGTACAGAACCGCCATGGCGAAGGTTAAAAGATACGCTAGGTATTCCTTTTCCTAACTCTATTTTAGAAATAAACTTTGGGTGATATTGGCGCATGTACCAACTTATGGCAATAATATCAAACATGCTTTGGTGGTTTGATACAAAAATGAGTGGCTTGTTTTTAGGCAAATGTTGTTTGTTGGTATAAGAGCTAATGTTGCCCACCAAATAAAAAACGCCCAACAACATTAGGTTTAAAATATCTACCGAAAATTTATGTGCTTTGTAACCACCTAATTTTAGGCATAGCCATTGTAGCACATGGCAGAATACCAACACAAACCCAAATAGCAAATAGTAAATTATGCTAGTTGGTATTAATAATATTTTAATAAGTGTTTTGATAAATCCGAATTGCCTTGCGATTATTAAATCAGAAACTAATCATTTAAAACTTGTGTATAAACCTTTAAAATTTGCTTCCCAATTGTTTGCCATTGATGGCGTTCTTTTTGTTCGGCTGAAATTTTAAACGGAGGCAAATTTAATGCTTCGTTTATTTTTTCACATATGTTTTTCGGGTCGTTTGGATTACAAAAAGTCACATAATTTTTAAAGATTGCATTCATGTCTGGCCGATTGGCCATAACTACGTTACAGCCTTGGCTCATGGCTTCTAGGGCAACCAAACCAAAGGTTTCAAAGTAACTGGGCAAAACCAAAACTTTTGCGTTTTGGTAGGCTTCAAGTAAATTATCTCGATCTAGCCATCCTTCAAAAGTTACATTACTACTTTTTTCTGCTTGGCAATTTTCAAAATAGTCTTGTTGGTTTGCAGCGGCTTTGCCAATTATTTTTAACGACCAATTTGCATTTTTTGCGGCCTTAATAAGATTGAGTTGATTTTTTAAACCTTCTATCCTTCCTACACAAATTACCCCTTCTTTGTGGGTAATAGGATTATCTTTCCAAAAATGGGCGGGCAAACCAAGCGGAATTACCGCGATTTTGTCTTTACATTGAAAAGAATGGTTAATTCTTTTTTCTTCGCTTTTAGTGCTTGTAATGATGGCATTGGCCCGCTGTACTATTTTTTCTTCACTTTTTCTATGGCCGTTTATCAGGTATTTAATTCCAGGAAAATAGTCGGTACCATTAAAACCGCGTGCAATGGTTTTGCCAAATTCTAGTCTGTCTTTTCCTATTAATTTCCTCAGCTTGCCCAAGGTGCCTTTACGCATGCTGTCGTACTCGGCATAATCTACCCAAATGCTACTAACAACAAGAGGTTGGGTAATGTGTGTTAAATCATCTACAATATCGGCCGGCCGGCCAAGGTTAAAAAAATGTATGAGGTTGTACGAGGCGTAGTTTACAAACTCTCCGCGTAAGATAATATCAACCTTAACGCCTAACTCGCGCAACGCATCGGCTGTTTTCACCACTTGTTGAGTGTCTCCACCGGGTTGAGAAAACAGAGTTTTTCTTGCTGTAAAAAGCACTTTCATGTGGCAAAAGGTAGCTAAAGTTTACATGTAAAATAAATGAAACTAAAAATCTTAATCGATTAAAGAATCAGCTTTTTTAATAAACCTGCGGAACAACAAAATTGCATTTACGGTAAGGCCTACGGCAAGTCCAATCCAAACACCAATAACCCCCAAAGTGGTATAAAATCCCAACAGATAGGCTAGGGGTAGTGCAATTACCCAATAGCTAAAAAATGTTAATATAGTTGGTGTACGCACATCGCTTAAACCGCGCAGCGCACCTTGGGCCACTACTTGTACGCCATCAGAAATTTGAAACAAAAATGTAATGATGAGCAATTGAGCGGCAATGGCAATTACGGTTTGGTCTTGGGTAAATAAAGAAGGCCAAAAAAACCGTCCGGTAAGAAATACAATGCCCATAAAGCTCATGAAAATAATAACCATAACAAACAACGAAAGGGCGGCCAACTTTAAAGTGTTATAATCTTTTTTACCTAGCTGATTGCCCACACGTATAGAGGCCGCGGCACTTAATCCTCCGGCTGCCATATAACTTATAGATGCTAAAGAAATGCTTACTTGATGTGCCGCCTGCGGCAACGCGCCAATTACGCCAATTAAAATGGCGCAAACGGCAAACGTGCCTACCTCAAAAATGTATTGCAAACCGCTGGGCACGCCAATGGTTAAAATTTCTTTTATGCTTTTTAAATTAAGTTTAGCGGTTTCTCTGGCCACCCAGTATTTTTTAAATTTTGATTTGTACTTGATGTACAACCAAAGACCTACAAACATGGCTATTCTAGAAATTAGCGTGGCATATGCAGCCCCGTTTAAACCAAGTTCCGGAAATCCCCAAACGCCTTTTATTAAAACATAATTTAATACAATGTTGAGCACATTTGCGGCCAAGCTAATGCGTGTTGCTGCGGCAGTATCGCTAAGTCCTTCGGCAAATTGTTTTAGGTTTAAAAACAATAAAAAAGGAATCATGCTTAAGCTGATGATAGCGAAAAATGGAATGGCATAATCTACCACGGCTGCATCTTGCTTCATTAATTTAAAAATGGGTTCTAGCCCCAGCATGAGGCCTGTGATAAGTACGCCAAAAATTAAATTTACGTAGAAGGCATTTTTCCAGAGCGTGGCAGATTTTTTTACATTTTTTTCTCCATCGGCATTGGCAACCAATGGAGTTAGACCAAATGCAACGCCCAGAGCAAAAACAAACGGAATATGAAAAACACTATTGGCAAGTGCCGTGGCGGCTAGGGGTATGGGCCCTAAAAACTGACCCACCATTACGCTATCTGCCACACCTACCATTATGTGGCCCAATGAGCCAATCATAACTGGCAAAGCCAACTTGGTGTTTATTTTGTATTGTTCTTTGTATGTAGCGCTTAAAATTTTCAAAACTATTTTCTATCCATAAAAAACCCCCAACATTGTGGGGGCTATATATCAATCTAAGTTTTCGTATCGATCTACCTCTCGTTGATAAAAAGCCTCTGCTTCTAATATTAATTGGGCTACCTCTTTTTCTAAATCTACCCCGGGTTCTTCCTCTAGTTGGTCAAACCATTCTACTTCATCGTTTTCTAAATTAATTACAAAACGTGGGAATTCTGTGTGTACGATGAATATAGATTCTGGGAAATCGGTGTTATCGCCAAGTAGAAATTTAGGTAACATATTTTTTAATTTTTGCCGTGCAAATGTAATCAAGTAAAAGGTATAGTAAATGTGTTAAAATTGGATTTATCCGTTTTACATAAGGCAGTAGGTGATTTCTATATTTCAGATAAAAGGCAAGATTAAAGCCTAATGGCTCAATGGGCGTTCTGATAAATTTGCCCAAATTTGTTTTTTGTTTGTTGATTAAACCAGAAAGTTTAAAACCAAATCATTGTTTATGAAGAATTTAGTTTTTGTAGGAAGCCTTTTTTTATTTGTAAGTGGAGCAAAAGATATAAGCAACATTCAAGTTCAAAACAACTCACCACAATCTAGTGCCAACAAGAGGGTAGAACAGGTTTTTGCAGATTATTACAATCATCAATTTAAACATAACATTATAATTTCGGGTTACGCCCATAGGTTGATGCCACCTAAAGGTAAGGCACGCATAGATGCTACTTTTTTAAATGAAAATGGGGATTTGATTGAAGGCGTATTAACGTTTAATGGCATTGAATACTCTACAGATACTACACACAAGAATATTTATGTATCTAGAAACCCCGGTGTTGAATGTTTTGAACAAAACAACATTGTGTTGTTCACTAATTTAGCTGGAGAAGTATTAGTTGACACTGAGATTCATCTTCCCAAAGAAATTTTTATTACTTCTACAGATCAGAGCATTTCTTCTGGGATGACCATTACATATAATGTTGATGAAACCAATACAAATGGAGTTGCATTTTTGGTTTCTTTTCAACCAAATGAAACTGAGAATGCCGCATTCAGCTCACTTCAAGCAAAGTTTAATGTTGTACATGACGATACCGATGACGGTTTGTTTACCGTACCCAACGAATTGCTTAAAGGTATTCCAACAGGTGCTTCAGTTTCGGTTGAAGTTTTTCGAGGTAATTTAAACTACAACGTAAATAACCCAAATAGTTTTGGCGTGCTTGGTTATTGTAGTTCTGAAACTTACATGCGTGTTAAGTAGAACTGGTATAAGATTAAACAGTAATTCTATTTAGAAACATAGCGTTTCACATCTTCTTCGGTAATTTCTGCTGAACCCAAAATAATAAGGCGTTCTAGTATGTTTCTTAATTCACGAATGTTGCCTGTCCAATCATACGCTTGTAAAAGTTTAAGCGCGTTGGCATTAAATTTTTTCGGGGCTGTTCCGTGTTCTTTGGTGATTTTTTCTACAAAATGTTCTACCAAATGGGGGATGTCTTCGCGCCTATCATTAAGCCCGGGCACTTCTATTAAAATTACAGAAAGCCTGTGGTATAAATCTTCTCTAAAATTACCTTCAGCAATTTCGTTTCTTAAATTTTTGTTGGTCGCTGCTAATACGCGTACGTCAACTTTTATTTCTTTCGAGCTTCCTACGGGAGTTATTTTTCCTTCTTGCAGGGCGCGTAAAACTTTGGCTTGTGCAGAAAGGCTCATGTCGCCAATTTCATCTAAAAATAAGGTGCCTCCACTGGCAAGTTCAAATTTGCCTTTGCGGTCTGAAACGGCACTTGTAAACGATCCTTTTTTATGGCCAAACAATTCGCTTTCTATTAATTCTGAAGGAATAGCTGCGCAGTTTACCTCTATGAGCGGGGCTTTGTTGCGGTTGCTTTTTTGGTGTAGCCAATGAGAAACCAATTCTTTTCCGCTTCCATTTGGTCCGGTAATTAAAACGCGGGCATCGGTGGGTGCCACTTTTTCTATCATTTCTTTTACGGCCAAAATAGATGGGCTCTCGCCAATCATTTCGTAGTTTTTGCTAATCTTCTTTTTAAGCACTTTGTTTTCTACAACCAAAGATTTTCTGTCTAAAGCGTTTCTTACGGTACTTAAAAGTCTATTTAAATCTGGAGGTTTGGCTATATAATCATAAGCTCCTTTTTTAAGGCAATCTACAGCGGTTTGTACATCGCCATGGCCGCTAATCATAATTATGGGAGCTTCGGTGCCTAAAGCAACTGCTTTTTCTAGCACTTCAATACCGTCCATTACGGGCATTTTAATATCGCACAACACCAAATCATAGGCGTTGTTCTTAATCATGTCAAAGCCAATTTTGCCATTTTCGGCTTCGTCTATTTTAAAACTCTTATTTTCTTCTGCTAAAATTTTACCTAAAACGCGTCTAATTGCAGCCTCGTCTTCTATAATTAAGATGTTTGCCATGGTCCTTTATTTTGGTCAATAGAATAAATTACTCCTTCTTTTAGCGCATATGCAGAGAGGAGTAAAATATTGATGTTGGTTTTTTTAAGCATATAGTCTATAAACAAAGATGCGATGTGTATTGTGTCTGCACGTTGTGCTTCCATACCAGGAATTACCAAGCGTTGAAAAACGTTTGCTGCCAATAAATGTTTGTTCACGATATTGAATTCGTTGAGATAAATGCGTGAGTATTTTTGATTTACACCCAAAACTTTGTTGCCAAACCGCAGGGCGCATACGTTGTGTATGGTTTCGAAACTGCCGCTACTACCCACTATAATTTCGGGCTTGTAGGTTTCTATTTGCGCCCAAAGTTCATTTAATTTTAAGTCGAAATACGCTGTTAACTCGTCAATACTACTTGATGTTAGCGGATCGTTTGGTTTAAATTTATCTAGAAGACGCGCTACGCCCAACGGGTAACTCTTAAACCAAAAAACTTCTTCAGAGTTGGCTATGAGTATTTCTGTACTACCACCTCCAATATCAATTATTAGAAAAGGTTCTTTTTTAAATCGCAACGCCCTTTTAACTCCTTCGTAAATAAAGAGGGCTTCGCGGTTTCCATCTATGATGTTTATTTTAATACCGCTGGTTGCTTCTACGGCTTGGGTGAAATCCGTACCGTTTTTTGCAGCCCTAACGGCAGAGGTGGCAAAGGCAAATATTCTATCAGCTTGGTGGTCTTTACAAATTTTTGCAAATTTTAAGAGTGCATCAATTCCTCGTGCAAAAGCTTCGGCAGAAATGATGTCTTTGTCTATGCCGCTTTGCCCAAGTTTTACGGGGATTTTATCATTGTAAACTACATTTCCGTTTGCTTGCTGTATAAGCAAGTTAAATGTGTTTGTTCCTATATCTATTACGGCTGTTGTCAATTTTTTTCTGTGTTGGGCAAGTTATTTTTAAACCATACATCCATTTGCGGAAATGCTATGGTAATGTTATTTTCTCTAAACGCTTTATCTATTTCAAACCGTAGCTCACTTTTTACGCGTTCTATTCTAAAAAGTTGTCGGCTATAAAAAAGGAGTTTAAAATCTAAACTGCTTGTGCCAAAGTTTGTAAACAAAACCTCTACCACTGTATTTTTTGTTACGTTACCGTTGTTTCTAGCTACATCAATCAGTAATTTTTTTACCAATTGGGTATCGCTTCCATAGGCTACACCAACTTCTACGGCAAAGCGTGTATCTCTTTTAATATTGCTCCAATTAATCACTTTTAAATTGGTTAACCTATGGTTTGGCAATATTAACTCACTATCATCTCTAAGTTTTAGTTTGCTTGTTCGCAATCCAATTTCAATAATTTCGCCTATTGTGCCGTCTATATCAACAATATCGTGGGCTTTTATTGTTCGTTCAGAAAGAATTACTAAACCAGAAGCAAAATCTTTAAACACATCTTGCAGCCCAAGCCCGATACCAACAAAAAGGGCAGTGCTACTTGCTATAAGTACGGTAATGTTTACACCAACTACATCTAGTGCAACAACTACAGCAAGAGAATAAATAAAGTACTTTATAATTTGAGTTATGGCATATGCTTTTCCAGGAGCTATGTGTTTTTGTTTAACACGTCTATCAAAAAGCCTTTTTATAAGAAAAACAATTAACCTGCTTATTAAAATAATAAACAGAATGTTTAGTATATCTACTACCGTAATGGTTAGGTACTTGCTATCTATAAGCGTTGTAGAAATTAGTTTTTCTATTTCCTCAATCATTATTTAGTGTATGTCATCCATTTAAATAGTTCTTTCCAACTTGGTTTTTTGCCGTACATTAAAATGCCTACACGGTAAATTCTACCCGCCAACCAAGTGGTGGCAATAAATCCAGCAACTAACAATGTCATGCTTAGGCCTAATTCCCAAATGGGCACACCAAAAGGTAAGCGCACCATCATAATTATGGGGCTTGTTAATGGAATCATAGAAAACCAAAAGGCAATTGGTCCGTCTGGATCTTCTATTACTCTTGAACTAACAATAATGGCCAAAATTAAGGGGATAGTAATGGGTAACATGAATTGTTGAGAATCTGTTTCGTTATCAACTGCAGAGCCTACACCCGCAAATAGCGCTGCATATAAAAGGTAACCTCCAATAAAGAAGAACATAAATCCGCCTATTACTAGCGGGAAGTTTATGGTTTCAACCATTTGCATGATTTCCATGCCTTTAGTCATTTCCATGGCTTGTTCAATTTCTTGTTGGCTACCCATGGCCTCTGTGTTAAATTGATCTTTTAATACGGTAGCACCGGCAACGGCATAAATAACACCACTAAGTAGCACCCAAATTAAAAACTGCAAAAGCCCTACAGAGCCAATACCTAATACCTTTCCTAACATCAGTTGAAACGGTTTAACAGATGAAATGATAACTTCTATAATTCTATTTGTTTTTTCTTCAATAACACCGCGCATTACTTGGGCGGTGTAGAAAAATATAAAGAAGTAGATTAAAAAACCGGCCACATAACCTACAGCCATTTTTACAGGTGTGGCGCTAGCTTGTTCTCCCTCTTCATCAATACTAAAGGTTAGCAGATTTACATTTACGCGGCTTTGTGCAACTACATCGGGAGAAATGTTTTCTAGAAGTAGCTTTTCTTCTTGAATTTTCTTTTCCATTAGATTCTCAATGTAACGCTGCATGCTCATGCTAATGTCTCCTTTGCCATATAGTGCAGAGTGATCTTTTATCCAATTTACATCGCCCATGTCGCCACTACGTATATATAACATAGCGTCAAAATCAGATTGCTTAAAAAACTCTTTGGCCGATTCTAAATCAAATTGTTCGGCTTTTATATTGCTAAACTTGTATTTGTCTGATCCGTTTTCGCCCCTTAACAGTAAAGGTTCATCTACTATTAAGATGGTTTTGGGGCCATCGGGCATACTAGCCAATAGGGCGGGGGCTATAATAAGTGCAGCAAAAAGTAGCGGACCTAAAATGGTCATGATTAAAAAAGACTTCTTTTTTACGCGCGTTTTAAATTCTCGGTTTATGATTAATAGCGTTTTGCTCATGAGTTTTGTACGTTTTGGATGAAGATGTCATTTACAGAAGGAATAACTTCCTGGAAATGGTAAATCTGATGCTTTGGTGCCAAGAATGAAATTAAATCGTTGGGTTGTAGCTCTTTAGAAAGTGTAAATGTTGCTTCATACAAATTATCTTCCTGTTCGGTTTTTATTAGCGTTATATTATCTGGTAACGAATTTTCTAATCCGCTTATAGCTTCTCTAAAACCAACCTTAAAAGTATTATTGCGGTAGTTGTTGCGTATTTCGCTCAACTTTCCTTCAATAATTTTCTCACTATTGTTAATCAGGGCAATGCTGTCGCAAAGTTCTTCTACACTTTCCATGCGGTGGGTAGAAAAAATAATGGTTGCGCCATTCTTGTTAAGCTCTTTAATTTCTTGTTTAATCAAATTTGTGTTGATTGGGTCAAACCCTGTAAAAGGTTCATCAAAGATGAGCAAGCTGGGTTTGTGTACAATGGTTACAATAAATTGAATTTTTTGCGCCATTCCTTTGCTTAATTCTTCAACCTTTTTGTTCCACCAGCTTTGTATTTCAAATTTCTCAAACCAATGGCGCAATTCTTTTTTGGCATCAGAGGCACTCATACCTTTAAGCTGCGCCAGATACATGGCTTGCTCGCCAACTTCCATTTTTTTATAAAGACCCCTTTCTTCTGGTAAATACCCTATTTTTTGCACATCAGCATCTGTCATGGGTTTGTCATTAAACAAAATCTGCCCAGAATCTGGCATTGTAATTCTGTTTACAATTCTGATAAAGCTGGTTTTCCCAGCTCCGTTTGGTCCTAAAAGTCCGTAAATGCTTCCTTGGGGTATAGAGAGCGAAACATTATTTAGGGCAGTATAATTGTCATACGTTTTTAAAACGTTTACAGCTTTAAGCATTCTTCATGTTTTTAGTGGTGTAAAAATAATGGAACATTGCAGATAGAAAAGCACATTTTCTAGGCAATCCATTAAATAAATGTGAAAATATTTTAGTCTTCTACGGGTTTGTTTTTGTGTAGCATGTTTAAAACTACTCCACCAATAACCATTGCTATCCCAAGCAAAGTAATCCATTGGTAATGTATACCAAAAATGGATACATCAAATAAGATGGCCAAAATGACCCCACCATATTTAAGCGGTGCCATTTTGTTTAAGGGCGCGGCCTGATACGCCTTGGTCATATTAACTTGGGCTATTTGGGTAAGCACACCCATCAACAACAAATAAAACCACTCTATGCCTTGCGGTGTTACCCAATAAAACAAACTAAAAACCAGCATAACGGGTGTGGCAATTAGCGGGAAATAAAACACCACCACAACGGGGTGATCGGTATCTTTTAGTTTGCGTATAGCATTGTATGCAACTCCAGAAAAAATGGCCGATCCTATGCCCATCAATAATAAAGGAGTAGAAATATTGGCATCATAACCCTTTATAATGGCGATGCCCAAAAAAGCTACTAAGAAATAGATCCATTGCGTATTTCGCATTTTTTCTCCTAATATATAAATGGCAAAAAATGCGGTAAATATGGGAGACAAATATTGAATGGTGATGGCCGAGCCAATGGGCAGTTTTTGCAGTGTGTAAAAAAAGAGGGTGAGGGCAACCACCCCAAAAACTCCTCGTATAATCAACCATTTTTTATTGTTTCCAAAAGGGTTAAGCTTTTTTTTACGAATCATAAAATAGCTCAGTATAATGGAAACAATGCTGCGAAATAACACCAGTTCAGTTGCTGGTATCGTGGGCATTAGTTTTACCACTAAATTCATTAAAGCAAAACAAACCACACTCACAATCATATAAAAAAAACCACGCTGTAATGGTGTGGTAGAAATAGGAAATGCAAGTTTGGGTAGCTTAATCAATAGCAAGATTTTTGGCAGCTGTTATGGCTAACTTTTGCAATGAATATTACTCAAATGTGAAATTGATAAGTATGCTGCGCGACAGAATTTGATCCATAGCGCTAACAGGTACTGTACCATCTTCAACCAATAAATTGTTGAGACCAAAAGAGCCTTTTAGCTGAGGAGAAAATTTAAAAAACTCAAAATAGATATCGATTCCTATACCCACTTGCCAATCAACATTATTGCGTTTTATTTTAAAAATAGTTTCGTCTTCTACATTTTGTTTGCTGGCTAAATCGGCACTGTATTGAATGCCGCCCAATACATACCAGCGGTGGTTGTTAATGCGTTGCCCTTTTAATTTTAACTCAAACGGAAACTGAATAAAACTAGACTCGATTTCATATTCGGTAATTTCTCGTTTTTGGGTAATGGGGTTGTCCATATCAACATAGAGCATGCGCACCGTAGAGGAAAACGTAGGTACAAAACGCAAGTCTAAATACTCGGCCAATCTTAAATTAGAAATAATGCCAATGCTATACCCTGGTGATGTTGTGGTATACATATCATAAACCCCAGGAACGGAAGCTAAATCGGGTTGTGGACGAATTTGAAAATCAAAATAATTAATACCCAAGCAAAACCCAAAGTGTATGGGGCGCTTGTCATAAGTAGCTTGATTTTTTAATTTTCTGTTTTGAGTAAAACCCAAACAGGGTATTAAAAATGCAATAAGCAAGATATGTGCGCTACGAAGTTTCAATGAAGCTAAAACGATTTGGGGTGCAGTTTATTTTTTTGCCGTGTAAATGCTAGCTATGCCAAACGTAACCGTTTGAACTTTGTTGCCAGTAAATCCGCAATTCTTTAATTCTTTTAGAAAGGCGTTGCCATAAGGAAAGGCCGCAACACTTTCGGGCAAATAGGTGTAAGCACGACTGTCTTTACTTACCATTTTACCTATACCAGGCAAAATGTTTTTAAAGTAAAAGTTATAAAATTGTTTAAAGGGTGCTTTTTCGGGTTGAGAAAATTCTAAAACCACAAAAGTGCCACCTGGTTTTAAAACGCGAAAAATATCTGTTAAGCCTTTTTGTAAATTTTCGAAATTACGCACGCCAAAAGCCACGGTAATGGCATCAAAGGTATTTTCTTCAAAGGGTAAATTCTCGCCATCGCCTAGCACTAAGTTTATTCTTTTGTTTCCGCTAGACTGTACTTTTTGCTGACCTACCTCTAACATTCCCGCAGAAATATCCAAGCCTGTAATATCAGCATCTATATTTTTACCAAGCGCCAAAGCTAAATCTGCAGTTCCTGTAGCAACATCAAGTATTTTTTGCGGATTAGTAGCCGATACAATTTTTACTACTTTTTTGCGCCAGCCTTTGTCTATGCCCATGCTAAGCAGATGATTTAAAAAATCATATCGTTTAGAAATGTTATCAAACATTTCTGCAACTTGAGTTTTTTTACTGCCTTCTTCGTTATACGGTTTTACTTGTGCCATGCTCATTTTTTGCGGCTGCAAATGTAGTGTTTTACATATTTTTTTAAGTGTGAAATGCCTTAGAATAAAATGCTTTTTATGCTTCCTACAAAGGCGATACGTTTTAATGGTTTCAAGCAGTTAAAGTGCATTTTCTGTATTTTTATTTAGACTGGTAAAAATAGATCTACTCTGTACCTTCGCGCCTCAATTTATCTTAGATGGAAAAAGAAAAAAAGAAGCGCATAAAAGCTGGCGACATAAAGAAAGCCATGCGCATTTTTAGTTATATAAAACCGTACAGCGCGCTGTTTTCGTTAGGTTTTTTCTTTTTACTGATTACCATGGCCGCCAGTTTGGCTTTTCCAAAACTGTTAAGCAATTTAATGAGTGCCACCCCCGAAAACCTTAATTTTTCGGTTACACTCTTGGCGGGCGTTTTACTTTTTCAGGCCATAGCTGGGTTTTTTCGCATCTTAATTTTTGTAAACGTTACCGAGAAAAGCTTAGCCAACATTCGGCAAGATGTATATGCACACCTTATTCGTTTACCCATGACGTTTTTTAACCAGAAACGCGTGGGTGAATTAAACAGCCGAATTGCCAGCGATACGGCACAAATACAGGAAACGCTTACCAGCACTCTAGCCGAGTTTTTGCGCCAAATGGCAATGATTGTTGGTGGAATTATAATTTTGGCTGTAACCAGTGTAAAACTTACGCTTTTTATTATCGCTGTTATACCAACATTAATGATTGTTGCCGTGTTTTTTGGCCGTTTTATTCGCAAATATGCTAAGCAAGTGCAAACCGAAGTGGCTGAAAGCAACACCATTGTAGAAGAAACGTTGCAAGCCATACAAACTGTGAAAGCCTTTGCCAACGAAATCTTTGAGATTGCTCGGTACCGCACCAAAACCAATCAAGTAGCTAAAACGGCTATTAAAGGTGGAATTTATCGTGGTGCGTTTGCCTCTTTTATAATTATCGGAATTTTTGGCAGCATTGTAGCCGTAATTTGGTTTGCCGTGGGTATGATTCACAGTGGAGAATTAGAAGCTAAACATTTAAGTGAATTCATCTTATATGCCGTGTTTATTGGCGGTTCTGTTGGCGGGTTGGCTAACGTTTACAGCAATTTACAAAAAGCCATTGGTGCTACAGAAGATTTGTTTTCGATTTTAGATACAGAAATAGAGCCCATTTCTACAGAGGAATCTACAGAAGTAATTCCTGATTTTAGTGGAGAAATTAATTTTGATAACGTAAAATTTGCCTACCCAAATAGAGAAGACGTAACCGTATTAAAAGGAATAAACCTAGAGGTTGAAGCAGGTAAACAAGTGGCCTTAGTAGGTAGCAGTGGAGCAGGAAAAAGCACCATAGTAAGTTTGGTTTTACGGTTTTATAATCCAACCAGCGGCACTATTTATTTTGACGGAAAACCTGCTAGTGCTTACGATTTGCACACCTTGCGCAATCTAATGGCGGTTGTGCCACAAGATGTTATTCTTTTTGGCGGAAGTATTAAAGAAAACATTGCTTACGGAAAACCAACAGCCACAGAAGAAGAAATTATTAATGCGGCTAAAAAAGCAAATGCGCACGAATTTATTTCCAACTTCCCCGAAGGGTACAAAACCGAAGTGGGCGAGCGCGGCATACAATTAAGTGGTGGCCAGCGCCAACGCATTGCCATTGCGCGGGCGGTTCTTAAAAATCCAAAAATATTGGTGTTAGACGAGGCCACCTCATCTTTAGATTCTGAAAGCGAGAGTTTGGTACAAGAGGCCCTAGATAATTTAATGAAAGGCCGCACCAGCATTGTAATTGCGCACCGTTTATCTACCATAAAAAATGCGCACCGTATTGTGGTAATGGAAGACGGAAAAATTATTGAAAGTGGCACGCATCAAGAGCTTTCTAACCGTGCTGAAGGCAAGTATAAAATGCTATCTCAATTACAATTTATGGAGTAGGTTCTGCTGCTTCTTCTTCGTGCACGTGTTCGTCTTGAGGTGGGTTGGTATCATTGCGATATTGCTCTCGTGCAGCCTCAAAAGTATCGTCATAATCATTTAGCCAATTTGCCTGCTCTGCCTCATTTTGGCTGTGGTTTGTGTCAGTATCATAAATTACTTGTATAGCTGCCAATTCTGCTAATGCTTCTTGAATTACAGTGTCCATATTTGCTTGAACTTCTTCTAGCTTTTCATCTCTAAATTCAATCATTGCAGCATTAATCTCTTCTTGGTTAGTTGCAGTAATGGTTTTGGTAAATCGTTCTGTAGGAACTTGTTCTTTTAGTCTATCTTCATACGCTTCGGCTATCTCTCTAGAATTTTTAAAGTGGATTTGTTCATGTGCCAAAAGTTCGTTTCGGGCAGCTGCTATATCTGCATCTTCACCTAATTTATCTCGGGCGGCATCATCATCTGTTAACCAGGTATTTTTCCAAGATTTCTCTGTGTCCATTTCGGCATGAAGACTAACGCGGTTCCTGTAAAACCGAACTGTCAAATCATATTCATCATTGCCTTTTCCCCTGTAAGAAACACGTACTAAATCGCCACTAAACTCAGATTTTATTCCGGAATGTACGGCAGCATCGTGCGTATCACCTTCTTGCGCAACCCCTTCAAAATCACCCCAAGCTATGGTTCGGTATCGTATTTTATCTCCTTGAATATGCTTTGTATTGGCACCATTTTGCTGAATGGTGTGTGTTAATTCGTGCGCCAATAATTTTTTACCATCATGCGTTTTGGGTTTATAGGCACCCGATTTAAAAAAGATGTCGTTCCCCGTGGCAAAGGCACGCGAACCCAAGTGTTGATTCATTTGATTGGCGGCTGATTGTGTATGTATACGCACGTTAGAAAAATCGCTTCCAAAAGCATTTTCCATTTGTGTTTTTGTTTCTGAATCTAGTGGAGTTCCGCCACCGCGCTGGGCATTTAACGAGCTTTCTATGTTATTTTTTGGAAAATGGTTTTCGGCCTTTAATTGCAATTCTTCTTCTTTATCTTTTGCTGGCTGAACAACTTTAGACACTGATGAAATTGGTGATGAAAAAGGTTTGTGTGCAGATGCTCCTGAAAGACGGCCAACAACTTCGTCTGCTTTTTGGTCGGCTTCTTTTTCAAAAAAATCATTAGGAGAGCCAATGGTTAATTTGGGTTGTACAGTAAAAAAAGGCGTTTTTATTTCTTTTTTGTCTCGGCTAAAAAAAGCATTTGTTTTTGACGAATTCTCGGTAGATGTTTTTGGCTCGTTTGAAAACATAATGAACAGATTTCCTTAAAAGTAAAAAAATCAATCCGAACGTGTTTTAGTTTTTAGTGATTTATATGTAAAGCATCGATATTTAATTCGGTTCTTCCTTCTTAGCAATGTGTTTTATTATTTCTCGATCATAAACGTGTTGCGTTTCTAATTTACCTGTTTTGCTATTTAACAAATAAGAAACTGTTAGTTTAAAATAATTCATTGGCGGATGATAATTGTCTTTATAAGTGTAAGACACATACCAAAAATTGTTTTTTACCGAATCTAACCTTGATAAGCCGTCATTGTCCCACATCGGAACTTGGGTTTGATATTTCTTAGAAAATACCGTATCTTTTCGCAAGTATTGCGGCACCAATGTGGTATCTAAAGTGAGCTGATGATTTTTAGAAACTCCATGAAATTCAACCAATGGGTTTGCCGAAACTTGTAGAACAAACCAGTCATCAAGTTCAAACAACTTTAAAGAATCGCGCCAATTTGGTTGATCAATAAAAAGTGCGCTGCCCAAACAAAAAGTATCGTTATCTGCTAACAAATTAAAATGTGCCCCATAAAAAACATCAGCAAAATCAGCACTGTAACTTTCTGTACCGAAAAGTTTTTTGTCATCTCCTAAATCAATTTCGTAAGAAGAGGTTGAGGTGCCAAAAGCTAGTTTTATTAAAATGAAAAGGCCGATAATTCCTATAATTATAAGCGCAGCGATGGTAAGTAAAATTTTAAGCCATAAATTTTTCAACGCGAATTTTTTAGAATTAAAATTTAACTAGTGGTTTAAAGCTTTACAATTTTTTGTTGGCTAACACTGCCATCTTCTAGGAACAATTTTACCACATATGTGCCTGCGCTTTCAGGTAGTTTTAGGTTGATAGGTACATGTGCATCTATCTTTTGCGCTGAAATTTGTTTACCGTCTAAAGAATAGACAATTACCTCTCCGGCTTTTTTGCTCTCTATTTGCACAATAGATGTTGTGGGGTTCGGGTAGATTGTAAAGACTTCAATTTTGCGATTTTCATCAAGATTAAACAAGGGGTTTTTGCGCAAAACGCTGAGTACACTGGGTTTGCCTAAAAACTCTTCCGAAGTAAAATAATACCGGTTTCGACCGTCTGTTGCCAATCCTTCAGCTTGAATTGAGCCTGGCAAGATTAGAGCGTTTTCTGAGTTTGTCCCGATAGAAAATTTTGAGCTCGTAATGTTATATCGTGCGTGTAGTCGTGGGTTAGGGTCGCTAATCAGTAATACAAGTGCATCTACCAACGCATCATGTACCATATCGGCCGCAGTTACAATGCCGGCCGGAAAACCTAAACTATCATGCACAGGCAGCACAAATGTGCCGGCCATTTTTGGCAAACCATATACACGTGTGCCGCCTGGGTTGCCCCATTGTTTGGTAAAAATATAAAGGCTGTCGTTAAATGTAATCAAGGCCTCGGCATCAAAATTTGTTTGAAAAGGTGCAGGTGTAAAATTGGTTTGGTTAGCGTAAGAAAAACGTATTGTATCGGCCAAAACGGTATCGTTTGCCCAATAATCGGCTTGCGAGATTTTGTATATGCGTAAGTTTTGTCGTGTACCTTGATTGTTGCCAAAATCACCAATATAAATGTGAGTAAAATCGGCAGTAATATCTTCCCAATCTACATTGGTAGCGTTCCCAACATAAACGGTTCTAGAGACATTGCCCGTAAGGGTATCAATTTCATAAAGAGCAGCTTCTCCGCCAGAATCGTTGTGTGTAATAAATGTGCCGTTTAACACAAGCAAACCACTACTTTCTGTAATCGGATTATTAAGGCTGATGATAGAATCTGCCTGATACTGTGCATTTGCGGTAAAAATGGCAAATAGAATGAAATAAATAATCAATTGAATTTTTTGCATGGCTAAAAATATCAAGATTTGACGAATCATTCTTAATTAGAAAAATTTAATATTTCCGCCAATAATTAAAATCAATAAAACCGATATTGCTCGTTTAAAAAATCATTTATGGTTACATTTTACATTATTGTAATTGGCGTATTATTTCTATTGGCTATTTCAGATTTAGTTGTTGGTGTTAGTAATGATGCCGTAAACTTTTTAAATTCTGCTGTTGGGTCTAAAGCAGCATCGCTAAAAACCATAATGCTTGTTGCCGCTGTAGGTATATTGTTTGGGTGTACTTTTTCTAGCGGAATGATGGAAGTTGCCAGAAAAGGAATATTTCATCCCGAGAATTTTTACTTCTCAGAAATCATGATTTTATTTTTAGCCGTAATGGTAACAGATGTAATCCTGTTAGATGCATTCAATACCTTCGGTATGCCTACTTCTACAACGGTATCAATTGTTTTTGAATTATTGGGAGCCGCGGTGGCCATATCCGTAATTAAAGTTTATACAGATCCTAATGCTTTAGAAATTGGAGAGTATATAAATTCGGGAAAGGCGTTGGCTATAATTTCTGGCATTTTACTTTCCGTGGTAATTGCGTTTTCAACAGGGTTAATAATTCAATATCTCACCCGTTTGTTGTTTTCTTTCAATTATCAATCGCGCTTAAAATCTTTTGGGCCTGTATGGGGAGGCTTAGCCATTGCGGCCATTACATACTTTATTTTAATAAAGGGTGTAAAGGGGGCTTCTTTTATGAGTGAAAATCTTGTTGCTATTATTCAAAACAATTCCTTAAAAATTATTGGGTTGAGTTTTATTGGCTGGACAATTATTTTTCTTGTGATGAACTGGTTTACAAAATGGAACATTTTAAAAGTAATTGTATTAATAGGGACATTTGCTTTAGCCATGGCCTTTGCCGGAAATGATTTGGTAAATTTTATTGGTGTTCCGCTTGCCGGATATAATTCTTTTGAACTCTTTATAGCAAACGGTGGTGTAGAACCAGATGGTTTTTTAATGGAAGGACTTGCAGGTAAAGTACCAACGCCCACCTTGTTATTGCTAATAGCTGGCGCAATTATGACCGTTACATTATGGCGGTCTAAAAAGGCAAAGCGAGTTATACAAACATCATTAGATCTTGGCCGGCAATATGAAGGTTCAGAACGTTTTGCATCTTACGCAATCTCCAGAAGTTTGGTACGTCAGTTTAGTAAAATGGCCAACAACGTTAATGAAGTTTTGCCAGATAAATGGAAAGAGCGTGTTGAAAAACAATTTGACGAAAAAGCCTTTTTAGCCAAACAAGCAGCATTGGGTAAAGATGCTCCAGCTTTTGATTTGGTTCGTGCTGCGGTTACACTTGTAGTTGCTAGTATTTTAATAGCCATCGGCACATCCTTAAAACTGCCGCTATCTACAACCTATGTTACGTTTATGGTTTTTATGGGCACATCTCTTGCCGATGGTGCTTGGGGTAGAGAGAGTGCCGTTTACAGAGTGTCTGGTGTTTTGTCTGTAATTGGCGGTTGGTTTTTTACCGCATTTTCTGCTTTTGTTGTGGCTTTTGTTATTGCCAACGTGTTTTATTTTGGTGGCATGGTGGCCATTTTGGTAGTCTTGGTATTGGCCATCATTTTTATGGTTAGGTCTCACCGTCAACAAGAAAAAGTTTTAGAAGAACAAATTGCATTCGAAAAAAATATAGAAGAAGGAACTCTTGATCAGCAAAAAGTAATTGCGCTCTGTGCCGATAATTTACAAGACATTTTGGGCAATCTATATGATATTCTAGAAGATGCATTAGATGGACTTCAGAATGAAAACTTAAAAAAGCTATCCCAGTCAAGAAAGAAATTTAACAACATTGATAAAAAGGCAAATAAGCTAAAAGATGCTGCACGTAAAGTGCTGGATAAAATAAATGATGATGACATGGATTCTGCCCACATGTTTATTTTGGTAGTTGATTATTTATCAGAAATGACCAACCATGTGCAAGGTATTGTTATACCAAGTTTAAATCATGTAGACAACAATCATAAGCCGTTATTGAAAGAACAAATAGAAGAGTTAAAAAGAATAAACAAATCGCTAAAGCATGTGCTACGAAGCACAATTAAAGTGTTTAACACGTTAAGTATAGAAGACGCAAAAAATTCTATGGACATGTCAGAGCCATTTGTTAAGCTAATAAGAACCATTAGAAAAACGCAACTTAAGCGTATTAAAAACGGGGAAATAGGAACTAGGAGTTCTATTCTCTATCTAAACCTTTTAGGTGAATTTAGAAACTTGGCACTTTTTTCAAATCGCATTGTACAAGTTTGTAATGAACTTATTATAAACCCAGAAGAACAAACGGATTAAGTGTTCTCATTAAAATTTTATTGTTAAAAACTACCGCACAATACAGTTAAACTTGTTTTAAAGTTAAATATGTTTGGGTATGCTTAAAAAGATAAAAGATAGTAGTTGGTTTAAAGTTGTTGGAAATAAATATTTCTTTACGGGACTACCATTTGTTATTTGGATGCTTTTTTTTGATGATAATTCATGGTTGATGCAACGCGAGCTAAACCAAGAAATAAAACAATTAAAACAAAGCATTTCATTTTATCAATCAGAATTAAGTAGGGATAGGCAAGCATTGCATGAGTTAGAAAGTAATCCTGCAGCTTTTGAAAAATATGCGCGCGAAAAATTTTGGATGCACCGTCCTGGTGAAGAAGTGTATTTTTTTGAGTTTGTAGAAGAGTAGAATGTGCTCTATTGTTTGATAATCAGTTGGTTATTTTTTTTATTTTTAAACTAACCAAAACATTATCAATTATGAAAAAAGTACTCTTAGCAGTTTTTACTGTCGTTTTAGTAGCCATTTTGGGATTTGTTTTATTTGTAAATGCATCAACTCCCAAAAACTATAATCAAGAATATCCAATTTCAGATTTAAAAGTAGAGCCAGATTCTGCAAGGTTAGCACGAGGAGAATATTTGGTTTATGGTCCTGCACATTGTGGCCATTGTCATGTACCGGTAGATAAATTAGAAGCGTTAGAGTCAGGAGAAAAAGTGCCAATGACGGGCGGTTTCGGGCTTGAAATTCCACCTGGAGTATTTTATGCACCCAACATTACGCCAGATAAAGAAACAGGAATTGGGCGCTATACAGATGGAGAACTGTATAGAATGATGCGTTACAATATTACTCCCTCCGGGCATGCCGCATTTGATTTTATGCCGTTTATAAACATGGCCGATGAAGACATCTATAGCATTATTGCGTTTTTAAGAGCACAAAAGCCAATAAAGCATATGATGCAACCCATAGAATTATCTTTTTTAGGAAAAATGATTTACGCTTTTGATGGTATAAAACCGGGTAAACCAGATAAAGATGTACCAAAAACCATTGAGGAAATTGAATCTATAGCATATGGAAAGTATATGGCATATGCCGTAGCAAATTGTAGGGGGTGCCATACCAATAGAGATTTAAAAACGGGCGAATATATTGGAGAAGAATATGCAGGTGGATTGGTCTTTGGCCCAGATAATTTAAGTGGTGGTTGGCAGTTTATAACCCCTAACCTCACCAATGATGCAGAAACTGGAATAATGGCCAAATGGACAGAAGATCAATTTATTGAAAGAATGCGTAGTGGCCGGGTGCATCAATATTCGCCAATGCCTTGGTTGGCCGTTGCAGATATGAAAGAGGGAGATTTACGT
The DNA here is from genome assembly GCA_030424545.1 of Bacteroidia bacterium. GTDB lineage: Bacteria > Bacteroidota > Bacteroidia > Flavobacteriales > Schleiferiaceae > JAUHWL01. Next base: position 352,362 of record JAUHWL010000002.1, read on the forward strand.
GCTGTTTATCGCTATTTAAAAACCGTAAAACCGGTAAAAAATAAAATTGATGAAACAGCCATTGAAAACCCTGAATAGCATGAAAGTTATATTTTTAAAGGGCGCTTGTTCAGCGCCTTTTTTTATAGATACATAGCGGCATTAATTCTTTCTTAGTAGAAGAAGTTCAACTATTTTTATGGCATATAAGAACTTACTTTAGATAAAGAGCATCCAGTCTTTTACATTTTAAAGGCAGTTGTACCTTTGAGCCCCTTAAAACAAACATTATGTCAGATTCACTTTTTAGTGCATTTACACCAAATACCTATCAAGATTGGGTAGAGAAAACCACCAAAGATTTACGCGGAAAGCCCCTAGAATCTTTGCAAAGTTTTACGGCAGATGGGTTATTAATCAACCCCTTTTATACTCAAAATTTTCCCAAAACTATTTTTGCTGATCAGCCTAAAAGTACCAATGCCGGCTGGATAACCGTAGAAGAATTTGTAGTAGAAGATGAGGCTAAAACTAATAAAGATGTGCTAGATAAATTAAACCGTGGCGCCAATGGCTTACTTTTTTACGCGTACGCTGATGTTGATGTGGCAACCTTATTAAAAGGTGTTTTAATGGAGCACGTGGCTATTCATTTTGTTGTAGAAACTAACGTAGATCTTGTATTGGCCAATTGGTTGCTGTATGCAGAAAAACAAGGGGTGGCCTTAGAAAAATTGCGCGGTAGCATCAATACAGATCCTATAGAAAATGCCGCCCGGACGGGCAATTGGCAAGATGATGCCGAAATAGATTTGGAGCAACTAAATGCTTTAGTGGCCGATGCTCCGGCAGGCATTAAAACATTATGCGTTAACGCCAACCTCTACGGAAATGCTGGCGCCACACCAGCCCAACAATTGGGAATGGCCTTGGCTCATGGCTATGAGTTTTTAACCAATTTAGGAACAAAACATGCCAACGCTATTTGGATGAACCTATCCATTGGCGGGCAATATTTTGAGGAGATAGCCAAGTTTCGTGCTATGCGCAGGTTGTGGAAGTTTTTACTTGAAGAATTAAAAGCTCCGGCTACCAATTTGCACATTTATGCCGAAGCAGGTTTTCGCAACAAAACCATTTACGATCCCTGGGTAAATATGCTGCGCAGCACTACAGAATGTATGAGTGCAGCCATTGGCGGTGCCGATGAAATATTGCTTCGCCCATACAACGCAACTTACACAGAGCCTACAGAATTTGGCAATCGCGTAGCCCGAAATCAGCAATTGGTTTTAGCTTACGAGAGTTACTTTAACCGCGTAAACGATCCATCTGCTGGAAGTTATTTTGTAGAAAATCTTACCGAAGAATTGGCTCAAAAAGGATGGAAAGTTTTTCAAGAAATAGAAGCGCAAGGTGGTATGATAGCCGCCTTAGAAAAAGGATATGTGCAGAAATTAATTGCCGAATCGGCTGCCAGAGAACAAGCTCTTTTTGATTCCGGTGAGATTTCTTTACTTGGTACAAATGTGTACCCAAATAAAGAAGAAGAAATGAAAGCTGACGTAGATGAACCATTGTTTAGCGGCACACCAGAAGACACGCAAATCATCCCGATTGTTGCCAAACGCTTAGCCGAAAGTTTAGAAAAAGATAGGCTAGAAGAGGAGAATTGGGAGAGATAGATGAGTGCTTAGTTTTTAGTCTTAAGCGTTAAGTCGATTAACAAAATGTAATCAAAATGAACAGAAAAGATTTTTCAAAATCAACATATAAAAACCCAGGTGCAACGGCTACGGAAAGCAAAACAGCCTTCAAATCGCCCGAGCAAATAGATATTAAAGAAAGCTACAGCAAAGCCGATGTAGCTGATTTAAAACATACAAATTTCTCGGCTGGTTTGCCACCATATTTGCGTGGGCCGTATACTTCTATGTATGTTTCTCGCCCCTGGACGGTGCGCCAATACGCAGGTTTTTCTACAGCTGAGGAAAGCAATGCGTTTTACCGCAGAAACTTGGCGGCTGGTCAAAAAGGGCTTTCGGTTGCGTTTGATTTAGCCACGCACCGCGGCTACGATTCAGACCACGAACGCGTGGTGGGCGATGTTGGTAAAGCCGGTGTGGCCATCGATTCGGTAGAGGATATGAAAATTCTTTTCGACCAAATTCCGCTTGACCAAATGTCGGTTTCTATGACCATGAACGGGGCTGTAATTCCCATTTTGGCGTTTTATATTGTTGCGGCCGAAGAGCAAGGCGTGGCACCAGAAAAGTTGGCGGGCACTATTCAGAATGATATTTTAAAAGAATTTATGGTGCGGAATACCTATATCTATCCGCCCAAACACAGCATGCGCATTATCGCAGATATTTTTAAATATACCAGCGACAAGATGCCGAAATTCAATAGTATTTCCATTTCGGGCTACCACATGCAAGAGGCGGGCGCTACGGCCGATATTGAGCTGGCGTACACCTTGGCTGATGGTTTAGATTACATCCGCACGGGCATTGCAGCCGGCATGGACATTGACACATTTGCACCCCGTCTTTCATTTTTCTGGGCCATCGGTATGAACCATTTTATGGAAATTGCTAAAATGCGTGCCGGCCGCATGTTATGGTCGAAATTGGTAAAACAGTTTAATCCGAAAAACGAAAAAAGCATGGCGTTGCGTACGCATTGCCAAACCAGTGGTTGGAGTTTAACAGAGCAAGATCCGTACAACAATGTGGCGCGCACAGCAGTAGAAGCCATGGCCGCGGCTTTTGGTGGCACGCAAAGTTTGCACACCAATGCGTTGGACGAGGCCATTGCTTTGCCCACAGATTTCTCGGCTCGCATTGCCCGAAACACACAGATTTTTATTCAGAAAGAAACGGGCATTACCAAAACGGTAGACCCATGGGCGGGCAGTTATTACGTAGAAAGTTTAACCAACGATTTAGCAGAACGCGCCTGGAAATTGATTGAGGAAGTGGAAGAATTGGGCGGCATGACCAAAGCCATCGAAGCCGGAATTCCGAAAATGCGCATAGAAGAAGCCGCAGCACGCAAGCAAGCGCGCATAGATTCTGGCCAAGATGTAATTGTTGGCACCAACGCTTTCCGACTAGATAAAGAAGACCCGATAGATATTCTAGAAGTTGACAATACAGCCGTGCGACTTTCGCAAATTGAGCGCTTGAATAAAATGAAAACCGAAAGAAATACGGCTGAGGTAAAAGTTGCACTTGCCGCAATTACCGAAGCCGCCAAAAACGGCAGCGGAAATTTATTAGAATTGGCCGTTGATGCCGCTAGAAAACGTGCCAGTTTAGGCGAAATTAGCGATGCTATGGAAGAAGCTTTTGGCCGATATAAAGCAGAAATCAGAAGCATAACTGGCGTTTACAGAAACGAAATGAAAGACAATGAAAAATTTGAAACGGCCCGAAAATTAGCAGATGAGTTTGCCGTAATCGAAGGCCGCAGACCACGCATTATGGTGGCCAAAATGGGCCAAGATGGGCACGACCGTGGCGCCAAAGTGGTATCTACAAGTTTTGCCGATTTAGGTTTTGACGTAGACATTGGTCCATTATTTCAAACCCCAGCCGAAGCCGCCAAGCAAGCCGTAGAAAATGACGTGCATATTTTGGGCGTGTCATCGCTTGCTGCAGGGCACAAAACCTTGGTGCCGCAAGTTTTGGCCGAGCTAGAAAAACTGGGTCGTGATGATATTTTGGTAGTTGTGGGTGGCGTTATTCCGCACCAAGATTACCAGTATTTGTACGATGCCGGAGCAGCCGCCATTTTTGGTCCGGGTACCGTTATCGCCAATGCAGCTTCTAAAATTTTAGAAGTAATGATTGAGATTCGGAAGTAGACAATTGAAAATTTTCACATGAAAAAGATTAAATTGATGCTATGGTTCCTTGTTTTTATTTTTTCTTGTTTAGGATATTATCTGCTCATGCATGTTTATCTCGTTCAAGAATCGCAATTAGAAAGCGGGCAGGTAGTTGGTAGCATAAGGCAATTAGAGATTATACATTCTGTATTGTTGTTGTTATTCTTAATGGGTGCTTTTTTAAGCCTAATAATGCTCGCGGTAAAGCTTGTAAAAATGATTATAAAAACGCGAAATACTGAATAGCGTAATAATCACTAGTAATTACCCTTGGTTTTTTTTGAGATATTCTTAATGTAGAATGGGTATTTTTTCAATCAAAACAAAATACCAATGTGGCTTGATGTGATTTTAGTTACTTATTGTTGGGTTGGCATATTTTATTTTTGATGTCATTTTTAACACAAAAAGAAGCTATGTTATGAGTTACTATATAAGCAATAAAATTTCTGCTAGCACTTTTTCAGAAGCTATTGAAAAAACCACAGCAGCACTAAAAGAACAAGGTTTTGGTGTGCTTACAACCATAGACATGAAAGCCACACTGAAAGCCAAAATTGATAAAGACATAGAGCCTTATACAATTCTTGGGGCGTGCAATCCAAAGTTTGCAAGTCAGGCACTTGATGCCGAAAACAACATTGGCGTGTTTTTGCCCTGTAATGTTCTTGTAAAGCAAACTAAAAATGGCTTTGAAGCAGTGGCGGTAGATCCTGCTGCCAGCATGATGGCCATTCCAAATCCTGAACTCATCACGTTTGCCGATGAGGTAAAAAGAATGCTATCTGACGCAATAAAAACGCTCTCGTAAACCGGGAAATTAGTTTAAAAGTGCCATTGTTTCTCTAACTAACGAAGTGTTATCAACACCCAAACCTTCTTGCTGATAATGTAATTCGCCTTGCGCGTTAAACACAGTAATTATGTTGCTATGCGAAAAATCTAGCGGAGAAATGCGCATGTATTTTACCGCAACAACGTTGCTTAATTCACGTACATCATCCAACGTACCGTGTAGCAAAATCCACTTGTTATCGCTTAACTGGTTTTCTTCGGCAAAGGTTTTTAATCGTTCAGGCGTATCGTTTTCGGGGTCTATGCTTACCAAAACATAGCGCACATTTGGGTTGTTAACCTTTTGCTCAATATTACGCATATCGGCCACCAACCTCGGGCAAGCCGCTTGGCAAGTGGTGTAAATCATGGTGAGCACAAATGGTTTTCCGGCCAATTCATCTAGCGTTATTTCTTGGTTGTTTTGAGTGGTCCATGTAGAAGTAAGGTTAAAAATAGAAAGATCGCTTACCGCATTTGGATCAGCCAATTCTGGAGTTTCAATGGTTTCAGCATCTACCAGTTTCATTTTACAAACAGGACAAGTGCCGGGTTCAGTATAGGTCTTATCATCTTCGCAAAACATGGGGCAAACGTAGGTAGTTTCTTGGGCCGCTTCGGGCGAAGATTGACAACTTATAGAAACCATGAGCGTACTTAAAATTAGCGATAGGGCAAGCAGAAACTGTTTCATATGATTTTATTTTTTAATGCTTTTCGCACAACGAAATCCTAAGTTTTGGATGCAATAATTGGCTTTAATGCTTCCCCGAAAAGCGTAGCGCATAAAGGCGGCATAATTCATTAAGTCGGTTGCGTTTACCGAGCCTGCCGCACAAAACAATTGGCGGTCTGTTTCGCCATCTTTTCGGCTTTCGCCAGAAATTAAAACTGAGTTAAAATCAGAGGTCCATTCCCACACAAGGCCGTGCATATCCCAAATTCCGTAGTAATTTTTATAGGTGCTTTTTATGGGCAATGTGGCCGTTTTCGGTTTTTCGTAGCTGCTTACAATTCGTTGATTAAATAAACTGTCTTTTTGCGCGTTGGCCTTTGTTTCGCTGGCCATAGCGGCATATTCCCACTCATTCATGCTGGCCAATCGTTTACCCTGGCAAGCACAATATTCTTTGGCGGCATACCAAGATATAGTTGTGACTGGGGCATTGGGCAGCATGTTTTCACCTAAAGTGGTGTCGTTTTTCCATTGGCGCAAATAGCCATCATCAGCAAAAAGCTTTATTACATTTTGCTTTTGCCATTTGGGGTATTTTTTTACAAAGTCTAGGTATTGCTGGTTGGTTACAAGGTGCTCATCTAATAAAAATTCAGGGATGTACACTGCTGCGCCATCAACACCATAAAGGGGGACAAATGTCCCCCCTTTTATTGGTTTTACTTCCGTTTTTTCTTGCGCCCAAATTTGGGTTACAAAGAAAGAAGCGGCTATCAATAGATATAAATGAATGCGCATTTTATTTGCTTGCTCTCACTTTAGCTACCATGGCAGGAGTAACTTCTACATCGCTACCATTCATTTCTTGATAAATATAAGTAAGTACGTTTGCGGCTTGTTCATCTGTTAAAACTTGGCCGGGCATCATACTGTTATACACAGTTCCGTTAACCGTAATTTCTCCTGTTAATCCGTGAAGTACTACATCAATTGCACGGTTTACATCAGCTTGCATGTAATCTGAATTTGCCAACGGAGGGAATGCTCCTGGTATACCTTGGCCTTCGCCTTGGTGACAAGCAAAACATGTTCTTGAATACACGCGTTTTCCCATTTCTATACGTTCTGCTGCACTACCTGCTTCTGGTGCTGCGGGTGCATCTGGGGTAACTTGTATAGTACCACCTTCTGGGTGATAAATACCTTCTTGTAACGTACCTGTATATATGGCGCTGCTATCTTTTCCAGCAACTTTTAACATTCCTAAAGCACCTTTGTTAAATGCTCTAAAGATGGAGTGATCTACCAAAATAAATGTTCCAGGAACATCAACTCTAAATTCTACTATGGCAGCACCACCTGCAGGAATTAAAGTTGTTTGTACATCTTTATTAATTATAGAACCGCCTTCAACATGAACTTTGTCGAAAATTTCGCCAATAACATGGAAAGAAGAAACCAAGTTAGGGCCACCATTACCTACATATAAACGAACGGTTTCGCCTACTTCTGCGGTTATGGCATTATCGCCTGTTAAGGCACCTACTTTACCATTAAACACTACGTAATCTGCATCCTCTTCAACTGCTTTTTTCATATCAAAAGGTTGTAGACCTGGTTCACCATAATCTCCTTTGGTGTAAAAGTCTCCTTGCATGATGTAGTACTCCTTGTCCACTTTTGGTAAACCACCTGCGGGCTCAACCAATATTAAACCGTACATACCGTTGGCAATGTGCATACCTACAGGAGCAGTTGCACAATGGTAAACATACAAGCCTGGGTTTAGTGTTTTAAAAGAGAATGTTTTTTGTTGGCCCGGAGCCACAAAACTAGATTCTGCACCACCACCTGGACCGGTAACAGCATGTAAATCTATATTGTGCGGCAATTTGTTGTCAGGGTGATTTTTAAGTGTAAATTCAACTTCGTCACCAACACGTGTGCGAATGAAACTTCCTGGAACAGAACCCCCAAAAGTCCAATACACGTATTTTACACCATCGGTCATTTCGCCTTCTTCTTCCAAGATTTCCATGTCCACTTTTAATTTTTTGGCGCTGCGATCACCAATAGGAGCAGGAACATGTGGCGGTGCAGTTAATTCTGCTTGTACCACGCCATTTGTTTTTACGGTCAAAGCATTTTCTTTTTTGGGCTTATCATTGCCGCAAGACACCAAAATGGCGGTACTTGCTAAACAAATCATGCCTTGTTTAATCGTTAATAAGAAGCGGTTGTTCATTTCGAAATTTTTATTTAGGGGTTAGTAAAACTTGTTTTAAATACAATTAAATCTACGTTTAACATGAGCCATGCCCAATTTTGTAAACTTTTAGGGTTGCTTACTTCTTTTGCAAGATTCATGCTTTCCGTGGCAAATAGCTGCGAATATCCTCCAACAAGTGTAACACCTGTCATTAATTTGTAGTTGAAAGAAATATCTATTTCAGTACCTAGCATTCTCGAAGCATTTTGTCCTTTTTCATTAACTATCTGGGCGGCAGAATTAAATCCATGAAGCCCAACGCGCATAGAATATTTGTCGGTAAAGATATGAGAGAAACCAGCATAAATATCAATTAATCCAACATTGCTTGCATAGTTTCCCACATAGAAATAATCCATATATCCGTAATAACCATGATTGGTTCCGTAGAGTGGTGCAAAAGCATTTTCTGTGGATGAATTATTTTTCATGTTATTGCCTGATAAATAATCAAGACCTGCAAAAAGTGCTGTTTTTTTCGTGATTTTATAGTTTGCTGAAAGGGAGGCCATGTAGGCTTCTACGGAGTTTTCTGATTGATTTAATCCTGTTTGGAAATAAAACAATCCATGCATTTTTAGTTTTGATTTTTCATAAAAGAGATTGGCACCAAGTGTTTGCATATTGCTAATCTTCCATGTGTTTTGTACAGTGTCTATACCACTCTGAAAGCCTGTATTCATAATAAGAGCTGTAATTTTTAAAGGCTCTGAAAGTTGGTAAGAAAACCAACCAAATTCCATGTGTTGATATGGCTGACCTGTAGTATAAAAGTAAGTCTGTGTTTTTGTTTCGCTGTTTGCGTTGTACGCTAATCCAATGTGTCCTTTAAATTTATTTTTTTCAAATTTTGTAAGCAAAAGATCATGATATCTTCCTGATACATGCCAGTCCAATCCACCAAGAATTCTTTCCGCATCATATATTAAAGCTTGCCTTCCAATTACAAAACTCCAATAATCATTTAGGCTAAGTTTTGCCCAAGCCTCGTTTAGCATAAAACCACCTTGCAATTCGCTTTGCGGTTGTTGCCCCCATACGCCAACACTTTGCCCTGCTATACCTAAGCTTACTTTTTTAGAAATGTAAGAGGCTTTTATGCGAGATCTATTGTTTATATAAAAGGCCGGATTTTGTCCTTCAGCAATTAAAGTTCCTTGTCCGTTTCTAAATTCTGCACGTGGCCTAATTTGAATACCGACATCAAATTTTTGTGTTTTTTCTTGCGCGCGCAATGGCGGCACGAAAAAAACCAAGGCAAGTAAAAATAAGGCTAAGGGTGCTATTTTGTTTGAATGGTAAGAATAAATGTTAGTCATAAAAACCGAATATAATTATTGATATTATTCTTTACAAATGTTGTTTATCGCAGAAAGTCCAATTATGATGTTAAAGCATGTTATTATCTGATTTGGCTCAAATTTACGGCATATAAAAATGGCAAATACTGTTTTATTTTAATCCAGCAATCGTAAACAAATTGTCGATATTTGGACACTCATTAATCTATTTAAACATGCAGTTTGATTCAAAAAACTTTTCTCTAACAATTATAGATTTAATCATAAAAATTGGTTTTATCATTGTTTTAGGGATTGCGGCCTTTGATATTTTATCTCCTTTTATAACGCTTATTGTTTGGTCATTAATTTTCACAATTACGTTGGTGCCCTTGCACAATAGGCTTTCTAGGTGGTTTGGCAATAGCCGAAAAATTGCAGCTTCATTAATAACCATAGTGTTTCTAGCTATAATTATTGGGCCTTTTGGATTTATCGTTTCTTCTTTAATTGAGAACTTAAAAGAAGTAAAAGAGCAAATTAATATAGAAGCCATTGCCCAATGGCATCCTGATGAAAAGATAAAAGAATGGCCTTTTGTTGGCGGTAAAGTATTTGGTTTAATGCAAGAGTTTGCAGATAACAGAGAGTCTTTTATTGAAAACCACCAAGACAAAATAATTTCTTTTGGTGAGTTTATTCTAGTTACCATAACCTCGGCTGGTAAGAGTGTTTTGCTTTTTGTTTCTGCCATGTTGATTTCTGGATTTTTGCTAATGTTTACAGAAGAAAGGCAATCGTTAGGAGTACGCATTGCTAAAAAATTAGCAGGAGATAAAGGTGTTGGATTTGCCACCTTAAGCGAAAATACAGTCCGATCTGTTGTTACGGGGGTTTTGGGAGTTGCCGTAATTCAAGCGTTGTTAGCAGGTATTGGCTTTTTTATTATGGATATACCTTATGCAGGCGTTTGGACTTTGGTTGCTTTGTTTTTAGCCATTATACAAATAGGTGTGGGCCCAATAGTTATTGGAGCAGTTGTTTACGGTTTTATGTATCATGATATTACACCTGCCGTTTTGTTTTTAATATGGAACATTCTTGTTACCCTGAGTGATAATGTGCTAAAACCCATTTTAATGGGACGAGGTTTAGGTGTGCCCATGTTGGTTATTTTTATTGGCGCCATTGGTGGCATGTTGCACAACGGTATTTTAGGTTTGTTTCTTGGTCCTGTAATTCTAGCGTTATCGTATAAACTATTTACAAGTTGGTTAGAAGAAGGAAAAAACGTTTCTGAAATAGTATTTGAAGAAGAAAAGGCGTAAATACCTTATTTAATAATACGCTAAGTGGCAATTATCACAAGGTTTTTGAAAGGCCTAAATCCGGAAGATGCTTTATTTTATGATACGTTAATGCTGCTTTAATACATTGTTTCAACTCTTTTTCTGGTAGGTCATCTTTAAGTTGAAATACTATGGCTCTTTTCCCCTCAAAACAAAAGGTGTTTTTATATACCGTTTTAAACGTCTCTACTAGGCGACTTGTACACTTAAAATATAGAGCATATTGATTGGGTGTTTTTTGTTTCCAATCCATTCTTACGGTGCTTCCAATCTTAGTGAGGTAGCTGGGTTCTCCCCATTTTAACGTTTCTTCCAATGCATTTATTTCTACCGTTTCTTGGGCTGTTTCAATCACCAGTTTGCGCAATTTTAAAAGTTTGCTTTTTACAGTTACGGGGTATTTGTTAAAAACCAATTCTACTGCTGGGTTCGATTTTAGCATACATTATTCTCTTTAACTAAGATAAGGGAGTATTAATTGTTAAAAGGTTAAAAGTAAAGAGATTGCATGTAGAATAACCGGAATGATCTCTTCATTTTTTTAAATAGCGCAATTCTACATCTATTCATAATTCAATGAACTACGCTTTTATTGAATTGCTTAGTTTCGCGCCCCTTTTAAAAAGGCAGTATGAAAAATTTTGTAGAGAAAAGATTAGGCAACGCCAAAGACGATATTTTAAGTGGTTTAACCGTTGCGCTTGCCCTTGTTCCTGAGGCTGTTGCATTTGCCTTTGTGGCAGGCGTAGATCCACTAGTTGGTCTTTATGCCGCGTTTATGATTGGATTAATTACCTCTATTTTTGGAGGTAGGCCAGGCATGATTTCTGGTGCAACCGGAGCGTTGGCCGTAGTAATGGTTACGTTGGTTGCCCAGGGCAATGATATGGGCAATGAGGGCGAAAACCTCGGGCTGTATTATCTCTTCGCCACTGTTATTTTAATGGGAATCATACAGATGTTGGCGGGTGTTTTAAAACTGGGCAAATTTGTACGTCTTATTCCGCAACCGGTAATGATGGGTTTTGTAAACGGTTTGGCTATTGTGATTTTTGTATCTCAATTGGGCATGTTTACAGAAGTGGTAGATGGTGAAAAAACATGGCTTAGTGGTAATGATTTAATGATGATGCTCGGTTTAGTGGCCTTAACGATGGGCATTATGCTAGGCCTGCCAAAGCTCACCAAAAAAGTACCCGAAGCTTTAGCAGCAATCGTGGTGGTAAGTTTAATAGTCATTTTTGCCAACTTAGATGTGGCCACCGTGGGCAGCTTTATTAAAGATGGCGGGGGCGAAGGTTTAAAAGGAGGATTGCCCACTTTTCAATGGGATATTTTTTCTAAAATCCCCATGAATTTAGAAACGCTTTATTTTATTTTTCCTTATGCGCTAATTCTTGCTGCTATTGGATTAATTGAGTCTTTAATGACTTTAAACCTGATTGATGATTTAACCGAAACTAGAGGGAACAGCAATCGTGAATGTTTAGCGCAAGGAGGTGCAAACATAGTTACAGGTCTTTTTGGAGGCATGGGAGGATGTGCCATGATTGGGCAATCTATCATCAACATTAAATCGGGCGGGCGAGGAAGATTGTCTGGAATTGTTGCAGCGGTTACGCTTTTAATGTTTATCCTTTTTGCAAGCACATATATAGAAATGGTGCCCATTGCAGCTTTGGTGGGGGTAATGTTTATGGTGGTTATTGGCACATTTGCGTGGAGTAGCTTCCGCATTCTTGGTAAAATTCCTGTTGCTGATGCCTTTGTATTAATACTGGTTTCTGGCCTTACCGTTGTGTTTGATTTGGCCATTGCTGTATTTGTTGGTGTAATTGTTAGTGCATTGGTATTTTCTTGGGAAAATGCTAAAAAAATTCGTGCACGAAAAAGTATAAAAGCAGATGGAACAAAGGTTTACGAAATATGGGGCCCGTTATTTTTTGGCTCGATAAAAGCATTCAGCGAAAAATTTGATGTTAAAGGTGACCCAGAAAACGTAGAAATAGATTTTGTTGAATGTCGTGTGTCTGACCATTCGGGATTAGAAGCTTTGTTTCAATTGGTCACTAAATACCATAACGCCAATAAAAAGGTTACTTTAAAACATTTAAGTCCAGAGTGTAATCAATTGTTGCGTAAAGCTAGTCCGCTTTTTCATGATATTATAGAAGAAGATATTGATGATCCTCGTTACCATTTGGCGATAGATCCTGAAGCTTTTAAAGCATAAAAATGCGAAATTGGTTTGTATTGCGTTTATTCTCCTAATACAATAAAATGGCAAAAAAAAGTGGCAAAAAAGGCGTAGGTAAAAAAGCAAAAAAGAAGAAGTACAGGTTAGCAAAGTTTCTTTTTAAATTGGCATTAATCTTTGGTACAATGCTGGTTTTGTTTTTTGGCGCCATCTATTTCGGGCTATTTGGTGCCTTGCCTACAGAGGCCGAGCTAAAGAGTATTCAGCAAGAAAATGCATCATTAATTCTTTCGGCAGATAATCATGTTATTGGGAAAGTTTTTGCCAAAAACCGCACGCAAATAGATAGCGCAACGGTACCCCAGTTTTTATTAGACGCGCTTGTTTCTACCGAGGATAAACGATTTTACACCCACGAAGGTGTAGATTATTTTAGCTACATACGCGTGTTTTTGCGCACCATTATATTGCAAGATAAAGCGGGCGGTGGGGGCAGTACCATTACCCAACAGCTTATTAAAAACCTTATGGGCCGACCTAATTATGGCGTGCTTACCATGCCCATTAGTAAGATTAAAGAAATAATTGTTGCCACTCGCATAGAAGAGATTTATACTAAAAATCAAATTCTTGTTCTATACTTTAATACGGTGCCGTTTGGCGAAAATGTTTGGGGTGTAGAGGCCGCATCTAGCCGATATTTTAACAAGCATTGCAGTGAACTTGATGTACCGCAAGCGGCTTTGTTGGTGGGCATGCTCAAAGCAAATTCGTCTTTCAATCCGCGCCTATATCCGGAGGCGGCCATCGCCAGAAGAAATACCGTTTTGCAACTTATGGCCGATGCTGGAAAACTTTCCCCAGAAAAAGCTGATAAATACCAGGCTGAGCCATTACAACTAGATTATACCAACTATGATTTGTATAACCCCTCTGGCTATTTTGTATTTAAAGTACGGCAAGAAGTAAATACAATCTTAGCCGAATACAACAAAGCAAACAACACAAGTTATGATGTTGAAAAGGATGGGTTACAAATAAAAACAACATTGAATTTTGCCATGCAAAATATGGCGGTAGAAGCAGTGAAGAAGCAACTGTCTGCAAAGCAAAAAATTTTAGCAAAAGAGCTAGAAGGTTCTTCATACAAAAAGGCTTTTTATAAGAAACACGCTACTTTGGCACAAGACACAACAAAAAAACTTCGGTTTGTATTTTCTTGGGATGATAAAAATCAAAAGGAAATTACCAAGATTGATAGTGCATGGCAATATCAGCAATTGTTGCATGCTAGTGTATATGTGCAAGACCCTAAAAGTGGCGAAATTTTAGTTTGGGTTGGCGGCAACAACTTTAGGTATTTGCCATATGATTTGGTTACGGCCAAACGTCAAACGGCCTCGGCATTTAAACCAATAGTTTATGCTGCGGCTTTAGAAAGCGGTTTTTCGCCCTGCGATTATTTTAATAATGAAGCCGTTGTATATGAAGAATTTGACAATTGGGAACCCCAAAATTACAACGGTCAAGGAAGTGGAGAAACGGCCATGTGGTACGCGTTAAGTAACTCATTAAATGTACCAACGGTAGATTTATTTATGCAAACAGGCTACACAAAAGTAAGGTTGGTGGCGGCCGATATGGGTTTGAAATTACCTGTAAAAGTAACACCTGCGGTAGCTTTGGGTTCCGAATCTTTTTCGTTGCAAACGCTTACCAAAGCATACGGTGCATTTGCCAATCATGGCAAAATAGTTTCAACCAAAATGATTACAGAAATTACCGATAAAAACGGAAATGTAATTTACAAAGCTCCTCGTACAAAATCTACACAAGTGCTTACCGATACTACGGCTTTCATGGTTTCTAACATGTTACTTACGGCTACAAACCAAGGCACAGGGCGCAGCTTGCACAGTAGCTTTGGGGTTAAATCACACATTGCCGGTAAAACAGGAACATCACAAAATTATAGTGATGCGTGGTATTTATCGTTTACACAAAACTTGGTTTGCGGTGTTTGGGTAGGGGCAATGAGTCCAGATGTACATTTTAGAACTGGAGTAAACGGAAGCGGTTCTACTTTGGCATTGCCCATTGCCGCCCGCTTTTATAAGCAGATGGAAACAACATCAACACTAAGAAGAAAGTATTTAACGGGCATAGATAATAGCACTGCATTGATAGATACGTTTGCTTGTGATGGTTGGCGAGAGAAAGGTTTTTTAAACCGTTTTTTTGATGATGTTTTTCAAGGAAAACAAACAGGAATTGATTCAGAAGAAAACAATCAGACTGAAAATGCAGAAAAGAAAGATGAAGGATTTATTAAGCGTACTTGGAAAAAAGTATTCAAAAAAAAATAGCATCAATTCACCTTATCTTTCGGCTTGGTTAAAAAGGCTTGCACCCCATTATGTTATCTAAAATTTTTAATGCACTTATTGTTTTACCTTGTTCTAGGTTGCCATTAAGCTTTTTGTATGCTGTTGCAAGTGTTTTTGTGTTTGTTGTTTACCACATTTTTGGCTATCGTAAATCTGTGGTTTTTAATAATCTCCAGAAAAGTTTTCCCAAAAAATCAATGCAAGAAATTAGTGCCATTGCCGATGAATTCTATGATTATTTTGGCAGATTGATGGCCGAGGGCATCAAAGGAATGACCATTTCTGAACGTGAATTATTGGCACGGTATAAAGTAGTAAACCCCGAATTGGTAAATAATTTTTATGATCAAGGCAAAAGTGTGATTTTGGTTTCGGGCCATTACAACAATTGGGAGTTCATGGTGCAATCATTGAACCTTCAATTTAAGCATCAAGGAGTAGGGGTAGGTAAGCCTATTACAAACAAAGGTTTTGGGGGTATGATGGATAATGCCAGAATGCGATTTGGCATGGAGCTATGGGATCATACCAACACGCGCCAAAATTTTAAAAATGCCATTGAGAATAAAAGGCTCATTACATGCATGCTACTTGCCGATCAATCTCCTAGTAATACAAAGAAAAGCTTCTGGATGAAATTCTTAAACCAGAATACGCCCACCATTTTTGGCCCTGAATATTTGGCTGTAAAATATAATGTGCCTGTTGTTTTTTACGAAGTAGCAAAAATTAAAAATGGTTATTTCGAAATTACGTTAACCCCGGTATCGCTGCATCCGCAAAAAGAAGAATATGGCGATATTACCTACCGCCACAACAAAATGTTAGAAGCAGTAATTAATAGGAATCCATCTGAATGGCTGTGGAGTCACAAACGCTGGAAGCATGCGAAAGATGCACGCAATCACACGATTAGAGAATAGATTTATAAAAAAAGGCTACTCAGGCTCTACAAAAATTTGTGTTGTTTCTACATCCTCTGCGCCATGCGTGAGTTTTTTCAGTTTTTTCACAAACACAAAAAGCAACAGGCCAACCAACAAGCAGGCTACGGCAATAAACGTAAACACGGCCATTTCGCCATGTCTTGTGGCCACCTGACCCAGTAGGCCAGCTGCTTTATTTCCTAATCCAACCACCGCAAAATATGTCCCCATCATTAAACTGGCATATTTTGCCGGTGCTAATTTGGTAACAAATGATAGTGATACCGGAGAAATACTCAGCTCGGCAACCACATGTAAGAAATAAGAAAAGAGCAACCAATAAACAGGTGCTTTACCAATCACGCTAATAGAAGCTTCATAAACAGCTCCCATCAATGCTACAAAACTGATGCTCATGATAAACATACCTATTGCCATTTTAAATAATGCGCTAGATTCCTTACCTCTTTTAGACCACTTTAGCCAAAGCCGAGCCATTTATCTGCAATTCTACCGCCAAAGATTCCCATAAAATAAACCATCATGCCATACCAGCCGTATAGTGCAAGGGCTTCGTCAGAGGTCCATCCTAAACCAGGATTAGTTAAATCTGTGGTTTGAGCTGTTAGGTAAAGCACTAATATGGCACGCATGCCGTAAAAAGAAAAGCGCTCCCAAAGTTCAGTAAAGAATAAAACAAACAAACCTTTGGGGTGCCCAAACAAAGTATCAGAACTGTGCATAATGATTTTTTAAAAAATGAAAGGCTAAAAATAGAAATCTATTGGAATTGAAAATCATAAATATGAAACGGATTAAAAATGTTCAAAAAAACCACTTGTGTATATCTATAATTTTACGCTCCTTTGATGTGCTATTTCAACTCATACAACAGCATCTTAATCGTTGTAAAATCGGCTAAAGTTGAAGTAGCATGGGGGGGTAAAATTCTTTAAAAACAATTCAATTAGTATAAATAATGGTTGATCAAATAACAAAGTCGGAAGAATTGTTGGCACGTAGAAAAGCAGTTGTTGCAAATGGAGTTGGCGTGTTTAACACCGCAACAGTGAGCAGCGCATCTGGTGCTACAATAATAGATGCAGACGGAAATGAATTAATAGATTTTGCAGGAGGTATTGGCGTTGTAAACGCTGGACACTGCCCAGAACCCGTTGTAAAAGCAATACAAGAACAAGCAGAAAAATATATACACACAAGTTTTAATGTGGTTACGTATGAGCCTTACATTGCTTTGTGCGAGGATTTAGTAGAAATACTTCCTCATGGAGAAAATACCAAAGTAATGCTGGCAAGTACAGGTGCAGAAGCTGTAGAAAACGCCATTAAAATAGCAAGACAAGCTACTAAACGTCAAGCAGTACTTTGTTTTACAGGTGCGTTTCATGGTCGTACTATGATGGCCATGACCTTAACTTCTAAAATAAACTACAAAGTAAACTGCGGACCTTTTGCCCCTGAGGTTTACCGATTGCCATTTCCTAACTACTACCGTTATAAACAAGAAATGTCTATGGCGGAGTTTGTAGAATGGGAGTTAAAACGACTAAACGAGTCTTCTCATAACCTTGTAAACCCAGAAAGCGTTGCCGCTATTATTGTGGAGGTTGTGCAGGGCGAGGGTGGATTTAACGTAATGCCTGAAGGTTACATTAAAGGATTAAGACAATATTGCGATGAACACGGAATTGTGCTCGTTTTTGACGAAATACAATCAGGATTTGCACGTACCGGATATTGGGCAAGTTGGCAACATTTTGGTGTAACACCAGATATTTCTACCTACGCAAAATCAATGGGTTCTGGTATGCCCATATCTGCCGTAGTTGGTAAAGCGGAAATAATTGATAGTGTTGCGCCAGGTACAATTGGCGGAACGTATATAGGAAACCCACTAAGCTGTGTTGCGGCAAGAGCTACCATTAAATTAATGAAAGACCAAAACCTAAATGCAAGAGGCAAAGAGGTTGGAGATTTAATGATGCGTAGGTTTAATGAAGTTAAAAGCAAAGTTAGCGCCATTGGCGATGTGCGCGGACTTGGTGCAATGGTTGCAATAGAATTTGTGAAAAACAACGATCCTCGTCAACCAGATGCGGAAATCTGTGGCCGCATTGTATCTGCCTGTGCTAAGCGTGGCTTAATTTTAATTAGCGCAGGAACCTTTAAAAATGTTATTCGTGTTTTGGCACCACTTGTAATTTCTAATGAATTGTTAGAAAAAGGTTTAGAAATTATGGCCGAAGAAATAATCAATGCTCAAGCTTAATTGAGTTTAATTAACGAATAATTACAATTTAAAAAATGAAACCATTTGCAATTGCGGGCATCCAAATGAAGGTGTCTGCCATACATTCTAATGTAGAAACGATGAAACTGAAGTTAGATATTCTTATGAATATTTATCCTTGGGTAGAAATGGTTGTGTTTAGCGAATTATGTGGCTTTGGGCCATTAACTCACACAGCTCAAGAAGTGCCAAGTGATTTTGAAGCAGAAATGCAAAAGATGGCAGCCAAACACAAAATTTGGTTGCTACCAGGTTCTGTTTTCGAAAAAGCGGGTGATAAAACCTACAACACAGCAACAGTTATAAACCCTAAAGGTGAAATTGTTTCGCGGTACCGCAAAATGTTTCCGTTTTACCCATATGAGGTGGGAGTTACTTCTGGAGAAGAATTTTGTGTATTTGATGTGCCAGAAGTTGGTCGTTTTGGAGTGTCTATATGCTATGATATGTGGTTTCCGGAAACTACCAGAACATTAACCGTAATGGGCGCAGAAGTTATATTGCATCCTACATTAACGGGTACAATAGATAGAGAAATAGAATTGTCTATTGTGCGTGCAAGTGCTGCGCAAAACCAATGTTACATTTTTGATATTAACGGTTTAGACGCTGGTGGAAGTGGGCAATCTATAGTATGTGGCCCAGATGGGCGCGTTTTATACCAAGCGCAAAACAATGAAGAAATGATTCCCATTGAAATTGATATGGAAAGAGTGGAGCGCAGTCGTAGATTAGGTATTCTAAGGTTAGGGCAACCGCTTAAAAGCTTTAGAGATCATTTAGGTTCTTTTACCATTTATCAACCTGGGCTAAAGCATGAGTATCTAGAAAAATTAGGGCCTTTAAATAAGCCAAAAAGATTAGACGAGTTGGCAGAACTACAAATGAAAGATGAACAGCATAATGTTATAAAAGGTCCAATTTTTTAAAATTAGGCAACCATTTTTTAAAGCCCCATTATCGGATAAAACAATTGCGATAACGGGGCTTTATTTTTTTTAAGCACTCTTGGTTGGAGTATTAATTTTCATATATTACCTTTCTCATAAAAACTCTTCTTTAACAGAAACCCGCAAGCCTATATGTCCGAACTCCATAATAAACCTCAGCCAAATTTTAACGTAGCACAGTTGCGAATTAATACCTGGAATGATTTAAAAAAGAAGGCAGAAATATTAGTAAAAAGCCAAGCTGAAAGTGAGGAGTTTAACCTTGTATTTACTGACCTTAAAGAAGATTTAGCGAAGCTTAAAGTTATAGAGAAGTTTTTCTCTTTTCCGGGCACAGAGGAGGTGGCATGCTTAAACGCCACATTAAAAAATAAAGACTTTAAAGCGTTTAAAAACCAAACATCTAATTTGGTAAAAACGTTGGTAAGTGGTGCACACAGAACCAATGATGATCATCATGAATCGGCTGCTTTGCTGGAGGAAGAAAAAAATCAGAAAAAGCAATACAGAAAAAAGCAAAAAAACTTCGAGGTACTTTTTGTAGACAATGTGCCATCAGAGGAGATTGATAGAATTAAAAAAAGGCTTAAAGCAATTCGCAATGAAGATGACGAATTCTTGTATGAGGTAGTACATGTAAAAACATTTCAAGGTGCCCTCATGGCCATGCACATTAACCCCAATATTCAGGCCTGTGTTATTCGGTATGATTTACCCTATAATAGCAAACACACCACAGGTTTCTTAATGCCTTATCTCAGCAATATTAATGAGTTGAATTTTCAGAACGTTTCTACAACAGAGTTGGGGCCGTTGCTAGGTAAAATCATTAAACAAGTAAGGCCAGAAGTAGACCTATATTTAGGTACCGATAATGCACCAACAGAAATAAAAGACAGCACTTTAAAGAATTTCAATAGAATTTTTTATAGAAAAGAAGATATTCAGGAACTGCATTTAACCATTGTAAGATATATCAAAGAAAGGTTTGATACTCCTTTTTTCTCTGCTTTGGTAAAATACAGCCAAAGACCAACAGGGGTTTTTCATGCTATGCCTATTTCTCGCGGTAACTCTGTTTTTAAATCTAGATGGATAGAAGACTTTGGTGAGTTTTATGGTAGAAATCTTTTTTTAGCAGAAACATCAGCCACCACAGGAGGGTTAGATTCGCTTTTACAACCAACGGGACCTTTAAAAGTTGCGCAAAAAATGGCTGCTAAAGCTTTTGGAGCACAGCATACTTTTTTTGCTACAAACGGTACTTCAACTTCTAACAAAATTGTGGTACAAGCGTTGGTAGAACCCGGAGATTTGGTATTGATAGATAGAGATTGTCATAAATCTCATCATTACGGTTTGGTGTTGGCAGGTGCATTGCCTGTGTATTTAGATTCTTACCCAATACCAAAATATTCTATGTATGGGGGTGTGCCTTTAACTACGATTAAAAGAAAACTACTGAGTCTTAAGAAAGCAGGAAGGCTAGATAGAGTAAAAATGTTACTTCTAACCAATTGTACTTTTGATGGATTGGTATATAATGTAGAACGGTTTATGGAAGAGGTGCTGGCCATAAAGCCAGACATGATATTTTTATGGGACGAAGCATGGTTCGCATTTGCCGGATTTACTTACAATTACAAGCAGCGCACAGCTATGTATGTAGCCAATAAGTTGCGGTTAAAGTATAATTCAAATAGTTACAGAAAAGAATACCAAGAATATCAGAATAATAAATGCAACGATGACGATGCGGACTCTTGCCTTTTGCCAGATCCGGATTTGGTGAAAATTAGAGTGTATTCTACACAAAGCACGCACAAAACTTTATCATCAATGCGTCAGGGTTCAATGATTCATATCTGGGATGAAGATTACCATTTAAAAGTAGAAGATTCATTTCATGAATCTTACATGACGCACACATCTACATCACCCAATTATCAGATTTTAGCCTCTTTGGATGTGGGCCGTAGGCAAGTGCAGTTTGAAGGTTATGAGCTGGTAGAAAAAAGCATTGAATTGGCTATGTTGCTGCGCGCCAAAATTTCTGATCATCCAAATCTGAAAAAGTATTTTGATGTATTAACGGTTGAAGATTTTATTCCTCCGAGATTCAGAAAATCGGGTATTACGCAATATTATCATCCACAAAAGGGGTGGAGCCACTTAGAAAAGGCATGGGCGAATGATGAGTTTGTGCTGGACCCCACAAAAATCAATCTATTTATAGGCAGAACAGGGGTTGATGGTGATACATTTAAAAATGAATACCTGATGAATAAATATGGTATTCAAATAAATAAAACAAGCCGAAACACAGTGCTTTTTATGACCAATATTGGCACAACAAGAGGCTCTGTAACATACCTGCTTAGAGTGCTGCAAGAAATAGCAAACGATTTAGACTTACGTTTTAAATCTATGATCAAGGCAGAATTAGACATTACCGAAAAGCGCATCGTTTCATTAACAACCAATGTGCCTCCACTGCCTAACTTTAGCAGATTTCACAACAGTTTTAGAGCCGTACAAGGTGTGCCAGGTGGCGATATTAGACGCGCCTATTTTTTAGCCTACAAAGAGCACCGTTGCGAGTTTATAAAACTTCAAAACTGTAAAGAACACATAGATAAAGGGAGGCAAATTGTGTCCGCATCCTTTGTTATACCTTATCCACCAGGTTTTCCAGTGCTAGTACCTGGGCAAGTTTTAAGCGAAGAAATATTAGCATTTTTATTAGCATTAGATGTAAAAGAAATACATGGTTACCGCGCAGACCTAGGCTTGCGCGTATTTACAGAAGAAGCCTTACATCACTTTAGCAAAGAGGCAAAATTTGTGAAAACACAAAATATAGAATTAGAAAAATTACAAGCATCAGAATTGGATGATAAATAAATAGAAAACAGATAATTTGATTAAAATGGCAAAACTTCCTAAAGAACCAAAACCACTTAAAGGCATTCCTGATATTCGAAGATTTTTTTATAAAAATGAAACACCCATCTACTTTTTAAGCGCCACAAACTTTAATTTATTAGGTGCTGATGAATGGATTAAGGGATTCAAGTTTATATGTTATATAGAATGTTTTGATGGATTGCACCCCAACGTTTTTTCTCCCAAAGAAGAAATGCCCCATGAAGAGTTTACAAGCATTGAAGATATTAGCAATTACCTGTTAGAGCACAAAGAAGTTGCAGACTATATAAAAAGCAGAAAAAAAGACGGCAAAGCCGGAAAAGTTATGTTTTTAATGTTTGATGAAAAAACAGAAAAACTAGCTAAAAAACACGGGCTAGATGTATGTTTTCCGCCAGCGGCAATGCGTAACTTTATGGATAATAAAGTAAACACAAACCGTATTGCCGAGAGAGCCAATGTGCCCTGTGTGCCAAACGTTTTAACACAAGTAAAAAATTACAAAGACTTATGTAAAGTTTCTAAACATTTAGGAACAGATTTGGTCGTACAAACGCCATACGGAGATTCTGGCCACACTACATTTTTTATCTCTAATGAAGAAGAATACAACAAGTATAGCAAAGAAATAGAGGCCGAAAAAGAAGTGAAGGTAATGAAGTGGATAAACTGTAGAGGTTCTGCAATAGAAGCTTGTGTTACCCGTCACGGTACAATTGTGGCTCCATTAATGACGGAATTGGTAGGGTTTAAAGAATTAACTCCTTACAAAGGCGGATGGTGCGGTAACGAAATTTATCCCAACGCATTTACCAGTTCTATACGGCAAAAAGCAAAAAATTATACCCGCCAATTTGGCGACCAGCTTAGAGAAGAAGGTTATAAAGGTTACTTTGAATTAGATTTTTTAATAGATCAAGATACAAACGAGGTATATCTTGGGGAGTTAAACCCAAGAATTACGGGGGCGAGCTCCATTACCAACCACGCTGTTTTTGCACTTGCCGATGCTCCACTCTTTTTGTTTCACCTCCTAGAGTGGATGGATGTTCCTTATGAATTAAGTACCAAAGCCTTAAACGATAGATGGAGCAGACCAGAAAACATTGATAGCTGGAGCCAATTGGTGATAAAACATACCGATGATAGCATAGAACACGTTACAGAAGCTCCGCGTTCAGGTATTTACAAAATGGATGAAAAGGGTATGGTAACTTTTTCTAGAATGGATACCCACCGTAGAGCAGTAGAACAAGAAAACGAGGCCTTTTATTTGCGTATAACACGTAAAGGAGATTATTTATATGAAGGAGCCGATATGGGGATATTGGTGATGAGAGGGAGATTAATGACCGATGATTTTGCTTTAACAAAACGCGCTAAAGACTGGATAACGGCCATAAAAGCTCAATACAAATCTGTTGAGCCTACCAATATGGCAACTACAGAATACCGCGAAGCAGAAATAGGCGGTTTTAAAATGATGTAGTACATGTTTGTTCAAATTAAATTTATTCAGGAAGAACTCCCTGATGTAAAATGGCAACGCTTTTTTAAACGCGTTTGGCCTTTTTATAAAAAGTGGTTTTTATCTGAAGGTTATTTAAAAAGACCAGGGTATATGACAAGCGTTTCTGCGCTACAAAAACATATGCCCGAGCTGTATCCTTTTTATGAAAGATTAGTAGAAAAAGCGGGCGGAGGAGACTTAGAAGCCCGCTTTTTATCTATGTATTGCCCTCCACCGTACATGTCTGGTTGTTCGCAAATGGCGGTAGTTGGTCCCGAAAACGTGCTCATACGCAACTATGATTATCATCCAAGGTTGTTTGATGGTAAAGTGTCAAAATCAAATTGGTTGCAGCCTATCATTGGCATGACCGATTGTACATGGGGCTTGCTAGATGGTGTAAACGCCAGCGGACTTACTGCCTCTTTAACTTTTGGCGGAAGAAAAATTACAGGAGTTGGTTTTGGTATCCCTATAATTATTAGATATGTTTTGGAAACCTGTACCAATGTAGAAGAAGGCGTAAAGGCACTTTGTAGGATTCCTGTGCACATGACATATAATGTTACACTTATGGATAAATCTGGGAATTTTGCAACGGTATATTTAGCACCAGATAGATATGCCCAAGTTGTACCAGAAGCTATTTGCACAAACCATCAAACACATGTAGAGTGGTCAGAATATGCTGAATTTACAAATACGGTTGGGCGAAAGTCTTTTTTACAATATGAATTGTTAAACAGTGAGCTTTCAATTCAACAAAAAGTAGAGGCTTTTTTAAAGCCCCCTTTGTATTATGTAAACTACAAAAAATACTTTGGCACACTATACACAGCCGTTTATCATCCAGAAACGGGCCAACTAGAACTACACTGGCCAGAGAAACATGAAGTTGTTTCATTTCAAAATTTTAAAGAAAAAACCATTCAAGTAAAACTTGAAAAAAATGTGTCAAATCATCTTCTCAAATAAGAGAATTTCACCACATTTGATTCGGACAATTACCAGATAAAAGCGATGTGTTTCAAAGAAATACGTCAAGATTATTTCTCATTTTTTTAATTATTTATTAAGTATTTATTTTGTTTCTGATGAATTTAATTAAACAAGAAAACTATATAGCTAATACTTGGGTTAGCCAAGGAAATGGCTCTTTTTTAGAAGTATTTGACAAATACACCGCAGCACAAATAGCCAAAATACCTATGGCAACAGAGGCTCAAATGGAACAAGCAATTGTTGCTGCGCAAAGTGCATTTATAGAATTAAAGTCTTGGAGCGCTGGTAAGAAAAGCGAAAAACTTTGGGCACTAAGAAATAAAATTGAGGAACACCAAGAA
Organism: Bacteroidia bacterium; assembly: GCA_030424545.1. Lineage (GTDB taxonomy): Bacteria > Bacteroidota > Bacteroidia > Flavobacteriales > Schleiferiaceae > JAUHWL01. The sequence continues at coordinate 377,196 of JAUHWL010000002.1, forward strand.
GCACTGGCCCAACTTATTGTAAAGGAAGCGGGTAAACCCATAAGCTACGCCAGAAACGAAGTAAGCAGATGCATTACCACGGTAGAAACTGCGGCTACAGAAGCGGTGCGTTTCACAGGGGAAATGGTGCCCCTAGATTTTGGTCCGGGCGAAGGAAAAACAGCATTTACGAAACGCTTCCCGGTTGGCCCCGTTGCTTGTATTACGCCATTTAATTTTCCACTAAACCTATTACTACACAAAATTGCACCCGCCATTGCTGTAGGATGTAGCACGGTTGTAAAACCTGCACCACAAGCACCGCTTTGTACGTTTGCCTTGGCCATGTTTATGGATGAAATTGGTTTTCCAATTGGTACCATGAGCGCTTTGGTTTGCGATATTCCTGTTGCCGAAAAATTGGTAAAAGACTCGCGTATGGCCATGCTAAGTTTTACGGGTAGCGAAAAAGTAGGCTGGTACTTAAAGAGCATTGTAGGTCGCAAAAAGGTAACGCTAGAGCTTGGCGGAAATGCCGCAGTTCTAATTGATGCTGATGCAGATTTAAAAGAAGTAGCCAAAAAGGTTGCCGTGGGTGCATACATTTATGCAGGGCAAACCTGTATTTCTACTCAGCGCATTTTTGTTGTAGATGCCGTATTTAATGAATTTAAAACCCTGCTTACTGCCGAAGTAGAAAATTTAAAAACCGGAAACCCAGAGGATGATGCCGTGTTGGTAGGCCCTGTTATTGACAAAGGCCATGTAAAAAGAATAGAAGAATGGGTAAATGCAGCAGTAGAAAATGGTGCCGAGGTTTTAACCGGTGGTAAAGTTGCAAGCGAAGCCAACAATACATTTATGCCAACATTACTTACAAACACTAAAAATAGTATGCTGGTAAGCTGCGCAGAGATATTTGGACCGGTGGCCATAATAGAGCCAGTAGCAGATTTTAAGGCTGGTATAGAAGCCATAAATGATTCTGATTTTGGATTACAAGCGGGGGTTTACACCAATAGTTTCGAAAATGTAAAGGCGGCTCATGAAAACATAGAAGCAGGAGGTATTATGATTAATAACATCCCTGGTTTTAGAATTGATAGCATGCCGTATGGTGGAATTAAAGGAAGTGGTTTAGGTAGAGAAGGAATTAAATATGCCATGGAAGATATGACAGAACCGAGGTTAATGGTGTATTAATATGATAGAATAAACAATTCTGAGCTGGCCATGAAGTATTTCATTGCAATTCTATGTTCGAGTTTTACATTATTCTCATGGGGACAAAAACAACCCGTGGCATTAGGCATTGGATTTGCCGTGGCCAATAATCCGCATGAATTTGTTGACTATTCTACTCCGCAAAATATATACAGCAATAAGGAACTTTCTGTAGAATTAAAGGGTGTAAAAGTGCACCCTTTCTTCTTTAAACCGGATTACGGATTGTATCATTTTATTTGCGTAGAAAAAACAAAAAGCTATTACAAGGTTTTGGTAAATGATAGTTCGTTTGCATTTCTGCCAAACGATTCGAATTACCAATTTATGACTTGGGATTCGTTATTGGTGGGTGCTATCGTAGAACGTATCACCCAAAATAACCCGATTAAAGCAAACGCTGATCATGCAAGTAGCAGCATTTCATACACGTGCAATCATGAGCGCCTTGAAGTAAAACGTGTTTTAAAGAAAGAAGGTGATTATTGGATAGAAGTTGCTTTTTCAAAGAATTGTGAAGATGTAAATAGCAGCAATAATAAATTATCTTTTGGGTGGATAAAATGGAGAGAGGGAAATAAGCTCTTAGTAAAGATTATGTTGTTATGCTAAGGCTTGTGTAAAATGGTGCTCCTGATTAATCCGATGAAAAAGAGCTTGTAACTACCTTTAAGCATGAATAGAGTTTTTAAAAAAATGCGCAATACAATGATTATTGAAAACAGAATTGTTAAGTATCTGCTCTATGCATTGGGTGAAATTATTCTTGTTATCGTTGGGATATTAATTGCACTAACCATCAACAATAAAAACGAACTGAGAAAAAATGAAACAAAAGTTGAGATACTTCTAAAACAAGTTCAAAAAGATTTACTCATAGATATTGAAAGTGCAGATTTAATTTTAAACGTTTATGCAGATAAAGATAGCTTAATGAATAGGGTGCTTTTTGGAATGGTAACCGAAGAAGAATTCTTGAGCAATAGCGAATATTTTTCTCTCATTACAACAGTGGCAGCATTTAAAATTAAAGACAATAGCTACCAAAATCTTATGCGTTCTGGCGATATTATTTCTTCTCGTTTCGATTCTGTAATTCCAATAATTGATAACTTATACTTTAATAATAGAGCTGGGGTAGATGAAATCAACAAAGCATTAACAGAATTTACATCAAGTGTTCTAGAAAAATGGTCTTCACAACACCCCTGGTATTCAGGGTTATTTTTTACTGAATTGCCGCAAGAAGCACTCGACTTTTTTGTTTCGGATCCATTTTATAAAAATGATGTTTCTATTTACCAAACCTATGCGGTACAAAACTTAATGGCTATGGCCGCTAATTATAAAGTTGGTGCAGTTTTGGCCTACAAAGCTATTGCACAAGAAATAGATCCCAATGCCCCTTTACCAATAGAAATTTCCAGTTTTATGGCTGATTTAACCCAGAAAGAATTACAGCTTTTAGAAGGGGTTTATGCCATTGCACCAACGTTTAAAATTAAAATTACGGCCGAAGGAAAACACATCATGGCGCAAGCTACAGGGCAAAGTAAATTTGAGCTCTACGCAAAATCAGATACTGTGCTTTTTAGTCCAACGGCAGATATAAAATTGTTTTTCACAAAAAGCGAAGAAGGAAATATTACAGGCTTTGAACTGATTCAATCCGGAAATAAAAATTACTTTTTTAAGGAAGAAGCTAATCAATAAAACATTTCTAAGTAAGTACTGCGTCTAAAATCTAAAATGGGTTAGTAATATTGCCAAATGATAAAAGAAGTTCAACTTCGTATTTCTGTTGCCGAAGAAAAGCAAGAAGGAATTTTAAAGTACAAAGCCGCAGAAGCTTTAGAGATTGCTGTAGATACCATTAACGGCTACAAAGTGCTGCGAAAATCTATTGATGCCAGAAAAAGCCCCGTTTATTTTACGTATAAAGTTGCTGTTTATATTAACGAAGAAGTAGAAAATAGCTCTGATTATACCTTTGATTATAAAAATGTATCTGCCGCAAAACCAGTGCATATTATTGGTTTTGGCCCCGCGGGCATGTTTGCCGCCTTGCGTTGTTTAGAGTTGGGTTACAAACCCATTGTGCTAGAGCGTGGTAAAAAAGTTAGAGACCGCAGAAGAGATTTACGCGCCATTAATCAAGACCATTTTGTAAACGAAGATTCTAATTATTGTTTTGGCGAAGGCGGTGCCGGTACATACTCGGATGGTAAATTATACACGCGCAGTTTAAAGCGTGGCGATGTACGTAAAATCTTCGAAAGCTTTGTGTATCACGGTGCATCGGCACAAATATTAATAGATGCCCACCCGCATATTGGCACAAACAAATTGCCAAAAATTGTAGAGAATATTAGAGAAACCATTTTACAATATGGTGGCGAAATTCATTTTGAAAGTAGGGTAGAAGATTTTGAAATAAAGGAGAACAAAATAAAGTTGTTGCGCCTGCAAAACGGCAAAGAGTTGGTTGTAGAAAAGGTAATCTTAGCAACAGGCCATTCGGCACGAGACATTTATTATTTGTTGCACAAAAAAGAAGTGTTGCTAAAAGCAAAGTCTTTTGCCATGGGCGTACGGGTAGAGCATCCGCAGCATATAATAGATGCTATACAATACCATTGCACGGGCTTGCGTGATGAGGTTTTGCCTCCAGCGGCTTATAGTTTGGTACAGCAGGTTAATGAGCGCGGGGTGTACTCGTTTTGCATGTGCCCGGGCGGATTTATTGTTCCGGCAGCAACGGCTAATGGCGAGGTTGTGGTAAACGGAATGTCGCCTTCTAAGCGGAATAATGTGTTTGCAAACTCAGGTATTGTGGTAGAAATTAATGTTGAAAAAGACCTTAAAAAGTTTGAGCAATTTGGAGTGCTTAAGGGCTTAGAATTTCAGAAGAGTTTAGAGCTTTTGGCCTTTAACGCTGGCGGTAAATCGCAAACAGCACCGGCACAACGGCTAACCGATTTTGTAGAAGGAAAACTATCAGACCAACTAAATCCAACCAGTTATCAGCCCGGGTTAAAATCTGCGCCCTTACACTCGTTATTGCCAAAAATTATTGGCGGCAGATTACGCAAAGGGTTTGCTGCATTTGGCCAAAAAATGAAAGGTTATTATACCGAAGAGGCCAACATTGTAGGGGTAGAGTCACGCACTTCATCGCCTGTAAACATTCCAAGAAATCAGCAACTTATGCACCCAGAAATAGAAGGGCTTTACCCTTGTGGCGAGGGTGGAGGATATGCTGGCGGTATTGTATCGGCTGCAATGGATGGCGAGCGCTGCGCAGAATCAGCCACAAGCAACTATTAAAAGTTTGGCTATTCTTCATTGCTTTGGAAATGCAACCAAGCAATGTCGAATAATCATCAAAGCGCCCATCGACTAATTGGTACAGTAAAGTTCCAGGGTTCTTAATGCAAGTTTTTATCTTCATGGCTGAATTTTAAATACTTGCGTTATGAAAAAAATTATCCTTTTTGTTTGCTTTTTCACATCCCTAACCTTTGTTGCACAAGCAACCCATTTAATGGGTGGCGATATAACTATTCAAGACTTAGGAAATAAAGAATATCAAGTTGTTTTAGTAGCCTATAGAGATACGGTTGGGGTGCAGATGACGCCTTCTGCAATTATGGAATATAAAGGCCCTAATGGGCAAACGTTTACCACCAATACGCTTTATCATCAAATAATATCAGGAAACTTGCTGCCTATGTATCCGTATGGGGTAGAGATTTACGTATTCATAGATACGGTAACCTTGCCAACCTATGGGCAGTGGGACGTATCTTGGATAAACTGCTGTAGAAATGGTGCAATCCAGAATTTATCTACACCGTTAAATGAGAATATGCTTTTAACCACCACCATTGTTACAGATTCTTTGGCACCAAATTCAAGTCCTTTTTTCTTGGTTCCGGCAGCTATTTTTTTACCCCAAAATACGCCATGGCAATACAATCCTTTACCGTTTGATCCTGATGGAGACTCGCTTTATTGGAGTATTGACGTGCCTTTAGGTAGCAATGGCCAGCCTTGCGCAGGATATGTAGACCCTTCTTCGGATACATCTAATGTTTTTAGCATAGATCCAATTACAGGAACTATTTCTTGGACAGCAGATATGCTTGGGAATTTTGTTGCTTCTGTGTTGGTAGATCAATATAGAAATGGCATATGGGTAGGAGAAATTAGAAGAGATATGCAGTTTATTGTGGTTAACCCAAACCTTGGTTTCCCATTGTGGAACAACTTAAACATCTTGCCAAGAGACGCAAATAATAACTTTGCGTTAGATGTTCCTGCGGGCATTCCGTTTAGTATAGAATTAATTACCTCGCACAGTAGCAGCAACAAAACGGTATATATGGGGGCGTTTAGTGAAGTTTTTGAAATTCCACAAAGCAATGCAAGTTTTACAGAAACGAGAACGAACGTAAATACAAAAGGCGTATTTAGCTGGGAGCCTAGGATTACCGATGTTAGAAAAAAACCATACAGCGTAGTGTTTAGAGTGAGTGATGGATTTTTTACAGACGATAAATCGGTGTTGTTAAACGTAAATTCTAGTATTGGTCTTGAAGAAAAAGATTTAGGTACAGGTTTAAAAATGTATCCAAATCCAGCTTCTAAAAGAGCATTTATTGAAATTAATGATGTGCCTGAACAACGTATATCAGTTGAGGTTTATGCCATAAACGGACAGAAAATTGAGGAGCAAAAAGACATACAAACCGCGAAAGGATTAAATGTATTTGCATTAAATACAGACCTTTGGAAACCAGGCATGTACGTAATACATGTGAGCGGTACAAAAGGTGTAACATTTAGAGAAATATTGGTAATAGAGTAACTTATTATCCAAATAAAAAAATGCGCATTGAGATTATCAATGCGCATTTTTTATGCTTTTTTATTCCATTGATTTAGGCTCTTTTCCGCCCAAACCAATGGGGACTTTTATATACAAATACACCGAGCTGTTTTTTACTACTAAATCAGTTTTGCTTACATCTACCAGGCCATAATAGTAACTCACACCGATGGCGGTACTTTTTAGTACAGGTTTAAATTTAAACCCTACACCACCCATTAATCCTACATCTAACCTAGCGTATTGATCTCGCACGTCAGTTTGATATGTAAGATCACCGTCTAATTCCGAGATATCAAAAATGTCATACGCTTTGCTTCTTAAGCCAAGTTGAAAACCGCCTTCTAAATACCATCTATTATTAAACCTGTGGTGATATAAAATAGGCACATAGAAATAGTTTATTTTTTTCGTTAGCGTGCCATCAGCATATAGAGAATCAAACGCAGCATCGCCCAGTTGGTAGGTGGGCATTCCCGTGGCACCAACCGAAGATTTTACAAGTACACCAGTGCTTAAGAATGAATTCTTCTTTAAATTAATATGAAAGTAAAAACCAAGGTTCCAATTGTTTAATCCTTTAGAATCATCAATGTCTAATACGTAAGATTGATTTACACCACCAATCAAACCAAATTCAATTTTCGGTGTGTTTAATGCTTTTCCAAAAAGTAACGAGATAAGTACTTGAGATTTCGCTGTGGTTCCTGTAAGTAAAAGCGAAGCAATCATGAAAATTTTAAGGGCGTTTTTCATAAAAAAAGTATTAATTCAAAATGTCTGAATTGTAAATTATTTGCATGGCGAAAGATATGTTAATTACAAAGCATGATATGATGGGCCAAGTAAATTATTTTTAAAAAGACTACATTTTTTCTGATAAGCATTCCTGTATTTTTGATGTTTGCGAATTATTTACCTCTAAAAACGTAGTGCATGATTTTAGTTGCTGAAAGCGGATCTACCAAATGTGATTGGATTCTCTTAGACCACAAAGGCCAAGAAGTAAACCGCTGGAAAACCATGGGGTTTAACCCTTATTTTCATGATGAAAAGTTGGTAGAGCAGGTCTTAAAAAAAACAATAGGTCTTAAAGATTTTGCTGGCGATGTAGAACAAACATGGTTTTATGGGGCCGGTTGTAGCACAGATGCGCTTAGATCTATCATTGTTACAGGATTAAATAATGTATTTACCAAGGCTAAGAATCACGTTGGTCATGATTTAGAAGCAGCTGCTTTTGCCTTGTATTCTGGCGAACCCTTAATAGCTTGTATTTTGGGTACAGGTTCTAATTCTTGTTACTTTAATGGCGAAACTATTTTTGAAGAGGTGCCTTCTTTGGCATACATTCTAGGCGATGAAGGCTCTGCTGGTTTTATTGGGAAAAGAATACTTGCTGATTATTTATATAAAAAATTACCCACCGATTTGCACCATGCTTTTAAAGCGGAGTTTAACTTGAGCAAAGATGAGATCATTAACACCGTTTATAACAAGCCCAATGCGAATGTTTACTTAGCAAGTTTTGGCCCATTTGCTGGCAAGCACAACAAGCACCCTTACGTTAAAAATATTATGCAAGATGCCTTTAAAAAGTTTTTAGATATACATGTGGCTTGTTTTAAAGAAGCTAAAAATGTACCTATAAGTTTTGTTGGCTCTGTTGCAAAAAACAATGAAGATATTTTAACCCAATGCTTAAATGATTTTGGGTTTAAAAAAGGGAAAGTACTGGCAAAACCTGTAGATGCGTTGGTTCAATATCACCTTAAGAAATTAAATATCAAAGAATCGCTTTAGCCTAATGGACTAAAAAAAACGAAGCCCGTCCATTTAAAAAAAATAGACAGGCCTCGTCCCGAATGAAAACTATAAAACGGTTATTGCAGCACTATTCTTCGTGTGCTTGTTTTGTCATTTACTTTAATATTCAATAAGTACATTCCTTTTGGCAAGTGGCTTAAATCAAGTGTTTTGGTAAAACTTCCTGATTGATAATCTAAGTCTTCACTATAGATTTTTTTGCCAAGAAGATCCATCAATGATAAATCAACTTTGCCTGTAATCAGCAAGTCAAAACTAATGGCCACAACGCCTGTAGATGGGTTTGGATACAATTTGAATGTGTTTTCAAAATGATCTTCGGCAATACTAAAGTTGATGAATACAGTTTGAGTTAACGTATCAATAGTACCACAAACGGTATCGGTTACCGTGAGCATTACATTGTATGTTCCGCTAGCTAAGTACGTGTGTTGGGTCATAATGCCCATACCCGTATTACCATCACCAAAGTTCCAATTAAATACATGTCCGTTAGCCGTTGATGCATCAAAATCTACAGTTTGGTTGTTGATGTTAAACGTAAAGTTGGCCAAGGCTGTATCTTGATTTATGCCCATGATTAATGGGATACGTTTGTTACCACAAACATCTAGTGACTCCCAGTGTAACGTACAAGCTATGCTGCTTGGACTGCTGGCAGTAACCATGTTTGCACCAAAATAAGCACCACCAACCCCAGCTATATAATCAAAGTCGCTGTTAGTTTTAAACACAGAATCTATTGTTGCTCCTGCCAAACTTTGTGCTTCGTATTTACCCGTTTTGCTGGCTAAATATATAGAAATGGTATCTCCGGCACTAAACGTTACTGGGTTTGCAAAATCAAAACGGTAAGGCGTTAAACTAGATGTGCCTGTTACTTGCATCGTATCTATTACCGTCCAAGAATTGCGGTTAGTTTCATGTCCACGATAAGTTCCTTGTCTGTAAAACGCTTTAATTTCTTTCGTGCCTGATTGGTGAGAAACCCACGTATAGCCAGTAAAGTTGAAATCATGATTTACATAAACCTTGAACATGGTGCCGTATAGCGAACCTGCAGTTCCGGTTTGTACAACCAATGATTGATTCGAATTTCTGTCTAAATACAATGTTTGACCAGCAGCAGCGGCAATAGTATCGCCTTTAAAGTAAGGTACTGTATCATTGGCATTTTGGTACCAGTTATGGCTAATGCCCGGTTGTGGTAGGGCAACAAAAGTACCCGTATCTCCTGCGCAAAGCGTATCAACAGGAAGGTGTAATGGTTCTGCGGCAATTAATTCTAGGCCGTTAATCGTTAGTGTGTCATTACTAGTTTCCTGATCTCCGGATAATGCAGTGTAAGCCATTACGTTTATTAAACCTCCGTAGTAGCTGTTGATGGTGCCAACAGGTATATTGGCAGAACCACCAGTAGGAATTGTGGTGTTGTAAGTTGTTGAGATTGATGCTGTCATCATTCCTGTAATATCTATAGTAATAGGCAAACTATTGATGGGATTTAATCCATTGTTTTTAACCTTCACTTCAACCACAAAAGCACTATCACCACATTCACTTGCTGCAGGTGATATGATAGCCAACATTTCTGCATCAATATTGATGAGAGTTTTAGCCGTTACCGTTGGTCCTGTGCAGCTTGAATCGCAAACATCAAATACATAAAAGTCGTATGAGAAGTTGGGAATAAGTGAAGTTACTATTGCAGAAGTGCCCGTAACAGTTTGAACTGCCCCAGTACCCCCAGTACAAGGGATAAAACCAGATGGGCCGTACTCTAATATAAAATTGGTACTATTCGTTAATGTTTTCCAAGACAATTCTACTTGTGTAGAAGTCACAGTGTCAACAACTAAGTCATAAGGTGGCAAACAGCTAATCATTTCATCTATCGCTACCTCATCAATGGCCATATCTGAATTAAAACTTGAGCCGCGTTTTCCGCCAATTCTAATTTCGCGTGGTACAGATTTATACGCTGTTAAGTCTACATATGCAGTACTAAAAGGATCGGTAGTTGCATTTTGTTGTTGTCCAGCAATGCTATAAATCGTATCCCAAGTACTGCCATTATAGATTGTAACAAATAGTTCGCCCATTGTAGCTCCATACATGTGGTATCTAAAAGATAAAGTTGGTTGCGTTAAGGCTGTGAAATCAACTGTTGGAAGCTCTAAATAAGCTACATTATTCGCATTACCCGTTGACGCTTCGGTGAAAATATAATTCCCCATTCCGCTAACATCAGAAGAAGGTCCGGTGGTAGAACTTGTTGTTGTACCTGTTCTAACAGACCAACGGTAAGAAGGTGGGCCGGGGGTTCTGTTCCAACAACTAGACATAACATCATTTGTGTTTGAACTACCCGTTCCAGAGGCCCAAGGTGCAGCATCAAAGTTTTCGGAAAATGGTGCAATTGCTATAGCACATGGTGTACAGGCAGTAATAGGGCCAAACCACGTGCTGGTTTGTGGGTTACAATTGTTACGCACGTAAAAGTCATAACATGTATTTGGAGAAAGACCAGTGATGGTTGCTGTTGAATCGGTTAAGCCAGTAACCATTGTGCCTGTACCTTGCGCAAACCCTTGTGTGCCATATTCTATCTCCCATGCTGTGCCATTGCTACCACCCCAGTTTAAAACCAAACTATCTGTAGTGATGTTGCTGGCCGTTAAATAAGTTGGTGCTATACATAGGGGAGCTTCTTTTATAATCAATTGATCAATGGCCAAATCACTTGCAAAACCATTACCACGCACACCTGTAAATCTTAATTGATAGATTCCGTTATAGGTAGCACCTAAATTAACAACCATGTTATTCCATTGGTTGCCCTGCGCTCCTGAAATAGTAGCGATGGTATCAGAAGTTGTGCTATCAATAATTTCAACAAAAAGGTCTCCCATATTACCGCCAAACATGTGGTAATCAAATACAAGTTGAGCCGAATTGAGTTGAGAAAGATCATACTCTGGCGATGTTAGAGTTGCTATAGATCCGGTTGATCCTCTAGAACCTTCGGTATAGAGGTAATTTCCGCTTCCGCTTACATCTGTGGTGGGCCCAGTATTACTACTTGCAGTTGTTCCAGAACGCACATTCCAACGGAATGAAGTAGAGGCACTTGGCGACCTTGACCAGCAAGAACTCATTTCATCATCATCACTGTAAGAGCCAGTTCCCGGTGTCCAGTTTACATCATCAAAATTCTCTACGTACGGAAACGTTGCATAAACGGCACAGGCAGTAGATAGGGTATAAGGTCCTGTCCAGGTAGATGTTCCTTTTAATGAATCTGTACAATCATTTTGGATGTAAAAATCATACATTGTGTTTGAGGACAAACCCATTACCGTATGTCCAGTAGCCAGTGCAGTATCAATAATTCCGGTGCCTTGTGCAAAACCAGATGGTCCGAACTCTATAATAAATTTGGTTCCGGTAGAGGTAAAATTAATGTCGATAGAATTGGTTGTAGGATTGCTTAAGCTAACCATAGAAGGAACAGGACAAGCAGGGGCTTCACCTAAAACAAATTCATCAATGGCCATGTCTCCACCTGTTGATGATCCTCTTACACCATAAAAAACAATGTTGTGAATTCCGGTATAACCAACCAAGCTAATAAGCATGTCTTGCCAGCTGTTGCTGTTGTCAGTAAAACTTGCCAATGTATCTTCCATACCATTTCCGCGAATGGCAACGTACATCGTACCCATAGATGACCCGTACATGTGGTATTTAAAATCAAGTTGAGGTGAATTTAAACTTGATAAATCTATAACAGGAGAAACAAATTCTGCGACATCACCAGTTGAACCATAAGACGATTCTGTATAAATATAATTTCCAGTTCCACTTACGTCTGTTGTTGGGCCAGTGCTTGTTGATGATGTGGTACCAGAACGAGTTCCCCATCTGTAATCAGTAAAATTAGTGCCATCTGGAGTTACTATCCAACATGGATCAATAACATCACCAGAATTTGCTCCTCCAGTACCAGAGGTCCACGTGTTTCCATCAAAGTTTTCAGTAAATGGGAACGAAGAAATAGTACCACATGAGGTAGTGAAAGTAAACGGTCCAGACCAAGAGCTAGAATCGGTAGCACCACATATGTCTTTCACATAAAAATCATACGTAATTTGACTGATTAACCCTGAAAGAGTTGCCGTATCATTGGCGCTTAAAACAGTTGTTCCGGCACCTAAATTAAAACCTGTTGTGCCATACTGCACTTTATAGGTTGAGCTAGTGTTGTATGATGTCCAAAATACTTCAGCTGTTGTTGCCAAAACGTTAAATGCACCAAGGTTATTAGAAGCGCTGCAAGCTGCAGGTGAATATTCATCAGCACCTATATCAGGCATGGTGGCATTTCTCATGTCACCATCAATATCTTCTGTAATGATTGAAATAACCGCAGCGCTGTCATTCATGGCTGGAGAGGTTGCATGTAAATCTGTTGCGCTTACAAAACCTGGATCTACATTTAATGCTCCTACGCCCCAACCGTAAGTATTTGCTTTAAAGGCTGTAAATGAGCTAAAAGAAGAAAGGCTAGAACCGTTGGCCACCAATGAATTAAAATAACCATTTGGCGCATAGTAATTGTTGTGGTCTAAAACCAGGTTTTTAAATCGTGCGGCTAAAGTTGAGTTGGCCGTGTAAAGAAATTGGCCAGATCCTGAATTATCTAGCACCAAAATGTTATTTCTAATTTCTATTCCGTTTAATGCACGAGCATTGTTATTGTCAAGCCAAATGCAACTTGCATCTGTGCCTTGGTTATTCATTTTAAAGGTATTGTTATACACTTTTATGTGTGCTTTGTTTTTCAGTAACAATCCTGTTGGCGCGGTTGAATTCGAACCATCATATTGGATCATATTATTGGCAACAATACCAGGTTGAAGACTGTCTCCGGCAGGACCATTTGGTGGTGCCATGGCAAGTACAACTAATCTTGTGTTGTTGGTGTTTGATGCAACATAGATATTGTTTTTTGTAAATACAATATTGTCTCCAGCATCCCAAAAGCTTGCAGCACCATTGCTGCCTGAATTAGAAGTAGACATTGTGTTTCCATCTACCAGAACATTGTGGTAATGATTAATAATCACAGCTTTCGAGCTGAAATCAGAAAATGTATTGCCAATAATGCTAATATTGGTTCCGTAGTTCACTTGTTTAGAAGGCGTGGTTAACGGTCCCGTTTTTCCTACCATTTGTACGCCAATATCGCAACCATCCATGGTGTTGTTTTCTATGAGAATATATTCTGCATTGTTTTGTACTACAGTAACCCCCGAGATAGAACCTGATCCTATAATACCATAAATATTGGCTGCCGATGGGCCAACAATGTGGCAGTTCAACACTTCGTTGGTGTCGGCTTGATTCATAAAATGCACGCCCCAACCTTGTGTTCCGGTAACCTCTATTTTTAAACTATCCAGTGTAATGTGGCTGGCAGAATCTATACTAACAACCGGTAAATTGGTTGATGTTGGTGCTGCCGTTATGGTGGTTAAATCTCCTAATCCTTTAAATGTAATGGTGCTAGAAACACCTGCTCCAGAGATGGCTGGAATAGAAATTTGCTCCGTATATGTGCCCGCTGCAACATTAAATGTTACTGCTCCAGAAACTCCGTTGGTAGTTAATGCCGAAACAGCAGCAGTAAACGTTTGGTAGTTTGTACCACCTGTAGGCAGCGAACCATTGATTGTGTACGAGCCAGATAATTGACCCATCGTTACCATACTCATCAGCATAAATGCAGATAAGCATAGGTGCTTAAAGATTGCCTTTTTCATGTTTATTCGTTTGAAATTTTTATGTAACCTCTTTACGTTAGTACAGTTTACTGTACTAACGTGTCAAAACTAGACAAAGGGAAGATGAAAAACGGGCATCTTAGGGTATTCACCCTATATAATCACTTTATATACCTTAGGTAGATGAATAGTATTTTAGCCAAGGGTAAAACTCCTGTATAAAAGAAAAAAGGCTGCCCTCTCAGGCAGCCTTCTCTCATCGTGTTAACTTGAAAAAAACTTAGTTTCTAAGGACAAAAGATCTAATGCCCATGCCTTTGCTGCTAGATACTTTTAAGAGATAGATGCCCGCAGGTAATCCTTGAACGTCTATTTCATAAGTGTCTGAAACTTGCGTAGCCATTTGTTCTTGATGAACTACAACTCCGCTTGCCGTAACAATTTCAAAAGATATATCGCTACCAAAACTCAATAATCCCGTAATAGAGAATTTACCTGTATTTGGATTTGGGTATAGCTCAACATTGTTGATGATGTGTTCTTCTAATCCGATGCCTTCTACAACTACTTCTTGCGTGGCTGTATCAGAACCGCAATTGTTTGTTGCTACCAAGGTTACGGTGTATGTACCGTTTTGGCTGTAGTTGTGTGTAGTTATTACTCCCGTATTGTTTGCAGATCCATCGCCATAATCCCACCAGTAGTTATTGGCACCTATGCTAGACATAGCATCGAATTCATATTGTACCGTGTCTGGGTGCGGTGCTGCATTCATGTTGGCCATAAACGATGCAATGGGCATTGTATCGGTTGTAAACATGGTTGCACTTGTCCAGCTGCTACCAATATTGTTGGTACATGTATCTATTAGGTAAAAGTCATAACTCATGCCCATGGTAAGGTTGTTTAACGTAAACGGACTGGTAATGCCATACATTAAAGTTCCGCTACCTGGCGCAAAGCCTGTTGGGCCATATTCTATGGTAGTGCTTGCGCCTGCTTCAGATGTCCAAGTAATGTCAGCTTCGGTACACATAGGTGCTACCATAATGCTGTCTGGAGCAGAACAAACAAGTGGCCCAGTTAGCGAAACATCATCTAAAACAACCGCTCTTCCGTAGTTGTCCACACCTTCAAAACCAAATTGAAGAGAGGTTGAATTAGATGGTACAGTTACTTGGGCAGTTGTCCAAGCAGCCTGACTGGTAGAGTCAGACCATAAGTAATTCCATGCTCCATTGGCAGAATCTCTATAGTACACATTCAAGTAGTTTTGATCTCCAAACCAATCTTCCTGCGCATAAGCAAAAGATAGGATGGAAGTGGAAAGTGCACTTGCATCTATTAATGGAGATATGAGCTTGGTAATGTTTGGTCCTCCAACACTTGATGTATGCCGCGCATTTAAACTACCAGAATATGCGGTTGAAACTGATCCACCGGAAGATCCTGATGCAAAAGACCAATTGCTATTCCCGCTTACTTTGTTTTGAGACCAGCAATCGCTTGTGCCAGTGGCTACCTCAAAGTCTTCGAAAAATGGTGCTATAATGGTGTTGCACAAGGTGCTGAATACAAATGGCCCTGTTCCCGGACAACCACTGCTGCCATTGGCACAACTATCAATCACATAAAACTCATAAGTAGTACTTGGTAACAAATTGGTAATAGACAAGGTATCATTGGTGGAAATAACCGTCATGGGTGGTCCCGTACACGGTATAAATCCGGCAGGACCATATTCAATAATGTAATAACTCGCAGTACTGTAAGATGTCCAATATAGGTCTGCTGATGTTGTAGTTACGTTGGTTACGCCCAAATTAGCCGATGGCGGACAGCTCGGTGCTTGCTTGATTTCAACATCATCAATTACAACGGCACGGCCGTAATTATCAACTCCTTCAAAAGCTATTTGCAGCGTAGATGAGGTTGATGCAATAAGCACATCAGTAGTTACCCAAGCCGCTTGATTGGTAGAATCTGAGAATGCATGAACCCAGGCACCGTTTGCAGAATCTCTGTAATATACATTCAAGTAGTTTTGATCTCCAGACCATACCTGTTGCCCATAAGCAAAAGAAACCATTGTGCTAGAAAGCCCACTTGCATCTATTACCGGAGAAATAAGTTTAGAAATATGTGGGCCGCCACCACTAGAAGTAAATCTTGCATTAAGCGCACCAGAATAGGCCGAGCTTATTGAGCCACCCGTAGAACCAGAAGCAAAAACCCAATCTTTGGTGCCATTTACATATTCTTGAGACCAACAAATGGTTGTGCCCGAAGTCGATTCGAAATCTTCAAAAAATGGAGCTGAATAAGCGTTGCAAAGTGTGTTAAAAGTAAAAGGCCCTGCTATGGTACTTGTTAGGTTTGTACCACAACTATCTTCTACATAAAAGTCATAAAGCGTATTTGACATTAAGTTGCTTAATGATACGGTATCGTTGGTAACCACCATGCTTAAACCTGTGCCTTGCGTAAATCCGGTTAACCCATATTCTATTCTGTAATATGCAGCAGAACCGCCAGGGGTAAAGTAAACATCGGCTGTTGTTGCCGTTATGTTTGTTGCGCCTAAATTGCTTGGAGGTGGGCAGCTTGGTGCTTCTTTTACTTGTACATCATCTATCACATTTGCTCGGCCATAATTATCTATTCCCTCAAAGCTTAATTGTAAAGTAGTAGAGGTTGATGGAATTACAACCTGAGCAAGTGTCCAGGATGCTTTGCTGGTAGAGTCTGTCCAAATTAGATTCCATGCGCCATTGGCAGAATCGCGGTAATACACATTGAGATAATTCTGATCTCCAGACCAAGCTTCTTGCGCATAAGCAAATTCTAGCTGTGGAGTAGTTAATGAACTTACATCTATAACAGGAGTAATAAACTTAGTTATGTGAGGTCCACTTCCGCTAGAAGTAAAACGTGCATTACGGTTTCCTGAGTAAGAGGTGGATACAGAACCACCGGAAGATCCCGTTGCAAAAATCCAATCTTTAGCACCAGAAGTGTATTCATTAGACCAACAATTAATCGACAGTGAGCCTAATTCAAAATCTTCTAAAAATGGTGCCATAAAGAAAGAACAGGGTGTGGTAAACATGAAAGGACCACTCCACGTACTTAAATCTGTTGCGCTGCAACTATCGCGCACATAAAACTCATAAGCCGTGTTAGGAAATAAACTCGTAAGTGCTGCGGTATCGTTTGCAACATTTAATGTAAATCCTGTTCCTTGGCTAAATCCTGCGGGTCCGTATTCAATTTGGTGATATGATGAACCTCCTGTTGTCCAAAAAACATTGGCACTATTTGATGTTACGCCTGCAACACCCAAGTTAGCCGGTGCAGGGCAAGAAGGAGCTTCTACAATAAAGAAATCATCAACCCCTAAATCATTATAATAATAGGTAGAGCTAGTGCCAGCTGTATCTGCAATGGCTTGAATTCTGAATTTTGTAATAGTAGGTATTGAAGAAGGAACGATGCCAGATACCTCTACCCAACCTACAAAATTGCCTCGTTCAGAATCAATATTTACCCAACTTGTACCGTTCCAGGCATCTAGTTTAATGGTGTGATTGATGTTGTTGTTGGTATTGTTTGAAGCAAACCAAAAACCCGCATAAGGCGTGGTTAAAGCAGACATGTCTATAGAGCCAGTAGTCATAGCATTGCCCGTAATGTTGTTAGAAGCATCAATCCACATGTAGTTGGTATTGCCGCTTGTGTGGTCGCCATAATTTGGTAAATACGAATGACCCGCATTTACAGAATCATTGGTTACATCCCAATAATCAGGTCCTGTTTGTGCCTCCCAACAATCTGGAAGCGCGGTGTATGGAAACGCCAAGGCTAAACTGTCAAAATTCTCTGTATAGGGTGCTATAATTGGCGAACACAAGGTGGTGAATGAAATCGGGCCCAGTAATACAGATGTATTGTTAATGCCACAACTATCTTGCACGTAAACGTCATATTTGGTTTGCGCCAAAAGTCCGGAAAGGTTTACGGTATCATTTGCCGTGGCAACAAATGTTCCTGTACCAGGTGTAAACCCAGAAGTACCATATTGCACCAACCAATTAGAAGCTGACCCACCTGGAGTCCATGTTACAGAAGCACCAGAGTTGGTAATGTTGAAAGCGGATAAATTGGTAGATACCAAACAGTTTGGCGCTTCAATAATTTCAACATCGTCTAAAGCTTGATCTGCGTTGTAATCAATTCCAGAACCACCTGATTCTGCTGTAAATCGTATTTGCACCAAATTGTTTCCATAGGTGTAATTGGTAAGGACATAAGCAAATTTATCCCAGCCCGAAGTGCCGCTAGCAATGGTATCTATGGCCGTCCATGAACTACCGTTGTATGCCTCTATATAAAGAATATTTGGCGGTGTTACCGATCCACACATCCAGTAATAAAATCTTAAGTAGGGTACGGTTAAATTCGTAATATCTACCACACCTGTGGTTAATGATACGGTTGCATCCGCACCTGAATGATCCATCCAAGCGTAAGATCCTCCATTACCCGTATGGTCTGTAGCAGCGCCACAAGTAGATGGATTTGTAGAGCCTGAGAATTCCCACGGGCCGCCAGATACGGCAGTTTCTGTCCAACAAGAAGGAATATATGTAGAATCAAAAGATTGGGTATAAGGTGCCAAAATTGCGCTACAAGGTGTTGTAAAAGTAAAAGGCCCTGCCCATGTTGATGTACTCGTGGCATTACAGCTATCTTTTATGTAAACATCATAAGTGGTTTGCCCTGTAAGTCCAGAAAGTGTAATTGTATCGTTGCTTGCGGCTAGTAATGTTCCTGTTCCCAAAGAGAAACCTGATGTGCCATATTGAATCATCCAATTGCTAGCGCCACCGCTGGTCCAATACACATCGGCAGAAGAATTTGTAATGTTTAATGTGCCCACAGCATAAGGCGGAGGACATGAAGGTCCTTCTTCTATCACCACGCTGTCTATTTGCCAAGCGTCTGTGGTACCATGAATCATATCAAACTTAACCTGAAAGTTATTGGTAAGTGCGCTTTGAGGTACGATAAAGCTGTCCCACACAAAAGATTGAGGCATTGTGCCGTCATAGTCTTTGGCCAAAACCCATTGTGTACCATCCCAGTATAAAACTTGGAAATGTTCATTGTCCTCCGGATCATTGGTACAAGCACCGGCACCAATATAATACCCAACCTGTATGCTTTGTACCCCGCTTGCATCAACGGCTGCGGTAGTAGCTTCTTCGGTATAATTAAATTCTAAAACGTTTGATCTGCCAGAGCATGACGAAATCACGTTTACATCGGTTGTGCTGCTTCTGTTCCAGCAAATAGGGAAAGAACCAGAATTAAAGTTTTCTAGATAGGGTAAAGCACTGGTTATACATTTTGTTGTAAAAGAAATAGGGCCCAACCAAGGACTAACATCATTGGCACTACAACTGTCTCTTACATAAACATCATAAATTGTTTGCGGAGAAAGACTAGAAAGTAAAAGAGTGTCATTACTTGTTGCTACAAAGGTTCCGCTACCCGGTGTGAAACCAGTAGTTCCATATTGTACCATCCAATTGTTGGCACCGCCCGCTGTCCAAGAAACATTTGCGCTGTTGCTGGTTTCTCCAAAGGCAAATAGCCCACTGGGCGGGGGGCAAGTAGGGCCAATAAATTCATCAGCACCAATATCTTTTATGGTAGAGCCGGGTGCAGGGCGCACATCTCCGTCAAAATCGGATACTATGGATGTTGCATTGTCAGCAGCACCATCGGCCAACGTACCAATTACGTGTAAGTCTGTAGTTGATGTAAAGCCAGGATCTCCTTCTTTAGAATTATTGTTTTTAGAGGAATCTGATAATTTCCAGGCTGTTAAGGTTTGACGCTCAGACCCAGAAATATCGGCTAGGGTAGAACCTCCCGTATAATAGATATTGTAATCGGCTGTGTAATATCCCACATTTGATGATACATAAATGGCGTGATCATCATCGGCAACAATAATGTTGTTGCGAATATCAACGGTATCGCCATCGCCAAAATACAAAGCAATATCACCTGTACCTGTTCCTTGGCAATGAAGTGTATTGTGATAAATATGTACGTTTTCTACATCATCTATATTGAGCGCATCATCATCTGTGCTAATAAGCATGTTGTTGGCAATAAGCGATGGGCTTGATGCAGGTGTGCCATCTGCAGAAAAGTTTCCATCATCAATTTCCATGGCATAATCAGGCACATGGGCGTAGTTTCCAGTAAATTCAAAATTTACGATATCATCAAAATTGTATCCGTCTTTAGTTGATGAACCTATACCAGACACAGAGTTGTTGGTCAAGGTTATTTTGGCAATGTCATCAAGAGATACACCGTAGCCGTAGTTGTCTAAAAAAATGTTGTTGTGTATGGTAATGTTGGAATCTAACTGACCGCTTGATGCGTTTCCACCTTCCATACGCAAACCGTAATAGCCATTGTGTATTTCGCAATTGCTTACGGTTAGGTTGTGGGCATTGTCTCCTCCAGTTGAAGAATTAGTTGGATCTGCAGAAGCAATAATACCACCATTGTCCGAAGATGTAGTTACGCCCATGTTGATGATACAATGATCAATCGTAACATGGTCTGCACGTCCGGTAAGAAAAATACCCCAGGCATCGTTGCCCGTTGCTGTGTTTTCGATGGTTAAATTTTTAATCGTAACATAATCTGCACCGGTAAGTATTACAGTACCGTTTGGATTACTACCATTGTGTTTTAACGTTGTGGTAGCAGCGCTACCGCCATTAAATGTAATGGTGTTTGATGTGCTCGCTCCTAAAATGGTGTCAATTTCAAGGGCTTCATTATACGTTCCTGCGGCAATGTAAAAAACCACAGAGCCGCTCACCCCAAAAGTTGATAAATCTGATGCGGCACTACTAAACGTTTGGTAGTTGGTGCTACTTGCCGGGATAGAACCATTGATGGTGTATATACCCGACAATTGGCCAAATGCCATTGTACTGAGCAATAACAGTGCTGGTAAGAGAATGTTAAAGCGTAATGCTTTCTTCATGATATTTAATTAAAATTAGACGTCTTTAAAGCTGTTTTTACCCGAAATAAAATGGGAAAAAGGGTAAACTCTATTGGTTCAAATGTAGAGACTGAAATACTTAGAAAAGGGCATTTTGGGGTGTTTACCCTATAAAATCACCACCTATACCCTAAAAAACAAACGTTATTTTTTTTTCACTATACACGTAATTGGCTATGTACGGTTTATAATAATTTTAGACGGAGTTTAATGTTTCGTCATGAATAGGTAGAGCAGCCAAGTGTTAAAAAGCAGATTCTTATTTTTTTATTTAAAGATGATTAAGGTATGCCACGCAAATGGCTAAGGTGTTCACCCTATATGGCCAAGAACTAGAAATATTTTATACTACTTTTCGGTTTGCTAAGCTTTGCACATATGAGGTTAACGCCACGCAACTTTATAAAACCCTTTTTATGGATTGTCTTTCTGCACCTATATGCACTTGCTGTGCATGGCCAGAATGCGCAGCACCTCAGTGTGCCCGAAATACATCAAATTGTAGAAAAGCACATAAACTACTCTAGAGATAGCTCATTAAAGCTTTTAGAGATAGCTTCTAAAAAAATTGAGCAAGAACAAAATAAAAAGTTATCCGAGCTCTATACTGCAGAAAATAACCTTAGGCGTGCAGATTATTGGTCGTTTTACAATTTAGATTCTACACTTACATATTTAGACAAAGCGTTTCAATACTACATTCAAAACCCTGATGAAAAGAAACTGGCGGATATTTATGTGTTAAAAGCGCAAGTATATAGAGAACTACGCGATAAGAGCCGATGTGAAGCATTTATTGACAGTGCACTTTATTATGCACTAAGGTATCAAGATCAAGCATTTCTCTCTTTTGTTTATTACGAAAAAGCAATTACCCAGCAGTTTACCGAAAAATGGGAAGAAAGTTTTGAAAATGCTGTAATGGCCATGAAGTATGCGGAATTGTCTGAAGATTCGTTATCGCTTGCCACAGCTTATTTTTTAATGGGGAGAACATACCACCATTTTGGTCTATTCAAATCATCAGAATCTAACATTGCGTTGGCAAAGGAATATGGCGAAGGAATGTCTCAACTGTACACCATTATACATATTTACGCAGATGTACTGTTACAGAACAAAAAAACAGATTTGGCCTTAATAAGCTATAAAGAAGCGCTTCAAATTGCCACCGAAAAGCAAGATACAGCCAAGGCTATATTACTATGTACAAACATTGGGCAGATTTTGTTAACCCAAAAGGAGTATCAAGGTGCCGAGGCGTATTACAACCAATTGAACAAACTTTTAAAATCTAAGCAAAAAGCTGGGTATAAAACCATACTCTTTTTAGCACAGATGCATTATCATTTTGGTGATGAAGAACAAGCCAATGCAGATTTAGTGCTGTTTCAATCTAAATATGGCAGCGGTACTGTAATACCAAGAAATATTGATGTGTATAAAGAGGCAGCCGATTTGCATATTGCGCTTAATCATCTAGATCAAGCAACGGTTTATTATAAAAAATGGGGGATTCTTAAGGATAGCTTGTATTCTTATACAAGCATGCAGCAGTTAAATGCCTTAGAAGAACTGTATTTAAATGAGCGTAAAAAAAATGAAGAAATCACGCTAAAAAATGAAGAACTAGACGAGAGTAGGCAGCAACAAGCCGTCATGGCGGGCTTGCTTATTCTAGTTATATTAATTGGTAGCGGCTTGGCCTATTACATACGCTTAAAAGGCATACGGGAAAACGATAAATTAAAATTTGCTTTAAAAGAAAAGCAGATGGAGCAATTAATAGAAGCACAGGAAACAGAACGCCAGCGATTGGCCCGTGAATTACACGATGGTATTGGACAATCTCTTGCAGCATTAAAAATGCAATTGCAATTTGATAAAAACCCCAGTGCCACAACAACAACAGCACATAGAATTGATAGCATTTGCGATGAGGTAAGATCACTATCACACCAAATGATGCCCATTGTGCTCAAAGAAAACGGACTAGAATCTGCGCTAGAGCAGCTGCTCGATAATAGTTTTTCCACTTCTACTGTAGAGGTAGATTTTGTGTCGTTTGGCTTAAAAAGCAGATTGCCAGATCATATTGAGGTAAATATTTACCGGATCACACAAGAACTTGTTTCCAACATTCTTAAACATGCTCACGCCACAAAAGTTGGAGTGCAACTGTTAAAACGCGGGAAAAAACTAATGCTTATTGTAGAAGATAATGGCATTGGTTTTTCGTTAGATGACAAACTGAATGGTATAGGTTTAAACAACATAAACATTAGGCTAGAAGCCATGAATGGCAGTATTCAGATACAAAGTACAGACGGTACGGGAACGTTTATCCACATTAGTACGCCCTTAGAGGTTACAGAAAATAAAGTAATAGCATAGAAAAATTATGAACTCAATTGTTCTTGCAGAAGACCATAATTTAATAATAGAAGGATATCGTTTGTTGATAGACGATATAGATGATTTAGAAATTGTTGCTACGGCCAGTGATGGAGAAGAAACTATTTCTGCCATAGAAAAACACCAACCCGAATATTTAATATTAGACTTACACATGCCCAAAGTAAACGGGCTAGATGTGTTAAAATACATTTTAGAATATTACCCAAACATTCGTGTAATTGTTATTAGCATGTTCGGAGATCCTGCCATGCATCGCGAAGTGGTTCGGCTTGGTGCCAAAGGCTATTTGCTTAAAAATTCAGATCGCGATGAGTTTCTTCTTGCCATGAACTTGGTTATGAAAGGAAAGAGCTATTACAGCCCCGCATTATTTAAAGAACATACAAAGTCTCAAAAGTTACCCGGCTCAACGCCCGTTATACCGTTGGTGAGTTTAACCTCTAGGGAAGAAGAAATACTCACACTCATAGCCCAAGGGTACACCAACAAAGAAATTGCACAAAAACTCATTTTAAGTCATAAAACCATAGATTCTCACCGTACTAACCTCATGAAGAAAATAAACGTGCACAACGTAACAGGCTTGGTTCGTTATGCCATTTCTAATGGGTATGAGTAATTTAATGTTGGGTGTTTTTGAGCTATACTTGTGGATATAAATTGAATAAACGCAATTGCGTTTATTCAATTGTTAGCGGGCATAAAATGAAACGACTAATACAAATATTGATAACCCTTTGTCTCTTTCCCTTTTGTAGTTTCGCAACAGGGCAAGCAGGAGACATTCTAATCTTCAAAGGAGATACATTGTCTTTGTTTTCTAATCCATTAGAGCAATATCTTGACTCTAAATCAGAAAGAATATTTAATGGAAAAAAATTGGAGTGGACAAGTACAGCTTGCTATCGTGGATATAGAGCAACTTGGGAAGTGTCAAATGATAGCCTGTTTCTAATAAAAGTTCAAAAGGGATGCTACAGCGAAACACCCGAATATTTTGACTTAAAATCAGAATTTGGTTCTGAACGAGTTTTTGCGCATTGGTTTACTGGAAAGACCCTAGCACCAAAGGGAAAACAAATTCATTATGTACATAGTGGTTATGATTCCTTTTATGAAAAAGAACTCGTTTTAACTTTCACAAGTGGACTTTTGTCTGCACAGATTGAATACGATAATTCTAAATCCTACAAATCTATTTTCACTGAAAATCAGGACAGTCTTCAAACATTCATTTACACAAATATTAACTGGGACAAGATTCCTGATTTGAAAGAAGAATCAATAAAAGTATTCGTAACGATTCAATCAAGTGAGACATTGAAACCTGACAGTATCCAAATTATTCGTGGTTCAGAAAACGAATTGATAAACGAAGAAGCTATAAGGGTTATAGAATTGCTCCCTGAGTGGAATGTCTACTATCGAAAAGGAAAAGTTTATAGAATGAAATGGACAATTCCAATAATGTTTAACGAAGAAAAAAGAAAAAAATACGCCCGCTAACAAGGGTAGCTGATGCACAACCCTCTTTTCCGTAAAAAACACAACACAAAAAAGGCCGTTTAACGCGGTCTTTTTTGTGGGCAATAATTTTGAGCTGCAAAAATTATAGTGCCGCATTTGGCTTTAAATCA
>JAUHWL010000011.1 GCA_030424545.1 Bacteroidia bacterium
AAAGCCAAATGCGGCACTATAATTTTTGCAGCTCAAAATTATTGCCCACAAAAAAGACCGCGTTAAACGGCCTTTTTTGTGTTGTGTTTTTTACGGAAAAGAGGGTTGTGCATCAGCTACCAGTGTTGTAGTGCGTTACTTTTTCTCAAAAGTCTCGTTAATGCGTTCAAAAAGTTTTTCAAAGTTCTTTAGAGTTTCTTCTGATAAATCATCCAAATATTTATCTCTTTTTCTTAAGAATATGTCAGCAGGTCGGCCGTGATTAAATCTGGGTATTCCTTCCAATCTTGCTAATTGATTAACAATTTGGTCACTGCCTTTGAGGTCTTCTATTTTGTATTTTTTGTCAAATGTGTCGTTGTATAGATTTAAATAGTCCTGTGCAGAAAATAAATCTTCAATGTCAGCTAAATTTGAGGCAACAATCTCATTTAGAGTAATTATTCTTTTGGATTTTAAATATCCATTTTTAGAGAGATTAGAAAGCTTTTGGTTGCCTTCCTTTCTAGCGTCTACAACTACTGTCAAATCCAAATGAATTCCAAGAAGTGCCACGAATGTTGGGATTAAATCTGCTCCACCAACAGGAATTAATGTCCATTCATCTCTTAATCCATTTCTTCCTTTTTCGATTAAGTAATCAGAAATTGCAAGGATGTAAGTGTAATCAGAAGTCCCTTCTAAAATGAGATTGTTTTTGGAAATGAACATATGTTGAGCTAAATCATATCCTAGTGCACCCTGTAATGGAAAAAGAGTATCAGGGTCAGAGGTCATAATGTCAGACGAAACCTTTGAACCTTCGTCTCTATTTTTTTCTTCTACAATTCTTGCTCTCTCGAGTTTGTTAGGTTGCACCATAAAAGGTGAATGTGTGGAATAAATTACCTGTCTTTTTGGGGCTAATCTTTCCTCAATAAATCGTAAAAAGTCAGCTTGGGCTTTGCCGTGTAAGCCAAGTCCTGGTTCGTCCAATAAAATAATGACTGGTTCATCCTTGTATTCATATTCGCTAAATGCTGCTAGAAAAGAAAAAAACCATTGAAAACCTGTAGAATGTTCGTTAAATGGTAACGAAAGGAAATGTTTGTCATCCCAAATCCTAATTTTTAATTCGTCAATTATGGTCGTCTGACCATTAGGCTTGTTAACGGTGGTTTTATCAATGTCAGGGCTAACACGAAGTGCGGTATTTTGACTCCAATATTCGAGTACGTCTTGAGTTAAGGCATTCGCGACATTTTCAAGCTCCCTTTTTCTTCTTTCATAATCTGGATTCAAAAGATAGTCATCATCAGCTGCAGCCATTCTTAGTAAAGATTTCGCAGTTAATTGATTGTCATCTAAGGTCGAATCATCTGCTTCTAAGATTTCTTTTATTTTCACTGTATAAGGTAAAGTGCTGTATTTGTCGAAATAGATAAATTTCGGAATATACTTTTGAATTTTTTTGTAACAGGCCGAAATTAATGAAGTCGAATTGCCGATTTGATCTGTTAATCTACTGTTCAAAGTTTCTATTGACTCTTTCTCTTTATCAGTTGTTTCTTCAGAAACCTCATAGCCTTCGAGAAAGTCTTTTAAGTTTTCAACTGTTGAACAAGAAGTTATATCCGTTCTCGTTTCCTTACTGAAAGAAAGACCTTGAATGATATTTTTCAAATATTGACTTTCATCTAAGCTTAACCAATGGTCAAGAGTGCCTTCATATGATTTGCTTAGTGTAAGAATATTATCTTTTAATACACCTTCACCAAGTATATCGTTTAATGAGTTAATTTCATTTTCTTCAAATTCAAAAGTCGCATTGACTGGTCGTTCTTTTTCCAATTCAACCCCTTTCATTCTGTCCTTTTTTTCTAGCCAAGCAGGATATTGGTCTTCAATTTTGAATTCGGCATTTTTTCGAACGGGATTTAGTCTATAAAGTGCATTTAGGAAGGAAGACTTGCCTGATTCATTTTTCCCAACTAAACAAGTAATATCATTTTCAACCATAACAGCGGTTGAGTCAATAATATTTCTGAATTTTTTTATTGTTACTTCTTTCAGTTTCATATGTTTTGTTTTAATGCACTACAACGGCGGTTTGCATATGGCTTGTGGCGGTTTCGAAGCACTTTTTTGTCCACTGAAACCAAAGCTGGCTACGGAGCGAAAACCTTGCTGGCAGCCGTTCACCCGCCATAAGCTATATGCGTTGTTGTAAGGCGTTTTCTTATTTAAAAGTCTGCGTCAGTTATCACTAAAATGTATTCGTGACTTGCTGAAGTTCTTTGGTCGTCAACGTCAGAACTCCAATTGGATAATACTTTATAATCTTTCGTCAAAGTGTCTCCTGCGGCATTTGTAATTACCATGTCATTTCCAAACATTGAGGTTGGTTCAAAATAATCAGTTTCCTTACCGCGCTTACTCCAAGTTGCGACATCTTTTCTTTCGTTCGGATTAATCGTTTTGTCAATATCGCTTGAGGCAATAATGTTTGTGCCATCAACAGATACAACACTCGAAGATTGATTGTCGATATAATAGTCAACAAAGGTTTCCTTTTCACAAGAACTAAAGAAAAAGAGTGCGAAGATTAAAATTGATACTTGTCTCATATTTATTTAAATTTTGATTTATTGTTTCAAACGTAATTTTGTTCAGTTTATTTTAATGCCTTACAACAATTGGATAAACGCCACTATGGCGTTTATTTTTATTTTACACGCACCCCAAAAATATACGCTTGCGTATTGTAAGTGCTATTGTTTTGTTAAACAATAATACCAATTCTGCCGCAAAAAAAAGCTGCTTACCGGTATATATAAAATGCGTGGTAAGCAGCTTGTGTATTTGGTTGTAGTGCGTTTAGCTCATGGCCGAGATTAAATCGTGCTTTGTAATGATGTGGTATTTGCCTTGGCCTAAATCAACCAAAACAGCACCTACGTTTGCTGTCATTTTTTTCGCTAATGTTTGCAAAGGGTCAGAGCTTTGTACCACTGGGAAAGAGGGTGCCATAAAATCGCGCACGCGCTCATCTCTAGCAGAGGGTTTGTTTACCAACGTTTCTAGCAAAATGGTGTCGTTTACGCTTCCTACAAATTTTCCCGCTTCCATTACAGGCAGCTGGCTAACGTTGTATTTACGCATTATTGCGATGGCATTGTGCACCGGTTCTCCGGCCAATACGGTAAGCAAGGGCAAATCTTCGTGTTTGCTTAATAGGTCTTTGGCTGTTTTTTTATCATCATTTAAAAAGCCGCGCTCGCGCATCCAATCGTCATTAAAAACTTTGCCTACGTAACGGCTACCATGGTCGTGAAATAAAATTACCACAACGCTATCTTCGGTAAGCTCGTCTTTTAGTTGCTTTACGGCCTGCATGGCAGAACCTGCCGAGTATCCCAAAAGCAATCCTTCTTTTAAGGCCAACTCTCTAGTCACAAGGGCACCATCGCGGTCGGTTACTTTTTCAAACTTATCAATCAAGCTAAAATCTACGTTTTTAGGTAGAATGTCTTCGCCAATACCTTCGGTGATGTAGCTGTAAATTTCTTTTTCGTCAAACTCGCCTGTTTCGTGGTACTTTTTAAATACCGATCCATAGCTATCAACACCCCAAATTTTAACGTTTGGATTTTTTTCTTTTAAGTATTTGGCAACGCCAGAAATGGTTCCTCCGGTGCCAACACCAACCACAAAATGGGTGATTTTCCCTTCTGTTTGTTCCCAAATTTCGGGCCCGGTAGATAGGTAATGCGCTTTGCCGTTGCTCATATTATCGTACTGGTTTACCCAGAAGCTATTCTCAATTTCTTTGTTTAAACGGTCGGCAACGCTGTAGTAAGATTCCGGATGATCGGGGGCTACGTTGGTAGGACATACATAAACTTGTGCACCCATGGCGCGTAAAATGTCCATTTTTTCTTTGCTCTGTTTGTCGCTAAGCGTGCAAATAAGTTTGTACCCTTTTATGGTGGCGGCAAGGGCAAGGCCCATACCGGTATTTCCGCTGGTACATTCTATTAGAGTGCCACCTGGTTTTATTTTTCCTTCGGCTTCGGCATCTTCTACCATTTGCAATGCCATGCGGTCTTTTACGCTGTGGCCTGGATTAAAATATTCCATCTTGCCTAAAATGGTTCCCGGAATGCCATCGGCTATTTTGTTTAATTTAACCATGGGCGTATTGCCGATGGTTTCTAGTATGTTGTTTTTTACATCCATGTAAAATATTTTTTTTTAGCCCAAGTAAAAAAGCAAATTTGCTTATTAAGGGGCGCAAAAGTAAGCAGTGCAATTTGGTTTTAGGCCAATTCTATTAAGCGATTTAGTTTGGATTTTAGGGCACCTATTTCTACGGGATCTAAATGGCGACTATGCACCACAACTATTTTTCCTGTTTCTTCAGAAACAACCACGCAAATGGCATCACTTTTTTCGGTAATGCCTAGTGCGGCTCTATGGCGCAGCCCAAAACGAGAGGGTACGTTGCTGTTATCGCTAACGGGCAATATGGCTCCGGCAGCTTCAATTCTGTTGTTAGAAATAATCATGGCACCATCATGCAAAGGAGAATTTTTATAGAAAATGCTTTCTATTAAGTTCACCGAAATTTTGGCATCTATAAGCGTTCCTGTTTGCGCAAAGTTGCTTAGCGGTGTGTTTTGCGAGAGAACAATTAGGGCTCCTATTTTTTGCTCGCTCATGTTTTGGCATGCAAGCACAATGGGGTCTATCATTGCTGTTCTGCCATCGTTTGTGGTTCTTTTTAAAATTAAGAGTTGTTTAAAAAAGCGCCTTCTTCTAGAAAAGGTGGCCGTACCAATGGCCAATAAAAAACGCCTAAGTTCTTGTTGAAATACAATCACCAGCAAAATAAATCCAACACCAATAAACTGACCTAGTATTTCGGTAAGCACTTCCATGTGAAACGCATCTACCAGCTTCCAGGTAAGATAAATGGCAGTAATTCCTATAAAAATGCGAATGGCTGCTGTGCCTTTTACCAGTCTATAAATCTGATAGAGCAAAAATGCGGCAAGCAGAATATCTAGAATATCAAGTATGGAGAAATTTAAAAACGACACTAGGCAATCATCATAGTTTGGTACAAAGTAACAACCTCTTTGGCTTGTGCAACATCGTGCACACGTAAAATATTGGCTCCGTTTTGTAAAGCCATGGTTTGTAAGGCGGTAGTGCCATTAAGTGCATCTTTAGATGTAATTTGAAGTGTTTTGGTAATCATGCTTTTGCGGCTTAGGCCTACCAAAACCGGAACTTCTAGCACATTAAATTCGGGCAAATTGCGCAGTAGTTCAAAGTTTTGGGTAACTGTTTTTGCAAACCCAAATCCCGGGTCAACAATAATATCGTTTACACCCAAACGGTACAATTCGGTCATTTTTTTAGAAAGTTCGCGAAGTACTTCTGCGGTAACATCGGTGTACTGGGTAAAGCTTTGCATGGTTTTAGGCGTGCCGCGCATGTGCATTAAAACATAAGGCACTTGCAATTTTGCAACCGTAGCAAACATGTTTTCATCTAGCGTGCCACCCGAAACATCATTGATCATATGTACACCAGCATCAACGGCTTTTTGGGCAACATCAGCATAAAAGGTGTCTATAGAAAAAATGGCTTCAGGGAATTTTTTGGTTAAGGCCGGAATTACGTTTTCTAACCTTTTCCATTCTTCTTGTGCCGTAAATAGTGTGGCATTGGGGCGCGTGCTTTGTGCGCCAATATCAATAATGTCTGCTCCATCGCGAAGCATTTTTTCGGCATGCAGTAGGGCATTATCTACCAACGAATAATTGCCACCATCAAAAAAAGAATCTGGGGTGATGTTTAAAATCCCCATCATTTTTGGAGTAGAAAAATCAAGTAATTTTCCTTTGATATTTATAAAATGCCGTTTCTGAAAAAATGTATCTTTCGCGCCCAATTGCTC
The DNA here is from genome assembly GCA_030424545.1 of Bacteroidia bacterium. Taxonomy (GTDB): domain Bacteria; phylum Bacteroidota; class Bacteroidia; order Flavobacteriales; family Schleiferiaceae; genus JAUHWL01. Next base: position 5,948 of record JAUHWL010000011.1, read on the forward strand.
GTAAATTGCGGGTTTATCAGTATCGTGTAAAAGTAAGAAATGGCCAATACATCGCAACAGTTTGATGAAGTTATCGCGCATTGCCGCGATTTGTTTGAAAAAAAGATGCAAGACTATGGTAGCGCATGGCGCATACTGCGCTTACCCTCTTTAACAGACCAAATATTTATTAAGGCGCAACGCATACGTAGCATAGAAAATAAGGGCACGCAAAAAGTTGCAGATAGCATAGAAGGCGAGTTTATTGGCATTTTAAACTACAGCATTATGGCGCTTATTCAGCTAGAAAAGGGTATTGCTGAACAACCAGATTTAAATACAAAAGAGGCGGTAGATGCCTTTTTAAAAGAAGCTCAACTCACCAAAGACCTAATGATGGCTAAAAACCATGATTATGGCGAAGCTTGGCGAGACATGCGTATTAGCTCGTTTACCGATTTAATCATTCAAAAATTGTTACGCGTAAAGCAAATAGAAGACAACGCAGGCAAAACCCTTGTTAGTGAGGGGCTTGATGCAAACTACCGTGACATGGTAAATTATGCCGCCTTTGCCTTGATTATGCTTGGTGAGAAATAAACTGTTTAAGGCTTTTTATCAAGTGTTCTCTTTTTTGCTTTTTTCTTATTTGAGGAGCTCAAAGCAATGTCTTTAAAACCGGAAAAGAATAACCGGATAACGTAGGCAATTATTGATCTGTTTGTGACGCGCTCTGCGTAAACATAGCCCTGCTTTGGGTTTTTCTGTTTCATATTATTGTTACGTGCCACAAGGTTGGCTAAACCACCGCCTGCCCATTCTATAAAATTTTTATTGTGTGTTTCATTGTCCATAAAGTTTAGGCGCATATCCTTGTAGTAAAGGTCTAATGTGCCTTTGCCAAACTTTTTATCGGCTTCTACATAGAGTTGTCCACCTTGTAAGGTTCCTTTTTTAAAACGTATTCCAAATGTATTCTCGGTAAACGGATTCAGAGAAGCTAGTGAAGTTGTACCCAGATTTAAACGAAGCGTAAAGAATTTTGCTTTTTTTCTCAAATCAAAACGCCAATCAATATCCAGTTGTAAGTTGTTTAGTAATTCAATTTTCCCGTCTATTCTTGTCCAATCGCCAAATTTTGTAGGGCCTGTAGAGCTAACATTAGTGATGGCAAGGTGCATGTTATTTAACGCTATTCTGCCAGGTACGTAATCTTCTCTCCAGTTTTCATTGTAAAACAATTGTGCATCAACTATAGCTATGGTATCTATATGCAGTGGGAAATTTAATTCTTGAAGTAGCTCAAACGGAAATTTCTTTTCCTTATCAGGGTGAGGAAGCCGTTTGTCTTTGTACATGCGAGACTGAGCACCAAGTAGCGTTAGTTTTTGTAGGTGCAACCCTTGACTAAGCGATTCTAACTGTGCAGGTAATCCTTTAAACGTGGTTTTAAAAATGGCGAGTTCAACAAACAATTTGTCAGTTCCAAAATGGTTGGCATACTGTGTTTCTGACAAACGTTGTTTTAAACGGAATTCGTTGAGTTCAAGCGATTTGTTTTCGGAAGAAAATTGTACGTTTTCAAGCTGATAATAAGCAATGCTCTTTTTGGGTTGATAGTATAAATTGTTTAACGCTATCTGTAACGTTGCATATTTAAAAGGGGCATCTTTATGCAACGGTACAACCAAGTCTTCAGCTTCAATCTGAATATCAGTTTCAAATTTCTCATGAGCAATTTGGGTGTTTAGATCTAGTGCAAAATGCACAGAATCTACATGAATGCGTTTTAATGAAAGCCCTTCTATTGCTTTTTGTTTTGATGTATTTTGGGTAATTGCCGTATTTGTTTTTTTAACTAGTCCAAGGGTAACATCGCCTTTTCCAAGGGTTAGGCTATCAATTTCAACAAGTTTTTGAGCTTTAAAATGTGCGGCATCAAGGCCGTGCAAAGAAGCGTGATCTAAGTGCAACCAAAAAGGTTGGTTAAACACAAAGCCCTTAGAGTCGTTAATTTTAAAATTATTCAAGGTTAAGTCTCCTTGCCAGGCTAGTGGTTTTTGTTTTTGTAGCGGAATTAAAACATTGGATGCTCTAAAATATATTTCTGCGTTAATGTATTCTTGGCTATCTGTTTTATCAAGCATTAAATTGGTATGCACATCAGTTAAAACAACATTTGCTATAAACAGGCTTTTAATAAACTTTTCCTTTTGCTTTTTTTTCTCTTCTGTTTTTTCTTTTTGATGTATAGGTAAAGAAATAGAGCCGTTAGTAATCACCAAACTATCTACGTTGGCGGTATTCGTTCTTATCAAGGCAAAAAGATTAAAATGCTTAATTACAATAAGCTCAATGTTTAGTTTTAGAGGTTGTTGTGCTAAACTCCCAGAAGAATCAATAACGAAAAGGTTGTGCACCTTTAAATTTCCTTCCCAAAAATCAAATTGAATTTGCTTGTATGAGGCCGTATCTGCATTGTTTAAAAAGAAATGGATTTTTTTTTCAATGTAATATGGAGCTCCAAATCTTATAATAGCAAAAAGCAGTATCATTAAAATACCCACAGCTATTATAATTTTTTTCCACATGGCTTAGAATTTGCTTTAAAATTAGCTTTTTACAGTGAGTATATTTTAGAATTTAGAACGTGTAAAATTATCAATTAAACATAGATTAGAAATTTTGTTTACACGCGCTAATTCGTCATTTTTGAACCCAATGCAGTAAAAGTTTATTATGAAAATTCTTGTTCAATTATCTCGTGTTTTAGTTGGTGTATTATTTATTTTTTCTGGGCTTATCAAACTCAATGATCCAATGGGGTTTTCATTTAAACTCAACGATTATTTTGCCGCAGATGTATTAGACTTACCTTTTTTGGTTCCTTTTGCATTGGCCATTGCGCTTGTATTGGTTATTGTAGAAATCTTGTTGGGCTTAGCACTTTTGCTTGGGTATCAGAAAAAAATAACCATTTGGCTACTTTTTGCCATGATCTTGTTTTTTACATTCCTTACGTTTTACTCGGCCTATTTTAATAAAGTTACAGATTGCGGCTGCTTTGGCGATGCCATTCCGCTAACGCCATGGGAAAGTTTTAGCAAAGATGTGGTGCTCATGGTGCTCATATTAATCATTATGGTGGGCAAGAATTTTATACAACCTTTGTTAAACAACAAATCTGCAACAGTTGTATTGGGGGTTTCGTTAGTGCTCTGCTCAAGTTTTGGATATTACGTTTTAAACCATCTACCGGTAAAAGATTTTAGAGCCTATGCCGAAGGAAAAAGCATTGTTGAGGGAATGAAATCGGCTGAGGAATTGGGACTACAAGGACCGGTTTACGAAGTGATTTATACCATGAAAAAGATAGATGGCGATGAGCAACAAGAAATTACCAGTACGCAATACATGGATGAAAAATGGTGGGAAAAAACAGATTGGATGATGCTAGAAGAACTATCAAGAAGCATAAAAGTGAGCGATGGTTACGAACCTCCAGTGCATGATTTTGGCATAAGTACAGACTACGGTGAAATTACAGATGAAGTGCTTAGCGCCCCCGATTATTTACTCATAATAAGCTATCGCATGAGCGAAGCAGACGTAGACGGATTTAAGAAAATAGCTGATTTGGCGTGGGATTTGGAAAACGAAAATTTACCGTTCTTGGCCATTTCTACTACCTCGGGGCAAGACGCAGAAACGTTTAAACACAAAATTCAAGCACCATTTGAATTTGCTACAATGGATGAAACAACTTTAAAAACCATTGTGCGCAGTAACCCCGGTTTGGTGTGGATAAAAAACGGTTTGGTGTATAAAAAATGGCATCACAATGATGTTCCTTCAGCCGAAGAAATTAAAGCAATGCGCTAAAGGTGAATGAACTTTTTAAAAAAATAGGGTATAGCATTTTGGTGCTTTGGGGTGTAGCTACAGTCATTTTTTTACTGTTTAATATACTGCCTGGAGATCCTGCACGCATGATGTTAGACCAACGAGACGACCCTGTTTTGTTGGCGGCAATTAAAGCGAAATATGGTTTAGATCAGCCCATTGCTGTGCAGTATGTAAACTATATAAATGATTTATCGCCAATATCGCTACACAGCACAAACACAGAAGATTATAGCCATCTCGTTTTAGCAAAAATTAGTCACGTTGCGTTGTTTACAGTGGGCAATAAAACATTGGTGATAAAACCTCCGTACCTAAGAGAATCTTTTCAAAAACAAGGCGTACCTGTAAGTAAAATTATTGCCGAAACCCTACCGAATACAATGGTTTTGGCCGTGGCATCTATTTTAATAGCGCTTTGTTTAGGGTTGTTTATTGGCATCTTGGCAGCCCTTTGGCGCAACAGTTTGTTCGATAGGTTTTTTACAGTATTTGGAACTTTAGGCATGAGTTTGCCAAGCTTTTTTACCGCCATTTTGTTTGCTTGGTTGTTTGCCTTTGTGCTTGCCGATTTCACAGGGTTGAACTTAACCGGAAGCTTATACGAAATAGACGATTATACAGGTATGCGCTACCTCTCTATAAAAAACATGATTTTGCCTGCCGTTACTTTAGGTATTCGTCCTTTAGGCGTTGTAATCCAGTTAAGTAGAGCGGCCATGCTAGATGTATTGGGGCAAGATTTTATTCGTACGGCAAAAGCCAAAGGCTTAAATATGCGCCAAGTTATTTTTCGTCATGCTATGCGTAACGCTATGAACCCCGTAGTAACCACCATTTCGGGTTGGTTTGCTAGCTTGTTGGCAGGAGCTGTATTTGTAGAGTTTATTTTCGCGTGGAATGGCCTCGGCAAAGAAATTGTAGATGCCCTAAATCTTCGTGATCTACCCGTTGTAATGGGCGCAGTGCTTGTCATTGCTACTTTGTTTACCATCATCAATATTGTGGTAGATTTAATTTATGGCTGGCTAGACCCAAGAGTACGATAAAATCATTTCGCACATTCACATTCAAGGTTAACGTTCCGAAAACTTTCGGAAGTCTGCATCCTGATAAGCTATACTTCGTCAGGACCTTCAACGCTTATTGGGCTCCAAGCGGTTGTCAGGGTTACGGAAAATAACAAAACTAGAACTTTTGCTAAATGTAATTATGATACAAAAAATGTATCTTTGCTGTGTTTAATCTATCATGCGAGTTATTACCAAAAAACGGATACAAGAATTTTCATTTCGTCACCCAAACGGAGATATTGCTGCACGTGAGTGGTTTTCGAAATCTAAACGTGCCGATTGGAGCAATTTCAATGAGATGAAGCAAACATTTAATTCGGTGGATTATGTTGGAAATGATAGATACGTCTTCAATTTGGCAGGAAATAACTATAGATTAATTGCCATAGTACGTTTTCGGCAAAAGTTAATTTTTATCCGATTTATTGGTTCGCATAGCGAATACGATAAAATAAAAGACATTAAAACGATTTAGCGATGACACAGATAAAAAACGAAACAGCGTATAATGCAATTCTAGAACGTGTTGAAGAATTGCTAGCGTTAACAGATGAGAACACGCCTGTTGATAGTAAATACAATATTGAGTTGGATTTATTAACCGGAATGGTAGAAGAATACGAAAGCCAATACTACCCAGTAAAACCACCAACTTTGGCCGAAGTTTTAAAACTCCGCATGGCTGAAATGAATTTAACCCAAGCAAAAATGGCGGAGCTTTTAAATGTGAGCGCACCACGAATAAGCGAATACGTAAACGGTAAAGAGCCAACCTTGCGTGTAGCCCGTGAGCTTGTACGCAAACTAAACATAGATCCGAGTATAGTTTTAGGAATCTAGAATTTTAGAAGTAATTGTTCACGAATATGGTTAAACCATAATTAGGCTAACCAAGAGTACAATAAAATTATTTCGCACATTCAACATTCAATGCTGACGTTCCGAAAACTTTCGGAAGTCTGCATCTTGACAAGCTATGCTTCATAAGGACCTTGAACCTTGAGCCTTGAACCTTCAACCCTAAGTCTAACCGTTTGATTTTCAGCGTTTGTAGGCTTTTATAGCGGATTTCGTTCGTGTTTATCGCTTTTATACTAACACAAACCTTAAAGAAAAGAAATCATGCTAAAGAAAAAATTAAAACAAACCCGAGAATTAGTGTTAAATGAGATTGTGGCAACTTTAGAATATTTGGCATACCTGAAAAAGCTATCTAAAGATTCCCTTAAGATTACCATATTAAAGTTTGAACTTAAAAGAGTAGCGTTGATTACCAAGTTAAAAGCTATAGAGTTGATTGCATATTGAGCAATAATCAAACGAAATGAGGTTTTAATAATGTAGATATCTTATTTAAAAGAGCCCTGATAGAAACCATTCCTATCAGGGCTTAATAATTCTAATAAGTAATATTTATTTCTACTTCTCGTGCGGATTTCAACCCAAAATACCGCTTTATAATTAATGAGAACAAAAACGTATTGTAGCTTTTTATAGGCATACTAATCTGTTCAAATACTGCGTTATCGTACTATAAACATTGATTTGGGAAAAAATCCCAACAAATAAAATACAGTGATTACTCTCTCTGTAAGCTTAATCTTTAACGGGTTTAGCGAGCGAAAGGCTTCTTTAAACAAAATTGTTTTTTGAAGCCTTTCTTCATCAAAAAAATTATTGCTTCACAAATTTGGCGGTAGAAACGTTTCCATCATTGTCTTTAAGCTCTATAAAATAAACACCCGCTTCTAAGTGCTCAATTTGCAGCGGGTTTATAAACGCAGACTCTAACACACATGCAGTAGTTGCGTTATAGATTTTTACTTGTTTAAAGTTTGCGTTGCTAATTTTAAAGTGTAGTAAAGCGTTGCTAGGATTAGGGTAAACCACAAAATTTGGGTTTAATGTCCAATCTGCCATGCCAAAACCTGTATAGTCAAAATGTACTTCGTCTAGCCAAAACGTAGATTTTTGGTCGGGACGCGTATTTGCAAAAAACACTACCACCAAACTATCTGGTAGTTGGGTAGAAAAGTAGGGGATGGGAATTTCAAAATTTTGCCAGCCATTTGTGGGCGAAAAATCTGTAGTAGATTCTAAGTATGCAATGGTGTCTGATTGCTGTTTCGTGGCATTCCATTTTTTTAACAGCACTTTGCATTTACCAAAATTCATCCCAATAAGAGTAGAATCTACAAACTGGTAAAGCCCTTTTAGTTTTGTAGGTTGATAAGGGAAGGGGATACCTCCTCGACTAAAATCAATATAACCCTGCGCATCGGTATAAAAATGTGTGCCGTTATAAACATAGCTTTCATAGTGGCTTCCATCTGTTTTTACATAGCCATTTTGGCTCTTTAATTTTAACGCATAGGCAGAATGTGATGAAGTATCTGACTGCTGACCGACATAGAATATTTCTGAAAATTGTAATCCGCTAGCATCATAAAATTGATTCGGATTTAGTGGCAAAACCGTATCGCCATTGCCGGTTAAGAGCGTAGCATCAGAGGTTACCCATTGTAAAACACGATCTATGGCGCCAATGTAAATAGAATCAAAACTTGGGTTTAACATGTTTTGTGCCTGGCCCGTTCCAACACAAAAAACAAACAAGAGGGTTACAATATTTTTCATGCTTAAAAGTAACCAATCGGTAATTTTTTAGAAAGCTAAATGAGTTTACGAAAATGAAAAGCTGCTTCATTTTCATTCTTAATATCTTCTTTAAAAAACACTCTTTTTGTTCGTTTTCAATTTCTAATATTCTTTAGGTAGCCGTAAATTCACCTCTTTTAAAAAGTAAAAATATGAGACGAAAAATAGTTGCTGGTAATTGGAAAATGAACAAAACTGTTGATGAAGCTTTAGATCTTGTTGAAGACTTAGCCGATTTATTAACAGACGATATTTTAGGTTCAACAGACGTAATTATTGCTCCGCCATCGTTATTTATATCTGAAATTATAGAAGAACTTTTAGATGTAGATTACATTGCTGTAGCAGGTCAAAATTGCCATCATGAAAATAACGGTGCCTTTACAGGCGAAATTTCGGCACCAATGCTTGCGAGCTTAGAAGCCGATGCTTGTATAGTTGGGCACAGCGAACGCAGACAATATTTTGGAGAAACTGATGCCCTAATTGCTAAAAAAATTGATAGACTTTTAGAGCAAGATTTGGTGCCTATATATTGCTGCGGAGAATTGCTAGAAGAGCGCAAATCTGGTGAGCACTTTACCAAAGTAGGCAACCAACTTAAAGAGGCGCTTTCTCACTTATCTGCCAACGATATGGCCGAAGTGATTATTGCATACGAACCCGTTTGGGCCATTGGGACCGGAGAAACCGCTACACCAGAACAAGCCCAAGAAATGCACGCTTTTATTCGCAGCCAAATTGCAATGATGTTTGATGCTGATGTGGCAGACGAAGTAAGCATTTTGTACGGTGGTAGTTGCAACCCAAAAAATGCTGCTGCTCTTTTTGCCAATCCAGATGTAGATGGTGGCCTAATAGGGGGCGCAAGTTTAGATGCCGATGATTTTGTTGACATTGTAAAAGCATTGAACTAAAGCACATATTTTTCATTCGTAAAAAAAGCCCATGGACTATATTGAAGTAGCCGTAACAATTACCCCAAAAGACCCCTTTGCAGATGTAGTAATAAGTGCATTGGGCGAGATTGGTTTTGAAAGTTTTGTAGAAACCGAAACAGGCTTTTTGGCCTATATAAATGGCGAAGTTTATACAGAAGGTTTAGAAAAAACCTGCTGGGCTTGGAATATGGGTGGGTTCGAAATAGAATCGAGCGCAAAAACCATATCACGTACCAATTGGAATGAAGAGTGGGAAAAGAATTTTGAATCTATTTTGGTGGATGACGAGGTGTATATTTATGCACCTTTTCACCCCACCAGACCAGAAGTTAAACACCAAATACTTATAGAACCCAAAATGAGTTTTGGTACGGGCCACCACGAAACCACCCATCAAATGGTGCAGCTTATGCTAAAGCAAAACCTTGAAAATAAACGCGTGCTAGACATGGGTTGTGGCACTGGAATTTTGGCCATACTTGCCGCCCAAAAAGGCGCAAAACACGTTGTTGGTATTGATATTGATGATTGGTCGATAGAAAACACAATTGAAAATGCAGCCAGAAATAACGTAGAAATAGAAACCAGATTAGGTGGTGCAGAGCAACTAAAAGACGAAACCTTTGATGTGATTTTAGCCAACATCAATCTGAATATTTTGACCACAGATATGCATCAATATTGCAAGGTTTTGGCTGTAGGCGGATTAATTATGTTTAGTGGGTTTTATGTTTCAGATTTTGAAACCCTAAACACCGAAGCTAAGAAAAACAACTTAACCTGTGTTGATAAAATGCAACGGGAAAAATGGATGGCGGTCATTTTTGTTAAAGAAAGCAACTGAAAATTTTTTGACGCATAAAAGCAACATTTTCGCGTTTATGATAAAACATTTAAACTATTTTTTTGTGGATAAATCTACTTTTCTAAAGGCTAAACAGTATTCGTTTATTTTTTTATTCGCCATTTTTATACTTTCAACTTTAGATGTTTCTGCGCAAAAAATAAAAAAGTTTAGCGATGATAAAGCAACCTACCTTACTGAGTTAGAAGGCTTTTTTAAAGACATTACAAAACCAAAAGAGAAAGAAGTTGTAGAGCAATTGTTTTTAGATTTCTCGGCAAACTTAACAACAAGTACGTTTAGTGATGTTGAATTTAAAGCGCTAGTAAGTACAAGCAATAATTTTTTAAAAAAACGCGTAGTAGATTTTGATTCTTGGCGCTATATGTTGCGTTCGTTGCTTTTAATACATCAAAATGAAGACCCAAAATTTGCTGAGCCTTGGCTAATAGATTTAGATAACTTATCTAAACGCAGCCGTAGCAACGACATCCGCCTATACTTGCAGAATGTGTACTACGGCTTGGCCGAGCAAATATTGTTTACTGATGGCAATTTGCGGTGGCAAGCCATAGATGCTATTTGGTCTTTTAGTTTCGAAAATGAAGCAACCTTTACCATAGATGGAGCAGATATCTGGGGTTTTTTTAAGCAAGACAGTACCATTATAGAAGGCACGAAAGGAGTTTATTATCCGCAGAAAAATGAGTTTGTTGGGCAAGGAGGCAAGGTGTATTGGGTAAGAACAGGTTTATCTGCAGATACGGCTTATGCCACTTTAAGCACTTATAAATTTGTTACCAACAAAACAGAGTTACATGCAGACTCGGTATTGCTGCACAGCAAATTGTATTTAAAAGAGCCTTTGCTTGGTACTTTTCAAGAAAGGTTGAGCTCAAGAAGTACAGAAGATAATGCTTCATTTCCGCGATTTACTTCATACAATCAAGATTTAGAATTAAAAGAAATTTACCCCTCGGTAAACTTTTTAGGTGGTTTATCCGTAATTGGTAGAAGATTTTATGGTTCGGGTACACCAGCCAAAAAAGCAAAATTGCAATTTAGCTTTGAAGGAAAACCAGTAATTACTGCGCAAGGCGAACGATTTTTATTACGTCAAGATTTACTTACTTCAGAAGCCGCCCAGGTAACAATTGCCTTAAACGAAGATTCTGTTTTTCACCCAAAAACGTCTTTAAAGTTTATTCCCGGACAAAACCAGCTCACCTTAAATAGAGATAAAGAAGGTCTGTCGGCCACACCGTTTAGCGACTCATACCACGATTTAGAAATATATTTTGAGGTGTTGAGTTGGAAATTGAGTGAACCTCAATTTCATCTAGGAAACTTGAATTTAGGAGCTGAGAGCCCTGTGATTTTTGAAAGTGAAAATTACTTTAGGGGAGAGCGCATGCAGCAAATAAAAGGGTTAGATGACCAAGGGCCCCTGGTGCAAATACAAAAGGTAACCAATGCTTATGGCCGAAAAGAGTTGAGTTTAGACGAGATGGCGCAGGGCTTAAGAATGACCAAAGAGGCAACGCACCGTTTTATGCTGCAAATGAGTGTGGCCGGTTTTGTAAATTATAATCAAGCAAGCGAGCAAATTACAGTGAAAGACAAACTCTCTAATTACATACAAAACGACAGAGGAAAACGAGATTTTGATGTGATTCGGTTTGTATCGAACATGAACTCAGGTGCAAATGCCAGCGTAAGTTTGCTTAACTACGATATGGAAATTCGCGGAATTAGCGCCATCGCATTGTCAGATTCTCAAGAAGTTGCACTTTTTCCGTTGGGCCGAAAAATTACGGTGCATGAAGGTTTAGATTTTGATTTTGATGGAAGAATACGTGCAGGTAGGTTTGATTTTTGGGGACGAAAATTCTTTTTCGACTACAACTCCTTTCAAATGAACATGGCAACCATTGACTCTATGCGATTTAAAGTGCCCAGCTTTACCACAGATGATAATGGCAATAGAAAATTGGTTGACGTTAAAAACGTGCTTGAGAATATTAATGGCGAATTGCTGATTGATAAACCCAACAATAAATCTGGGCGAACAAGATTTACGGAATACCCCATTTTTAAATCGGGTAAGGAGTCTTATGTTTATTATGATAGGCCTGGATTGTTTAAAGGGGTTTATAATAGAGACAATTTTTACGTCATGTTAGAACCATTTGAGATTGACAGTTTGGACAACACTTCTACAACGGGTTTAAAATTTGCGGGTACATTAACCAGTGCAGGAATATTTCCGGATATAGATGAGGACATTCGGGTGCAAGAAGATTATTCTCTTGGATTTAAAACCACTACACCAGGTGGAGGCTATCCTGGCTATGGCGGAAAAGGCAATTACGAGGGTGCCATTAGCTTGAGTTTAAAAGGATTTACGGGCGATGGAAACATCAAATATTTAACATCAACAACAGTTTCTAATTCACTCATTTTTTTCCCAGATTCTACAAACGGTGTAGCACAAACGTATGAGATATTAGCGCAAACGGCTGGAGTAGAATACCCGCACGTAACGGCCAACGATATAAAATTAAATTGGAGGCCATATGATGATGTTTTTTATACTACATCGCAAGCATCGCCCTTTAATATGTATGATGATGTTGGGATGAAGACCACCGGAACCCTGGCTTTGGGGCCAACAAAACTGGGCGGAAATGGCACGATAGATTACCTCAATGCGCAAAATGACTCTAAAGATTTTCTGTTTGAAAACCGAGAGTTTTCATCGCAAGAAATGGCATTTCGAGTTCGTGTAAACGAAACCTCGCCTTGGGGATTTGAATTAAAAAATGCACGGGGTTTTGTGAATTTTGATAAGGAAAAAGGAGAGTTTACAGTGAATGATGAGGCCAGTTACATAAGCTTCCCCATTAACCAATACATTGCCTATATGGATTTTGCCGATTGGTTTATACCTGAGCAAAGTTTAGAAGTGAAAAAATTGGGCGGAGCGGCATTATCGCACATGGTGTCGGTACGTAAATCGCAAGATTCTTTACAGTTTATGGCCGGAAGTGCAAAATTCTCGTTGGTTCCCAGTTTGCTGGAAGGCTTTAAAATTCCAAAAATAGAAGTAGCAGATGCAGATATAATCCCAGATACGGGTTATGTGGCCATAGAGTCTGAAGCCTTTATGCGCACACTTAAAAATGCAACCATTATTGCCAATAGAACAAACAAATTCCATAATTTTTATGAGTCTACTGTAGATGTAAAAACCAGACATAATTATCAAGCAACAGGTTATTTAGAATATGTAGATGAAGATCAAACTCCGTGGCCAATATTTTTTGAAAACATAAAACCAGATACTTCTAAAACCACCATAGGTTTGGCAAATATCACGCAAGAAGATGCCTTTTTCTTAAGTCCGTTTTTTGGTTACTATGGGAAGGTACATTTAACAGCACCGCAAAAAAATATGGTTTTTGATGGGTACACGTTAATTCAGCATCAATGTCCAAATATCCAAACCACGTGGTTTAAGTTTAAATCTGAAATAGATCCGAAACAAATTGTAATTGATTTGCCAATAGATAATCCAACCACAAGAGGAGATAATTTGTACAATGGTATTTACTTAGCACCAGATTCTACAAGTGGGTATTCCGCATTTTTATCTCGCGAAAGTGCTATGGCAGATCAAGAAATAATTGCCGCTACCGGTGTGTTGTTTTACGATAAAACACAGTTTAGCTACATCGTTACTACGCCAGAAAAAGTTGCCAATCCGGCCGCACCAGGAAATTATCTGGCTTTAAATAATAAAGATTGTTTTACAACGGGTAAGGGTCAGATATCTTTTGCAGATAAGGCAGGTCGTGTAGAAATTGGAAGTTATGGTATTGTTACACACGATTTAGAAAGCGATGCCATAAGCTTAGATATGATGCTTGGCTTTAACTTTTATTTTAATGAAGATATATTAAAAATAATTGCCTCTGAGTTGCAGGGCGATACAGATATAAAAGGCAGCGATAATTCAAGAGAGGCATTTAAAATTGGATTAGATAACCTTTTATCAACCAAAGAAAGAACAAAGTATGATGAGGAAGTTGCCTTATATGGTGCAACAGAAAAAGTACCAAAAGCTTTGCGAAATTCAATCACCTTTAATGAGATAGTGCTTGAGTTTAATCCAGAAACAAATTCATTTGTATCTAGCGGACCTATTGGCATTAGCAATATTTTAGATGAAGGAGTAAACAAAAAACTAGAAGGTATAATTGAAATTGTAAGAAAGCGCAAAGGCGATGAAATTTACATGTACTTAGACATGGGTGGTGGAGATTATTATTACTTTCAATATAAGCGTAATGTGATGCAATTTTACTGCACCGACAAAGAGGTTATGGCTAAGCTGTTAGAAACTGAAACAGATAAAAGAAGCTTAAAAGCAGAAGACGGAAAGCCGCCATATGTTTACAATGCTGCCAGCAAAGGAAAAGTAAGATTGTTTTTGCAACGTTTTGAATAGCCTTGTAAATTTGCCACATGAGTTTTAACATATACAATAGCGATACAGAAACATTAACCTATACAAAGGAAAGTGTACAAACCGTGCAAGAGCATGAACTTGTATTGTTTAATGATGATGTAAACACATTTGATTGGGTAATAGATTGCCTCATTGATGTATGTGATCATGACACAGAACAGGCTCAGCAATGCGCTATGATTGTGCACTATAGAGGCAAGTGTGGTGTAAAAACGGGGGAGTTAAATCCATTAAAAAAAATGTGTACAAGCCTGTTAGAAAGAGGCCTTAGTGCAGAAGTTATTTAAAAGCTTTTTTTATTGGATTTACCGTGTATATTTGCAGCCCGAAAAACGAAATAGGTTTTTTGGTTTTTATTGGCTCTGTAGCTTAACTGGATAGAGCACCGCACTACGGATGCGGAGGTTCGGGGTTCGAATCCCTGCAGGGTCACACTCTAAGAATAAAAAACGCGTTGATTGTTCAACGCGTTTTTTTTTGTGATATACATGCCAGAATAGTCTCAGGAATAACGTTAAGACGCTGCTTTATTTTTTAACCGTATATATAAGTATACGTTTAAAGCAATGCTCAGCAGAAACAAGAAGTACTTCAACACTTTAATCCAATTAAAATGATTGTCAATTGGTAACTGTTTGGCTTCTAACACAAGTTTAGTAGGAGTATAAAGCCTGGTAAAATCTCCTTGCCCTTGCTGCCCACTCGGATTATCCCCCATAGTCCAAATATTTCCGGCCGTATCTACCGCTAAAGACTGAAAACAACCTCCACCAATTTCGCAAATACCACCCGGTAAACTTAATTTTATGGGGTAGGTTACGCTTATCGTATCGCCCGTACCCAACATACCGTAATGGTTTTTACCCCAGCCCCAAACTTCGTCATTTTCGTCTATGGCCAAGGTGTGCCAGCTGCCACATGCAATTTTTTTAATCTTAGGTAGGTTGGTTAACTTTTCCATTTTCTTAAAATATTTACCAGTAGCCTCTTTTTGTTGGGTTGATGGATCTGACCCCCATATAAAAACCTCGCCCTTGTTATTTAATGCAACCGAATGATGCCACCCAACGGCAATGGCGATAATGTTTGCAAGCGAATCTATTATTTGTGCATAGGGTTGTACTAGGTTGTTTAGGTGTCCTAATTCTCCGTAATCGTTACTTCCCCATGAATACACATTACCATGGTGGTCTAATGCCAACGTGTGGTAACCAACACTTTTAATATCTACTATATGAGAAAGTAATTCTCCATTTTCTTTTCTAACCTGCGTTGGCCAAACAGAATGTTGTCTGTTACCATTGCCTAATTCTCCGTAAAAATTATGTCCCCATGTCCAAACAGTGCTGTCTTCTTTTAGCGCAACGGTGTGCCAATGCCCGCCTTCAACTAAAATAAAACCTGTATGGCTGGTTATTTTTTGCGGAGTATTAAAATCGTTAGGATTTGTATTTCCGAGTTGGCCGTAGTTGTTTCGGCCCCAAGACCAAATATTGCCGTTAGAATCTATGGCAAGAGAATGATCATACCCTCTAGAAATTGCTTTTATTTTGGGTAAGCGATATACAAAGTAAGGCTGGTTGTGGTTTGTGAAAGTACTATCGCCAATTTGGCCAAAATTGTTTCTGCCAATGGTAAATACATCCCCATCTTTAGTAAGAACAATAGAATGACCATTGCCGCCATCTACTTGCTGGCCTTGGCAAATTAATGAGCCAACAACAATAAGCACAAACAATGAGAATAGTTTCATAATTAAATAGGTTATTTAAATTGTAAAATATGCTTAGTCATTTTAGGATGAACGTTCTAAATGTAAAAAATAGCATTATAAACTTATTTATTAAATGAGGAATTATAAGCTCTTCTTCTTAATTTGAAAAAAATGTACTTTTTTATAAGTATAAACGCTTGATTTTGTGCGGTTTAAGAGTTTAAAAGAAAAGTAATTCGTACTTTTAAAACGGTAATCACGCTAAATATTTATCCCAATGGCAATAACACATGCAATGTGGGTACACGGTACTTCTATGAAGATTGAGTACCCCAATAGACTAAAGCAGGTATGGCGCGCAGGTTTTTATACAAGAGTTGTGGGTAAACCTAATACAACCAATTGGTTTCATTTTCATATCCCTACGGTTGTTATAGATAATAACAAGCGGCAGATGATAGATTCTGTGATGCTGCGATATAGATCAAGATCGCATTTTGCTAAAATTACTAACGCACATATTTATGATGGAGAAAGCAAAATCGTTTCGCATGATGGTTTAAGTATCTCTTCTACAAGGTTTTCTTTTAGAAGATTTAACGTGCCAGGTAAACCAGATGTTAGGTGGGGAGTTGGTCTCTCATTGGGCATTAGGTTTTCTGGTACAACAGACTTACAAAATACCATGGAGTTTAGCTCTGCAGGATGCGACTTTAATCTGTTTCATACACTGCGCTTACATTTTAAAGTATTAACCGCCCCTAGCGTTTCTATAAATACTATGCTGCAATCTATGCGCGATGTTTATGAACCTGCGGGTATTAGAGTGATAAGAGCTAGCGATGAAAACCTAAATCTGCCTACGCTAAACGTGGTAGATACAGGAACGTGCACGCGCGGTAATACAACAGACGAACAAGATGCTTTGTTTGCCAACCGGAATAATGTGGGAGCCAATGATGTTGCCGTCTATTTTGTACAAGCAACAAATCCACCTCTAAACGGATGCGCGGCATCGCAAAGCAATAGGCCAAGCAGTATTGTAGCAAGTGGAGCAAGCCAATGGACCCTTGGCCATGAAGTTGGCCATAACTTGGGATTAAACCATGTTAGTAATAATGACAGGCTGATGACAGGTTTGGGCACAAATAACATTACAAACGCGCCTCCTGATTTAACAAGCAGCGAAATAAGTACAATGAAGAATAGTAACCTGGTTATAAATCCTTAAAAAATGGCACTATCTAAAGAAGATTTAAGACTGCTGTTGAGCAATGAGGAACCCAACTATCCGAACCTTGCTAAACAGATAAATAAAAACAATTTAAAAGACCTCATGAGCATTGCAAAAGGTAATGACGCCATGCTAGCATCAAAAGCTATTTACTTAGCTAGTTTACTTCATGATGCAGAGGCCGATGAAATTGTTGATTATGCCTCTAAAAGCAGAAATGCTCTAAAGAAAATTGCAGCGGCATCTGCAATAGTGAATTTAGAAGTGGGTCATAAAAAAGACATTATTGCGCAACGCCTTTTAAGAACCACAGATGTTAGCCTAAAAAAGTTAGTGCTTAATGCCCTAAAAAAAGGCGAGAAGGTTTCACCTAGATTAAAAAAATCTATAGAATCCATTTCTAGGGTTGATAAAAATAGTTTGATAAAAGACTTGTCTAAACAGACATTAAAACGTGTGAAGTAAGAGATAAACCAAAAAAGCAATTAACATGGCACTAGCAAAAGCAATGTGGGCTCATGGCACCAGCATGGTTGTAGAGTATCCCAATAATATTAAATCAGAATGGAGAGCAGGTTTTTATATCCGTTTAATTGGCAAACCCAATACAACTAATTGGTTTCATTTTGCCATTCCTACACCGGTAATAGAAAACAATAATAGATTATCTATAGATTCTGCTTTGATGCGATATAGAGTGAAACACACTCTAACTTCTATTACTAATATTCATATATATGATGGAGAAAAAAAGATAGCGAACATTAATAATTTAAATCTATCACCTACAAGTTTTGGTATGGATAGGTGGGTAGTTCCCGGAAAACCCGATGTAAAATGGGGCGTTGGAATTTCTATCGGCATACGGTTTTGGGGAAGTACAGATGCCCAAAATACAATTGAGATTGCTTCAGCTGGGGTAGATTTTAAACCTTAAAATTGAAAAATTGTAGAATTTAAATCTCGGTGTAATACCGAGATTTTTTCATTTTATTCTTGGACCCGATTTAGAGGAAGTAAGATTGAAAAATGAATAGCATCTTTTTTTTAAGGCTTCTGTATAATCTTATTACCAACAATAATTCCTGATACTCCCCAATGGCTAAAACTTCCACCTTCATCTTCTCCTTGATCTATGGCAACTTTTAAAATGTGTTTACCAGGTTTTATATTTTGTAATGGGATAATGTAAGGTGGGGTTACCGTAGCAGGGCACCAATTACTTCGGCTTAAGTCGCTGCTGCTCATTCCATTGCTGAAATTTCCAGAAGCAGGGTTGTACAGTCTGTAAGTTGCGCAATCTGTGCGCCATGGCACAATGCTGTATACTAATTCATCATCAATAAATACTTCATTAAGCTTTGGATTAAATTCATCGCCACCTCCCCAACCGCCATGGCCAGTACTTGTAAATAAAAGGGAAACATCTTTGCTGTTTTCCGGTATTGTAAACGCTACAGTTAAAGTATCGTTGCGAAACAATCTTGGATAATTTTGTCCGCTAGCCTCTTTTAAATTTACGGTGCAAAACAAGGGCAATATTAGTTTTTGTTTGTTATCTGGGTTTTCAAATCCGGGATAAAAGTCAAGGTTTAAATTTATGCGATGCCCATCCTTGCTATAGTTGCCAATAAATACGCCAATCCATATTTCATCTTCATTATCGGGTATTAAAGCTGTTATTTCTTGTTTATAATGTGCAGCATTTTTCCAATTGTAATTGTTTATTTCTCTTCGTTTATTAAAATAATCAGCTCCAAAACTTGTAAAAAAGCGCATAACTTCAGTGGGTGCTTCATATTCAGAATTGCTTATATAACCTTGGTATTCGTTTTTATGATGATCTACAAAAACAGGCAAAGTATCAATGCCGTATTCTAGTGCTGCTAAAAATGTTTGCTTTTCGGCATTTGTAGGTAGAATAAATATAGATCCTGTTCTATCATAGGCATCACCTTCGCTCCAGCATTCTAAATGGGCATAGGTATAACAGCCCTCTTTGGTTAATTGAGGTAGTTTTATTTTTTTTAAAACAATTGTTCCATTGCTCAATCGGTATGTTTTGTCTAATTCGGCTTGGTGTAACTCTGGAATTTTTAGTGATGTATCAAAATTTATTTTTTCGTTCTTAAACACTTCTAGAATTGTGTAGCGAGATTTTATTTTAAGTTCTTCTAATTCGGCTAAAGATATTGCCATAGCGTTTATTGGCGGGTATTCGGCTAAACTCTCGTCTTTTAATTTTTTAATTGACGTAGCAATGATCCCTCTATTGCCATTAATAACGACTTTTAAAACAAGAGCATTTTCCGAGGGTAAAAATTTAGCATATATAGATCCTTTTGCCTTTGCTTTTTCGGTGTACCAAACTTCTATAGTATTAGAAAACGATTTATAAACAGCTTTTTTACAAGTAAAATGTAAAATATTTTCTGTCTCATTGGTTAGCGTGGGTAAGGGAAGGGAATCAAAAGAAATTGAATTTTCAAATACTTTTTGGTTAAATAATATGGTTGTCACTAAACTTCTTTTTGTAAAATCGATAAAACTTTGGGTTTTTTCTTCTTTGGCAGATAAGTAAGCAACATTGTCTACAAACACAAAGCTTGATGCCGAGTTTGGAATATTTTCTCCATTACTTTGGTTTATGTAATTTACTTGATAACTAGTATTTGCTAAAACACCTGCTGATATACAAAAAGCAAGAAAAATAGTTAGTAGTTTAATCATGGATGTAGTTTGAAAAATTGCACGTTGCAATGTACATATAGCTTTAAATAAAAAATCCATTAGATAAAATTCTAATGGATTTTTAAAACGATTTTATTATTAGTTATGACATCTTTATTTCCGAACTGTTAATCTATAAACAGAGATTACCAAATGCCGTAAAATGCTATTTCACTAGTAGTTTTTGCGTTTGTTCCGTATTTTTTGTGCGAACAGTTATGGTGTACATTCCAGATGGAATTTCATTCAAATCTAATTTAAATTTAGAATCATAAAATTCTTTTGAAAACACCACTTGTCCGGTTAAATTAGAGATTAATATTGTTGCGTTTTTTTCAAAACCATTCAGTTCAACAACAAGAATATCTGTGGCTGGGTTTGGGTAATACGCAAACTCATTTACTCCATTTTCATCAATGCCTATACCCGTTACTGTGTAGCAGGCAGATGTATCAGAGCAATTATTATCAGTTACGATTACACCATAAGTGCCATTTGCTGTAGGAAAGAAAGATTGATTTGTTGCTCCTGGAATGATGGTTTTTGTATCACAATCAAACCATTGATATGTAGCTCCCGTTGCCCAAGAGGTTAGGGTAGTGCCATTTTGAAGTACGGTTGTATCAATAGCGTTGATGGTTAATGTAATGATTAAAACCGAATCGCAGCCAACTGCATTAACAAGTATATCGGTATATGTGCCAGAAGTAGTCCAGGTGTGATTACCACTAGGCGATTTATAGCTATTACAAGCTGTTGCCGTTAAGGTTCCTGTATTGCTGCTTTCTATGGTTAAGTTGATGGTTAATATTGAGTCGCACCCCAAAGGAGAAACAATCGTATCAATATAAGTGCCGTTTGTGGTCCAAGTGTAGTTTCCGCTTGGCGATGTATAGCTATCGCATGCCGTTACAGATGTAGTGCCAGAACCTCCGGTAGGTGTTGAAAGCGATTTACCAGTTACCCAGTTTGAAGAACTCCCACTTAAGTTAAAATTCTGTAATGTTCCGGTCGTATTGTTTCCAGAAAAATCGGTAAGTGTTGTTAATCCGGTATTGCTTCCACCAGCTGTTCCTTGATTAAACTTGTAATATGCTTGTAGGCCTGTAGTTCCTCCGCAAAATTCACCGTTCATAGAAGCGGCAATTTGCGCTTGTGACCTTACGACATCCCAAATACGAACTTCATCTATTTTGCCAGGAAAATTACGCCCAGTGGTAGACCAACCACCAATAACACAACTATTTGCATTACCTACAAGATTACTGCTATAGTTAATGGAGTCTATGCGTACACCGTTTTTGTACAATCTCACTTTTACGCCATCATACGTTGCTGCAACATGTTGCCAAGTATTTAAACTCAAGGCACCAGAAGTAGTTGTTAATTCATTCCAGGTAGTACCATTGCCAAAAGCAAAATTTAATTTTCCATTATCTCCAGCTCTAAACATGTAGCCGCCATGGTTGTTTTGTTCTTTTACAACAATATCACCTTCCCATACATTTGTTCTCCAGCTGGTAGGGTAAATCCAAGCTTCTATCGTTAAAGAAGTTCCTAATAGCTGCAAATTTGCAGGATTTCCTAGGTCAACTTTATCATCAATTCCATCAAAGCTTAAAGCATTTTGGGCATTGCCAATTAACGTGAAAATTGCGGTAAAGAGTAGATAAATAATTTTATTCATGAGATGAGCTTTTAATTGGATTAGGCTTTAAAATTAGTAAAATTTAAGAGTGTATTTATCATGTATTATAGCAAACGTAGATTGTAGATTTGGTAAAATTTTTTTGTTATGAGTTTGTTGAAAAAATATGTGTTAGAAATTCCAAATTTTCCGAAAGAAGGGATAATGTTTCGGGACATTTCGCCCGTTATTAAAGATCACTTTTCTAGTTTAATACAAGAATTAGATGCATTAATACATCCGGATGTTTTTAAAGATGTGCAGTACATTGCCGGTATAGAATCTAGAGGTTTTGCTATTGCTGCAGCACTTGCCCATAAAAGAAATCTAGGTTTTATACCCATCAGAAAAAAAGGCAAATTACCAGGCAAAGTTGCCCAAGTGAAGTATGATTTAGAGTATGGTAGCGATGCTTTAGAAATGCATTACGGCAGCGGAAAAATAATAGTAGTAGATGATGTTTTGGCTACAGGAGGCACGTTAACAGCAGCCGCACAACTTTGTGAGCAAACAGGTTTTACCATTGCTTCTATACTTTGCGTTCTTAACCTTCATGATCTCAATAATTTTTCATACAAAAATGTTCCGTTTTATAGTTTATTAACCTATTAATACCCATGAAAAAATTTAATATATCTGATGTGCTTGTTGTAATGGCATTAAAAGATGAAGGTGGAGCAGCACTGGAGAAAATGGGCGCGCAAGTAGTTTATACGGGGTTAGGTAAAATTAATGCAACTTATTTTTTATCAAAAGCAATTCAAAAATATCAACCTAAGCTTGTGGTAAATTTTGGAACAGCAGGCAGCAAATTGTTTAAGCAAGGAGAGTTTGTAGCAGCCACACGTTTCTTGCAAAGAGATATGGATGTTGTTGCTTTGGGATTTAAAAAATACCAAACGCCTTTTGAAAACACCCCGATATATATAGAATTTAATCGTGTGTTTGAAAATTTACCACACGGTACAGTTGGCACAGGAGATAGCTTTGAAACAAATCATAACCATGATCGGGGAGAAGTTGTAGATATGGAAGCATATGCTCTAGCAAAAGTGTGCAAGTTTGAGCAAGTAGAGTTTTGTTGCGTAAAGTTTATTAGTGATGGAGCCGATAATAATGCAATTACAGATTGGCAAGAAAGCGTTAAACAAGCCAATGAACGTTTTACAACAATTTTTAAAAGCATAGTACAAGAAACACAAAAAGACCTAAAAAGGTCTTTTTGATTACGTCACCATTTGTTGTAAACGGTAGTTGATTGGTCGATCAGTTGCGCATTTTTTATACGGTGACTAGATGTATTGGTTTGATGTGGGTTCAAATTTCAGTTTTTAGCTTTTAGAATATTGTACTGTTGTTGCATAGATGTTACATTTTGTTACATCATATTTTTATAAAGTAACATCCAAATCAAAAAAAAAAGGAGCCACTAGGCTCCTTTTTTTTTATGCTTTATCGAGGTTTAAAAAACAGATACTTTAAACCCTGCATTTATTCCAACGTATTGATAATCATAATCAACCTTGCCATTTGTATGGATATTGTACCTAACACCAATCATAAGGTCTGTGCTCATGTTTATCGGAATATCAATGCCTATTTGTGGAGTAACAGCAAAACTCCAAGGTTTATAGGTTAATGCTATAAGCCCAATTTCTGCTCTTTGTTCAGAATAAGACGTTCCTACACTTAAACCAACCCAAGGGTTTATTTTACCAGATTCGCTTAAATAATAGTGTGCGTTTGCCTGAAAGGTATAGATGTTTAAATACCGGAATTGATTTCCAAAAACAACAATAGAACCGTCTGTACTAGAGGCATATTGATTGTTTTTCTGCTCATAAAATGTATGCCAAGCAACATTAAAACCAACTGAGAATTTTTCAGACATAGCCCATCGGTTGTCAATCCCAATACCACGCCAAGAGGCCTGGCTAATGTATTTTTCGCTAAAAGTACCTGTGGGTATACTTACATCATACGTAAGCCTCCAGCTATAATCTTGTGCCATTGCAGATAAACTAAAAAAGGCTAATCCTGCTATTAATGCTAATTTTTTCATGTTTAGTTTCTGTTTAAATATGGAGATTGAAGGAACATTTGGCTAATGGCTTTGTCACCTCTATTCTGAATGCTTGAGTTGGTGCCTTCAAAAAGTCCTTCTCCTGCACCTTGCCATAGAAATGGAATTACTTTATTCGTAGAATCAAGTTCTGCAGTGTTAATTATTTCAACAAGCAAAGAACCTGTACGATAATTACTTACAGTAGTTGGAGGGTAATAGCAGCATCCGCCCCAGCCCCAACCGTACCAGCCGCCCCAGCCGCCCCACCAAGTGGTAACGTAATTGTTTGAGCGTGCACGACTTACTAAAACGATAAAGTCTGAATTTAAGGCTTTTGCTGTATCTGTTTCTCTAGTAAAACCATAACTGTTCATTTGCAATGCTACTTGTCCTAAAATATGTGCAGGGCTTGTAATTGGGCTAGGATCACTATCAGGATCAGATAAATCCATTACCGTATCGGGCATAAAATAAACATTCTTGGTTTTGTCATCCCAATCAAAGTTTAAATCAATTTGTTGTGTATAAACGGCATCGTAATCTTCAATATATTCTGGACCTCCTGGATAACATGCGGCCATGCTAAAACTCAATACAAAAATGTAAAGAGAGGTTTTAAAGAAAGAATGTTTCATAAATTATATTATTTAATAGTAGGTTACAAATCTAACAGATTAAGCTAAATCAAATGATTTTTTTACGTCTTCGATTCTATCTAATTTCTCCCAAGTAAAGAGTTCTAACTCTAAGGTTTTTTCTTCGCCTGTTCCGTTTACAAATGTTTTAGTAACGGTTTCGTTTTTACGCCCCATGTGGCCGTATGCGGCAGATGGCGAGTAAATTGGGTTGCGCAGTTTTAAGTTTTTCTCAATCAATCCAGGGCGTAAATCAAACAGTTCTTTAATTTTTGAGGCTATTTGGCCATCGGTTAAATCTACATTTGATGATCCGTACGTATCAACAAAAACGCCCATAGGTTCTACCACGCCAATGGCGTAAGAAACTTGTACTAAAATTTGATCGGCAACACCAGCAGCTACCACATTTTTTGCAATATGGCGTGCAGCGTATGCGGCAGAACGGTCAACTTTACTTGGGTCTTTTCCGCTGAAAGCACCGCCACCGTGGGCGCCTTTTCCCCCGTAAGTGTCTACAATAATTTTACGACCTGTTAAGCCAGAATCGCCATGCGGCCCGCCAATAACAAACTTGCCCGTTGGGTTGATGTGGTATTTAATATCATCGCCAAAAAGTGCTTGTAGCTCGGCAGATAATCCTGCTTTTACGCGCGGAATTAAAATCTCAATAATGTCTTTTCTAATCTTCGCCAACATTTCGTTATCGGCTTCGCTTTGCGATTTTCCTTCGGCTTTCACAAAATCATCGTGCTGCGTAGAAACCACAATCGAATCGATGCGCAATGGTTTGTGATCATCGCTGTACTCAATGGTTACTTGCGATTTTGCATCTGGACGTAAATAGCCTATTTCGCTGCCATCTCTGCGCATAGCCGCCAATTCCATTAATATTTTGTGGCTCAAATCAAGCGCCAAGGGCATGTAGTTTTCAGTTTCGTTGGTGGCAAAACCAAACATCATTCCTTGGTCTCCCGCACCTTGTTCTTCCAAATTTCCACGGTCTACACCTTGGTTAATTTCTTTGCTTTGTTCGTGTATGGCAGAGAAAATTCCGCAAGAATTTCCTTCAAACATATACTCGCTTTTTGTATAACCAATCTTGTTAATTACGTTTCTAGTAATTTGCTGTAAATCTATGTAAGTGTTAGATTTCACTTCGCCTGCTAGTACAACTTGGCCCGTGGTTACCAGCGTTTCGCAGGCTACTTTGCTTTGCGGATCAAATGCTAAAAAGTGGTCTAATACAGCATCAGAAATCTGGTCTGCAACTTTGTCTGGATGCCCTTCTGAAACAGACTCTGAGGTGAATAAATACGCCATTATTAAATTGTTTTTTCAATTAAAAATAGCAGAAAAAGGTGGTTGATTGAACTTGCTAAGGGCAGCATTCTGCTTTAGCATTTTTTTAAGTGGTTGCAATCAGTCAAATTTTTCCACGAATGGCGGCAAATGTAAAAAATTAGGTGGTTTTTACAAGTGCTACTTTTTAATGATTTTGAATTTTTAAAATTTGTATCGATATCCAAATCTAATTACTTGAGTTTCGTAATAATCTGCGCTAGAATATTTAAATCCGTTGCCAATAATTTCTTTCAGAACGATCATTGTGTTTAATAAATCTGTGGCATTGGCAAAAAGTTCTCCTTTTCCTTTTTGAATTGATATTTTTATGCCGAAATCTAATGTAAACCGTGCGCCAATCTCACCTTGCGGAATAATATCTTTTGCATAATAAACTGCCGAAACTTGCATTTCTACTTCTTTTTTAAGCTTAAATAGTAAATTTAATTTTGCGTTGCCCGAGTAAAGTTGTTGCCTGGGCATCGAAAACGGATGCGGCATGGGGTATAAATTCTCAACCGTAAAAGAATCTATTTGATTATAGTAAATGGTGGCGTTTACATTGTAACTAAACCAATCTGTGGCTTTTTGCGAATACAACATTTCTACACCCGTATTGTAACTCAAGCCCGCATTTTGGTAAATGGCGTAAACCAAATTACTGCCCGGAACGGTGGTTGCAATTCGTGTTATTGTACCATCAACGATGCGCCTAAAAAGTGCTCCGTAGAAATAGCCATTTTCCCAACTTGTTTTGTAGCCAAGCTCAACCGAATTGGTAAACTGTGGTTTTAAGGCAGGGTTTCCAACCTTGATAATTTCGGCATCATCATACTTTGGGAAGATGCGAATATCTACCTCGTTTGGCCTATCAACCCTACGATTATAAAAAAACGAAAGCTTGTTCATTTCATTCATTTTATAAGCTAGTCTAATGCTTGGAAAGGGCTGTGTATAGCTGTAGCCATCGCTTTTATAAGTTGGGTGATTAGGATTTACGTCATAATTTAGATTTACATATTCCATACGCAAGCCAATTTCAGCTTCGTATTTAGGGCCTTCTATAATGTAATTTCCGTAAACGGCTGGAATAATTTCATTGTAGTTCGCCCATCCTCCTGCTGCACTATCTATTGGAGAGTTTACACCAGGAAAGAAATGCATGTTAGTGGGTATGCTGCGGTGGCGAAATTTAAAACCGGCTTCTACACGTCCAAATTTTAAAGGTTTTGTATAGTCGAGGTTAAAATCGGCAACGTGTTCATCACTCAAAAGCTTAAAGGAATCTTTGCTTGTAAAGTCATTGCGATTGTTCTCGAAAAAATATTGTTCGTCTTCGCGATGAAACGTGTACGTGAATCCAGCGTTTAAAAAATGCCCCGGCTGTTTAAACTTATGCAAGTAATTTGCTGTAGCTGCAATTGTGGTTTTTAGTTCGTCTTCTAAAAACGTCCACATCCGGTAACGAACAGAATAATCTTCATTAAAAAAAGGTTGCTCACCGTGATCTATTATTTTCTCTCTGCCCCAAAGCGCAGAAATAGTGAGCATATTATTGTTGTTAAAATTCCAATCTAATCCAGTTTTTATGGTAGAAAAACCGGTGTTTCTGTTTCGTCTTAATTGTTGGTTGATGATGGTTCCATCTTCATAAGTTCGTGTTACAAACTCGTTTTTGTATAGTGTTTCGGTGTATAAATAATCACCTTGAAAAAAGAAATTGATTTTGTTTTTGTGATAATTTAAAGATAGAGAAGGGTTGATTTTTGGCGTGAATTGGTACTGTGAAGAAACAGTTGGAAGGTTTTCTTTTTTAATCCACAATGCGCCAAGGCCTCCCGCCAATCCAGCCTTTCCTGTAAATCCATTTTGCGATTCTTTCTTGTAAATAATATTTATTATGCCGGCACTGCCATTGCCATCATATTTTGCTGATGGGTTATTAATAATATCTATTCTTTCAATCGCAGAAGCAGGAAGATTATCTAGCCCTTCCTGATTTCCAAAACCTGTCAGTGCGGTTTGTTTGCCATCAATCAAAACAGTAACGCGATTATTTCCGCGCAGTTGAACTTGGCCATCTTGCACCGTTACGCCTGGTAAATTTTGCATGGCCTGCAGCACAGAACCGCCTTCTTGGCTCACATTGTCTTCCAGTTTAAAACTCTTTTTGTCCATCTTGGCATCCACGGCATTTTGATTTGCCACTACCGTAACTTCATTTAACGTTTGCGAATCTTCTTCTAAAAAGATGCTGCCAACATCTAAATAATTAGAAAGCGTGCCAATAAAAAGTGTCTGCTTTTTTGTGCGGTAGCCGATGAAAGAAAGTTCCAAATAGTGCTTGCCAGAGGGCACATCTACCAATGTAAAACGGCCTTCATCGTTGGTAGCCGTTCCACTTACAAAAGCAGAATCCTTCGTAGTTTTGAGCAAAATGTTAACGTAGGGCAGGGCAGATTGGTCCGTCTGATTTAACACTATTCCTGAAACCGTAACCTTGGTTTGCGCTTGAATTTGGATAAAATTGAGCAGAAAAAATGCAGCTAAAAGCGTGACTTTAAGCTGCAGGGTTTTATAAGTTGACATCAACAATTAATCGTTGTCTTCGTCCTCACTCTCTGCGGTGCTCAACTCTTTTTTAACAACTTTTCCGCTGGCGTCTATCAGAACTTCCATTTCTACTTTGCCTTTTTCTAGCTCAAATTCGTAAAAAGTGCCTTCTGCATTTTCTACCAACTCAGACTCATCAATTTTAAAACTGGCAAAAACTTTATCCAGCGTTTTTTTAACAGCAGCAGGGATGTCGCCTTTTTTTATTTCGTGCTCGGTTTCTAACCACTTGCCATCATTGTTAAAACTGGCCGAATATTCAGTCTTACTATTTTTAAATTCGGCTTCCCATTCGGTGTCGCTTTCTTGTTCCCATTCTACTTTTTCTGCTTTAGGGAATTTTTTAGCAAACGAAGTTTTTACTGATTCTGGTGGAGTTGCTTCTTTTTCTTGTGCGCAGGCAAAAGTTGTAAAACAAATGGCTGCAATAATTACTGCTGAATTTTTCATGAACTAAAGATTTTACTTTTTTAAATATTGTTCAAAGTTGCAAACCAATTTAGAAGACATTTAGAATTTTAAAATTGCACCTGAAAAATATGCTTTTCTTTTTCAAATCGGTATTCAATCTGCCATTTATATTGATTGCACACTTCTTTTATAATGGCCAAACCAAGACCGCTTTTGGCCGAGTTCGCGGAAATTGAGCCAAACCTTTTGAAGAGGTTTTCGGTTTCTAATGCAGAAATCCCGGCATTTGAAATACGAAGCAAATTTCTTGATAATGTGATAAAAACATCTTGGTTTTTATGGTTGTGTCGGATGGCGTTTACAATCAAGTTGTTGAGGAGGATTTCTAGCAAAGTTAAATTGCAGGTAACAGACCCCCTGTCCCCTCGAGGGGAAGTCTGACCAACGGATGTGCTGGCTTCGTTATTTATTTCCAAATGAAGTTTTGTTTCGGTAGTTTCCGAAAACATGACCACGGTTTCTAAAAGCACTTTTTCTAGTGATATTTCTTCAACTTCTAAAAACTGCTGGTTCTCTATTTTGGCCAACACCAACAAGTTTTTATTGATGCGCGAGACACGCGAAAGTGGTGCGTTTATAGATTCAATTAATTTTGATTGATCTTCGTTTAAATCAGCAATTTGCATCAATACATCAATCTTCGATTTTAAAACGGCTAAAGGTGTTTGCAACTCATGACTTGCGTTTTCGATAAAGGTTTTTTGCTGAGAATAGGCCAGCATATTTCGTTCAATCAGCTTTTCTAACGTGCTGTTTAGCTCATCAAATTCTTTAATATCTGTTTTATTAGACTGAAATTTTTGATTGCTTTTTAAATCAAATTTTTTGAGTTTTTCTAAGGTTTGCCAAAATGGTTTCCAAATTTTCTTGGAGATACTTTTGTTTAGAAAAACAAATCCAACAACCAAAAGGAAGAAAAATGAAGCGGTGATTATGGCGATGGCGAGCAGCGTTTCATCAACTTCTTCAATATTTGTTTGGATACTTATGCGGTAGCTTTTATCGCCAGCTCGCAAAAAAGTGACCAATCCTCTGTAGCGTTCAAAATCTAGTTCGGGGTCTAAACTGTCAATTTCAGTTTTAAAAAATAGGCTGTCTTTTTTTATACTTGGCGACTCAGAAATTTCAAGTTTGGGTTGAATTTGTTGCCAGTTTTCAATTTGCAATTCAAGATTTTTAGCTTTGTTTTCTGGGTTGACAAGCTGGTCTTTTACTCGTTTCACAATGTTTTCGTTGTGTTCATCCAACTCACTCATCCAAATAAAATCAACCACCAAATAGTACACTGGGATGCTGCACACCAAAATAATGAGTGCGTAAAACGTAAATGCTTTAAAAGGTTTTTCTAGTAATTTACTCATGCTTCCCAACGGTATCCGTTACCGTAAACCGTTTTTATATAGTTGGTGCAACCAGCATCTGCCAGCTTCTTTTTTAGGTTTTTTACATGTGCGTACACAAAATCGTGGTTGTCAAACATATCGGCTAAATCACCAGAAAGATGCTCTGCCAATGCACTTTTAGAAATCACTCTGTTTTTGTTGCCGATAAAAAGCATCAACAACACAAATTCTTTTTTGGTGAGTAAAACTTCTACATTGTTTACCAAAACGATTTTGGCTTGTAAATCTATGTGCAGTTCATTCTGCTCAATAATATTTTTGTTGTTGAATTGCTTTCTTCTAATTAGCGAAAAAACCCGTGCTGCTAATTCTGCTAAGTGAAATGGCTTGGCCAAATAATCGTCTGCACCCAGTTGTAGACCGTCAATTTTATCATCTAAAGAATTTTTAGCCGAAATGATAATCACGCCATCTTGCTTGTTTTCGGTCTTTAGTTTTTCAAGTAATTTAAGGCCATTTCCACCGGGCAACATTACATCTAAAAGTATGCAATCGTAATTGTAAAGTTCTATTTTTTCAGAAGCTGTTTGAATATCTGAAGCGATTTCGCAGCGATAATTCTGACTGCTCAAATAGCTGGCAATGTCTTGCGCCAAATCAAATTCATCCTCAACAATTAAAATTTTCATGGCACCAAATTACGTCACCAATTTCAAAGAAATTTAGAATTCTTCTTCTTCTTTTAGCTCCTTTGTTTTTCTCCACAAGGCAACAAGTGCTGCAGCAACTAAAATTAATAAGAACAAAGCCGGAAATCCGCCAAGATTGCTAATCATTTTAATGCCATCAACTCCAGCAAAACTTATCATTACCCACGCAGTTGCGCCTACCATAATGCCCCAAACAATTTTTAACCAAACAGGAGCTTCGGGGTCTTTAGGGCTAATTCCGGTTACGCTCATACTTGTCATGGCAGATGTGTTAGAATCTGCGGCCGTAACATAAGAGACGAAAATGCTCAATAAAAAAATGCCACCTAAAATTCCAGAAAAAGGCAATCGGTTAAAGATTTCATACATTACAGATTGCGGACCGTTTTTCACTAAACTGGCATAAACTTCTCCACCGGAAATTACATCTAAATGTAACGTTGTGCCGCTAAAAATAGTCATCCAGAAAACGGTAAAAATGCACGGCAATATTAAATTGAATACGATGAATTCTCTTACCGTATAACCTACGGCAAGTCTACCTAAAAACAATGCTGTTATAGGTGTCCATGCCAACCATATGGCCCAGTTAAACACCGTCCAATTCCTTTTCCAAATATCATTTAAATCACTATCTAAACCGGCTGCTCTAGGAACAAAGTTGATTATAAAATCTAAGGTACCATCAATCCCATATTGCAGCATGGCTATGGTTGGGCCGAGTATAAAAATGAGTAAAGCCAAAAGAATAAAAAGCCTTAAATTAAAAACTGATAAAAATCGAATCCCTTTTGTTAATCCGGTGGAGGCAGAAATAATGAAGGCAACTACAACAACTATACAGATTAAGCCATAAATGAATGTGGAAGGAGTAATGTTAAAATAGCGATCAATTCCTCCAGAAATTGCCATAACACCGGCACCCAAGCTTGCGGCCATTCCTGCAACTAAAGCAAACAGGCAAATGCCATCTGCAATTTTGCCAAATGTACCATGCGCTTTGTCTCCCAAAATTGGATAAAAAAGTGTTGAAACTGCAAACGGTTGTTTGAGATTGTAATAGCCGATAGCAAATACAATTCCTGCCAACGTGTACATGCCATATGGTATTAGGGTCCAATGCATGATAACAGTACTCATGGCAAAAGATGTGCTTTTGCCAATGGCGGTTGGGCCTTCGTGCAAATGAAACATGGGTTCTGCAGTAGCCCAAAATAAAATGCCTGTGGCAATAGTTGTACATAGCGTTATGGCAAACCAACTCCATCTTTTTAAAATGGGCTCGGCATCTTTTCCGCCAATTTTAATGTTAGAAAATTTTAGAAAAAAAGTAACGCCAACTAAAATTAAAAAAGCAAACGTGGCCCAAAAAAAGAGGCCGTCAAAATGCTGTAAAATCCAGTTGTTGATTGATTTGGTGGCAGATAAAAATGCATCAGGAATAAAGATGCTGGCCAACACACTAAATAATAAAAGTAAAAATGGTGGATAAAAAACGGCTGGGCGTATTTTGTGTTTCAAAAGATTGATTTTGAATGAATTTTCAATTTCAGCCAATATTAACCAAACTCAAAGGCAAAGCCAAACATTAAAAATATCCATGTTACTTAATGTCTCTCTTTACAATAAGCAACCAAATACTGCCTAAATAAAGGGCTAATTCTACCAGCGCAATGGTAACACTTTTAGAGGTTACCCAAAAGTCAGTGCTGCTTAAACCATATTTTTCTATGGGTCTTGGTATAAGTCCCCAAATTGTTTCTAATGGTAAAATATTGGCTAAAAAGTTTAAATCAAACCCATATGTTAAAATAGATGATAGTATGGGTTCGGCAATAATCATCCAGAATAATAAAATGGCAATAACCAGCCCAGCTCTTTTTATAAGTAGCGATAGTAAAACGCTAAAAGTGAGGAACAAGATAATATGAAGCCAATACGCTCCTAAAAAATTAATATGCTTAACAATAGAATTAAAATCGGTTACCGGAGATGAAATAAATCCAATGACCAATCCAAATCCAAAAACCAATAAAGTGGCTATGGTAGCCATGCCAATAATTAAATAAAGTTTAGAGAGTAAAAACTCTGTTTTGCTCATTCCGTCAATAACATTTTGCCGAAACGTTTTGTAATCCAACTCGTTGGTAATATTTATGATGACTAAAAAGGCCATGAAAATGGTTAGTCCTTTGTATGCGTATGCAAAGTTTTGCCAGATATCTACAAAGTCAAAAATGGGTAAATCTGTGGCTTCAAGTCCGGGCAATTGATCTAAAGAAAAGCCTTTGCTTTCTATGAAAATAAGCAGGAGCTTAAACCCTATGGGAAGACTAATAAAAGCAAAAAGCCAAATGCCCAGCATTATTTTAAAGTACCGGCTTGGCCAGCTTTTTAGCCATTCAATTTTAATGAGACGCAGCATGATTGGCTAATAAGTTTAAAAATTGATTTTCGAGTGTTTTCTTTTTATGTGTGAGTTCCGATAAAACCACTCCTTTTTCAAGTAACTCTCTATTTATTGTTTCTCCTGTTTTTTCGGTTTGTAAACGAATTAGGCTTTCTTGACGAAATACATTTTCTGGTTTTTCAAGCAATAACAAATTCTCTTCTAATTTATCTAAGTCATTACTCTTGAGTTCAAAATATTGGTCTTGCGCCAATTCTTCTTGTACATTACCTGTATGTATTAAACTGCCTTGATATAGTACAGCAAAATCTGTGCATACTTTTTGTACTTCATCTAATAAATGGCTTGCCAAAATGATTGTTTTTCCATCTTCAGCAATTCTGATAATAAGCTCTCGTATGTCTGCTATTCCTAAAGGATCTAAACCGTTTGTTGGTTCATCTAAAATTAAAACTTTTGGGTCTGAGAGTAGGGCAGAGGCAATGGCTAATCTTTGCCTCATACCTAAGCTGTAGGTTTTGAATTTATCATGTTTTCTTTCTGCTAACCCAACCCAATCTAAAACTTCTTCAATTCTATTTGGATTTACTTTTTTTATTTCAGCTGCAATTTTTAAATTTTGATGCGCACTTAGTTGAGGAAAGAATATTGGATGTTCTAAAATGGCACCAATCTTTTGCCTCACTTCATTTGTAGCCGGTTTGCCATACCAAGAAAAGGAACCAGAAGTTTGATTGAGAACACCTAGAATCATTCCTAAGGTAGTGGTTTTACCACTTCCGTTTGGACCAAGTAATCCAAATATTTGCCCTTGGCTTATGTTTAAATCTAACCCTTTTACGGCTTTAACATGCCCAAAGTTTTTGGTTAGTTTATCGGTTTGAAGTATTAATTCCGGCATTGGTAAACTCATTTAAATTCATAAAATTTAAAATACTCTCATAGTTTGAAACGCCTTCTTTAAAAATCGTTTCCATGGGTAAGGTTCCTACAAATTCGTAGAGGCTATACTTTAAACTGTCTTCTTTTGTTATCAGCAAATTTGTAATTGTGCCTTCATCAGACTTTACAAATGCTTTTAAACTAGATTTTTCTTGTTCGTATTCCATTAACGGTTCTAAGCCATATTTCTGCCATTCAAGTGTTACCAAGCTATCTGTTTCAGGTTTAAAACCTCGATAATCTTTTTCAACTTCAAACTGCAACAAGTATTCTGTATTTCTGCTTATTGTAAATAACGTGTCTATTTTGGCTACATCTGTGGCTGCCCTAATCATGCTAGATGTATACATGTTGGTTAAGAAACTATATTTAAAATAATGCTTGTCAATTACAGATTTCCCAGGGCCAATAGGAGATTTTTCGCAGCTGATGAGTGCGAAAGCCATAAGGATAAAAAGTAAAACGGGGATTTTTAGCCTCATATTTTAGTGCCTTCTTGGGGCTTTATTAAGTCTTGAATGGGAATCATTTTCATCAATTCGCCAACGAGTTTTAAATCAAAGGCACCATAAATTTCTCCTACGGCAGCTCTTTTGTTTTGCCACGCAACAATTAAAACTTTAGAAACGATGCCGTTTTGTTCGTCTACAAAAAGCCAAAAAGAACCAGTTGTACGTTCTGCCGTAACATACTCCACAAGAGATTTATCATTTTTAATATCACCTAATAAATTCTTAGCAGATGCTTCTGAAATATCCATATAACCCAACATGCCAGAAATGCCTTCTGCCATTTTAATTATTTCTGGCGTAAGATTTTCAATGGGTTGTGCATAACCCATTAACTCAAATGCTTTGCCAGATAATGTGATTTTTGTATAGTTAGAATCAGCATCAGTCAGAGATAGGTTCTCAGCCAAAAAAGATTCTTGGGCCCATAAACATGTAGGGAGAATGAAGAAAAGCAAAAAGCGGATTTTCATGTATTTTATTTTGATGATGAAGGTACTTTTTTATAATCACCTGTGCGATTTGAAAAGATAAAACAGTGTTAAAAAAAATCATTGCTTTCTCAAAATATTTGTGTTCATTTGCTACCGACTTATCAAGAAAGACAGAGGGACTAGGCCCGATGACGTCTTGGCAACCCCGGTAATGCGGGGTGCTAATTCCTGCTCCGCCCATGGCGGAGAAAGATGAGTCTGAACGCCACTTCATGGCTGTTCGGATAAAAATTTCTCCCACCTCGGTTTTCTAGATAAGTCTCTAAAAAGAGATAAATGAACTATACAATACAAGAAGAAATTCAGAAGCGAATTTTAGTGCTTGATGGCGCCATGGGCACCATGATTCAGCAACATAAATTTGAAGAAGCTGATTATCGCGGTCAGCGATTTGCCGATTATGCACATCCGTTAAAAGGCAATAATGACCTGCTCAGCCTCACGCAGCCCGAAGTGATTTTAGACATCCACCGTAAATATTTTGAAGCCGGTGCCGATATTGTAGAAACAAACACATTTAACAGCAACCGCGTGAGCATGGCCGATTACCACATGGAAGATTTGGTGCATGAACTAAATGTGGCATCGGCAAAATTGGCGCGCCAAGCGGCCGATGAATTTACAGCGCAAAACCCCGACAAGCCTCGCTTTGTGGCGGGCAGCATTGGGCCAACAAATCGCACAGCAAGTTTAAGTCCGGATGTAGAAAACCCTGGTTTTCGAGCGGTTTCGTACCAAGATTTAATCGATAATTACAAAGAACAAACCCTAGCTCTGCTGGAAGGTGGCGTTGATATTTTATTGGTAGAAACAGTGTTTGACACGCTGAACGCGAAAGCCGCGCTTTTTGCCATCGAAGAAGTTTTTGATGAGCTCGGGCGAAAAATTCCCATCATGGTTTCAGGTACCATAACCGATGCCAGCGGGCGCACTTTAAGTGGGCAAACCACCGAGGCTTTTTTAATTTCTGTGCAGCACGTACCGTTGCTCAGCATCGGTTTAAATTGCGCGCTGGGTGCCAGTCAGCTGCTGCCGTATTTGCAAACGCTGCACCGCAAAGCGCCATTTTTTACTTCGGCACACCCAAATGCGGGGCTACCCAATGCCTTTGGCGAATATGACGAAAGTCCAGAAAAAATGGCCGAACAAATAAAAGAATACTTGGATTTGAATTTGGTGAACATCATTGGTGGCTGCTGCGGAACAACTCCGGAACACATCAGGAAGATTGCGGATTTGGCAGCTCTTTACGAACCTAGAAAGTTGGCGGCTACCAGTATGCAGTAGGCAAAAATAAGTTGGCAAATGTCAGTTTACATTTGGTAAAATACACATCCTGCGAACTGCCAATTTCCAACTGCCGACTTCCAATTTCAAAAGCAGAACCATCAAAACGAAAAAGAAATAATGACTTATAAAATGCGTCCCCTCAAACTCTCCGGCCTCGAGCCGCTCATCATTGACGAAACCAGCAACTTCGTGAATATTGGCGAGCGCACAAATGTGACCGGTTCGCGTAAGTTTTTGCGGTTGATAAAAGAAGAAAAATTTGAGGAAGCGTTAGATGTTGCCCGCGATCAAGTAGATGGTGGCGCGCAAATTATCGATATAAATGTAGACGAAGGCATGATTGATGGCGTAGAAACCATGGTGAAATTTCTTCACTTGGTGGCTGCCGAGCCAGATATTGCGCGCGTTCCCATCATGATAGATTCCAGTAAATGGGAAATTATTGAGGCAGGATTGCGCTGCGTTCAGGGCAAAGCGGTGGTAAATTCCATCAGCTTAAAAGCGGGCGAAGCCGAGTTTCTACACCAAGCAAAATTAATTATGCGTTACGGTGCTGCCGTTGTGGTTATGGCGTTTGATGAAGATGGTCAGGCCGATAATTACGAAAGACGCATCCAGATTTGTGAGCGTTCATACAAATTATTGACAGAAAAACTTGGTTTTCCGCCAGAAGATATCATCTTCGATCCAAACATATTTCCCGTGGCCACTGGCATGGACGAACATCGCAGAAATGCGCTCGACTTTTTTGCCGCCACCAAATGGATTAAAGAAAACTTGCCACACGCACGCGTGAGTGGTGGTGTGAGCAACGCATCGTTTAGCTTTCGCGGAAACGATAAAGTGCGCGAAGCTATGCACGCGTCTTTTCTGTACCACGCCATAAAAAACGGCATGGATATGGGCATTGTAAACCCGGCCATGCTCGAGGTTTATTCGGAAGTTGACAAAGAATTAATGCAGTATGTAGAGGATGTAATTCTTGATAGAAGAGACGATGCCACCGAACGTTTGCTTGAGTTTGCCGAAACCGTAAAAGGCGATGGCAAAAAGCAAGTAAAAGATTTAAAATGGCGCGAAGGAACCGTGCAAGAACGCATTACGCATGCACTTGTAAAAGGCATTGACGAGTTTATTATTGAAGATACCGAAGCGGCCCGATTGCTTTTTGAGAAACCATTACAAGTTATAGAAGGTCCGTTAATGGACGGCATGGGCGTAGTTGGCGATCTTTTTGGCAGCGGCCAAATGTTTTTACCGCAGGTGGTAAAAAGTGCTCGGGTGATGAAAAAGGCGGTGGCTTATTTGGAGCCTTTCTTAGAAGAAGAAAAACGTGCTAATTTGGCTGCTAACCCCACCCCGGCCCTAGCCGCAGGGGAGGGAGACGAAGTTGAAACTTCGGATGGTCACGCCACGGTTCCTCCCCCTACGGGGGAGGTTAGGAGGGGGTCAGAGACGCATCAATTACCTCGCTACAATACAGCAGACCCTAAAGCCTACATTGCCTTGCGAGAAATTCAAATGGATCAGCGGAAGAATCCAACTGTAGCTGAATCCTTTTTGTGGAAAGCAATTCGCGGCAAGAATATAGAAGGATATAAATTTAGAAGACAACATATTATTGGGCATTATATAGCTGATTTTGTGTGTTTGGAACCACGATTAATTGTTGAAGTTGATGGTAGAATTCACCAGCTTCCAGAAAATAAAGAACATGATGAAATAAGGACATCGCATTTAAATGATCTTGGTTTCGCTGTCATTCGATTCACAAATGAAGAAGTTTTAAATGATATTGTTTCAGTTGAAAATGAGTTGAAAAAGGCGCTCAATAAACTAAGAGTTGACCCCACCCCGGCCCTCCCCAAAAGGGAGGGAGACGAAGCTGAAACTTCGGATGGTCACACCACGGTTCCTCCCCCTGCGGGGGAGGTTAGGAGGGGGTCAGCGGAAAAGGCTAAATCTTCTGGTGCCGGCCGCGTTCTCCTCGCCACAGTAAAAGGCGATGTGCACGACATTGGTAAAAACATTGTGGGTGTGGTTTTGGCTTGCAACAACTACGAAATTGTTGATTTAGGCGTGATGGTTCCGCCAGAAAAAATTCTGCAAACCGCCATTGACGAAAACGTAGATGCCATTGGTTTAAGCGGATTGATTACGCCAAGTTTAGACGAAATGATTCATTTGGCGCGCGAAATGGAACGCCAAGGATTTACCATGCCACTGCTAATTGGCGGTGCAACAACAAGTTTGGCGCACACAGCCGTAAAAGTAGATACCGAATACAGCGGCCCCGTTGTGCATGTAAATGATGCCAGCCGCGCTGTAAATGTGGTGAGTAAATTGTTGCAGAAAGACGCCCGAGACGAGTACGTTTCTGAGCGAAAAGCGCAATATGCAAAAATCAGAGAAGGATACGCAAAAAACAAAAAGGCAAAGCCTACACTAAGTATTGCGGCTGCGCGCGAGAATAAATTCGCGATTGATTGGGGAAATTATACGCCACCAGTGCCCAAAAAATTGGGGGCTTTTGTTCTCGAAAATTATCCGCTCAAAAAGCTGGTACCGTTTATAGATTGGACACCATTTTTCCAAACATGGCAGTTGCACGGCAAGTTTCCGGCATTGTTAGAAGATGAAAAAATAGGTACAGAAGCCAAAAAACTTTACAAAGATGCGCAAGAAATGTTGCGCCTAATTGTGCGCGAAAATTGGCTGCAAGCCAATGGCACGTACGGACTTTTCGAAGCAAATGCCGTAAACGATGACATCGTTTTGACGAAAGAAAATGAAACATTTTTCACGCTTCGTCAGCAAGGCGATTTTAAACCCGGGATTGCCAATTATGCGTTGAGCGATTTTATCGCGCCAGCCGCCAGCGGCAAAACCGATTATGTAGGATGTTTTGCAGTAACAGCCGGTTTGGGAATTGACAACCGCGTTAAACAGTTTGAAGCCGACAATAATGATTACAAAGCGTTGTTGCTAAAATCGCTTGCCGATAGATTGGCCGAAGCGTTTGCAGAACATTTGCATTTGCGCGTGCGCACTGAATTTTGGGGCTACGCGCCCGATGAAAACTTGGCCAACGAAGATTTAATAAAAGAAAATTACCAAGGCATTCGGCCCGCGCCCGGTTATCCGGCTTGCCCAGATCACCTTGAAAAACGAACCATTTTTAAACTTTTACAACCTGAAAAAGTGGGGTTGGTTTTAACAGAAAGTTTGGCGATGTTTCCAGCTGCTGCGGTTTCAGGCTATTATTTTAGTCATCCGCAAAGCCGCTATTTTGCTGTGCGCGATGTAGACCAAGATCAGTTAGAAGATTACGCCAACAGAAAAGGAATAACCATAGAAGAAGCAGAAAAATGGCTTCGCCCAGTTTTGAAATACTAAAGACTCACCACTAAAGACTCACCACTAAAAACTCACGACTTATTATGAAGGTAATCGACATCCTAAATCAAAGCAATAAAACCATCTTTTCTTTCGAAATATTGCCCCCGTTAAAAGGACAAAATATCAACGATATTTATGCAAATATTGATCCGTTAATGGAATTTAATCCGCCATTTATTAACGTAACCTACCACCGCGAAGAAGTGGTTTATAAGCGTTTAGACGGTGGTTTGCTTCAGCCGAAAACCGTGCGCAAACGCCCGGGTACCGTAGGTATTTGTGCTGCGCTGATGAACAAATATAAAGTGGAACCGGTGCCGCATATTTTGTGTGGCGGGTTTAGCAAAGAAGATACCGAAAACGCCCTCATCGACTTGAACTTTTTGGGCATCCAAAATGTGTTGGCGCTGCGCGGAGATTCATTAAAAGGCGAGAACTTTTTTGTGCCCGAAAAAGACGGACACACCTATGCCGAAGAATTGGTGCAGCAAATTGTGGGCATGAACAAGGGCCAATATTTAGACGAAGAATTACAGAATTCTAGCCAAACCGATTTCAGCATTGGCGTGGCGGGCTATCCGGGGAAACATTTTGAGGCACCCAGCATCAATATCGACATTAGTTATTTAAAACAAAAAGTAGATGCCGGTGCCGATTACATCATCACCCAATTGTTTTTCGACAACGATAAATATTTCAATTTTGTAGATAAATGCCGCGCTGCGGGAATCACGGTGCCCATTATTCCCGGTATCAAACCCATCGCCACCAAAAAGCAATTAAGCATTTTACCCAACCGTTTTCATGTGGATATACCTGATGAGCTTGCGCTAGAAATAATAAAGTGCAAAGACAATGCAGCCGCGCGCGAAGTAGGCGTGGCGTGGGCTACCCAACAAAGCAAAGAGCTGATAGACGCAGGTGTGCCTGTAGTACATTTTTACAGCATGGGCAAAAGCGACAATATTTACCAAGTGGCCAAAGCATTGTTTTAGAAACTAATTTTTTAAAAATAATAATTGTTGCAAAAAAAAGTGGTTGCCTTTTCGAGACAACCACTTTTTAATTGGAAGAATATATAGTGTTAATTCTGAACCATAACTTTTTCTGTTTTTGCTAATTCTCCGTTTACATAAAACTGAACAAAGTAAAAACCATTACTTAAACCGGTTACATCCATGCGGTTTGTAGTGCCATCATTACTTGCAATTGGTTGACCAACACTATTAAGAATAACGATTTGTGAAAGATTTTTATTTAATTCCCAAGCAATAAAATTTTTTGCAGGATTTGGGTAAGCAATCAGTTTACTCGCATCATTCTCTTCAATAGAAATTGTTGCTGCGGCTATATCAAATTTCCATAAATCTGTTGGGTATTGATTGTTTTGTCGGTTACGACCACCAAAGAAATAGACCTCGTCATTAATAACAAAACTACCAGGTGCCCAACGGCTAACCCCGGGATGAGGAGGAAATTGCGTCCAAATATCTGTTGTAGGCGAGTAGCGCCACATTTCTCCGGT
This sequence comes from Bacteroidia bacterium, assembly GCA_030424545.1. Taxonomy (GTDB): domain Bacteria; phylum Bacteroidota; class Bacteroidia; order Flavobacteriales; family Schleiferiaceae; genus JAUHWL01. The sequence goes on from JAUHWL010000011.1 coordinate 46,992, forward strand.
AGACATAAAACTATGATTATCACCATCTCCGCTTAAAACATAGCCAAAACCAGCATGAGAAAATTGTGTACCCGCTACGCGCGCTTCACCGGGAAACTGATTCATGGCAGTCCATGTATTTGTGGCTGTATCAAGCTTATACCAATCTTTATAAATTGAATTGGCATTGTGTCCTAAACCTGCAAACAACTCACCACCTGCGTTAAATTGAAAAGGGTGATGACGAGGTGGGCCTGGTAAATCTGCCACCTTTGTCCATGTGTTTGCATCAATTTTGTACATCCACCAGTCTTTCAGGTTTCCGCTTGCGTCATCTCCAAGACCTACGTAAATTCTATTTCCAATACCGATAAATGCAGGATGTCTTCTTCCTGTACAAGCACAACTTGCAAGTTGTGTCCATTGGCCGCTTACCGCATCATAGCTCCACATGTCGTTTAAATACTGCGTATTGGTAGCACCAAAACCTAAATAGGCTTTGCCATTAACCACAGTACCAATACCAAAGCTTCTAGCGGTTCCGGGAAAAGGAGTTAATGTGCTCCATGCGTCTAATATGGGGTCATATTCATAAAAAGCTTTTGTAGGTTGGTTGTTGCTTGTAGTGCCTGTTACGGCATATCCCTTACCTTCTAGCGAAAACGAAATTGGGTGATGTCTGCCAATTGGCGCATTGGCTTGTTGTTGCCATGATTGAGAAAATGTTGGGGCTGAAATAACGAGTGCAGCGAAAAGATAAAATAGTTTCATGTTCTAATAGTTTGTGCTTTAACACATCGTTTTTTGAAAAGTTTAATTTTTTTTAGATTCTATCCAAAGTGCTATTTTTTTAGAAACAATGGCACCAGAATTTTTTTCTAAATGCACCCCATCTGTATAAGTAAAATGGTTGTTTTCGGGTGATAAATCTAGATAGCCATTAGCGTTTGTAATTCTGGCAGCAATAAGTGCGTTAAAATCAGGTATTAATGATTGCTCAATTTCAAAAAGTCCGGGCGACACGGGAAGGCGCACAACGTAAACATCGCCAAGGTTGGCCAAATAGTTTACCGTTTTTTCTAAATAAGCTAAGCGTACGTTAGATACCTTGTATTCGGCCAAGCTGCTTTTAGAATCTATTAATGTGCTTTTGGTTCTTCGGTTTACCGAGGCGGTATCTGTAGCCAAATTTACTTCTAGCCAGCCGTTGTTGTGCAACAAGGCCACATCAGATTTAAAGAGCAGTTTGTAATATCCACCAAACATGTACTTGGTTAAATAGGCGTAATTGGGATTTTTATCAACGCTTTGCATGTTGGCAACGCACGATTGGTTTTCTCTAAAACTGCTTGTGTCGTTTGGATTTTGGCATCGGCTAGAAATGCTCCAAGCATCAACAGTAAGAACAAACGTTTGCCTATTTTGGGTTGTATTTAATTTGCGTTTTATGCTGGCCAAATACACTGGCCCAAAAGGACTTTTGCTAATATCAAACGAATAATTAAACAGGTTTATGCCCAGTTCCTCTTGAAATATTTGGGGCTGTAAACCTTGCGCAGATTTAGATGTGCCGAGGATTAAATGGTTTTGTTTTGGGGTGGAAAATTTTAAATAATAGGGATCCGCATAACCATCGGCTAATAAAAATATGGCGTAAACAGTTGCTATTAATAGCAGCGTAAAAATGAGCACATTGGTTATAAACTTCTTCATCACCCTAAAATTGAAAATAGATAAACGCTTGACTTTGTGTGCCGAACAAGAAAATGAGCATGGCTATGCCGTAATAAAATCCCCATTTTAACGGTTTGCTCCAAGTACTTGTCAAGGTTTCTATGGCATATTTCTGCGTTCTGCCCATCCACTCTAAAACCAAAAAGAAAAGCACCAATCCTGCTACAATAGCGGCTTTTTTAATGCCTAAAAAATAGGGCATGCTCCATAAATCTGTTGTAAACATGGCGCTTATAAAATCAAAAGCGTGAGTTACGTTTTCGGCTCTAAAAAATATCCAAGCCAAGGTGGTAATAAAAAATGTAAGCGCCATTTGGCTAAATTCTTTTAGGTTGGGCAAAGGTTTGTTTTGCGCTACCGTATCGGTATATTTTCTGTTTTTATTGGTGAGTAATAGCGGGATGAAAAGCAGCGCATGCAAGGTTCCCCAAACAATAAAAGTCCAATTTGCGCCATGCCAAAAGCCACTTACAATAAAAATGATGAATGTATTTCTGATTACCGTAAACCTGTTTCCTCGGCTACCGCCTAAAGGGATGTATAAATAATCTCTAAACCATGTAGAAAGCGAAATGTGCCAACGCCTCCAAAACTCGGCAATGTTTCTAGAAAAATAGGGGAAGTTAAAGTTTTGTTGAAGGTTAAACCCGAACAGGCGAGAGGTGCCAATGGCAATGTCTGAATACCCCGAAAAATCGCCATAAATCTGAAAGGAGAAAAAGATGGCGCCAATGGCCAACGTACTGCCCGAATAGTCTTGAGAATTGTTAAAAATTTGGTTGGCTACTTCGGCACAATTATCGGCTATAACCATTTTTTTAAACAAACCCCAAAGAATTTGGCGCATGCCATCTACGGCTTGGTTGTAGTTAAATTGTCGCTTTTTGTAAAACTGGGGAAGCAAGTTGGTAGCCCTTTCTATTGGGCCGGCCACTAGCTGCGGAAAAAAGCTCACAAAGGCTGCGAACGAAATAAATTGGGTTGTGGCAGGTAGTTTTTTACGGTAAACATCAATGCTATAACTAAGCGTTTGAAACGTGTAAAAGCTAATACCAACGGGTAAAATTATTGATAGTGATTCGCCTTTTATATCGGCACCAAAAAATGTAAAAGCGCTTATAAAGTTTTCTAAAAAGAAGTTGTAATATTTAAAAAAGCCGAGTAAACCTAGGTTTGTAACTACACTGGCAAAGAGCAAAAGTTTTCTTTTTTGCGGATTTTCTTCTCGGTTTAGTTTTAATCCAACGGTAAAATCTACCAAGGTGCTAAACAAGATTAACGCTAAGAACCGATAATCCCACCAGCCGTAAAATACATAACTGGCCACAACCAAAAGGGCGTTTTGCCATTTTAAATTTTTGGCGGTTACAAACCAATAAAGCGCAAAAACTACGGGTAGAAAAATGGCAAAATCTATAGAATTAAAAAGCATAATTAGTTTTTAACAGATTGCTGTTTTGCCAAATTGAGTTTGATATTCTGGTGAGTAAATCTATGCCGCAAGAAACGCAAGTTTTATCAATTGCAAAAAATGTGTTCAGGGCTTTTTAAATAAAAAGAGGAGGTTATCTATCGTGTATGCCTTTGCCGATAAAAATATCGGGTTTTGCTTTTTCAATTCTAGATGTACGTGTTTTGCTTTGTTTTGGTGCCGCAAAATGCAGCAAATAGCCACGTTGCCTACCAGGCGTTAAGGCATAAAAAGCCGATTTAAAAATTTCGTCTTCACTAAAAATGTGCAAAAGCTCTTCTGGAATTTCATAGTCCGAAGTTTTCTTAAGGGCTACTTTTAATCCAGCTTTTTCTATTTCTATGGCTTCGAAAATGTAAGACTTAAGCAGGTTTTCTTGCGCGGCAATTTCTTTAACATTTGTAAAGCGTACTTGGCGCGTAGCTTGTACATTTTTAGTTTGTTGCACCAAAATTCCTTTTTTGTCTTGCAACAAAGCACCTTTAAAAAAGCTAATGCAGCAGTATTCTTTAAATGCACTTAGTAAGATAATATTATTGCCTTTGTAGGTATAGCAAGGGCTTCCCCATTTAGATTCTTCGGTTAAGCCGCAATCTAAAAGTAAGGCCCTTACACGTGCTAATTCTGCTTTCCACGTGTGCACTTTGCATTGGGGTGTGCCACCTAAAGAGCAGCGTCCGCATCCATCTATAAAATATACCTCGGGGTTTGTAGTCATCAATATTTTAAAAATTTGATATTAAAAAAGAGATGACAAATTAATCATAATTACGGGGTAAAAAAGTGTTTTTGGTTTTGCAGATAAATGCAGACAATGCGCTATAATTCTGTTAAGCGGATGCTGATTTTTTAATTTGTAAAAAGCAACGAATAAGTCATTGTATGGTTTCCATTGCTTAGTTTTAAGGAAAAGCAAATTTTTGTTATGCCTTCAAAATTTTCTACCTCTTGTAAGGTCCATAATGCATCATAAAGACCTTTATCGGTAAATACAACAAATTTTGTTTGCGTTATTTCTAATCCTTGAGACGTAGCTAGTTCTTTTACCTTTTCAAATTCTTCGCTAAGGTTATCATATGTGTAAGGAAATGATTTAGCATATTTAAAATCTGTTCCAATTAAAGTATCAATAGCCAAAACAACGCTTGGATCGTCATAATCTCTAATTGTATCAATAACGGCATCATCAATTACTTTAATCTTATTGCCAAATGCAGGAACAACTTTTGTAAAATAATGCGCATCTGTTGTTGTAGTGTTTTCTGGAGTGTATTTGATTAACGAGTATGTTGTTTCACCATCGTTAAAGGTAAAAATGGTTTCCTTGTTCAAGTCAGATTTTTGTTCGCACTGAATAAAAAGAGCAATACAAACAAGTAAAATAGCAGGCAATAAATTTTTAGTAAGATTCATCATGTTAGGGTTTAAGCGTTGGTAAATATTTCAAAAACAAACGCATAAAAATTCCTTCTGGTATAATGTATCCCAAAAGTGCCTAAAGAATTTATGAGGAGAAAACCTCTGTTAAACCGAGCGTTGCCTTACCGCCTCGTACAAAATTACTCCAGCGCTAACGCTTACATTCAAGCTGCCAATTTCACCCATCATCGGGATTTTAGCCAAATGATCGCAAACCTTCATTAAGTTTTGGCTTATACCTGTTTCTTCGTTGCCCATAATAATGGCTGTAGGTTTACTGTAATCTGGCGCATAAATGGCGTTGTTGGTTTTCTCGGTACATCCTACCAATTGCAAGCCCATTTGTTGTAGTAAAAACGCGGCATCGCGTAGATGTGGTGCGCGGCAAATTGGTACGCGCATTAAAGCGCCAGCACTGGTTTTTACCGCATCGCCATTGATGGCTGCCGCGCCTTGTTCGGGTACAACAATGGCGTGTACTCCGGCACATTCGGCCGTGCGCACTATGGCGCCAAAATTTCGTACATCGGTTAAATGGTCTAAAATCATTACCAATGGTACTTGGCCTTTTTCAAAAGCAGCAGTAACTACGTGTTCTAAGTTATCAAAAGTTATGGGCGATAAAAAAGCAACCACGCCTTGGTGATTTTTTTTGGTTAACCGATCTAGTTTTTCAACCGGAACGGTTTTAACACTCATGCCACGCGCGCGCAAAGCAGTGCTCAACTCTTGCCACAAATCACCTTTAAGGCCTTTTTGCACAAAAATTTTGTCTAATTCTTTTCCGGCTTCAAGAGCCTCCAATACGGGTCTAATACCAAAAATAAGCTGGGCTGCTAACCCTTGTTTGGCGGTCTCTCTCATCTTGTGCACGTTTAATTTCTTTTATGTCAAATACTCGGCCATTGCGCCAGCTTTCAATGGCTTGGCTCCAACCGTATCTATATTTACTAGAGCGGTTTAGGGCGTAATCATTATCGGTAAATGGATTTACAAGTTTGGTAAATGTAAACACATAACTTAAGCTACTGTTGGGGTCTCCATAAACCCAGGTTTCTTGAAACTCATTTCGAGTAACTTCTGTGGGTGCCCCTAAAATGGTATAAACTATTCCTCTATCTGTTTTCCAGCCTTCTAAATAAGATGTAAAGTGCATATTACAGGTTTCTACCCGATTGTAATAAACGCCAACTAATAATTTGCCACGGTCTACATTTCCAGCCATTCTCAACCAAAACTTATCAACTTCAAGTTTCATTTCTTGGTCATCTAATTTGCTAATATCTGCGTATTCGCTTTTTGTGGTGAGGTAGCGCAATGGCGGCCCTAGATTTTGCCTTCTTGTAATAAGTGGATATTCGTTGTAAAAATTAAATAGCGTAAATCCCTGCTTTGTCGTTTCATCTAGTTGAAAATGATAAAACCCAGATTTTTTTAAAACAAGGGGGGAAGAGGCGTCTACACGAAATGTACTATCTGCCGTATATTTAAAACTAAGCTCTACATTGTTGGCATAAGGGGTGGCTGCAAGCGGAAAGTTACGATTGTAATACCGCACTAAAAATTCGGTTTTGCCTGATTGATGGGTTAGAAGAAATGGTGTGTTAAGGGGGTAATGATTTTGAAAAACAACGCAGTTGCTAGGGGTTGTTAAGAGGAAGTTTTGTCTAGTTTGTTTATCGCTTTTATCAATTGATATAATATCAACGTAAGAAAGGTTTCGGTTTAAATCGGTTAATACAACTTCTAGGATGTACTTATTGGCTTCGGAAAAGGTTTTGTAATAAAGACCAAACTTGCTAGTGATGATTTCTGTAATTAAGCTAGGTTTTGAATCGACTAAACTAGTAGAGCCAGAATCTATAAGGGTTGTACGCTGATAGTCTGAATAGAGCTTGTATTTAATTTTTAAATGAGCCGAATAATGATTGCTTTCTGGATCTCTTACATAAAGTAACTGGTCACTAGAACCTTCAAAAAATACAATGCTAGAATCTACAGCATTGTTATACACTTTTAATTTTGGTCTAAGAACAATAGCATCTTCTTGATATACATGCGCAAGGTTTAACTGCTCTAAATTCCGGTTACTTGTACAGCTAAGTGCAATAATTACAAAAAATAATATGTTGGTTATCCACTTCACTTAGTCTTCTAATTCTGCGTCTGCTTGTGCTTTATCAATTAACTTCTTATCTAACTGTTTTGTTGTTTTTAGGCCTAATTTTCTTAACGATTCTGTTCTGTTTATCAAGTTTCCATTGCCCGAATAAAGCTTGTTCATGGCCTTTTCATAAGATCCTTTTGCCGTATCCATTTGTCGGCCTAACGAAATTAAATCTTCGCTAAAGGCAACAAATTTATCATAAAGCAATCCACCTTGTCTGGCAATCTCAATGGCGTTTTGTGTTTGTTTTTCTTGTTTCCAAATGCTGGCAATGGTACGCAATGTTGCCAAAAGGGTAGAGGTAGAAACAATAACTACATTCTTGTCAAACGCATCTTGAAAGAGCGCGTTGTCTGCTTGCACCGCTGCCGTAAAAGCCCCTTCTATGGGTATAAAAAGCAACACAAAATCTAACCCATCAACCCCATATAAGTTCTGATAATTTTTTTCACTGAGGCCTTTTACGTGTTGTTTTATAGAAAGCAAATGTTGTTTTAAGGCAGCCTGTTGCTCATCTAAATCTTCCGAATTGGCAAAACGCTCGTACGCAACCAATGATACTTTAGAATCTACAATTACGTTTTTTTCTTCGGGCAATCTAATAATGACATCAGGCTGATAGCGCTTGCCATCTTCTGTAGTTAACGAGTTCTGAACGAAATATTCGCTGTTTTTTACAAGTCCACTTTTTTCTAAAATACGCTCTAAAATTACTTCGCCCCAATTGCCTTGCGTTTTTACATCGCCTTTTAGCGCTTTGGTGAGGTTGGTAGCCTCCTTGCTTAAACGCTCGTTTAAATCCATAAGGCCTTTTACTTCGGTTTTTAGACTTATGGTATCTTTTTGTCCTTTCTCGTAGGTTTCTTCTACCTTTTTTTCAAAGCTTTCTAGTTTGTCTTTAAACGGAGAAAGAATAATGCTGATTTGCTCTTTGTTTTGCTGTTTAAACGTTTGGCTGTTTTTATCTAAAATATCTTGCGCCAAAACCTTAAAATCGTTTTTAAAGGTTTCTTGCAGTTTTTCTAATTCTTCTTTTTGCTCGGTTAGTTTAGTTTCTAAACCACGATGCTTTTCTTCCCAAGCAGCCAATTCTGCACTTAGCTCATTAATGCGTCTTTCTGCATTTTGCTTGCCGTTTTCGGTTTCCTGCAAGCGTTGTTGCACATCTGTAAAACGCTCTTTTGCAACATATTTTAAGTCTATTTCATTTTGTTCTATGGTGTTAGATTTAGATTTGTTTTTTCCAAATAACCAACCAATTACACCACCCAGCAATACACCAAGAAATAGAAATACTATGTCCATCAAAAAAAAAATTAATAAGGCTCAAAAATAAGGCAATGAAATAGGAATTGCTTAAAACAAAATTGATTTTATACCCACAAAATTGAGGATTACCTTTAATTTGTGTAAAGCAAAAAATTTCATGTTTGATATTGTAATTCTTACAGAAAGACGTTATGTAAATCCACCAGAAATAACGCCATATATAAAAAATGTATTGGCAGAGGATAGGATGCTCATGGATGCGCTTGAAGCCAAAGGGTTACGGGTTTTAAAATTGTCTTGGGATGACGAAAACTTTGATTGGAACCAAACCAAATACGCCCTTTTTAGAACCACGTGGGATTATTTCAATCGGTTTTCTGAGTTTAAACCTTGGTTTGATCAAACCAAAACCAAAACTATTTTTATAAACCCCGCAGAACTAATAGAGTGGAATTTAGACAAACATTATTTGCAAGATTGTGCTAAGGGTGGAGTACACATTCCGCCAACTGTATTTATTGAGCAAGGTGATAAGCGACCGTTTCAAGACATATGCAATGCGCTAAATTGGTCAGAATTAATTCTAAAACCTTGTGTATCGGGAAGTGGGAGGCATACGTATAAAATTAAACCCGCTGAAGTGGAGAAATATGTTACCATCTTTAGCGAAATCATTGCCCAGGAAAGCATGATGCTACAGGAGTTTCAGCACCAAATAAAAACAAAAGGTGAAATTTCTTTGATGATGTTTGGAGGAGAATGTAGCCATGCTGTTTTAAAAAAAGCTAAGCCCGGTGATTTTCGGGTGCAGGATGATTTTGGCGGAACGGTGCATAATTATAAAGCAAACGAAAATGAAATTGCGTTTGCCAAAAAAGCGCTTAAGGTTTGTAACCCAAAACCGTTATATGCCCGCATAGATATTTTTTGGGACAACAACGATAATCTTTGTCTGGGCGAGTTAGAATTAATAGAACCTGAGTTGTGGTTACGTATGAGTAGAGATGCTGCATTGTTGTTTGCGGAGAAGATTGAGAAGTTTGTTAAAAGCAATGTTTGAGATTAGGTTTATTTATCCAATAATTCTTGTACTTTAAAATTTCCAAATCAATAAGTATTTTTCATGCATAAGTTTACCAACAAACGTTTGGCATTTTTAGGTATAATTTTACCTGTTTTATGTTGCTTTAACCCTACGTATGCGCAAATATTTACGCGCACAGAATTACCTACGTTGCTCACTACCCCTTGGGAAATTACCTACGGCAGCGATGGCTATTTATGGTTAACCGAGGCTGGCGGAAATGTAGTTCGAGTTGATCCAACCACGGGCAACAAAACGGTTGTGTTTACCGCTTCTGATTTTTTTGCAGGCTCACCGTTAGAAAACAATCCATTGTGCCACAATCCGCCTATTGGTCAAGGTACATTGGGGTTGGCTTTGCATCCTAATTTTTCAAATCCCGCAACTTCATTTATATATTTTGTGTATTCGTATAACAGCGGAACATCAGCTGTGCCAGCAACAAAATTTCGCATTAAACGGTTAAAATGGGATGCAATAACTGAATCTGTAGTGGCCGATACAAATATTGTAAACAACATTTCTAATGGCTACGATCATTGGGGAGGACGTTTAATTTCGGGCATTCAAAATAATGTTCCGTATTTGTTTTTATCGGTAGGTGATAATGGAATTTCTGAAGAAAATGCGCCCACTTGCTACAATCCACAAAGTAGCAATCCCAACAATTTTGCACAAGACCCAACAACCATGAACGGGAAAATTCATCGTTTTAAAATGGATGGTTCTATTCCCGCAGATAACCCCATTGCTGGAAACTCGTTTTACACGCGTGGTCACCGAAACCCTCAAGGATTGATGTACAACCAAGCACAAGAAATTTTGTATGATGTAGAACATGGCGATCGTACGGATGATGAAATAAATATGCTTTTTAAAGGCATGAATTACGGCTGGAAGAACGTACGTGGATACAGAAATGACAATAGTTTTCCGGGCGAAAATGCTTTTGCCAATAATTATATTCCAAACAATGCAATTGCCAACGATTCATTGGTTGACCCCATTTTTGCATGGTGTACTTCGGCCCCTAGCGGCAATAATTATTTAGATTGGTGTACAGTGGCCCCTTCGGGTGGTGAGTATTATGGAAGTTCTGGTATTGCCCAGTGGACAAACAGTTTGTTGGTGGTTACCTTGAAAAACGGAACGAATACTGATAGCGAATTGTTTCAACTAAAGCTTGATGCTGATGGGAAAATGCTTCCAAGTACTCCTGCCAATGAAAACCCCAAACGCTATTTTGGTGCAGATACTTTACTTAATGGTAGGTTACGAGATTTGGCCATTTCGCCCGATGGAAGAAAAATTTACATTGTAAATAATGGTGGAGCCAACCGTGACAAAATAATTGTTTATTCGCTAGATACCACAGGTTTCAGTATTCCACAAAACAATTTAGCTACCATTGAAATCTTTCCAAATCCTACCTCCACAACGCTGAAATTAAAAAACGTTGAAAATTTTAAAGATTTCCTACAGTTAAAAATCACGACTATTTTGGGGCAAACTGTGTTGGAAGAAAATCAACTATTAACCGAAATCCCTGTATACTCCCTGAGCAAAGGCGTCTATTTTTTAACACTTAATTTTAGTAGTGGCACTCGTATTATAAAATTTGTTAAAGAATAAGGCAAATTTTGTTTAGCGAATAAAAGGTTGAATTTACATCCACTCTTTATTACTGCTTTCTACCGCGTAAAGCAATTTATTGGCCAACTCAAAACCATCTTTTTCTTTGATGTAGGGGATGCTTAAATTACCTGAGGCGGTATACACTTTTATACTCACCAATTTTCTTTGTTTCTGAAAAACACTTTGGTTTACCGCCACATTTTGCACTTTAAATGTTTTAAGCAATACCTGCTCTGGAAAAACAAATCCTTTGTTTATTACCAACAAATCAGTGCTTAATTGGGCCTTGAAATGTTGCACGTATTTATACACAAAAAATACTGCGGTAACTGCAAGGGCGCATAGGGCAGAGGCAACTAAAATTTCGCCTGTAAAAAATGCAATGCACGTTAGTAGCAACGGTATGCCCACAAAAAATAGAAATAACCTCACCAGCCAAAAATTATCTGGTTTAATTTCTTTCTGGTTTACCGCGGTGTTATATTCGGGGTAGAAGGCATTTTGCACGGTTTCTTGTTGATGTTTTTTACATCCCGGAACACGAACCGTTTTTTTTCTGCTTACTTCGGCACTGGCTGCTTGGTAAATGGCCAAACTTTTAAAACCTATTAGTTTTCGCAATGGATTTGATTTCCACTTGATGTATTGGATTTTGTTTACCGGAATAAAGTTTTCTTCTTTTTTAAGTAATCCTGAACTCACGCTTAGCCCCGATTTTTTAAGCGAAACGGTTAAATCAAAATAAAGCATGAATACTGCCCAAACGCTAAAAGCAATAGAAATAAGAAAGAATACCAAAACAAACAGCGGAATAATAACCGCTAAAAAAGTAAATACTTGTTTAAAAACGCTTTCTTCTTCGTATCCAAAAATTTCAGAAAATTGAGTGGTATACCCGAAAAATATACCCAAGATGATTAAACTTGATTTAAAATGATTCTCGGTTAATCCCACTTTGAGAATATCCAAAAAACCCAATTTCATTAGAATTTTTTCTTCTTCTACCGAGGTTGTTTTTGCAATAGTATCTTGATTGCCCTCTGTTTGTTCTCCAACATATTCATCGGCTTTTAACGCCAACAAATGTGTTTTTAATGCGGTTGCATATTCATATTTAAGGGCGGGAATTTCGGCTTCTTTTTTTGCCGAACCAGCAGTATCTAGCTGCAATGCGGCCAACCCCAAAATCTGTTGAACAATGTTGCGTTTTATATGCACGGTTTGGATGCGTTCTAGCGGAATTAACGATTCTTCTTTGCGCAGCACGCCTTGCTTAATCACGAATTTATCGGCTTTGATATGAAAAAAATAGTTTTTCCAGGATAGGTAACTCCAAACCGCACCAAAGGCCAAAACCACAGCAGCAAACACGCCAAACATCCAAAATTCTAGATGTTCGTTTTTACCTTGAAAAAAAGGGATTAGACCATAAATCAGAACTTGTCCCCATTTTTTTAGTCCCTGCAAAAAAATAATGATTAGCCCTAAAGGTGCTAGCTTCCTTGGTGTGCTCAGGTCAGCTATCTGCATCTTTTTCTATTTTAGAATTGATGTATTCACGGATGTTCTCAGCTATTTCTACTGTTAATCCGGGAATGGTAACATCGCTGCTGCTGCCACCGGCCGTATAAATTTTTACAGACGAAAGCCCAAACATTCGGTCCATGGGGCCGCGCACCAACTCGCTGTGCTGGATGCGCGAAAGCGGTACCGTTGTAATTTTATGAAAGATTAATCCCCTTTGGTAGCTGATGTCTTTTTCGCGCAGCGCAAAACCTTTTTTAAAAAAACCGAAATACCCTACAAGCATAAACAAGAGGATGATTATAGCCCCACCAATAGAAGATGCCCAAATAATTTGCGGTATTCTTTCTAAGTTTTTTAAGGTGAAAATCACCAAAAAACCAGCAAACCCCAACGATAAAATAATTCTGAAAATTAAAATTTGCGTTAGCAGTTTTCGGTTTAAACGGGTAAACGTTAAATCTTCTATTTTGGGCAAATCTGCTGAGGCTATTTGCGCGTTGCTAAATTCTTGCATTATGGAAATTTTGGAAATTTAGAAAAGTCGCGTTTGCGTTTTTCGAGAAATGCGTTGCGCCCTTCTTCGGCTTCGTCTGTGCCGTAGGCCAAGCGCGTGGCTTCGCCTGCGTACACTTGTTGGCCCACCAAACCGTCATCAATTAAATTGAAACCAAATTTGAGCATTTTTATGGCCGTTGGACTTTTGGTCATAATTTCTTGTGCCCATTCAAAAGCGGTATTTTCAAGTTCATCATGCGGCACCACTTTATTAATCATGCCCATCTCAAACGCTTCTTGTGCCGAATAATCTAATCCGAGAAAGAAAATTTCGCGTGCGCGTTTTTGGCCCACTTGACGTGCCAAATATGCCGATCCGAAACCGCCATCAAAGCTGGCTACATCGGCATCTGTTTGTTTGAAAATGGCGTGTTCTTTACTGGCCAAAGTTAAATCGCAAACCACGTGCAAACTGTGGCCACCACCCACGCACCAGCCCGGCACAACGGCAATTACCACTTTATTCATAAATCTGATTTGGCGCTGCACATCTAAAATATTAAACTTGTTGTTGCCGTTGGCATATCGGTAACCGCGTTTATCGCGCACGCGCTGGTCTCCACCGCTGCAAAACGCCCAACCGCCATCTTTTGGCGAAGGCCCTTCTCCGGTAATTAGCACCACGCCCACTTCTTGACTTTCGTGACTGATGATGAGTGCATCCAACATTTCATCTACCGTTTTTGGCGTAAATGCGTTGCGCACTTCCGGACGGTTAATCGCGATTCTCGCAACGCCATCGGCAATTTTAAAGGTAATTTCTTCGTATTCTTTTGCTGTTTGCCAGTTAATATTTGCCATCTTTTAAATAGTTAAAATAGTTTTTCAATTGTTGCGGAGAAGCCACTTTGTCGGTGTGAATTTCTAAAATTTGTATGCCGCTTTTGGGCGATAAAAATTCGGGTAAAATCTCCGTTAATTCTTCTTCGGTAAAAACCTCAGCGTGCTTTAAATTAAATGCTTGCGCAATGCCACTGATTTTTGCGCTGTGTTGCGCTTCAAAAAAGTTGTCTAATTTATTGGTTGTTGCCGGGCCCGGGATGATTCTAAAAATATTTCCGCCACCATTATTAATTACAATGGCCTTAAAAATTTTGGGCACATGGTTATGAAAAAACGCGTTGCTATCATACAAAAAGCTAACATCACCACTTAACAAAATGGTTTGTTTGCCACTGCCGATGCAAAAACCAACAGCCGTGCTGCTACTGCCATCAATGCCTGCTGCTCCGCGATTGCTAAAATGGGGCACATTTCTGCCTTCGTTAAAAAGTTGCACATATCTAATAACGCTGCTGTTGCCAATTTGCAACGCTGCCGTTTCGGGCACATTTTTTAAGATGTGATAGAACGCTTTAAAATCGCCAAAGGGCACTTTTTCTACAAATTCTAGGTGGCGCTGTTCGCGGATTTTATACTGCGCAAGCCAATCCGTTTTGAAGGCACTTTTCTCATTTATTTTCAATCCGCCAAGAAAGCTGAAAAAATCTTTCGGCTCGGCCACCACGCTGTGCGTTAAGCTTTGGTAAGTATCGGGGTTGGGTATTTTCGGGCTGATGTGCCAATGTTGTTTGGGCTGGTGTTCGCGAAAAAGCGCCTTCACTTTTTTACTAATTACCGCGCCATCTACTGTGAGTAAAACATCAACAGCAAAAGCCTTTTTTTCATTTTCTTCAATGGTGTTTATGAGCTTGTCGATGCCCTGAATGCTATTCGGAATATTGACGTTGCTGGTAGATTCTGTAAAAATCAACACGGCAGGATCTTCATTTAGTTTCGCCAATAAAGGCCCCAAATGTGCCCGTTCTGGGTGCTGACCAAAAAGCACAATTTTGGTTTTTGCGTTTTGCCACGCAGCACCAAATTTTGCCCAACTGGCCTGTAATTCGGGCTTTATGTGCACTTGCTCAATCAGCTTAAATTGGTCGTTTGCGTCTTCTACAGAATCGTACAACGGCTCTTGAAACGGCATATTGATGTGCACCGGGCCGCTGGTTAAATGGGCCGTGTTTAGCGCTTCATTTAAAACGCGCTCGTTGTAAATCTGCAACTCGCGGTCGGCCACATCTTTGTATAAATTACAGCTGTAATTGATGTGGTTGGCAAAGAGATTTTCCTGCCGAATGGTTTGTCCATCGGCCTGATCAATCCACTCGCTGGGCCGATCTGCGGTAACCGCGATGATGGGAATTTGCTGATAAAAAGCCTCCGTAATGGCCGGATAATAATTGGCCGCTGCCGAGCCCGATGTGCAGCACATCATTACCGGAACGCCCGTGGCTTGGGCAATGCCGAGCGCCACAAAAGCTGCGCTGCGCTCATCATGCACCACCATGCAGTTAAAAAAATCATCGTTTGTAAAACCAATCACCAGCGGTGCATTTCTGCTTCCGGGCGAAAAAACAACGTGTTTGATGCCTTTGGCTTTCGCCAAAAAAACGAGGGCTCTAACGTTGCGCTTGGCGCTTTGTATCATGTGTGTTTATCGTCTTCAATTATCTGCAGCAAAGTTTGCAATTTACGTTCTGTTTCATCCCATTCTGCTTCGGGATTGCTAGAAGAAGTTATGCCGCCACCTGCGTACAAAACTACTCCGTTTTTAAAAAGCTGCATACTGCGCAGATTTACATAAAATCGGGCGCTTTTATTTTCTTCAACGCCAAAAAAACCGGTGTAAAATTGGCGGTTGTAGTTTTCGCGTTCGCGGATGAAGTTGATGGATTTTTGCTGCGGCAAACCACCCACGGCAGGCGTTGGATGTAGTTTTTTGGCCAATTCTATGGCCCGTTTTTCTGTGCTTATTTCTGCCGAAACTTTCGTAAAAAGATGCGCTACCGGACCGGCCATTTTTGTTTTGGCCTTTTCGGTTAAAATTTCTTGCAGGCCAAAATCTGAAAAATTTTGCACGATTTCATCGGTTACAATTTGCTGTTCGTCAATTTCTTTGGCGCCCCATTTTCCGGTTTCTGCGGCCAAGCGTGTGCCCGCCAAACTGTGTGCAAAAACCTGATTATTTGTGCGCTGCAAAAGAATTTCGGGGGTGGCGCCCATCCAAGTTCCTGTGGCTTTGGTGTGAAAAATAAACGCGCAACTTTGCGGATATGCTTTGGCCAATGCGACCAACCATTCGGCCATCTTGGGTTGGGTTTGCGCCACCTTTTTGCGCGACAAAACCACTTTGTCGAAACCCGTATCGGTCAATGCTTCTACGGCTTCGGCCACCAATTTTATATGGTCGGTTTTTGAGGATGTTTGTTCGTTGGTTTGGTTTGTTAATGTTGGAAAATCAAGCGCCAAAACTTCCGCATCCGACAAGGAATATTCTTCGGCAACGCCAAAGGAAAATGTTTTGCCATAAAAAGGTGCCACATAAATTTTTGTGGATAAATCTCCGCTTGCCGGCCCTAATATATAAAGCTGAAAATGAGTTTTGCCAGGCTCGCGCCAGATTAAAAAGTCGTTATTTTTTAGATTTATTTTCATAGATCAATTACCCCGCCACGCTATGGCGTGGCACCCCTTCAATCTTGAAGGGGAAAAGTAGCGAGGATGCAACGGTTTAAATATCCTTAATAAAATTCAACAACTTACACAGCGAAATAAGCTTGCCGTTTTCGTCTTCAATTTTAATTTGCCACAAATGGCTGCTGCGGCCTTTGTGAATTATTTGGGCAGTACCCGTTACCATTCCACTTTTTACACTGCCTACATGATTGCAACTTATTTCTACACCAACAGGAACTTGTTTGGTGGGGTCTAAATACAATACACTACTTGCACTGCCCAAAGTTTCAGCCAAAGTAGCTGTGGCACCCCCATGTAGTAAACCTTGCGGTTGATGTACCTTATGATTTACAGGCATAGTGGCTTTTACCCAGCCTTGGTCTATGCTAAGATCTATAAAATTAATGTCGAGTGTTTCAAGCATGGTATTATGCTTAAAATTATTCATTGCACTCAGGGCTTCTTGTTTTGTCATATAGCGAAAATAAGCCTTAGAATTATGTGAATGAATATTAGATTAAAGAAACAAAAATGTACATCTTTGATTGATTTTTATAAAACATAGAATATGAATTTTCATACAAGAAAATGGGTAAAACCAGGCGATTTAAATCCTAATGGGACACTTTTTGGCGGTACACTTTTGCAATGGATTGATGAAGAAGCAGCACTTTATGCGAATATTCAACTAGAAAATAAGGCAGTTGTAACCAAGTATATGTCTGATATAAATTTTGTGAGCAGCGCCCAACAAGGAGATATTATAGAGATTGGCATAGAAGTAACAAATTTTGGAAGATCCTCTTTAACTATGCGCTGTGAAGTGCGTAATAAAATGACAAGGCAAACCATCATCAGCATAGAAAAAATAACTATGGTTAACCTGGGTGAAGATGGCAAACCAACGCCACATGGCAAAACAAAAGTGGAGTACGTAAAAGACAGGTTAGAGACCTAACATCACAAATTTGTTCAATTTTAAAAATGAAAAAAAGTATTGCTTTTTTGGGCACTTTTAGTTTGCTTATTGCATTTACTTTTTATGCTATATGGATAATTATGGTTATAAATTATGATAGTCATATAGTTAGAGTGACAAATTTCAATGGCTTTTTTGATCCTTATTTTCAGGGACAAGGAAGTAAAATGATGGTTGGTTTTATCAGCGCTCTTATTTCCCTTCTTTGTTTTACTCAGTTTTATAAAGTTATATCAAAAGCACTGCGATTTTTAAGTGTGTGTTGTTTTGCACTTAGTGTGATGCTTTTTGTTCTTTACGCTATTGCATTAATGTAATTTAAGCCTTGCAAGGCCATACATTCTAGCTACATTTGTGCTCCTTAAAAATACGCGAAAGCACATGATTAATATCACTTTCCCTGACGGCAATGTGCGTCAGTTTGAAAACGGAACAAGCGCCATGGACGTGGCAAAAAGTATAAGCCACGGGCTAGCCAGAAACATATTATCGGGTACCTTAAATGGCAAAACCATAGAACTTAACGATCCTATTAATGAAGACGGGAAAATCGCCTTTTTTACATGGGAAAATGAAGAAGGAAAAACCGCGTTCTGGCATTCAACAGCTCACGTTTTGGCACAAACAATAAAGTTTTTTCATCCCAATGTAAAGTTAACCATAGGGCCGGCCATAGAAAACGGCTTTTACTATGATGTAGATTTAGGTGATGAAACCATCAGCGAAAAAGACTTCAAGAAGATTGAAGACAAAATGCTTGAGTTTGCCCGCCAAAAGTTTGAATTTAAAATGCGTTCTGCCTCTAAAGCAGAAGCTTTGTCTTTGTATGAAGATAATGAGTTTAAAACAGAGCTCATCCAAAATTTAGAAGACGGCACTATTACATTTTGCGATCATGCAGATTTTACCGATTTATGTCGCGGTGGGCACATACCCAATACAGGCTTAATCAAGTCCATTAAAATAATGAAGGTTGCCGGTGCCTATTGGCGAGGTGATGAAACAAAACCGCAACTTACTCGTGTGTACGGCATCAGCTTTCCTAAAGCTTCTATGCTAACAGAGTATTTAGAAATGCTAGAAGAAGCCCTAAAACGCGATCACCGCAAATTGGGAAAAGAATTAGAACTTTTTACGTTTAGTCAGCGTGTTGGACAGGGCTTGCCTTTATGGTTGCCAAAAGGCGCGGCTTTGCGCGAGAGACTAGAAAATTTCTTAAAGAAAGCACAGAAAAAAGCAGGATATGTGCAGGTAATTACCCCGCACATTGGCAGCAAAGAATTGTATGTATGCTCAGGCCATTATGCCAAATATGGCGAAGACAGTTTTCAGCCTATACACACTCCGGCAGAAGGAGAGGAGTTTTTGCTAAAACCCATGAATTGTCCGCATCACTGCGAAATTTATAAATCATCGCCACACAGTTACCGCGATTTGCCTTTGCGTTTAGCAGAGTTCGGTACCGTTTACCGCTACGAGCAAAGCGGAGAATTGCACGGGTTAACACGCGTTCGCGGATTTACACAAGATGACGCACACATTTTCTGTACGCCAGATCAGGTAAAAGAAGAGTTTAAAGCCGTTATTGATATTGTACAATACGTACTAAAAACCTTAGAGTTTAAAGATTACACCGCACAAATTTCGTTGCGTGACCCGGAAACACCAGAAAAATATATTGGCTCTGATGAAAATTGGGAAAAAGCAGAAAGTGCAATTATTGAGGCAAGCGCGGAAAAAGGATTAAAAACAGTAACCGTTTATGGCGAAGCTGCATTTTATGGTCCTAAGCTAGATTTTATGGTAAAAGATGCCATTGGCAGAAGCTGGCAATTGGGTACCATTCAGGTAGATTACAATTTGCCAGAACGTTTTGAATTAGAATACAAAGGTGCGGACAATGAAAATCATAGACCTGTCATGATTCATCGTGCGCCATTTGGAAGTATGGAGCGTTTTGTGGCAGTTTTAATAGAGCATTGTGCAGGAAATTTCCCACTTTGGCTGGCCCCAGAACAAGTGGCCATCTTGCCTGTATCAGAAAAGTTTCATGACTACGCCAAAAAAGTATCGCAATTGCTTGAAAATTACGATATTCGCGCCCGCATTGATGAACGTGCCGAGAAGATTGGCCGTAAAATTAGAGATGCAGAAGTAACAAAAATGCCATATATGTTAATTGTTGGCGAAAAAGAGGTTACAGAAGAAATGATTTCTGTGCGCAGGCACGGAGAAGGAGATAAGGGCTCAATGTCCGTAATTGACTTTGCCAAGCTTGTAAATGAAGAAATTGAAGAATTGATAAAAAATTAATTAAAAGTAAAAAGCTCTGAGAAGAAACAATTTTAGGTCATCAAAACCCGAAGAACCCAAACACAGAATTAATGAGCGAATAAGAGTGCCAGAGGTACGTCTTGTTGGCGACAATGTTGAAACAGGTGTGTTTACAATAGGCAATGCAAGACGCTTGGCAGAAGAACTAGAATTAGATCTAGTAGAAATATCTCCTAACGCTGTGCCGCCCGTTTGTAAAATTTTAGACTACAAAAAGTTTTTATACGATCAGCGTAAGAAGCAAAAAGAAATTAATGCCAAAACGCAAAAGGTAGTTTTAAAAGAAATTCGGTTTGGTCCTAATACAAGCGATCACGATTATGACTTTAAATTAAAACATGCCATCAAATTTTTAGAAGATGGCGCAAAGCTAAAAGCTTTTGTTTTCTTTAAAGGACGTAGCATTGTTTACAAAGACAAAGGTGAAATTTTACTTTTACGTTTGGCTCAAGAGCTAGATGATTATGGTAAGGTAGAGCAATTGCCTAAACTAGAAGGAAAGCGCATGAGTATAATTGTGGCGCCTAAGAAAATAAAGAAATAAGTAAGAATAGTAAATAAGTAGAGTAATGCCGAAAATGAAAACAAAGGCTAGTGCAAAAAAGCGTTTTAAGCTTACAGGCACCGGCAAGATTAAAAGAAAGCATGCTTTTAAAAGTCACATCTTAACAAAGAAAGAGACAAAACAAAAGCGTAACCTTACCCATTCAGGTTTGGTAGATAAAGCAGATGAAAAGAGCATCAAACAGCAACTTTGCATCTAATTTATTTAAAAGTTAGAGTTTAATAATTAACCCTGAATTGTGGCCTTTAAGTGTTGAGTTTAAAAAATTAAAGTTCAAACGCCCAATTCAAAAAAATTAAAAAGAAATGCCTAGAAGTGTAAATTCAGTAGCATCAAGAGCTAAGCGTAAAAAAATTATGAAAATGGCCAAAGGTTACTTTGGTCGTAGAAAAAACGTTTGGACGGTTAGTAAAAATGCAGTAGAAAAAGGATTGCAATATGCCTACATAGGGCGTAAGCAAAAAAAGCGCAACTTCCGTGCACTATGGATTATGCGTATTAATGCCGCAGCTCGCCTACACGGCATGAGCTATTCGGTATTTATGGGAAAAGTTAAAGCTGCCAACATTGAACTTAACCGTAAGGTTTTGGCTGATTTGGCAATGAACCACCCCGATGCGTTTAAAGCTGTAGTAGATAAAGTGAAGTAAAACAATATATTCTTACTTATTAAAAAGCCTCAACGAAAGTTGGGGCTTTTTTTTGCACGTTCATTTACGGACATTGCATATTATATAATAACATTAGAATACACATAAAATGCAGGAATTAGCTGTACTATTTAAACGCGACCTACAAAAATTAAAAGTTGAAATTGAGAGCTACCGTGACGAAAATGTAATGTGGCAAACAACTGAAGGCATTTCTAACTCTGCAGGAAACCTTTGCTTGCACTTGTTGGGAAACCTAAATTGGTTTATTGGTGCGCAATTGGCAAATACATTATACCAAAGAAATAGAGAAGCTGAATTTGCCGACAAAAACATTCCTATCGCTACTTTAACCAAACAGATTGATGATTTAATTCCGCTGGTTGAAAACACACTAAACAACCTTTCGGAATCTGAATTAAGAAAACCATTTCCTATTGAGGTTTTTGGTCATGAAATGAGTACCAAATTTTTTTTGATTCATTTGTCTACCCATTTGTCTTATCATTTGGGGCAAATAAATTACCACAGACGATTGATAGATTTGGCATAAAAAAAAGGCACTCAACGAGCGCCTTTTTAGTTATCTATATAGTAAGTACTATTTATTTCCTTTAGCGTAATCGGCTAAAAATTTCTCTAAGCCAATATCTGTAAGAGGGTGCTTTAATAATGCGGTAATTGCACTTAAAGGACCAGTCATTACATCAGCGCCAATTTCGGCACATTGTATAATATGCATTGGGTGACGAACGCTTGCAGCCAAAATTTCTGTTTGGTAACCGTAGTTATCGTAAATCAATCTGATTTTGTCAATCAAATCCATTCCGTCTGTACTAACATCGTCTAATCTACCAATAAACGGAGATACATAAGTAGCACCAGCTTTAGCGGCTAACAATGCTTGTCCGGCACTAAATACTAGCGTGCAATTGGTTTTAATTCCTTTGTTAGAAAAATACTTAAGTGCTTTTACACCGTCTTTAATCATCGGGATTTTAACCACAATTTTTTCATCAAGTGCAGCCAACGCTTCACCTTCTTTAACCATACCTTCAAAATCGGTAGAAATTACTTCAGCGCTTACATCACCATCAACAATGGCGCAAATTGCTTTGTAGTGGTTAATGATGTTATCATGACCTGTAATACCTTCTTTGGCCATTAAAGATGGATTTGTAGTTACGCCATCTAGTACGCCTAACTCTTGCGCTTCTTTAATATCGCTAAGGTTGGCCGTGTCTATGAAAAACTTCATGTTATGTTGGGAAAATGTTGTTTAAAAAGAAAGGGCAAGCTACTTATATCACACCGCTACGACCAGATACCCTTGCTGCATTCCTGCCCTGGGGGAGTTCACTAGGAGCTGGTTGTATAAGACTTGCCCTAGCCGCGAAAATAATACACTTTTATATCTGGGCAAAGCAAGTTTGAGATTTCTTAGATTTTTTTTTCAGTTTTAATTTCAAGCACTTTTTTAACTCGAACAATGCAATTATAAGTTGATTGATTTTTAAAGAGATATATAATTACAAGCTGGAGTTTTATGTTTTAGAAAAATTGAATTTGTGTGAATTTTGAGGTAATAATTGCTAAAATTTGAATGATTTTATGTTAGTTCAAACCTACAGCAAGCCTTACATTTACCCCATGAAAAAATGTTTTTACCTTTTAATGTTTGTGGGCTTGTCTCAGATAATGATGGCTCAAAATTTTACAGTTGTTGGCGATACAGCTAATTTGGGAAATGTATATGAAAACAGTCCGGATAGCCTTTATGTGAAGTTAGTAAACAACGGTACTTACACTGTAGAAATAGACAGAATTTTTGGGTTTCCGTTTTACGGAGATACCGTGGTTGTGGGCAACGCAAGCGGAAAAACTATTGCTGCAGGAGATAGCCTCGGGTTATGGGTTGTAGGGTCTCCGGAGCATAACCTTATGCACAAGGGCTCTATACTAGTACATTTTAAACGCTCGCCTTATGGTAGTGCCATGTTGCCTTATAAATTTCAAGGCAAATACAGCAATACCTATTATGCTGCAACCGAAAACAAAACAGAACTAGATTTACGCACCCAGTTAAAAGCTACTATTAGTGCAGGATATATTTCGTTATCATACAACGCGGCAAGAGATAACATGTATGCTACTTTAGATAACAATAATGGCGATGTAGAATGTGTTTACACAGGCCGCACGGCAACATTTAATTCAAGACCAGGAGCCAACAGCAATAACTTTAATTGCGAGCATACTTTTCCGCAGAGTTTGTTTAGCCAAAACTTGCCCATGCGTAGCGATATTCACCACTTGTTTTCTACCGATGTAACAGCAAATAGCCAACGCGGTAATTTGCCTTTTGGTGTTGTTTCTAATCCAACCTGGACCGTTGGCGGAAGCAAGAAAAACAACAGCACTTTTGAGCCAAGAGATTTACAAAAGGGTGCTACGGCCAGATCTATGATGTATTTTGTATTGCGCTACCAAGATTATAGTAACTTTTTTGCCGGGCAAGAATCAATTTTTAAACAGTGGCATCAGCAATATCCGCCTAGCCAAATAGAAAAAGATAGAAATAATGGCATTTTTGCTTTGCAGAATAACAGAAGCCCGTTTGTAGATTACCCTCAATTTTCTGAGCGAATAACCAATTTAGTAGGAAATACATCGACACCAGATGTAGAAAAAATTCACGTTAGCGAAGATTCTATTTACTTAATGGAAGACATGATGTTTGCTCCGTTGGTAACGTACAGTGTGTATGTTTACAATTACGGAAATAAGGATATTTCTGTTAGTAACTTGGCGCTAAGCAATCTGGCTCTGATTTTTACCTCAGGTAGCGGTGCAAATGCAACCATTGGTCCGGGCGAGAATTTGCAAATTTCATTTTCTTACTCAACCTTATTAAGTTTTACCAACGAGAGTTTATCTTTCAACACAACCGCACCAGGAAAATCTAGTGTAAGCATCCCCATAAATTCGGTAAACCCTTTTAGCGTTAAAGAGCAAAATTGGAATCCGCAATTAACCATTACTAATGCCGAAATTTCTTGGCAAGAAAGTACAGATGATTTTAACTTTATATTGATTGATATGCTAGGGCGCGTGCAGTGCAAGGGAAGCAGCGCTCAGCAAAAATCAATTAACCTGAAACCTTTTGTAGCCGGCACTTACATCCTGAAATTATCTGGCAAAAAAGGAGTTTATTCAACCAAAATTAACGTGACTCATTAACATAAAAAAGAACAGACGCAATCGTTATTTTTGCGGTATTACCAAAAAAATGATCTTACCATGAATGAACTTGTAAAAAGCAATGGCATCAAATACGGAGGTATATTCGCAATCATTGCAATTGTATATTCTTACGCTGCCTATATTATAAATGAAGATTTATTTACAAACTGGTGGATTAGCATTTTATTAATGCTTTCTGGACTTGTAATGTTTGTAGTGGCCGTGGTAAAAACAAAGAAGGATATGGGAGGATTTATTTCTTTTAAAGATGCCTTTTCAGCATTTATGGTAGCCTCTATTTTATATTTAGCTGCGGCAACATTAGCAAACATGGTACTGTTTCAAATTGTAGATACAGATCTTGGCCCGCGACTTCAAGAAAAAATGATTGAAATGACATACGAAAGGTTTGAAAGTTTTGGAATGTCTGAAGAGCAAATAAATGAAGCCGTTATAAAAATGGAAGAACAAGATAGCTTCAGCCTTAAAGGCCAAATTACCGGTTTGTTTTCTGGAATTTTATTTTTTGCAGTTATAGGCTTAGTTGTAGCCTTAATCTTAAAAAAGAAAAAACCAGAATGGGAGGCAATTGATAATACGGACGAAAACGAATAAATGGACATAACAGTAGTAGTTCCGCTATATAACGAAGAAGAATCGTTACCCGAATTATTTGATTGGATTGCCCGTGTAATGCAAGAGAATAATTTTTCTTACGAAGTAATATTTGTAAATGACGGCAGTACCGACCGCAGTTGGGAAGTAATTCAAAAATTAGCCGCTTCTCATCCCGAAGCTAAAGGGTTGCGGTTTAGAAAAAACCAAGGCAAAAGCAATGGGCTAAACGTTGGTTTTAAAGCCGCTACGGGCGATGTTGTAATCACCATGGATGCTGATTTACAAGACAGCCCAGAAGAGATTCCTGAACTATACAAAATGATTAAAACCGATGGTTTTGATTTGGTGAGTGGTTGGAAAAAAAAGCGCTTCGATCCGCTAAGCAAAACAATACCTACAAAACTCTTTAATGCCGCAACCCGTAGAATAAGTAAAATAAAACTCAACGATTTTAATTGTGGTTTAAAGGCCTATAAAAAAGAAGTAGTAAAAAGCATTGACGTGTATGGCGAAATGCACCGATATATTCCTTTTTTGGCAAAAAATGTAGGATTTACAAAAATTGGCGAAAAAGTAGTTCAGCACCAAGAACGCAAATATGGTGTAACTAAGTTTGGTTTAGATAGATTTATAAACGGGTTTTTAGACCTTGCCACATTGGCTGTAATGAGCAAATTTGGCCGCAGACCAATGCACTTTTTTGGTACATGGGGAGCGTTTATGTTCTTTTTAGCGCTAATAGCCTTGGCATTTTTAGGAGGATTTAAAATTTACAAAATGGGCATGGGCGAAAATCCGGGATTAATAACCGATGACCCGTTGTTTTATATATTCTTAACTACATTGGTTCTGGGAACCCAATTAATTTTAGCTGGATTTTTAGCTGAATTAACCCTAAGAAATAGCGCGAAAAAGCAAAATTATACACTTACAGAAACTGTAAACCTTGAGCAACCTGAAGTATAGCTTAATCTCGCCAACTTTTGGCCGACCAGAAGAAGTTACCGAGTTTTTAGAAAGTTTGCTAGAGCAAGATTACCATAGCTTTGAGGTAGTTTTAGGAGATGGTACGCCCAAAGATGCGCTGCGTCCTTACCTAAAAAAATTCATCAATAACAATACATACAACCTTACTATTGTTTACGAAGAATTTTTACCAGTAAGCGATGCGCGCAACAAAGCAGCGGCCAAGGCAAAAGGCAATTATTTCATTTTCTTAGATTCAGATTGCATCATCCCTAAAGATTACCTTAAACACATTGATGCTGCCTTAGCAGAAAATGAGCTTGACTTATTTGGAGGTCCAGATGCTGCAAGAAGCGATTTTAGTGATTTACAAAAAGCCATCAATTATTCCATGACGGCAACATTAACAACTGGTGGAATTAGAGGTAAGAAAAAACATGTGGCTAATTATCACCCAAGAGGTTTTAATATGGGCATTCGCAGAGAGGCTTTTTTTGCTGTAGATGGATATAATACAGATTTTATTTGTGGTGAGGATGTAGAACTGAGCATCCGATTAATTGCCGCAGGATTTAAATCGGGATTTATTCCCAAAGCCCATGTTTATCACAAGCGAAGAACAACTTTAACAAAATTTTATCGACAGGTTTTTCGCTTCGGTGCGGCAAGAATAAACCTATACAAAGCTCACCCAAAAGAGTTGAAATTAGCGCATTTTTTCCCCACTCTTTTTATGCTTTTTACAGTACTCTCTATACTGTTAAAGTTTGTTTCTATTGCATTGCCATTCAATTTGTTAACGCTGTATATGATGGCTGTATTGGTAGACTCAAGCATTCTAAATAAGAGTGTTAAAGTTGGTGTTTTAAGTATAGCAACTGTATTTGCTATGAATTTCGGATATGGTTTTGGGTTTCTTAAAAACTTTGTTTGGCGTCTTGTTTTAGGTAAGCCAACAAGTGTTCAACTCTAACAAGGTGCGCTATTTTTATATTTTTGAGCTGCCTAAATAAATAGGCTGCAAACACATAAAAACAATTTCATGAAAAAATTCGGACGTCTGGCTCTGCTTCTTGGGCTGGCAGCAATTTTTGTGTACACATTATATTTTCTATACCAAAAATCAGAAGTAGAACCCATACGGTATACTACAGCACAGGCCTTTAAGACAGATATTGTTAAAAAAACACTGGCCACCGGTAGCATTAAGCCTAGAGAAGAAGTAGATATTAAACCTCAAGTATCAGGAATTATTCAAGAAATGTATGTTGAAGCCGGTGACCTAGTAAAGCAAGGCGATTTAATGGCCAAGGTGAAAGTTATTCCCAACATGGTTTCTTTAAACAATGCAGAGAACAGACTAGAAATTGCAACGCTAAATTTTAATAATGCCAAGTTAGATTATGAGCGTAACAAAAAGCTCCATGAAGACCAAGTAATATCTGTTTCTACCTTTCAACAGTTTGAACTTACATATAAAAATGCCTTGGCCGAGCTAAAAGCTGCCCAAGACAATTTAGATATTGTTAAAGAGGGTAGTAGCAAAAACATGAAAAGCCAATCGTTAACCTTAATAAAAAGTACGGTTACCGGAATGGTGCTAGATGTGCCCATTAAAGAAGGAAACCAGGTAATTGAAAGCAATAACTTTAATGATGGCACTACAGTAGCAACCGTTGCCAACATGGGCGATATGATTTTTGAAGGTTTGATTGATGAAAGTGAAGTTGGAAAAATAAAGGAAGGAATGACACTTCAAATAACCATTGGTGCCATTGAAAACGAAAAATTTGGAGCAACGCTAGAATATATCAGCCCAAAAGGGATAGAAGAGAATGGCGCAATTCAATTTCAGGTGCGTGCAAAAATGCAGCTGAGTGATGACTTTTTTGTGCGCGCAGGATATAGCGCTAATGCGGATATTGTACTAGATAAACGCGACTCTGTACTGGCCATACCAGAAGGTTTGTTGCAGTTTGATGAGGGCAAGCCTTATGTAGAAATTGAAGTTGCAGACCAACGTTATAACAAACAACCCGTTAAACTTGGTTTAAGCGATGGGATAAACGTAGAGGTTTTAGAAGGAATAAAAGCCGAAGATAAAATTAAAGTGTGGAACCAAGCAGGTCTTTAGATTTGAAGTTTGAGGCGAAACAACGCTTAGAAAAAGCCAATTTATCGCAAGTAAAAAAATGCAATCAAATTTGGGACAAAATGCCCCAAACACATGGTGGTAGATTGTGTAATAAATGTGCTAAAACAATTATAGATTTTAGAAACGCTTCTCCTCAAAAAATTGCAGAAACTCACGCTTTTTCAGATGCACCTGTTTGTGGATTATACACAAAGAAGCAATTGGAAATCCCCACAAGACCCATCTTAAAGAATACCAATAAAAGTGTTTTTTGGTTTAGCATTGCAGGATTATTTGTAACCCATACAGCGCAGAGCCAAGTAAAAAAAGAACTTCAACAAACAGAACAAACGCAGCCCGAAAGCCAAACAATACAGAAAGAACTTACTGTTGAAAATAAACAACAGAGCACCATGAATGATAGCTTAATTGTTTATGGACAAGTAAAGAACGATTTTGGTGAGCCGGTGCCATTTGCAAATGTTATTGTGAAAGAAACAAATTTGGGTTGTACTACAGATTATGACGGCAATTTTCGGTTAGCTATTCCGCATAGTCAAGATTCTACACAATTTATAGTATTGGTTTTTTCTTATGTTGGCTATGCCCGCGAAACAGTGCGAATTGATATGAATTTGCACAAAAAAAATACATCCTTAAAACTTGATCAGGTGCTTTTTAATGAGGATAGTGCTGTTGCTTTTGGTGTTACTATTCAAGCGCCAACCCCTTGGTATAAGCGCCCATTTGTATGGATTAAAAACCTTTTTAATTAGCCAAGCTCAAAACTGGTTATGCCAAAAACTTTTTCTAAAGCTATTTTAGGAGGCGCGCCACAATACATTCGGGCACATTCAAATACGTAGTTGGCATTGTATTTTTTTACCAATTTGTTGGCGAGTTCATGATTTTCAGAAATATCTAAATAAACATTTTCGCCTTTTGCCAACGTTAGGCAAGTGCGGTATAGCGCTTCGGCTGATACAAAATCATCGGCAAATAAGGGGCCGACTTTGTAGCCTTCTAGAGTTTTGCGCAATACGGCAAACCCACACAAATGGCCTTCTTTTTCAATTTTAAAAGAATGTGCATTTTCTTGAAAAATCCAAGGTTCTAAAAAGTTTTTGCGAGGCACACCAAAACATTTTTCATCATAGGTATATATGGCCGCTAAATCTTCCTTTTTAATGGGGGATATGTTAATGTCGAATTCAAAATTTTCTCCTTTTCGCCCGAAACGGATATCCCGAAATGCCATTTTAAAACCGCCTTTGTTGTAGAATTTTTGCATGGCCACCACACCATCCATACCCTTTGCAGCATTGGGCTCTAGTCGTTTTTGAAGTAAGATTTTGCGTTCGTGCCAAATTTTTCTACCAATGCCTTGGGTTCTAAATTCATCTTTTACAATAAACAAACCCATAAAACCGAATTTGCCATTATACGAAACAATACTGCCACCAGCTATCATTTCTTCGTCTAAAAAATAGCCGTAAAACCCATTGGGGTCGGTATTGTAAAATAGTTCGGCATCGTTAAGGCCCGGATTCCACCCTTCGGCAGCGGCCCAGTTTATAAGCGTTTTTACGCCCGATAAATCAAGTTTTGAAATCGTTAAGTCGGCTAAATTCATGTTAGTGACTTTTATATTTAACCCCCGCAGCAATGCGTGTATTTAAAAAGTTTTCGGCAGGTGGAATAGGGCAGGAGTACTTGTGATTGTAGGCGCACAGCGGATTGTAAGCTTTGTTAAAGTCAATCACAATTTCATCGCCTTCGGGAATTTGAAGGTCGATGAAGCGTCCGCCAGCGTAACATTCTTCGCCACCAGTTAAATCGGTAAATGGCAAAAAGAGGTAGTTTTTGTATTCCTCGCGTTCAATCAGTTTTTGGTTCTGAAAAATTTGCAATTTGAATTCCTCACCTTTAATAGTAAACGTTGCAATACCAAATAATTTGTAAATCGGTTTGCGCTCTGTTGTGGTTTTCATTTCAAACGCTTCGGCATCCAATGCTTTTTCAAATTTCGCGATGATGTAAAAAGCAGTATCAATGGCAAAAAAAGGTAGTTCTGTAAACGTTGCCATATCGTCTTTGATTAAGGGAGATTCTTCCGGGTTGGCAAACTCTGCGTTCATCCCCGCCCGAAATTCGGTGTTTGATTGGATGATTTCTTGGTCATTTTTTTGGCCAATCGCCAATATGAAGAGTAGTAGTAAAATTTTCATAAATCAAATCTAGTTTTTTCGTCACTCAACTTTCAACCTTTACTTTTTTCAAATCTGTTTACTTCAACCTTCATCCCTAAATCCTTCCCCTTTTTTTACGCTCTCGGATGAAACTTCTCAATCGTCTCCCGCAATTTTGTGTCATTCAGATGCGTGTAAATTTCGGTAGTTGTTATACTTTCATGGCCCAACATTTCTTGCACCACGCGCAGACTTGCCCCACGGTTTACCATGTGGCTGGCAAAGCTGTGCCTAAACGTATGCGGACTCACTTTCTTTTTTATTCCTGCTTTTTCGGCTAAGTTTTTTATAATGGTAAAAATCATCACACGGGTTAATTTTTTTCCGCGCCTATTTAAAAACAAGTAATCTTCGTGACCAATGGCGATGGGTAAAAAGTTACGTACTTCATCTTTATAAATCTGTACATACTTTGTGGCCGCACTGTTGATGGGCACAATGCGTTGTTTGTTGCCTTTTCCGGTTACAATTAGGTAGCCTTCGGCAAATTGCAAGTTGCTTATTTGCAAGTTTACAAGCTCCGTTACGCGTAACCCACAACCGTATAAAACTTCTAGTATCGCTCTGTTTCTTTCGCCTTCTGGCGTGCTTAAATCAATTTCGGCAATAATGTCGTTTATGTTTTCCTCGGTAAGCACATCGGGCAAATAGGTGGCCAATTGCGGACTATCTAGCAACTCGGTAGGATCTGTTTCTACCCATTCTTCTAACAAAAAAAACTTGTACAAGGCGCGCAGGGTAGATAAGGTGCGCGCTTGGCTGCGTGCCGAAATGCCTTGGTCATGCAAAAAAAACAGGTAATCTCTTAAATCTTGAACCGATACTTTTAAGGGTTTTAAATCACGTTCATCGCACCATAGCGCCAATTTTTTTAAATCGTTGGTGTAGCCCAAAATGGTATTTTGGCTTAAACCGCGTTCTAATTTTAAATATGCGGTAAATGATTTTATGCTTCCCTTCCAATTCATACAGTTTTGTAAAGTTATTCTAGAATTGATGCCGTAGATTTGAAGCCGCTTGCTAAAATTAACAAGGTTATGCACATGAAAATCTCCATCATTAACGGACCAAATCTCAACTTGCTTGGCGTACGCGAAAAAAACATTTACGGCAACCTAAGTTTTGAGGCATATTTAAAAATTTTGCAAGAAAAATTTCCGGATGTAACCTTTCATTATTTTCAAAGCAATGTAGAAGGCGAGTTGATAAACGAAATTCAACGTGTTGGTTTTACGGTTGATGGAATTATTTTAAATGCCGGAGGATACACGCATACTTCGGTGGCCATTGCCGATGCCGTTGCGGCAGTAAATTCTCCTGTTGTAGAAGTGCATATTTCTAATGTTTTTGCCCGCGAAGAAATTCGCCACACTTCACTTATTTCTGCCAATTGCATAGGCAACATTTCTGGGTTTGGGCTAGATAGTTACCGCCTGGCAGTTGAGGCCATTAAGTTTCATAAAGATTAAAAGCTAAATGTTCCGAATATAATTTGGAAGTCTTGATGCTGACTAAAACGCTAGCATTCAATGTACAATGTTGAAGGTGGTTTGGTAAAAAATTTTTACCAACTACTAGCTAAACTTCTCTGGTAACTCAGAAAACTTCTTGTTATTCTTGGCAAAGTATTGCCAAATGGTTGTTCCTTTAAAAACGCCATGCAGGGTTTTAAGCCGTTTTTGTTTGGGTTGATTTTTTCTATTGGCTAATATTTTGGGCAATCGGCTGTAAAATGCAAAATGAGCACGCACAATTTGCCACGTATGTTTTGGCTGTCCGTCTGCTAAAAATTTTATTCCGGCAATTCCATCAAGCGTAAGCCGTATTAAAACCTTTGCAAAAAACTCTATCATGGGTAAATTCTTCGCCATGATAATCATGTTGTTTCTAAAATTTAGATAGGTTTTCTTAGGATTTTGCACCGTTAGTGTTGCTCCGCCAAGGTGATAAACCGTACTAGTGCTGCAATACATAATGTTGTAGTCCAAGAGTTGCATGCGCCAACAAAGGTCTATTTCTTCCATGTGCGCAAACAGACTTTCGTCTAATCCGCCAGCATTAAAGTAGTGGTTTTTGCGCACCACCAAAGCCGCACCGGTAGCCCAAAAAATTTCTCTACTATCGTTGTATTGCCCTAAATCTTCTTCTTGCTCATAAAAAATTCGGCCTCTACAAAAGGGGTATCCCAACCAATCTATAAAACCTCCGGCTGCACCCGCATACTCAAAATAAGTAGGTTTTTTTAAGTCTTTAATTTTGGGTTGGCAAGCGGCTAAATGTTCATTGTCTTTAAATAGCTGATGAATGGGCGCCAACCAATTTTTGGTGGTTTTAATGTCCGAGTTCAACAGCACCACCAACTCTTCATCTAGCTGATGCATGGCTTTGTTGTAGCCGCCTGCGTAGCCATAATTTTCGGCAAGCTCTATAATTTTTACGTCAGGATAATCTTCTTGAACAAATGCAACAGAATCATCGGTACTGTGATTATCTATTACGTAAATAGTTGCCAATTCTTTACTATGCGCAATTACATCGGGCAAGAATTGCGCTAGCAAATCTTTTCCGTTCCAATTTAATATGGCTACTGCAAAGGGTTTCATTGGTGGCAAATATGTTATAAATACAGGTAGAAATCGGTTAAAAGTTTGCGAAATTCTTCACTGTAGTTTCCGCGAGAAATTTCTACCAAAAGTTCTGCTGTTTTAACTTCGGATTGTCCTCTTTTAAAAGCAAGTAATACGCGCTTGGCTGCTTTGGTTGGAGTTGGTTTTACCAATACCTTTTGGTGCAAAAACAAGGTGCTCTTCGCTGCCGCGGAGGTAAAATCTGCTTCACGATTTGCCGGAATAACCAAACAAAACGTACCGTTTTTACTGAGTAATTTCTCGGCATAAAAAAACAAGTCAGAAGCGGATAAATGCGCATCATGCCTAGCCGTTTGGCGATGTTCGTTTTCGGGGAGAAAATCTTGCGTAAAAAAAGGAGGGTTGCTAGCAATTAAATCGAACGCAACATTTGTTTTAAACTCTTGCAACGGCAAATTTGCTGTTAATATTCTATTTGCAAATGGACTTTTTGCCACATTTTCGGCACATTGTTTTGCGCAGTTTTGCTCTATTTCTACGGCTGTTATTTGTGCGTTTTTAAAGCGTTGTGCCAACATCAACGCAATTAATCCGGTGCCAGCTCCAATATCTAAAATGTGTTGTGGATTATCTGCATCGGCCCACGCGCCCAAAAGGCAACCATCGGTACCAACTTTCATGGCGCAGGCATCGTGGTAAACGGTAAATTTTTTAAAGGCAAAATAGGGGTTTGGCAAGAGTGGGCGAGGGGGTGTTAGGTTGAATGTATAAAGTTCAAAGTTCAAGGTTGAATGTATGCTAAAAGCCTTCGTTAAAGGTAAAAAGTCTTGGTCTTAGTGTGGCAAAATAGATGATGTTTATGGCGGCAAATGCGGTAAAAAAATGGTTGGCGTATATAAATGTAAACGTAATTAACAGCATGGTTGCGGCTTGTACAAAAATCCATCTTACCAAATGTATTCTGTTTAGCTGTTGCATAGATTTTTGCAAATCTTCTTCGGCCGTGAGTTTGGTAAATCCAGAAATAAAATACTTGTTACCTAGATAGTCTAAAAGCAGTGCAGCTAAGGGAATTAGCGTAAAAGTTAAATCTGATAATTGATATAAAAACGTAAAGTTTTTAAGCAGGTAAATGGTTATAAAAAGAAAAACAATCTGACCGAATAGTAAGGTGAAAAAAACAACTTGTAGGTTTTTCGGGTCGTAACCATTGTTGTCAAAATCGTTCATAGTCTAGCTTTGCAAGTAAAGGTCTATTAACCCTTCGGGGCACCGAAAATACATAACTTTTTTAGCCCTGTCAATGCTTTCTATAAACTCATCTATGGCGGGTATGTAAAACTCCTTGTCGTTTTTTTGCACGGCCACCAAGGGTTGAGGCTCACGCTCTATAACATGGCTTATGGTGCCAATTTCGCCAAGGTTTACATCGTGTGCAGCAAACCCTTCTATTTCGTGGTAATAAAACTTTTTACCAGACAATTTTGGCAAAAAGCTAAGCGGCAAATAAAGGTCTTTGCCTATTAGGGTATGAGATTCTCGCGGAGAAAAATCTTCGAAAAACACCCTGATTTGATTTGGTTTTAAAACCGTAATATCTTCAAAGAAAAATGGAACCAGTTCTCCAGAGTTATCTAGTAGTACCGATTCCATTTTATAATAATTTTCAGGTTGGTCTGTTTCCAGTTTAATTACCAACCCACCGTCTTTACCGTGCTTGCGAATTATCGTTCCTAACTGGAAACAGTCTTCAATTCGCATAACAGAGAAGTATTAAGCTTCTTCGTTTTTGGCAGCGGCAGCAGCGTCATCAATTGTTTCTGGTGCTTCTTCTGCAGCATCCTCAGCAACAACTTCTTCTGCAACTGGTTCAGGAGCGTTTGCTGCAGCAATTGCTTCTGCACGTTTCTTGCTCACTTCCAATTCAGCTTCAATCTTTTTCGCTTTTTCGTCAGCTTTCGCTTTAGATAAACCTTCAGTTTTAGAATTGATGCGGTTTTCTTTGTCTTCCATCCACTTGTTGAATTTCTCTTCAACTTGCTCTTCAGTATGTGCTCCTTTTTTCACACCGTCTAATAAGTGTTTCATCATAAGCACACCTTTGTAAGACAACAAAGCACGAGCCGTATCAGTAGGCTGCGCACCTGTTTGTACCCAGTACAAAGCGCGTTCAAAGTTTAAATCAATAGTTGCTGGATTTGTGTTTGGGTTGTAAAGACCAAGTTTTTCAATGTAGCGTCCATCGCGTTTTGCGCGCTCATCTGCTGTTACAATGTGAAAAATAGGACGGCCTTTTCTACCGTGGCGTTGCAATCTGATTTTAGTTGCCATGCATTAATCTTTTTATAAGGGTCCGAAACCCCGTTTGTTAATGAAAAATTTAAGGCCGCAAAAGTAACTTATTTTTCTGGGTACAAAATGGTTAGCTCATTTATTTTTTTGAGGAAAAATTACCTCTGCAAAGTAAAATGAAATTACACAGCCGCCTGCGCTACATGCTCATTTTTTAGCGAGAAATACGCTAAAAACGCACTTCCGCTTGGCGCTACAAAATTGTCATTTCGCACAAAGTATGTAGCAACAGGATTTTAAAAAATGTTAGCAACAAAATCTTCGTTTTTCAAAAACATTCCTATCAGTTTTTACCTTTACTTTTTCAAATATTTTCGATTTCTCAAGCGCGTTTTATGTTTTTAATATTCGATACCGAAACCACCGGATTACCACGTGATTTTAAAGCACCCATCTCTGATACAGACAATTGGCCACGCATGGTTCAACTGTCTTGGCAATTGCATGATGATGTAGGTACGCTTGTAGAGGTTAGAGATTTCGTGGTTTATCCAGATGGGTTCGACATCCCATTTAACGCGGCAAAAATTCATGGCATTACCACAGAGCGCGCACAAAAAGAAGGTGTGCCGTTGGCTAAAGTTTTGGCCGCTTTTCAAGAAGATTTAGACAAGGCAGAATTTATTGTTGGACACAATGTAAATTTTGATATCAACATATTGGGTTGCGAGTATTTTAGAAATAACCAAGACTCGCTTTTATTAACCAAAAAGGTATTAGACACCTGTACCGAAGCCACGGCAACGTTGTGCCAAATTCCCGGTGGGCGTGGCGGCAAGTTTAAACTGCCAAACTTAACAGAGTTGTACACCCACGTTTTTAACGAAACTTTTGAAGAAGCCCACAACGCAGCGTTTGACGTAGAAGCTACCACACGCGTATTTTTAGAATTGCTGCGCTTAGGCAATTTTACGGCTGCCGACTTACAGGTAGATCAAGCGTTTATAGAAGAATTTAAAGCCAAAAACCCCAAACCATTTCAGCTGATTGGTTTGGCCAGTGCCGAGGCAAAGAAAAAACGCCAAGATGCACTTACCGATTTGGTAACCGAAACTACCGCAGAGGTTGATGCTGAGTTAGAAAAAATTCCGTTTGCGCATCTGCACAACCACACACAATTTAGCATATTGCAGAGCACCACAAAAATTAAAGCCATGGTGCAAAAGGCGGTAGATGATAATATGCCGGGTGTTGCCTTTTCTGACCTTGGTAATTTAATGGCCGCATTTCAGTTTAACAAAACGGTTCTTGGCCTGCCAGAAAATGCCGAAGTTTTAGCGCACAACAATGAAGTTAGAAAAGGAAATATAGAAGGCCCAGAAAAAGAATTTCCGTTTAAGGGAGTAATTGGTTGCGAGTTTAATGTTTGCCGCGACCATACTGATAGAACTGTAAAAGACAATGGTTTTCAGTTGTTGGTTTTGGCAAAAAACAAAACCGGATACCACAATTTAGCCAAGCTTTCATCAATTGGTTTTATTAAAGGAATGTACTATGTACCTAGAATTGACAAAGAATTATTGTTACAACATAAAGAAGGTTTAATAATTTGTACTGGCGGAGTTTTAGGTGAAGTGCCAAACTTAATTTTGAATGTTGGTGAGCAGCAAGGCGAAGAAGCTTTGCTTTGGTATAAAGAGCATTTTGGCGAAGATTTTTACATAGAACTTAACAGGCACGGTTTAGACGAAGAAAACCACGTAAACCAAGTGTTGCTAGGTTGGGCCGAAAAACACAACATAAAATATTTTGCGGCAAACAATACATTCTACTTAAATAAAGAAGAGTCAAACGCCCATGATATTCTGCTTTGTATAAAGGGTGGAGAATATAAAAGCACGCCTATTGGTAATGGCAGGGGGTATAGATTCGGCTTTCCAAATGACGAGTATTATTTTAAATCGTCTGAAGAAATGCGCCAGCTTTTTGCCGATTTGCCTGAAGCCATATCGACTATACAAGAAATTTTAGACAAAGTAGAAATGTATGAGTTGGCACGCGAAGTATTGCTGCCAAAATTTGAAATTCCAGATGAATTTGTAGATACTACAGATGAAGTTAACGGAACAAAAAACGGAGAAAACGCATACCTAAGGCATTTAACGTTTGAAGGCGCCAAAGAACGTTACGGAGAAATTACACCTGAAATTAAAGAGCGTCTAGATTTTGAGTTAGAAACCATTGCGAAAACCGGATATCCTGGGTATTTCTTAATTGTACAAGACTTTTGTGAAGCCTCGCGCAGAATGGATGTAACCGTAGGTCCTGGTCGTGGTTCGGCTGCTGGAAGTGCGGTGGCATATTGCACCGGAATTACCAATGTAGACCCCATTAAGTACGACCTGCTTTTTGAGCGTTTCTTAAATCCAGAACGTGTATCGCTGCCTGATATTGATATTGATTTTGAAGACGATGGCCGCGACAAAGTGATTCAATATGTAATAGATAAATATGGCTTTAGCCAAGTCGCACAAATTATAACCTACGGCTCTATGGCCGCAAAATCTAGCATTAGAGATGCTGGGCGTGTACTAGAATTGCCGCTGCAAGAAACAGATCGGCTGGCCAAATTGGTGCCTAATTTTACTTCCCTGTCTGATGTTTTTGGCAAAGAAGAAAATGAATTGCGCAAAAAATTTAATGGCGAAGATTTAGAATTGGTAACTCAATTAAGTGGGTTACATGTTGGTGAGTCGGCCGAAGCAAAAACCCTACAACAAGCCGGTATTATTGAAGGATCGGTGCGCAATACTGGAACGCACGCTTGTGGTGTTATCATCACGCCTTCAGACATTAGAGAGCTTATTCCCGTGGCTACGGTAAAAGATAGCGAAATGTGGTGTACCCAGTTCGATAACTCGGTGGTAGAAGATGCCGGCTTGCTAAAAATGGACTTCCTCGGACTATCTACCTTAACCATTATTAAGGAGGCTTGCCGTTTGGTTAAAAAAGGCCACGGCATTGATTTGGTGCCGGATGAATTTCCGCTAGATGACGAAGAAACATACGCACTTTTTCAGCGAGGAGAAACCGTTGGCGTTTTTCAGTATGAGAGTGCCGGTATGCAAAAATATTTACGTGAATTAAAGCCGTCTGTATTTGGCGATTTAATAGCGATGAATGCCTTGTATCGCCCCGGGCCGCTAGAGTATATTCCCAAGTTTATTGATCGCAAACATGGCCGTGAAGAAATTACCTACGAGTTAGATGATATGGAAGAGTATCTGGCCGAAACGTACGGTATTACCGTGTATCAGGAGCAAGTTATGTTGCTCTCGCAAAAGTTGGCTGGTTTTACAAAAGGCGAGGCCGATGTATTGCGTAAAGCAATGGGTAAAAAGCAACGCGCGGTGCTAGATAAAATGAAGCCAAAGTTTATTAATCAAGCCAAAGAAAAAGGTCATGAAGAAGAAATTCTAGAGAAAGTTTGGAAAGATTGGGAAGCCTTTGCGAGTTACGCTTTTAATAAATCTCATAGTACGTGCTATGCCTGGGTGGCTTACCAAACTGCTTATTTAAAAGCTCATTTTCCAGCCGAATATATGTCGGCAGTCTTGAGCAAAAACATGAGCGATATTAAAAAAGTGACCTTCTTTATGGAAGAATGTAAGCGCATGGGGCTGCAAGTTTTAGGTCCCGATGTAAACGAATCTGCCTTCCGCTTTGCCGTAAACGAAAAAGGCGCCATACGCTTTGGTTTAGGAGGGATGAAAGGGGTAGGAGAAAACGCTGTTGAGCACCTGATAAATGAGCGCAACGAAAACGGAAAATTCAAAAATATTTTTGATTTATTAGAACGTATAGAGTTACGCGTTGTAAATAAAAGAACGCTAGAAAGTTTAGCTTACGGTGGCGGTTTTGATGGTTTCGAGAAAGAGCATAGATCCATGTATTTTCATGATGATGGAGAAGGGCGTACTTTTTTAGAAAAGATTATGAAATACGCCCAAAACAAAAAAAATGATGCCGAAAGTGCGCAAGTCTCCATGTTTGGAGAGTCTAGCGGGGTAGTGCTACCCACACCAGAATACCCCGATACTCCACCTTGGCCACGCATGATTGCGTTACGAAAAGAAAAAGAAGTAAATGGCATGTATTTAAGCAGCCATCCGCTAGATGAATTTAAGCATGAAATAAAATATTTTGTAAAAAATGAGCTAACTGATTTGGCCAATATAGAAAGGTTAGTAGGATACGAAATGACCTTTGCTGCCATTGTAACTTCGGTACAGCATCGCGTAGCACAAAATGGCAACGGTTGGGGTATGTTTAAAATAGAAGATTACAGCGGAGATTATGAATTTAGGCTGTTTAAAGAAAGCTACTTAAAGTACAAGCATTTGTTAGACAAAGAGCAAATGATTTGGATTAAAGCCAGAGTACAAGAGCGTTTTAGAAACTTTGGCGATAGAAAAGAAAAAGAGGTAAACTTAGAAATAAGAGAGGTGATGCTACTCTCCTCATTATTTACAGAGCTTAATGCATCTGCTGAATTGAGTATTTCTTTAGAACATGTAAACGAAGACTTTTTACAAGAATTACAAAACACATTAAAAAAACATAAGGGTAAAAACAGAATTAAAATGAAGGTCTATTATGCAAACGAAAATTTAGAAATTGGCCTATTGCCTAAAAAATCAAAAGTAAATATCACCAAAGAGTTCGTAGAAGATATAGATAAAATAGAGCATTTAAGAATTCAAATAAATCAATAGAAAAGAAATAGACGTTATAGATGTCTTCATAGAAAATTGCATTGATTTAAATAAATTTTTAGATGTAGTTTTGGCATCCGGAAAATATTAGTTGAACAATAAAATAATATAAAATGGCTTTAGAATTAACAGACGCAAACTTTACCGAACAGGTATTAAACTCAGACAAACCCGTATTGGTAGATTTTTGGGCAGAATGGTGCGGACCATGTAGAATGGTCGGACCTATTGTAGAAGAATTGGCTAGCGATTACGAAGGAAAAGCAGTAGTTGGAAAAGTAAATGTTGATGAAAACCAAGGCGTTGCTGCTCAGTTTGGTATCCGCAACATACCAACACTATTGGTATTTAAAAACGGAGAAATTGTTGACAAACAAGTAGGTGTAGCACCTAAAAACGTTTTGGCTGGTAAAATTGACGCTCAGCTATAATACAATTTAATTAACTTATTTAAACCGCCCCAAAGCAATTTGAGGCGGTTTTTTTTGTTTGATTCTTAGAAATTACCCAAAATCATTCAACTATAATATGCTTGCAAATAGTGCGATACAGATGAGTACAGTAAGTTTGAACGACCTTAAATTTTGTTAGATTGGCACAGATTTCAAAAAAAAATAAAGAGTAATGCAATCCAATCAATTTAATCAACAACAAGTACGCGATTTTGAGCGCCTAGATTTTTTAGCGCGCCAAATAGTAGAAGGGTTTATCACTGGGTTGCACAAATCTCCGTACCATGGTTTTTCAGTAGAATTTGCCGAGCACCGTTTGTACAATACGGGAGAAAGCACTCGCCATATTGATTGGAAATTGTTTGCGCGTACCGATAAACTTTTTGTAAAACGCTACGAAGAAGAAACAAATTTGCGCTGCCAATTGGTGATAGATACCAGCGGATCAATGCATTTTCCAACAAATAAATCAAATCAAATTACCGATTTAAACAAATTGGGATTTTCGGTTTTTGCTGCAGCCTCTATTGTAAACATGTTACGTAGGCAAAGAGATGCATCAGGATTAACGCTTTTTAATGAAAAGATAGAATTTCACAGCAAGGCAAGCAACACACTCAAACATCAAATGTTGATTTATGCCGAGTTGAGTAAAGTGTTATCCCAGGCAAATCAAATTAAAAATGTAACCAAAACACAATTGGTTGATACACTTCATCAAGTATCAGAAAGATTACACAAACGTAGCTTGGTTGTTTTGTTTTCAGATATGATTAATGGTTCACTAGAGGAACAGGAAAAAGTTTTTTCAGCGTTACAGCATTTAAAGTATAATAAACATGAAGTTTTACTATTTCATGTTGCGGATCAGAAATTAGAATATGGCTTTGAGTTTGAGAACCGTCCTTACAAGTTTGTTGATATGGAAACGGGAGAAAAGCTACGATTGAATCCAGTAGATTTACGTGAAATGTATAAAGAACAGGCAATGAAGAGGTTTTCAGAATTAAAACTTCGTTGTCATCAATACAAAATAGATTTAATAGAAGTTGATGTAAATCACGGATTTAATGATTTATTAATGGCATATTTGGTAAAAAGGCAAAAAATGTATTAGTAAGAATTTTCATTTTTGTCAGGCCCCAATAAAAAATTTAAAATAAAATAAAGTTTTCTTGACCGATTATGAAATTGGTTTATATTTGCGCCCGCATTCACAGTAATGCAGTTCTTTAGGTCTGGTAGTTCAGTTGGTTAGAATACCTGCCTGTCACGCAGGGGGTCGCGAGTTCGAGTCTCGTCCAGACCGCCAACAAAAAAAAGCCCTTAACGCATTGTTAGGGGCTTTTTTTATGCTCTTAAGCGTGGTTTACACGCTAGTTATTAACAGCTTTTTGGGGTCGGTTTGTTGCACGTTTGTTGCACAATATTGCGTTTTATTGCAAAGTTGTTGCACATTTGTTGCACAGATTTTGATAATTATGGCGAGCGTTAAACTAAAATTAAAGACCCAATCGGTAAATAAAAGCGGTGAGTATGGCATTGTTTATGAAATTATTTACAAGCGTAAAAGAAAGATCATTAATTCGGGCAATCGGGCAACATTAAAACAATGGGACGAAAGCACGTCTAACATTTTAACTGGTCCAAAAAAAGGATTGCACCCGGGCGGTGTAAAACTAAAAATAGCGTTACAGAACCGACTGGCAGAAATTACCGAAGCGGCCATGCTTGCGGAATTAAAAAAGTTGCCGCCTGATGAGTTTTTTGCTCAGTTAGAAAACCAAACTAAAAGCCTATCGTTTTTTGAGTATTTTCAAAAGCGGATTGACGAGTTAGAACGCGCAAAGAAAATAGGCAATGCCCGGGTATATCGTTTGGTTTTGTCTCAGCTTAAAAAAAGTTGCAACGATTTACCCATTAAACAAGTAGATTATAATTATCTATATCAATTTAAATTAGCGCGTTTGGCGCTCGCTAATAGCCCTAATACTATTAGGCTATATCTACGCACCACCCGCGCGGTATTAAGCGAAGCAGTAAGAAGTGGAGTGCTAGAGGTAAACCCATTTGATACTAATTTAATGCCACCCGCCAAGACTACGGCAAAACGGGCGTTACCTTATTACAATATTTTAACCCTAGAGGCTGCAAGTTTAAAAGGTACCAAAGCATTTGCGCGCGATGTTTACCTGCTTGGTTTTTATTTGCGCGGGATGGATTTTGTAGATCTGGCGCATTTAACGGCTGAGAATATACACGGCAACCGCATTGTTTACAACCGCATCAAAAGTGGCCAGTTGCTAAGTATTAAAATTAACGCCAAGGCAATGGCAATTTTACAGCGATACGCAAACCGTCATAAAACCTTTTTGTTGCCAATACTAGACAAACCAAAAGATTTAAACCCTGATAATTACGGCACCCGGTACCGTAGAATAAAAAACAACTTACAAGCTTTAGGTAAAGATTTTTGTTTCGATTTAAACCTTACCACAAAAACCAATAGGCATACATGGGCAACCGTTGCCAAATATAGGGGTGTTTCGCGCGATGTTATTGCGGAATGTTTAGGCCATAGTGTTCGCGGTGTTACAGATATTTATTTAAAAGAGTTTGACGATAGTGTTTTAGATGATGCAAACGATTTGGTTTGCGGTGAGCAGCTTTGTTGTTTATAGTCAGTAAGTTACAATTTATTTTTAAAAATCCGTAACCATGTTACGGGAGGTTGCACTTTAAACAATGCAATTTTGTGCAGATATATGTATAAAAACGTTTAAAATCAGAGTTATGAGAAACGAAAGGAAATCGGTTTACATGGGTAGAACAGAGGCGGCAATGTATTTAGGTCAATCGCCTGCAACAATAACAAAATGGGCAAATGAAGGCATTTTAACTGGTGCAATTATCCGTGGAAGGTGGTTGTTTAAGCGTGATGAGCTGGATAAGATTTATGAGCGCGGGGTTTCTAGTGCAAAGGTTGAAAACGCAATGTTGAAAACGCAAAATAGATAGAAAATGGCTGAGAATATTCAAAATCAAATGGCTTTTAGTCTTTTTGCGACTAGTTTATTAAATGAGGTTGTGAGTAATAATCTTAATAAATTATCTAAACAATCGTTGCAGGAACGTGAGCACGTGAGCACGGTATTTTATACTTATATGAATCAGGAAAAACCAACGGATTTAAATAGGTTAAATGAAGTTGTTAAAAATCTTTATGCCTGTGATTATAAATATTTATCATTAATAATGGGTGTGGATTGTAACGATCATGGTTTATCTCTAATACTGATGCGGGTTTATGATCGTTGGAAATTTGCAGCCGTTGCAAATGGTATATCCGGTGAAGATAAGCGGGTGTTAAATTTTTATGATGAGTTGTTAAATGAGGCTCATCAAAAAGGTGATGCCTATATGCTTGTTTTGGTTTTGTGGCAATCATTGTTTCACTTGAATTTAATTACAAAGGTTTGCGATCTGGTTGATTTAAAAGCTATCGGTGAGGAATAATTGAAATAATAGCGTGTAGGGTATGGGGATTTTTAATAAAACTTTTTATGCAGAAAATTAGTGAAAACTGGGTAGCACTCGGTAAAGGGATTATTACAACAGAATTATTTAACAACAAAAAACATGAACAATCGTTTTGGCTCTATATTAATTTTTTGTCTAAGGCTCGCGTTCATCACGGCAACGTGTTTGGGTTTAGTCTTTCACCTAACCAGTTTATTTTTGATAGGTTAGAAATTCAATCAGATAATTTTTTTGTCTTCAAAAACTCAGATCTTAACAAATCTTGGAAATACTTATTAAAAAATAAGTATGTGTGCGAAGTTGGAAGTGCTGGCGATGGCGCAATTATTGGCCAAATCACTAATAATTTTGTTGTAGA
Source organism: Bacteroidia bacterium (assembly GCA_030424545.1). Classification (GTDB taxonomy): domain Bacteria; phylum Bacteroidota; class Bacteroidia; order Flavobacteriales; family Schleiferiaceae; genus JAUHWL01. Next base: position 91,079 of record JAUHWL010000011.1, read on the forward strand.
TGGTGTAAACTGGGTACAATTACCGCGCGATGTTATAGAGACTGAAATAGCAAGCACTTGCAACCTTTTAAAAGTTTATATTTTTTGTTTTATACGCAAGTATTATAAACCTGGGGGCAAGTATAAAGTAAACCAACTAAGTACTGGGTATAAGATTGGGGCAACCGCGTGCGGAGTTAGTATATCAACGTTTAGGCGCCAGTTAAGTTGGTTAAATGAGATAAAAGCTTTGCGTGTAGAGAGTAATACTCACGGAACCGTTATCACCGTATTGCCGCGCAATTTTGATTTTTCAGAGGCAGCAGGGGTGAATTTAGAAAATAGTAATGTAATAGACATTAATAGTCCTAAGGTTAAACAAGCCGTTGGCGTATCTCCTATAAAATCTAAGTATGCAGGAGCGCAAGAAATGCATGAAGATATTAATTGGAAAAATCAAGTATTGAGCTACCTGCATAATTTAGGTTATAAATCAATTGGGTTTAAAGAGTTATATGCGGAAATAGAAATGTTTTGGCAGCACCTACAAGTAACGGGCGAAACGCATACACCAGTAACCGGGCGAAAGCATTTTATTAATTGGTTATGTAAAAAGATGCAGTACCAACGGCCAGATATTGGCGCGCTTTGGGATGGTAAAGGAATGATGCCTGGCAAAACACTAAGAAAGGTTAATTAACGGATCTGGTTTGTGTTGCTTTTTTTTGTTTTAAATCGCAAAAATCGACCAACAAAAAAACAATAAAAATTAACGTAAAAGCCAGTAGTGTAAAGGGTTTTAGAAGTGTGTTCTTTTATTTAATTGTAAACACCGACCAACAAAAGAATTTCTAGTGGCATTCTAGTGGTATATGCGTGAGTAACATAATAAAGAAAGAAAGAATGAAACATTGAAAAATATAATAAAGCCGATTAATTTTTTTTTAAAGCTAACTATAAAAACAAATAATTATGAGTGGAAAAACGCAACGTGTAAATCTCAATGAAAGTATTGCGGATAAATACGAAAAGTATGAGCAGCAATTAAAAGAAGCTGAGGATGCATTAATTAAACTTCGGGAATTGATTGAAGAAAAGGAAAAAGAAGAGCTTAATAATATCTAACTATAAAATCAAACAAAATGAAAGATCAGAAAATTTACAGCGTACACTTAATGTCAACAATTGAAACAACGTTATCCGGAGTTGTTCCAGTAACTCTTATGCCTAGCTGCTTTGTTGGTAGCTCATTAAGCACCTGCGAGGCTTTTATAGATGCCTCTATGAATTATGTAGATGGGTATTACTATTGGGCAATATCTACAAAGCCCTTAGACCAGAACCCAGATAGTATAATTGGTGGTGCAAAGGAGTACAACACTACATTGTATTATGACAGCTACGGTGAAAGGTTAGAAGCTGAGCCAGTACTTACTTGCTAAATAATTAGCCCGCTGTTAAACGCAGCGGGCTAATAAATGCTAAGTTTTATTAAATAAATGGGTATTTATTCAAATAACTTTAAATTGAGTGTATTTCGTACTGAAATTCTTATTAAATCTTTAATTAGGGGGTAGGGGTCTAAATTTCAGGCACTCAATTATATACAACCGCTGTGAAGAGGCATTTACACTAAGTTTTAAAAAAGGGTAGGGGGGGTAAGAGTTACCCGGAGCTTTATGACTTGAAAACAGCCGTTTTTGCACCGGTAAAATGTTAATAAAATCGGCTTTATGTTAGTAGATTTCAGATAGTTACATAAGAGTTCCACCTTGTTTATTTTATTTTTATTGGGTATTAATGTAAAAGGGATTAAGACCCATGAAAAAATCAGTAGAATTAAAAATGCTCCGCAATGAGAAAATTGAAGAGCTGGACGCGATCAATCAAATCGCAGAGACACAACGCAGAGATTTATCTAGTGTTGAAAACGACAAAGTAGATCAGTTGGTGAGCCAGGTAAAAGATCTAAACAGCAAAATAGAAGAGGCTGAAGCATCAGAATTGCGAGCTTTGGAAAATGCAACCATTACAGCGGCAGAACGCAAAGCCAACGGTATTACCAGCACAGAGCAAATGCACAGAGCGTTTGATACCGGAAGTTACAACCCTAACATGATTGGTCTGGGTGGTAAAAAGGCATTGCCCGAAAACGTTTTTCAAAGAAACGAGCCAGTACAAACGGCACGCGGTAAAAAAGAAGAATTTAGAAATGTAACAATTGCGGATCTGGTACGCTATAAAATAACCGGTGAAACCCGAAACGCAGAGGAAAAACGCGCGGTTGAAGCTGGCACCGATAGTAAAGGTGGTTTTTTAGTGCCTGAATCTATAAGCAATGCTTATGTAAATTCAATTCGTGCTAAGACCCAAATTGTAAATGCCGGGGCTGTAACATCGATGCATGATCAAGGCAGTTTTTCCTCCGTGAATTTCGCCCAAGTTACCACTCCGCCAGTGGCCGGATGGTATGCCGAAGGCGGCACAATTGCAGATAGCACAATGGTATTTGGAAATATACCAATGGCGTTTCACAACTTAATTGCAAAGGTGCCCGTAACTGCCGAGTTTCTACAAGATGCAATAGGCGGATCTCAAGTTCTTAACGATGAACTATCGCGCGCAATTGCACAACAAATAGATTATGCTGCGTTTTATGGTTTGGCTTTAAACAATCAGCCCGTTGGTTTAGATACGTTACCTAATGTGCAGCAAATTGATGCAATAAGCACGAGCCCGGTGGCAAATTATAGCCACTTGGTAAATGGTATTACAAAATTAAAAGAGGCCAATTATTATACCGATAAAACAGCCGCAATTTTATCGCCTACGCTTTGGGGGCAATACGCTAATTTAACAAGTAGTGTAGATGCACAACCTTTGTTAAAACCTGAGGCAATTCGCGATTTACCGCTTTTTGATAGCAGCATGATCAAAACGGATATTGATGTATCCGGAAATGATACAACCCAAGTCTACCTCGGAAACTGGGAGAACCTAATTATTGGAGTTAGATCTGGGTTGAAATTTAAATTGTTTGATCATACAGATGAGGACAACAGCTATACACTTGCGTGTTTTATGCGTGTTGGTATTGCTTGTGTTCGTCCTGATTCGTTTGTTAAAATACATTCTGTAAAGTTGGCTTAATCCCTGCACGCTAATTTCACACAAAACCCCTGCTTTTAATGGTGGGGGTTTTTAAAAACTAAGGCTCTTTTTAGTCACTTTTTTAGAGTTTTAGATGTTTTACAATAAGAAAACCGCGCGTGGCTTTTAGTTGCACGCGGTTTTTTTATATAAAGGTAAAGGTGGCAGGGAACGTCTGGTTGATCGCGTTGGTGTTTAGGCTTGCAACGTTAACCCGGTAACCTTTAATGGTGGTTATACAAAAACGAACTACAATCTAAAAGGAACCATTTGCGGTGCAATGATTTGGTAGTTTATAAAATAAGGTTTTAGAGCTTTTAAAAATATTGGCAATTGCCACAACGGTAATAATTCAGATCCGGCACGGTCTGTTTTATTTAATCACTCTTTTATCATTGGTCGGCTTTTTATAGGTCGGCCAATGCTATTTTTTACCCAATTTTTGCCGCAATTACCACTCACTAAACTGTAAAAAAGCACATTTTTTAAGCTAAGTTATTAACACATTGTTAGCTATAAAAAATCAATTGGCAGGGAACGCTTGATTGATCGCGTTGGTGTTTAGGCTTGCAACGTTAACCCGGTAACCTTTAAGAGTGGTTATACAGAAACGAGCTACAATCTAAAAGGAACCATTTGCGGTGCAATGATCTGGTAGTTTGTACGGATAGAAATATTAAGCTAAACATAATCATGTAGGTGTTGGCAGGGAACGCTTGATTGATCGCGTTGGTGTTTAGGCTTGCAACGTTAACCCGGTAATCTTTAAGAGTGGTTATACAGAAACGTGCTACAATCTAAAAGGAACCATTTGCGGTGCAACGATCTGGTAGTTTGTACGGATAGAAATATTAAGCTAAACATAATCATGTAGGTGTAAGCAGGGAACGTCTGGTTGATCGCGTTGGTGTTTAGACTTGCAACGTTAACCCGGTAACCTTTAATGGTGGTTATGCAGAAACGAGCTACAATCTAAAAGGAACCATTTGCGGTGCAATGATCTGGTAGTTTGTACGGATAGAAATGTTAAGCTAAACATAATCATGTAGGTGTTAGCAGGGAATGTCTGGTTGATCGCGTTGGTGTTTAGGCTTGCAGCGTTAACCCGGTAATCTTTAATGGTGGTTATACAAAAGCGAGCTACAATCTAAGAGGCGCTATTTGCGGTGCAATGATTTGGTAGTTTGTACGGATAGAAATGTTAAGCTAAACATAATCATGTAGGTGTTGGCACGGTCTGCTTTATTATAATCACTTTTTTATCATTAGTCGGCTTTTTATAGGTCGGCCAATGCTATTTTTTACCCAGATAAAAACGGATAGAAATGATCATGTAGGTGTTAGCAGGGAATGTCTGGTTGATCGCGTTGGTGTTTAGGCTTGCAGCGTTAACCCGGTAATCTTTAATGGTGGTTATACAAAAGCGAGCTACAATC
>JAUHWL010000012.1 GCA_030424545.1 Bacteroidia bacterium
CACTTTGTGCAAGGGTACCAGCTTTAGTAGCTATTGCACAAGGACCAAAAACATAGTTGCCTGTTTTTACAGAGTCTCTCATGTTGCGTGTACCGGCAATACAAACACTTGTATTTGTGTTGATGTTACACATTTCGTAGAACCAGATATCGGGTTGGTTACAGGTATAGTCTACCCAATCAATGTAAACAGAATCTTCTATGGTACATCCAGCTCCAGCATCTGTAATGGCTACTTTTACCCATGTTGGGCCAGTAGGATAGAACAAACGAGCTTTCATGTTAGATGTACCCGTCATAGCATAACCAGCGCTGTTAGACCAGCTGTATGTATAAGGTCCTACACCACCTGTTGGGTTGGCTTTAATAAACCCAGAAGATAATCCCCAGTAATAAGTTTCTGGATCACTAGCACCAGCACCGGCATAAAGGCCAGATGTCATCATAGGTGCGAATGTGTTGGTTGTGGCGCAAGAAGATGCAAGGTCATAACAAATTGTTCCGTTCCAAATACGGGCATTAAACATTTCTAATCCAAAACCTTGTGTTCCTAACCCCTCATAGATTGTTAAATCGGCATTTGTAGAGGCCACGTTTCCAACAGCGGTTCCATTAGTGTATAGAATTCTTTGCCCAGGGAACGTATTATCTACCGTAACAACTGCGAAACCCATTGTCTGGCCGGCTCCAATAACAACACTTAAGCCTCCCATACTTAATCCAGCACCACTTGCATTAAAGGTTGTTTCTTTAACTTTTGTCCAACCTGTAGTTGAGCCTTGAAACCCAACAAACGATCCCGGTCGGTACCAAACCTGTACGGTTTCCATCCCTCCAACACCTCCTGAAACATCTAAGTTTATGAGCATGTCATTTATTATAATGGCATTTGTAGCTGTTACATCAAAAAAGTTTCCATTATAGAAATTGTCATCAGCGAATGTTGTGGTTAGTGAGTTAGGGCAAGGCACTAAACTGGTGAATAAGTTTTGTGGCCCCGTATTCGGTAGATTCGATTTCTGGAATTCTAGAAGTAGTTCATCACTTATGTCAGATTTATTTTTTAAGGAACTCCATGAATCTAAATTCGAATTTTGTACTTGTTCAATTAAACTTTCTCTTTCGCTTGTACTTAGCGTATTCTGATTTGTTGACGATGTATTTTGCGCTGAAACAGTAAAAATTATAAATAAGAATGCAATTACCGCCAAAGACGTTTTTTTTATTGGATAAATTATTTTCATAATAATATTTGTTGGTTTTTTAATTTCTAATTGATTGAACTTGAAAACAAAAAGGTTTTAAGAACCACATTGCCGCATAGTAGTACATGCTCAATGTGGATAAAGGGAGTTTTGAAGAATTCATAAAGATTGATTTTTTGGCTGCCTGAATGTAATAAAAATATTACAGAAATTAAGTCCTGTTATTTTTAGGTCATTTTAGGCTAAAACAAGTTTAAACGTGCTTTTGTATTTTCAAGCCAAAAACATATAGAGATGAAATATGCATTTTCCGTAGTTGCAATTCTATTTGTAATGCAATTGTTGGCACAAGAAAAAGAGGTTATTACCGACCCCAAAGATGGCTGCCCCATTTTTGAAATACCCGAAGGCGATACCGTTTGGGTGATGAAACAATATATGATGGTGATTTACCTTCGTGGTCAAAACCGCGACCAGCCAAAGGCCGAAGCAGACAGCATACAAGCCGGCCATATGGCACACATAGGCCGCATGGCCGAGGAAGGGTATTTAAGTATTGCCGGTCCTTTTGGTGATGATTCAAACATGCGCGGCATCCTTATTTTTCAGGTGCCTAGCGAGGCCAAAGTGCGCGAATTAATGCAAGGAGATCCGGCAGTAATATCTGGCCGATTAACCTACGAAGTGCATCCGTGGTGGGGCGCTAAAGGCAGCGTTTTAAAATAATTATTATGGAATGGTATTCGCTTGCTTTGAGCCGTGATATTTTTATGCATGAATATTAAAAACTGTCTTTTTTCGTTTTTGTTGGTTGCTCAAACCATAGCGTTTGCTCAAGTAAATTTTTGGCACGTTTCGGCCTCGGCAGAAAAAACCATTGGCGATGTTGGCTACCCAAACATGCAAACCGCTTGGTTTGTAACGGGGGCAGACACCATTTACACGTATCGTTTTTTAAAGGGAAAAATTATAGCGCGCAAAACACCTTTTGATAGTGATACTACCTGGATTGCAAACGATTCTATCTATCACCAACTAGTAAGTTTTCCGGACAAAAGCACGCGCCTAACGGTTTATTACAATGGCCGAGCCAAGCGTCAACGCTACGTAGTTGCGAATAAATTGAAAGAAGCAGACCACTGGCAACACGATAGTTTGGGCCGAGAAATTTATCACCGAAAATGGTATCCGAGCCAAACGCAGACAACAACTTTGTACGCCAATGGGGCGCGAGAGTTGGTCATTAGCGATGCGCATTCGGATGTAAAAACCATACGTAAACAGTATGCCGACACCAACCGCGTTTGGTCGGTTTTAGGAAAGGATACCACGAGCCACCGTTTTTTTTGGGAAGGTTTTTCAGAAGAATTTAGAAGCTCTCCGTACTATGTAGCACGCGAGTGGTGGGACGGAAGCATGCGCACCCGCTTGGTATTGGCCGATAATTTTGCAGATTCTACTCGAACACAAGAACAAAATGATATACGCCAAATGTGGACTTATCGACTGGAAGATAATTCTAAAAAATATGTACTCTATCAGTATGCAAAATTGGTAGGTTTAAAACAAATACAATCGAGCTACCGCTATGTAGCAAGCAGCGATACCGCGCGTTATATATTGGAAACATATCAGGTTTTACCAAACAACGTTCACCGTAAATCGCAAGAGTTGTGCTTAAACAAAGACTCAGCACGCTACAAACAAATAGATTATTTCTGGAAAGAAAATGGCGAAATAGACCACCTTGAAATCACCAACCGTTGGGGAATAAAGCGCAAGCGCACACCTGACTGGCATCGACAAGATGAACCGCTTGATTGCGGCACAGGCAGAATTGATCAAAACATTGTAGACATTGAAATGCCGAACTATTATTTTTCTGTGCTGCACAAAAATCTATCTAAAGTTAAATGGAACAACAAGCCGATAGAGCAGCTCATTATTCAAAAAATAGACATTCACGGTGATAGAGAGTTAAGAACCTGGACAGAAACCATCCTTTTTGAGTTAGATGAAAAAGCCCTATTGACAACCATAAGGAGAGGGCCAAACTCAAGGTTGTTTACCGATAATTTGCAACACGCAATGGAGAAAACGTCACTGCAGCTTCCGCCTGATGTAAAAACAAATTTTTATTTCATTGATTCCACAGGCAAAAAGCATGAGAAGCGGATGAATTATATTTTGCTGCCGGCAACGATTTATTGTAGCTTAGGAAACCGATAACCTATGGCAACGAACCACCGGTTATGAATAGAAGATAAATAGTTAATAGGTTCTTCTCGTTTTTTAAGTCCTTCCCAACCAGATTCAAGGTATAAACCAGGAATTTTGGGCGAGCGAAATCTCACAGAAAACCCCCAGCCCATTCGAAATCCTGATTCAGATGAGGACTGATCACCTAAAAGCTGACTCGAATTATCATATTCAAATGGTTCTTTGCCAAACAAATGACCGTTTAAAAAACCCATTGGAATAATATGAATAAAGTCGTTTGCCGAAAAAAAGACATAGCCAACCTTTACGCTTACACTCAAATCTAAAACTCTTTCATTGAAATTCGTGACTTCAGGAGTTCCGTAAAAATTTTTCATTTCAACGGCATCGTATTTCACCCAACCGATATTTAGTGCAGGTTCAAAAACTACGTTATTCTCATCCTTATACTGCCAATTTATAGAAAATCCGGACCACGTGCTTGCAGTAGCAGAACGACTTAAAACACCTTTATCTATAAAGGTGAATTGTGTTGGCAATGGCTGGCCGTTGTAATATGAAACTCCAATTTGTGCATACACAGTAAATTGAAAGATGATGAATGTTAGTACGAGTATTCTTTTCATAACTCATGTTGTTTGCAGACTTCAAAATACTTTTTATTAATGAAGTTTCAATTTCTTTGTGAATTTAGAAATACGGATGTAAAAACAAGTTTTCTAACAAGTCAGCCGCGTTAATTCGCGTTTTATAAGCTCGTATAACAGTTGGTAGAAGGTCAAATTTGTTTGATCAAAAAAACCTTCATTCAACTCAAAAACGTGCTACAGCCTTAATGTTGCTAGAAGGAACAATAAGCAGAAGCTTTGTTAATGCTGCACCATAAATTTTACCTGAACATTGTCTATTACAAGAATATAGAGCCCGTTTGCGAATGTTGAGGTATTTATTTTGCTTTCTGAATTTACCGATCCATGCCAAACTTCAGCGCCTGTAGAAGAGTATATTTTGGCTGCCACTTCTTGGCTTAGGCCTGAAACATGAAAATAATTATTCACAGGATTTGGAAATGGAAAAACAGCTTTGGATTGATTTAAAAAATCATCTACAGAAACCACGGGAGCACCGTAATATTTCACCGTTGCCATGTTTGAAACCGATGCATCTCGGTAAAGTACATAGGGTTTGGTCTGGTAAGATGTAATGACTGGAAAACTACCAGTCCCTCCAGAAAACCCTTTTGGGCCAATAAAACTCCAGCTTCCTGCGGTATAGCTCATGGCAGAAATTGCGCCATTAGAACCATAATCTATAAAAGAAACGAGTAATACTCCGGCACTATCCATGGTTGTTGTAACGCCTTCAACGCTTCCGTTGCTTACATCGCTGCCTATGTTTGTCCATGAAGTACCATTAAATTTATAGGCGTCTATCGCAGAAACGCCCGAAGTAACACTACGTGCATAAGTTGCATACACATCTCCGGTTGCTTCATTTATATCTAAAGATTGATCATACCAAACTCCATCCGAAGAAATACTGCCACCCCCAAGCACAGACCATGTGGTTCCGTTCCATTGAGAAACATACGGGGTGCGTCCTCCTGAAAAATCTGTCCAAAACACATACACATCGCCTGTCGTTTTATTCACTTTTAAATCATTCCAAACGGCCGATGTTGAGGAGTACGGGGCGCTTCCAACTAGAGACCAGCTATTTCCGGAATAACTATAGCAAGCGCCAAAGTAGTTTTGACCAAAATCTTGTACGGCAATGTATGGTTGGTCATTAGCATTAAGATCATATCCAATTTGTACTCCACTTGTGATTTTTCCACCCACTTGAGACCAAGAGCCGTTATCATACATTTTAACATAAACGCCATTTGGGCCGCCATAAGCAACCCAGGGGGTTAATCCATCACTCACTTCTAACACTACAGGAAATTGACCCGTAGATGTAGGCGTTCCACTTAGCTGAGCTTTTGTATGGATGCAGCCTAAAGTAGATGCTGTTCCTAAAGTAAGCCATGAAGGAAGCGTTGTGGCTGTAACACTTAGTTGGCAATCATCTGCATCGCTTGCAAAAAGATCAAATGTATATGGTGAGTTTACAAATCCTTGAGTACCTGGTATTGATGTAATTACAGGAGCAGCATTTGATGTGCCGTCTAAATAGGTGCTTTTGTTGCAATTGTCAATTGATCCATCAGGTGCAATTAGAACCCCAATAACGCGTATTAAGTTTTCATTCCAGCTGGCGGGCAGCGTGTGTGTAAACACATAACTGGCTGTATCGCCAGCAGAAACGCTGGCCGGAACACTACCGTTTTGGCCATTATAAGTGCCCAAAAGCTGACGGGCAACATGGTTATAAGAAATCATGTACCCAGGAATGTTTTGAGGTAAGGTTTCATAGCCGCCCATGGTACCGTTTTGCCCAGAACCATATTTGTTTAATTGGTCGTATTGCGGAGATGGTCCATGAACACCATCTTCTACAATAATTCCTCCTAATCTATAATTGCCAGAAGCAGCACTTGCAAATGTTGCTTTAACGCGAGCCGTTAAAACGCGTGTAGTAGGATTGAATGTGGTGCTGACGAACACATCAGATTTTGGCGTAGCAGCTAACGCGGTATTTACAAGGCCAAACCAAGATGCTACTGCAGCCTGCTGATTGCCCCGATCAACATTGGCTTGCGGTGCAGCAATAAAGCCTGCTGAAGTTATATAAGCCCCGTACGCCATGGGGTCGCCACTATGAATAGCCACCGTAATAGCTAAAGGGTTTGTTCTAGTTAAAGAATCGGCATAATGTGTGCCGCCTGTACACCATTGGCACCAGCCTCCTGTGTGTTCTTCAAGTAAAGCATGTTTTGTTTGCGCATTTGTAAAGACAACGGCTAAGAGCAAAATTAATAGGGTAGTAAGTTTCTTCATGTCAACGACATATAACATTCCTGTTAAATCCTTTGGCGTGTAATCGTTGTTTTTTTCTACATAAATGCCCCCAACATTACCTCCACCACATGCAGTGCTTTTTTGCCTGTGCCATCTGCAATTTGGTGGCGGCAACTGGTACCGCTGGCCACAATAATATCATCGGGCTGGGCAGCGCGCACGCGTGGAAATAAAATTTGTTCGCCCACTTGCATACTGAGGTCGAAATGCTCGGCCTCAAAACCAAAACTGCCGGCCATGCCGCAGCAACCACTCGGGATAGCAATTACTTTGTAGTTGGCGGGCAGGCCAAGAATGCGTTTGCTGTATTTTACGTGGCTCAAGGCTTTTTGGTGGCAGTGCAAATGCAGATGCAGCGTTTTTTCTTCGGTGGTAAATTGGGCTTTTGTGATGTTGCCGTCTTCAATTTCTCCGGTCAAAAATTCTTCTATGGTTTGGGCTAAGCCGCCAATGCGTTCTGCTGCTGCGCGAAATTTCGCGTCCACCAGTTTTGGGTATTCATCTCTAAAACCAAGAATGGCACTGGGTTCTAAACCCACAATTTGCAAACCTTCTGCAATGGCGGGCGCTAGTTTTGCCAAGGTTTGATGGGCGGTTCTGCGCGCCTCTTCCAACATGCCTTTGCTTATGAAAGCGCGTCCGCTCGGGCTGTAAATGGGCAGCACATCGTAGCCCAGTTTGCAGAGCAGTTCACTTGCTTTTTGCGCAATGTGTGCATCGTTGTACTGCGTGAATTCGTCAATGTACAAACACACTTTTTTCTTCGGAGAAGTTGGTTTAAAAAATCGGATTTCTTTCTTGGCAACGTAAAAACCCGTGCGCGAAGTAAAAGCCGGCATGCTGCGTTTTTCAGCAATACCAATAGCTTTTTTTATCGAATTTATATTCATCATACCATTGGCCACTAGGGCAATTGGGCGGGCCAGCGCAGCCAGTGTATGGAAATGTCCGAATAATTTACTGCGGAAAGGCACGCCCTGTTCTTTGTGATATTGATAGGTAAATTCGGCCTTCATCGCGGCCATGTCCACATTGCTCGGGCACTCGCGTTTGCAGCCTTTGCAGCTCAAACAGAGGTCTAAAACTTCTTTTAATTCTTCACTATCAAAAGGCTTTTCTGCCCCTTTTTCGGTGAGGATATGACGCAACGCATTGGCTCGTGCTCGGGTGCTATCTTTTTCATCTCGTGTGGCTTGGTAACTGGGGCACATCGTGGCGCCCATTTCGGGCGGCTTGCGGCAATCGCCACTCCCGTTGCATTTTTCGGCTGCGCGGAGAATGCCTTCGTCTTCCGAAAAATCGAGAAAGGTTTTAATACGAATATCTTCTTGATTTTCCGCGTAGCGCAAATCGCCATCCATGGGTGGAGCGTCTACAATTTTGCCTGGATTAAAAATATTTTCAGGATCCCAAAGATGTTTGATTTCGCGCAGCAGTTGGTAGTTTTTATCGCCCAACATCAGCGGAATAAACTCCGCGCGCACTCGGCCATCGCCATGTTCGCCACTAAGGCTGCCGTTGTATTTTTTTACCAGATGCGCGCTGGCTTCGGCAATATCACGCAGCTGTTTACGGCCTTCTGTAGTTTTTAAATCGAGCACTGGGCGCAGGTGCAACTCGCCCGCACCAGCATGTGCATAATACACAGACCGTTGGCCAAACCTTTTCATTAACGCCTGAAATTCTTGAATGTATGCAGGTAAATCGGGTAGTGCTACAGCCGTATCTTCTACAAAAGCTACAGGTTTGGCATCGCCTGGAATATTGCTTAAAAGCCCTAATCCGGCCGCGCGGAGATTCCATACGCTTGATGTTTCTGGCGCATGTACCACGGGGTAGGCAAAACCAAATTGGGCATCCTTCATTTTTTTTATAAGCAACTCAATTTGCGTGTTTAAATCGCTATCGGTGGCACTTCTTAATTCTACACACAAAATGGCGGCCGGATCGCCTTCAACAAAAAAGCGATTTTCCGTTTGTTCGGCATTTTCTTTGGTACAATCAAGAATTATTTTATCCATCAATTCACACTGAAAAGGTTCGCTTTCCATAGCCAAAATAGTGGCTTCCATGCAGCTGTTTAAATCTGCAAAATGTATACAAACAATAGCTTCTTTTGCGGGCGGAAGAACATCTATATGAAGTTTTATAGCCGTTGTAAACGCCAAAGTTCCCTCAGAACCTGCCAGTAATTTTGACACATTAAACGGTGCTCCCGCGGTGCTAAAGGGTTGTTGTGCTATTAATTCGTCAATGGCATATCCGGTATTTCTACGGCCAATGCTGGCTTGCGGAAAATGTGCGTGGATTTCTTCCTGCACTTCTTTGGGTGTCAACTTTTCTATCAGCGAACGCGTAATGTGCCCTTGCAAGGTGTTTTGTGAGGTTACGCGCGAAGTTGTTTCGGCATCCCAACGTTGCCATGTGGCATGGCTGCCATCGCTCAAAATGGTTTCTACTTCAAGCACATGGTCGCGGGTGGTGCCGTATTTTATGCTAGTGCTGCCGCAACTGTTGTTGCCCAACATGCCGCCCATCATGCAGCGGTTGCTGGTGCTAGTGTTTGGCCCAAAGTATAAACCGTGTTTGGCCAACTCCGTGTTTAGCACATCTCTAATTACGCCTGGCTGCACTTTTACCCAGCCTTCTTCTTTGTTTATTTCAATGATTTTAGTGAAGTGTTTCGAGACATCCACCACAATGCCTTCACCAACGCATTGCCCCGCTAAACTGGTTCCGGCCGTTCTGGGTATCAGTGGCATTTTATGCTCGCGCGCAAAGGCAATCAGGGTTTTAATATCTTTTTCATCTTGCGGATAAGCCACGGCCAGCGGCATTTTTTGGTAAATGCTGGCATCTGTACTGTATAATTTTAAATGCAAATTGTCTGTTTGCAATTGTCCGCTTAATTGAGATGCAAGGGTTTTAAAAGGCAGTGTAGAAGTACTCAAAAGAAGAATTGATTTAGGAAATCAAAAATAGCGAAATGCCTTTCTGGAAATAGGATTGTTTTTGGGCAACGCAATTTGTTGAGTTATATGTAAAACGAAAAAAGCCTCGCCAATACATTGGCGAGGCTTTTTAAAACAATCTCAAAACTATTTACTCGGAAGTGGTTTAACAGGGTATTTATACATGATCTGTTTTACAGCATAATTAATACGATCTTCTCTTCCCTCGGTTTTTTCATTAATTGTGCCGCTTCCTGCGCTTTCCCATACAAGGCGTTTTTCTTTCACGTCATGCACAGAAACGAGTAATGTGCCTACCGTATAATCATAAGTACTATACGTTGTGCTTGACATTCCTCCGCCCCAGCCATATCCTGGGCCGTATCCATAATAGCCTCCGTAGCCCATTCCTGTACCCGTTGTTGTGGCCGTTGTTTCTTGTTTTTTTTGTGTTACAATGTGTAATGAAACAATAATGTCGGCATTTTCATTTTTTGTAAACGTAATTCCGCGTTCTTTAAACTCGTTTTTAAAAGCGGTTTCTATTCTTTCTTTATCAAACGGAGAGAGAATTTTATCAGTGCCATCGCTCCAGCCAAAATAAACGGCTGTTTTTGCATCAACAAAATCATAAGATTTATCATAATCGCTGGTAACACTAATGCCGCTTCCGCATGCAGTTACCAAAAGAGCAGCCGTAAAAAACTTGATTAAACTTTTCATTTATAATTCGTTTTTATTTTTTTCGAAAATACTATTTCAATTCAATAGTTAAAGAATGTATTGGAAAATGAATTGAAATTTAGGTTGAGGAGAAAATTTTCCTGAAAAACGTAAAATCAAATGAATCATCAAACATTGCGATACTGAACATATAGCGCATGTATGCATTGTGTTTTTTTTAGTATGGATTATGAAAACAGTTTGGGAGAAATGGCGTTTTCATGTGTTAAAAGCCATTCTTTTTTGTCTAAACCCCAGACATATCCTGTTAATTTTTGTGCTGCCCCTAACACTCTGTGACATGGAATAACTATGGCAAATTTGTTTTTAGCATTAACCGCAGCCACTGCTCGAATGGCTTTTTTATTGCCATGAAGTTCTGATAGTTTGCCGTATGTAATGGTTTGCCCGAAAGGTATGGAAGAAACCAACCCAAGAATTTTTTTTTGAAAATATGTGCCAGTAAGATCTAAGGGCAAGTTAAAAGATTGGCTGCTTTTTGTAAAGTAGTTGTCTAGCTGCTCTGTTGCCAATAAAGTAAGCCAATTGGGATTGCTCTCAATTGGCTTACTAGAAAAAATAATATGTAATATAAACTGATTGTTTGCCTTAATTTCTATGTTGCCAATGGGCGATGCATAGTTGGAGACAAACATGTTAGGCAAGATCAAATTCTACTTGTACCAAGTCTTTAAAAGCTTGTAAGCGGCTTTGTACTTCGGCATCAGATAAATCTAACATACGTTCTGTGCCAAATTTTTCTACGCAAAAGCTAGCCATAGCGCTACCATGAATTACGGCCCGCTTCATATTATCAAAACTTATGTTGCCAGTGCTAGCTAGATAACCTATAAAACCTCCGGCAAACGTATCTCCAGCTCCTGTTGGATCAAAAACATCTTCTAAAGGCAATGCAGGGGCAAAAAACACTTCATTGTTGTTAAACAAAAGGGCACCATGTTCTCCCTTTTTAATGATTAAATATTTGGGGCCCATGGCCAATATTTTCTTGGCTGCTTTTACCAAGCTGTATTCACCACTAAGTTGGCGCGCTTCTTCATCATTTATGGTAAGCACATCCACATTTTTTAATGAGTCCATCAAATCATCAAGAAAATGATCCATCCAAAAATTCATGGTATCTAGTACTACTAACTTGGGTCTTTTGGGCAGTTGGTCTAAAACACGTTGTTGTACACTGGGCATTAAATTACCAAGCATTAAAAAATCAACATCTTTATAGTTCTCAGGTACAATAGGATCAAACGTTTCTAACACGTTTAGTTGAGTTTCTATGGTGTCGCGCGTGTTCATATCGGTGTGATATTTTCCACTCCAGAAGAAAGTTTTTTCACCTTTTTTAATCTGAAGGCCCTCTGTGTTCATCCCTCTTTTGTTTAAAAGATCTATATGTTCTTGCGGAAAATCATCTCCAACAACAGAAACAAGGTTAGATTTTTTAAGATAATAAGAGGCCGAAAGACCTATGTAAGTGGCCGCCCCACCTAGGATTTTGTCTGTTTTTCCGAAAGGTGTTTCAAGGGCATCAAAGGCAACTGTACCAACAACTAAAAGATTCATGTAAATATTTTTATAATGTGGCGCAAATATATTGTTTCATTTGAGTGAATGTATTAATATTGCACCCGCTTTTAAAGAAAGGATAATCTTATTTAAAAGTTTATAACCTTCCTCCTTAGCTCAGTTGGTTAGAGCATCTGACTGTTAATCAGAGGGTCCTTGGTTCGAGCCCAAGAGGAGGAGCAAACAGCAAAGGGATTCAGGAAACTGAGTCCCTTTTTTTTTAGTAGCTACATACAAGAGTTTAGTTAGCGCTTTTTTATCTGCTAATAATTCTTTCTACGAAGTACAAAGAGTACGTATATTCTTTGCCGATAATAATAATTACAGGCCATGCACAAAAACACCAACAAACCAACTCCTGAAGCCAAAGCACTTTCGCTTTTTTTAATGGCCTACAAAACAAAGAACCCTTTATTTAAGGAGCATGCAAAGCGCATTAATAGGCAATGGGATTTGGTGAAAGCAGGAGAGCTTAAACAAAAAGATTACAACAAAGAAGTGCTTACCCTGCTCAATTCGTTTGGAGGTTATCAGGAAGTTATTGAGAAAACAGTTCGGTATTATTTAAAAAAGACGGGCGAGTGGAACTTAAAAGGCAATGATCAATATTGCATAGATGCACAAAAAATTGTTGATAGAATAAAGAGTTCTGAGAACCAATAATACTGCTTAAGGAGGAGCTGCTACACGTATTGGTGTGCTCTGTAGTAATCTGTGCGATGTAAACAACCGCTGCGTAAATATTCTATTTTTGGAGAAGAAAAGTTGCCGATTTAGGGTAACGTATAATGAAAAAATAAACGCAATTGCGTTTATTCAATTGTTGTGCAACTATTGTAAAGCACCAAAATTGACATTGGTTAATAAATGGTGTATTTTTACACCAAACGAAAATAACATGTCAAGACAAAGCATTTCATTTACGGAACCAAATGACCAGTGGCTAAAAGCTCAAGTTGAGAATCAAGAATATTCTAGCAAAAGTGAATTAGTCAATGACTTAATACGCCAAGCTCGAAAACAGCAAACACAAATCGACTGGATTAAAGCTAAAATTGAAAAAGCGGAAAAGAGCGGCTTTACCACAGACTCGAAAGAAGAAATTCTGGCTCAATCAAAATCGCTTTTGAATGGCTAATTATAAATTAAGTAACACAGCCAAAGAAGATTTAATCAGAATCCATCAATTCGGAGTGCAAAAATTTGGAATGAAACAAGCCGATAAATATTTCAATGATTTTTTTAATGCTTTCGACAGAATAGCAAAAAACCCATTTTCTTTTGAAGCGGTTGACTTTGTCAAAAACGGGTATCGCAGATGTGTTTCAGGATCTGACAGTATTTATTTCAAAGTAGTTGACAGCTCTATTGAAGTCATGACGATCATTGGAAAGCAGGATTTGGAAAAATTATAAAACAGTTGGTAACACTAAATAAAGTCAATGCTTACTCCTGCTCCGTTACAAAAGCTATAATTGAAAACTAAAAATCTACATTCGCATAAAGACACGTGCAAAGCACTGTCTTTATTTTAACCGTTGGCAACCATTGAATGACTAAAGCAACATACCTAATATTGACCATTCTCTTTTCTTCAACCCTATCCTTTGGTCAAACAATAAATGACTTGCTAAAGGATTCTTGTCAGGTGTTTGCGAATTTCATATTAAGAGACTCAAGTCAATGCAGTTGTGCTTTTGAATACACATCCAATGAATTGACTTTCTCAGTCTCAGAATTGAATAAGGATGAAAAAAGGGCATTTTTTGATAGCGATTTGTCTATCTCTGACTTGGACAGCTTAGCATAGTGGTATGACATTTTTGAAATTGACTCGGCATCGTTTAGTGCTATTGCAATTGGGTACATTCCAACTGACACTTTATCAAGCTGTAGGTTTGAACTACGGACAACAAAATCATATAGAGGGTTTTATATGATCAAAATCTCTGGATTGGCAGACAATTGTTGGCGTCATGTGGTTTTCCATGTCTTTGAAAGCGAGAACGGAGGAAAATCAATTAGAACCGTTAAATGGCTTTCCAACACTTGTGATTAAAAATAAACGTTGTACAACACCAAATAAAATTCAAGCGGGCTTTGTGGGTTAATCATGTTTATCTTTCTCATTCAAATTTCGTTACGGTTGACTGCGCTTCGCTTTGTCTTTCCGCTCGAAATTTTATCTAGCCGTTATACGCAATAGAAGAAAAAAATTACCTAGTGAAAATGAGAGTAATTCTTAATATAGTTGAACCTCGAAAAAAGAAGCTTTTACAGTATGTTCTAATTGTAGGATTAATCCTAGCTACTGTAGGAATTACGAGTTATGCTTTGGGTTTAATCGGACAACTTCCTTTTTTTCTTATTACGGCAGGTTGGTTTCCTTTTCTAATGGGTTCCATCGGAATTGACTACTATATGAAACCTTTTCGATTGAATGGGAATAAAATTTTACTTGATTCTAATTCTGTTACGATTATTTCAGGAGCTGTAAGAGAAGAATACAAACCGACTGAGATAGAACTTCATTTAAATGGATACGTAGATGTTGGTCACCCTTTAATACATACAGCAAAATATGGTGGAAATAACTTCATAAAAACACCAGATGGAACTTATTATAGGTTTTATTTAAAGAGACAAAGCGATTTGTTTCGAGTAAAGAATTTTTTAGTTAAGAGTCAATCAAAAATTAAACTTGTATAAGTTTAATAACTCAAAAGAAAGAAGCGTTATTATTTGGGTTAATCATTCTAACCATAACACCTTAAATGATTTGTCGAAGAAATAAACACGTATAACAATTTCTATATTTCATTATGTTTTAGTTTCTCTTTTTTGGTTAATTCAAAACGCCTGGTATTTTTATAGCTACAAAACACATCCTGAAGTTCTATGGAATTTTATAATTCCCGATTGGATTTTAGCAATGAATGGCTTGACCGGGATTATTGGTGTGAGGTTCGGAATAAAACTCTTTAAAATTCAACAGACATTTGTCAAATCCTATTTTATTCCATTTGTATTTTATCTCATCACCCAAGCGTTATGTCTTGGGTTTACTTAAAAAAAGCAACGCGTTAAATCCGGACAATGGTGTGGATTTATTTTCGCCACGTTGGCAAGCTTGGTTGTAATCCGTTTCTTTTACAATAAATAACTTCTTTGTTTTAGAAGTTTTCTATCCCATTCTATTTCAGCAAATAAACTGATAGTGCAATCGTGATAATAAGTGCCACAAAAACTACGCGCCACGCCTTGTGCGCATGTTTGAGTTCCATAAACTGAAAGGCAACCAAAAATGTTTTTGCTACTGCTAACGTTAATATTCCTGCAGCAATCATGGTGCTGCTTGCGCTATTAAATAGACTCAAAATTGCGGTTAACCCTGTAAGCAATATAAGCGCTCCAAATGTTTGATTTAAAATTTTATCGCTCATTATAGTATTAAATAAAGGGTTGGAAAAAGCAGCAACCAAATTAAATCGCACATGTGCCAAAAGGCAGCTCCGGCTTCTATATCATCTAAAACAGCACCTTCTTTGTTCTTGCGAATACCGCGGGCAATCACAGCCAGAATTACCAATCCAACCAGCACGTGCACCACATGAAACCCGGTAAGCAACCAATAAAAGGTATAAAACATATTGCTGCTTAAATCGTGGCCGGCTTGCAGTTTCTCAAAATACTCTAGGCTTTTTAGTAGTATAAAAAGCAATCCGCCTGCCATGGCATAGCGAATAAACTGCACGGCTTTTTGGTAGAGTTGCTGCTTATAACGCAATACGGCTTTGGCCATAAAGTAGCCACTACCTAATAAGAAAATAGTGTTTATTGCTCCGTATGTTGCGTTTAGTTGCATCCGTGAGGAGTGATAAACCTCGGGTTCTTCTTGCGCAAAAAGCATTAAACCTACCAGCCCCATCCCGAAGGTAAAAAGCTCAATCAAGATGATGATCCAAAGCAAAATTCCGCCTGGCGGGTAATAAAAGTTTTTGTATTTGTTGAGGGTTTCCGTCACGTTATTGGTGTTTTATTTTTTCGTAAAGTTTTACCAGGCTTTTTAAAAGTTCGGTTGGCGTGGTTAAAATTTGGTAGTGGTTGTGCCCAAACATTTGTGGTAAATAATATTTTGCTTGCGCTTCTATCGCCAAGGCGTAGGTGTTAACGTTGTTCTGGTTCAGCTCGCGCAAAGCCTGTTTTACATCGTGTATTCCGTGCTGTCCTTCGTAGCGATCGTAATCGTTTGGTTTGCCATCGCTCAACAATATAATCCACTTGTTTTTTGTGGGGCGCAAAGCCATGCGCGCACCTGCATGGCGCAGTGCTGCACCAATGCGTGTGTAGCCGTTTGGCTGCACCGCACCAATTTTATTGCGCGCTTGGCGCCAATCTTCGCCAAATTCTTTTAGCGTGATGTAGGTAGAAAAGTTGCGGGTTTTCGAGTAAAAACCATCAATTGAAAAGTCAATGTTAAACTCGTCTAAAATTTCGCCAAACAAAATAGAAACCTCTTTTTCTACATCAATTACGCGGTTGTTGGCGGCATACCCATCGCTACTCAAACTCAAATCCAGCAAGAGCAAAATAGATAGGTCTTTGTCTTTTTTCTTGCTGCTCAGGTATATTTTCTCAGAAGGCGTTCTGCGCGCATGTACATCTACATACAAATCCATGATGGCATCAATGTCTAGCTCAGCACCATCCGTTTGTCTGCGCTGTTGCTGCATTTTGTTGTTGATGTTCGTTAACATTTTGCGCAAACCCATTAGGGTAGTGGCGTTTTTCTGAATGGTGTTATTGTAATAATCGCTGTCAGCTTTGAGCTGCGTTTTTGGGTACACGCGGCAATACTCTGGTAAATAAGCACGCTTTTTATGGTCCCATTCATCATAGTTTATAAAAAACCCTGTTTCGTCATTTTGCGCGCTTTCGTGCACCGTTGTGTTCTCCACAAAATCGGCCTGATATACAGAATGTGTGGTGTCATCTACCCGCACAGTAAATTTCATGTTCATTTCTTCCAGCGCATTTTGGTGCTCATCAAGTTGGTCTGAGCCGTCAAAATCACGCCAGTTGCCGTTAAACTCTTCGGCTGTTTCTACCTTCTCAAAATTGTGTAACAGCACATAATCTTCTTGCTGCTTTTTGTCAATCGTAAGGCTTTTTATTTCTTCAACAGCACCTGCATTTTTAATGGTATCTGGATTTGGGTTTTCTGGTTTTGCCGCTTTAGCATCATCAAAATTTTCCAAACTATCGCCCTGTGCATCTGCGGTGCTGCGCATAAATTTCCCGTAAAGCCAAGAATAATCTGCGGGTATTTTGTCTGTGGCTTTGGCCTCAAAAAGTTGCTTGGCGCTGTTGTAAAGCTCTTTGCTTGACGGAAAATCTTCAAACAACTTAGCCAAAATCTGTGGGGCTGCATTTTCTGCGGCTTCGCGCGAAAGGGCTAAATCATCTACTTCAGCTTTGTGATTTAAACCAAGTTCTTGTTGCACCGATAAGAACAACGTGCGGTAGAGGTAGAATCCAACATTTTCTTCTATGGTTCTATACTCCGCGAACGCGGTAGGTAAAAAGAAATTATTGTTTTTGTAACCGCCCTCACGTTCGGCTGGGAAAACAGAAATTGGCCTGCCCGTAAGTGCACGCGCTAGCAAAGTAAGACGCGCATTTATTTCGTCAAGTGTTACGCGGTGCGGCAATGATTCTTCACCACGCTTGCGTTTGCGCTTTAAAAACTTAACAAATCGTCCGTAAATTATTTCGTCTAGCTCCAGTCCCATGGGCGCGGTTATATCATCAAGTCGCAAACATCTTTAATGGCTTGCAAGGTTTGTGGTTCGTCACTCAAAGGTTCGGCAACGGCCACATGTACGCTCAATCTTTTTGGTAAACCAGAGTGGATCAGTTTTGCGGCATCTACCAACAAACGCGTAGAAACTGTTTCGGCCAAACCAAGTTCTGTAAGGTTACGTACTTTTTGCCCAATTGCTACCAATTTTTTAGCTGTGTCTTTGTCTACATTGCTTTCGTTTATTAAGATTTCAACCTCAATTTTTGGCAACGGATAATCGAACGTGAGCGCCACAAAACGCTGACGCGTGCTAGGTTTCAACTCTTTAAACCCTTTTTGATAACCGGGGTTAAACGAGGCCACCAACATAAAATCAGGATGTGCTTTGATGGTTTCGCCAAGCTTGTCTATAAAAAGTTCTCTTCGGTGGTCTGTTAATGGGTGAATGGCCACAATTACATCGGGGCGTGCCTCGGCAATTTCATCCATGTACAAAATGTCGCCATTTTTCATGGCTGTAGTTAAAGGGCCATCAATCCAAACTGTTTCAGCGCCTTTAATTATGTAGCGGCCAATTAGGTCGGTGCTCGAAGTTTCTTCGTGGCAACTTACCGTAATTAAACGCTTGCCCATATTGTGGGCCATAAATTCTATAAAGCGCGATTTACCTGTTCCTGTTGGTCCTTTAATTAAAACGGGCAGCTTGTTTTTATACGCATGTTCAAACACCTCCGTTTCATGTTCTATTTCGTGATAAAAAGGAGCGGCTTTCTCAACTTTTTTATTAAGTAAAACCCCGGTAGGAGTTGTCTCGCTACCGGGATTGTTATTAAAATCTGTCATCTTAATCGTTGTTTGGCTCCAACGCTTCGTCTGTTGGTTTGCCATATTTTACGAACTCCATAATGTACATAATCACTCCAGCTGCAAAAAGCGATGCCATGATGATGAGCACCACAAAATGGATGCTGATTTCATTTTGTACCTCCATAAAATCCATCTTCAATTTGCGTTCCATGTAAACTTGTGCAACACCTGCAACACCAAAAGCTACAGTCATACCAAGCATGCCGATATTGGTAATCCAAAATGCAGCGTTACCTGTAAAATTATTGTAGCGTTTACGGCCTGTAAGGTTTGGCAATGCGTAGCTGATGATGGCTAAAACAATCATCGCGTAAGCACCCCAGAACGCCATATGGCCGTGCATTGCAGTTACTAAGGTACCGTGCGTATATAAATTGGTTTGAGGCAATGTGTGTGCAAATCCTAATAGACCAGCTCCGATAAATGAAACAATACTTGCACCAACGGTCCAGAACAAAGCAAGTTTATTCGGGTGATTACGCTCGCCTTTGCGGTACATATATACGGCAAACATGGCCATGGCAAAGAATGCTAAAGGCTCTAAAGCTGAGAAAACTCCACCAACAATCAACCAAATGTTGTTTACACCGATGTAGTAATAGTGGTGACCCGTTCCTAAAATCCCACTTAAGAAGGTAAGACCCACAATTACGTATAGCCATTTTTCAATTACTTCGCGGTCTACCCCTGTAAGTTTGATCAATAGGAAGGCCAAAATACCACCCATGATTAATTCCCAAACGCCTTCTACCCAAAGGTGAACAACCCACCAGCGGAAGAATGAATCGGTTACTTGACTGTCAAACCAAATCATACCTGGCAAGTAAAGCAACGCTGCGAAAAGTAAGCCCATACTTAATACCAATGCTGTTGTTGTTTGGCGTTTCCCTTTAAAGAGAGTGAGTAAAATAATACCTAAAAATAAGAGGACATTAATGACTACCAAGAAGTCTAGTTCGCGTGGAATTTCTAAGAATTTACGACCTTCCCAGTAGTTAAAGTGGTAACCAATAATGGCCGCAACACCAACAAGCGCTAACGAAATAAGCTGTACATAAGCCAGCTTAACGCTCACCAACTCGCGTTGGGCTTCTTCTGGAATGATATAATAAGCCGCGCCCATAAAACCAGTGAGCAACCATACTACCAATAAATTGGTGTGTACCGCACGGGCGGTGTTAAAGGGTATCCATTCGTGTAGGCCATCCATGCCAATTCTGGCAAAGCCCATGATAAAGCCGTAGACAATTTGCAGCACAAACAATAACATGCAGAGCGCAAAAAACCAATAGGCAACTTTTTGTGATTTATATTTCATCAGATAGTTTTTTAGTCGTTAATAGTAGGTTGTACTTTGTCTTTTGCCAAGGGTGAAACGATACGGTCAAAACCGTTTAAGTCGATTTCGCCAATCCATTTAAAATATTCCACCATAGCTTCGGCTTCTTCTTCCGTCATGCCATAGGCTACCATTTTGCGACCGCTAGGCTCCCAAGGTACAGGCGACATTAAAATGGCTTTCACCATTCCCTCGCCTCTTCGGTCGATAACTTTAGTTAATTCGGGCGCATAATAGGCGCCCTCGCCCATAATGGAGTGGCACCCCATACAATTGTTTGCCTCCCATAACTCTTTACCGTGCACAACTTGTGGGGTAATGTTTTCGGAGTTTGTCTGATCATTTCCTGGCGCTAATGAGTAAACTGTAAGCCCGATAAAAATCAGGAATGTTACTACGGTACCGCCAAGAAAAAATGCTCGTGCTTGTGATTTTGAAAGCATAGTTACTCGTGTTTAGATTAGTACTTCTTTGATATTAGTTTTAACAATCAAATAAATGAATAAGCTAATTTAAAATACATGAGCAGTCTTAATGTAAAAGTTGATGAATGTTTTTTTTTTAGGTGATAAATATCAGTGTGTATTGCAGCGAGAAAACTAGTTTTTCAAGTAAAATAAATAAAACGTGCTGATTTTTTACCCAAAACTTGGCAATTCTGAAGTTAATGGTTATGTAATTGGCAGAGCCCCAACAGCCTTATTTGTAGCATAAAAGGATTTGAGACAGGCTTTGAAAAAAGTAAAAAAATATAAAAAGGACTTATCCTACTAAAGTTTGTCCCTCATATTGGGCACGTAAAGCAATTCACGTTTATAATTTGGTAAAACCTTTTTTTGAAAAACTAGAGCTTAATGATCCTTGTGGTTTGATGTACTTGTGCATTTAGGCTAAACAGACCAAGCATTTACAAATCAAATAATGAATAAAACAGGGGATGTTGCTTAGATTAAGAAATCAAAAGGACTATTCTGCCAAAGCTTCTGCAACGCATTTTTCTCGCAATGCAATAAGTTCGGGCATTGCCACGGGGCTTTTTGCAATATTCATTAATGGTTTTTGGTCTAGTACTAACTGAGATTCTAACTCATCCCAACCATCATCCATGCAAATCCAGTTTACCCTTAAGTTTTGGTTAATCCACTTTACAATTTTGGCTTCATCGCTTGGTGAAAAAGAAAAATTTTCTTGATCGCTACTAGAAATTAAAGAGCCTTTAACCGGCATAAAGCCCAACATAGCGCCCATACTGCCAAAGAATGTTCCGTTTTCTTTGCCACGAAGTGCGCGCTCTAACAAGCGGTGTTTTAAAGATTTTGCGGCAACGCCTATGTAAAGGAGGTTGTGTTTTCTTTCTTCTAAAACATTAGAGTAAACTTTTGGTAATTTGTGTACATTTCTAATGCGTATAGCATACATACCTGGTAAATCGGGTACAATGCTATCAACAGCATCAGCCGGTCTTGTGTTTTTTTGATTTAGCAAAACTTTAGAGGCTAAACCAGGATTAGAAAGCTTGATAGAATTTTTTGTGCCTGCTTGAGAAGTAATCACAATGGCAGGTTGTTTTACATCTTCTACTTTTAGCGGACCTTCTTTTAACCCGATTAAAGAACCTTGTATAGAAAACAACTTTAAATAATTTCCTACACGTGCTTCAACTTGACTAGACTTTATATCGCTGCCATCTTTTTTGGTATAAAGTTGTGTAGAGTTTAATTCAAGTGCAATTTCAACACTTGTCATTGGTCGGTTGTTTTTGCGAATTACGGTGTCTATAGCTTCGTGAAAGGTCATGTAAATAGTTGTGCCGTTGAGATTTTTAAGAATTGACAAAGAAATAATCTATTTTTCACATATTGATAATATCCATGTTGTATTTGCTGAAAATAATCATGTTCATTTTTACAGATACAGATTGTTGAAATGTAGATTAATTGAAACAGCTAACTTAAAAGTTAATTGCATGAAAACCAAGTGAATGTATTAAAAAGGGGGTTCTAATTCGGTTTTAAAATAAGTATACTGCACAGCGCTTAAGTGCAGCCCTTGTGCATAAGCTTTATGATGTTTAGGAATATTGACTTCCACGTTTAAATAGTTTTTAAATGCATCAAGCGTTGTTTTGCCTTTTCCTATTTCTAATAATTCACCAACCAACATTCTTATCATGCTACGTAAATAATGGTCTCCATGAAAACGAAATGCAATTTGATTTTTTGTTGGGTTTTTAAACAATTCAACCTTTTCTATTTTGCACAGTGTTGATTTGTGTTTGGCAGGTTCTAGACAAAAATTTTTAAAATCACGCGCTTCGGTAATAAGGACACATGCTTGTTCTATTGCGTTTAAATTAAGATTTTCTATAAAATAATAAGTGCTAAAGTTGTTGAGATATGGGTCTTTTGTAAAATGAACGTAGTAGGTATATGTACGAGAAATGGCATCTAGTTGTGCGTTTGCTTTTGGGCTGACTTGGGTCATGCTTTTAACAGCAATCTGGGCGGGTAATTTATTATTTAGCTTAAAGATGAGGTTATCAACCTCAGAAGGTAAAACCGCGTGGAACACATAGTTTTGGCCATGTACTCCAGCATCTGTGCGTCCGCAGCCATGAATCGTAATAGTTGTTTTAAAAAGCGCAATAAAGGCAAGCTCAATTGTTTCTTGAACACTCAAACCATCCTTCTGGTTTTGCCAACCCCTAAATCCTCGGCCATTATAGGTAACGATAAAAAAATACTTTTTCAAAGTGAAATTGATTAGGATTATACTATGATTGGCGCAAATTAGTTTAATAAAATGTAGTGCAAATAAGTAAAGGATGTGGAACTAGCGTAGTTAAAAAACCAATTTTAATTGTTGATAATCAATTGTTTAAGGGTTGTTACATTGGCCTTATTTATATTTTGGCACACATTTTGAAAATTGGTTAAGCCTCCCGATATTCGGGAATTGAACTAAGTGTAAAATACTGAAAAACTAATCCTTAAAAATTACATCATGAAAAAGAAATTAATTGGCTTCTTAGCTATTGCCGTTTTTCTTGGTTTCCAAAGCGCAAATGCGCAAGGGCTAATTATAAACGATGATTACAAAAATTCATTTGAATCGTATGAGCCTGAATTAGGTTTTGCAGAAGACTTGCCATCATCTGCATCTTTAAGAAAGTATGCACCTACGCCTCGCAATCAGCAGGGCAGTACATGTGTTGGATGGGCTGGGGCGTATGCCGCCATGTCTACACAATTTAATTACGTATATAATATTACGGCAATGAATGAAAAGGACGCCTTCGCTTTTGATCCTTATTTTTTGTTTCATCAAATAAAAGGAACAGACAATTTTAATTGCGAAAACGGAACATCTTTGTTAGACGCACTTATGGCAATGAGAGATTATGGTGTTAAAAGACAACTTTTTCCGGCTCATTTGGTTTGCGAAAATGATTTATCTGTAGAGTTGTATAACAAGTCTCTAGAATATGCAAAATCTTATCGTATTAAAGATGCATTGATTTTTGATTTAGAAGGTGAAGAAACACCCGAAACCATGAAGTATGTATTAACACAAGGATATCCTATTATGATAGGAACCAATGTTACAGCACAAATGGAAGTGGATTCTCGTCAGAAATATGGAAACGGTGTGGGGCTTTGGGAGCCAAAAGAATCTTATAAAGAAGAACTTGGCGGACATGCAATGTGCATTGTTGGTTATGATGATAACAAATTTGGAGGTGCTTGGGAAATTCAAAACAGCTGGGGAACAGACATAGGTGATAATGGCTACATATGGGTAAAGTATGATGACTTTATGCAAATAGCTGTTGCAGCTGTAATTCTAGAACTGTACGAGTTTAACACAAAAGCACCTGCATGTCAAATTGGTGATTGCGAAACCCAATATTCTCGGGCTGATTTTGGAGGTGGAGAAAAGTATGAAGGTGAAGTAAAAAACGGTGTGTTCAACGGATGGGGATATCAAATCTTAAAAGATGGTAGCATCTATTCTGGTCCTTACTCTGAAGGTTATATGAATGGCCGCGGGTATTACCTAACAGCAGATCACACCTGGTATATTGTACAAATGGAAAAAGGAAGTTTAGTTGATTCTGAAGCGTTAGGATTTAGCAGTAAAACATCTAAAGAAGATGCTGTTGTAAATGCTTCTGCAAACGTTCTAGGTAACTATTTAAACTTTGAAGAAGGCATGCCATCGGGCAACGTATTAGAAGGAAAAGTAAAACGCAAAATGAAATAGTATGCGTTTTCAATCTCTTTTAACTGTAGTGTTTTTAACCTTGGCCATGCATTTGCATGGCCAAGTAAAATGGGCAAGTGTAGAAAAAGTGTACGCCAACCTTATTACAGCAATTGGCGATAATAGCAAAATTGCGCCTCCCATAAAATCTTCTCGCACAGAGAGCCGCGTTGCCTACTACTCGCCAACAAGACAAACCATTTATATAGAAGAAAAGTTCCTTTCTGTTTGCGCTTCTTTTGGTGCAGATTCTTTAAATGTTTTGGCTTTTATAGTTGGCCATGAATTGGCGCATGTATACCGCAACCATGGTTGGGTAAGCGCCAATGGTTTAGGGTATGTTGGTGGCGAGTTAAAAGATGATTGGAAAAATTTAAGAAACGATGAAACGAGCCATGCTAAAGACGAGTCTGAAGCAGATATTTTTTCTGGGTTTTATACAATGATGGCGGGTTATAATGGGATGGAAGTAGCAGAAAAAGCATTGACAAAACTCTATCAAGAATACAGTATACCTGATACTGTTGCTGGATATCCAACATTACAACAACGTGTAGAAATATCTAAAAGCGCAAGACAAAAAGCTAACGATTTGTATTTGGTGTTTAATACAGGTCTGTATTGTTTAGCTACTCAAAAGTATGGAGTAGCTGCCGATTTGTACACGTATATTTATAATCAAGATTATACAGGTACAGAAATATTAAACAACTTAGCAATTGCCGAAATATTAATGGGGTATAACCTACTGGTAGAAGAACCCAATTTTTATTACCCCATTTTTATATCTACAGAAACGGAGTTAGAATCTGGTACGAGAGGAAATGAAGGTGAAGAACATATTAAAAAGGGAATTGTGTACTTGCAACAGGCTCTGAAAAAAGAAGAAAGCAATCCTAGTTTGTATTTAAACTTGGCATGTGCCTATGCCATGTTAAATTCATTTGTTGATGCGAATTATTTCTTAGAAAAAGCAAGAGCTGCAAAAGCAAACCAATCCGCCATAGAAAATTTACAGGCCATTATTGCTTATAAAAATGGCGATATAAAGTCTGCAAAAAAAATCTGGAAAAGCCTAAGAGCTGATGATGCATTTGCGGCCAAAAATTATCAAACACATATAGCTAAAAAAGAAGAGGTGTTGTTAGCCACTGCTAACCAAGTTGAAAAACAGGCAAAAATTGATGATATAGATTTAACTGATAATAACTTGAGGAAATCGGTAGATTTTGAAGTAATTAAATTGCCTGGCTTAAAGGTTTCTTATGCTAAGCTGCCCAACTCTTTGTTAATAGATGTTTATGGAGGTGGTGCATTGAATTACAGATTCCAGATTTTTAATATTCAATTGCCTGATACAGACAATGAAGTTTGGACACCAGTCATTCAATCATCAACAAAGGTTATACAAGAAAACAAGGATAAAAACAGATTAAAAATAAAAAGCCTCAACAATAGTGAGGCTTCTTCAGAGATCGTTTTATTCTATTTAAATTAGATGATGCTCAAAGGCGTATCTAACCAGCCCTGCGGTATTTCTGATTTGCAATTTATTCAACATGTTTTGCCTGTGGTTATCTACCGTGCGCTTGCTTAACGATAGTTTTATAGCAATTTCTTCATTTGTATGTTCTCCGGCAATAAGTCTAATAATTTGCAATTCTCTGTTTGAAAGTGGCGTTTCAGAATCTACATTTTCCATAAACCGAAATGCTTTGCTGTCTTCTTCTAACAACAATTCTTTTAGCTTATGGTTTATTAATTTGTTTGCTATTTCATTTGAATAGTAAACGTTACCATCCATAATTTGATGTATAGCCGAGAGCAAATCTTTTGGGCCTACATTTTTTAGTACATAGCCTTTCGCACCAGCTTTTAACATATCTAGCGCATATGCATATTCATCATAATTAGAAAGGCCTAAAACTTTAAGGCTAGGATTAATCTGTAAAATAGATTCGGTTATTTCATGACCCTTTTTATCAGGTAGTTGAAAATCCATAATGACAAATTCAATAGGAAATTTGGCGACTGCGGCAATAGCTTCCTTTTCATTCTCGGCTTCATACACAACAAACGTGGTGTCGTCATTTTGTGCATCTAACATATTTCTAAGGCCATCTCTAATTATGGGATGATCATCAACAATAAGAATGTTAAGCGTTTTCATGAAAATAATTTTGATGTTTAGTTAATGCAAGATAACAAAAGCTAATGGAAATTTTATTTCCATTTGTGTCCCCTTATCGGGGGCTGAATGAATTTCTAAAGATCCGTAGTAAGATTCTACTCGTGTTTTTATGTTGCGCAATCCCATGCCAGATCTATTCTCTAAAATTTTTAAATCAAACCCAATACCGTTTTCTTTTAGTAAAACTTTTAGCTTTGATGTAGGTTTTTCTAATGAAAAATTTACTTCAACAATGGTTGCTTTACCATGTTTAATTGCATTATTTAAAAATTCTTGAACTATTCTAAAGCATGCAATTTCAAAGGCTTTGTTAAGTTTTGGAACATTTTCTGTGAATTCTACACTGAGCTTTAAATGCCCATCTACGTTAAATTTACTCGCTAACTCTCCCAATGAAAATTTTAGGGTATGATTTTCTAACGTTCTGGGCATTAAATTAAAACAAATGTCTCTCAATTCAATAATGGCGTTGTCTATAGATTTTAACGTTTTATCGTATTGATTCAATAGCTTTTTATTGGCCTCTACACTGTGTTGAATTGCAGAAATATAAAATCTTATTCCTGAAAGTTGTTGGCCTAAACTGTCATGTAAATCAGATGCAAATCTGTTTCTCTCTTTTTCTTGGGTGTCAATAATTGTTCTAATAACAAGTTTTTCTCTTGCTATCTTTTCTGTTACGTCTTCGGCTATTAGAATTATGCTAGAAGGTTCTTGGCCTAGCCCGCTCAGCATTGCAAAGCTGCATTTGAGTTTTACATTTTGATTTTGAATTAGTTCACCATCTAAAATAACTTTGTCGTTTTTGATGTTTATTTTATTGTTTTTAACGGTAAGGACAGTGTTTTTTTTAATCCGTATAAAATCAAATAAATTTTTATTTAATAAATCAAATTTGGAAAACCCCAGTTGATCGCAAGCCACAGGATTTACTTCTTCTATATTACCAGATAAATCAGCTACAATAAGCATTTCTGAAATGCTATTATAAATGCTCTTTAAAAAGCTGTTGGATATTGTAACATGTTTAAGTTCTTCGCCCAACATGTTAACGCCAGCAATAATAGCATCAATATCATCACCTGTTTCAGACAAAGGCAATTGTTCATCAAAATTACCAAGAGAAAATTGAATGAGTTTGTTGCTGATTTCTTCTAGACGAAAATCTTCATTTATTTGGTTTTTCTTCATCAGCAAATGATTTTAGCCACAGTTCTGCGGCTGTTCTATCTGTAAAAACTTTTACCGGTAAGTTGGGTCTAGATATCTTCAAAACAAAATTAACCAACATACTATTTACTACAGAAGAACTTATGATGGCACTCGCACTAATTCCTTTTACCCCTTCGCTAGAAGATAAAAAGTCTCTTGCTTGTTTGTCCATGCTCACTAAACCAGAATCAATAACTAACACAGGCACGTCTTTGTTGTTTGTGTATGTTAATCTCTCATCTAATATTTGCTTTGCAGCAGGCAAATCAATTTTAGGTCCGGCTTTATAACGGGCAATAAGAAAGTTGTCACCCATTTCTAGGTCAACATATTTGCCTTCTTTTTTCATAAAATCATCTAAAAAATTAAGTGTAAATACTTACAGTGAATATAATTATTTAAGTGTTGAATACCTTGTTGTGTTGATTACTTATTTAAACTTTTGAATAACAAATATATAGGTTCATATTATGAAAAATTATCACTCTTTTGTGCAGTCTGTTTATCAGATTGCTCAGGATGCTTCTCGCAACGGCATTGCCCATTTATCTACACAAGACAACCGATTTAACGGTAATACAATAACACTAAATAATACAAAAAGCACCAATTTTGGTTCATGTAGCTATTTAGGGTTAGAGTTTGATGAACGCATTAAAAATGCGGCCATTGACGCTATTCAAAAATATGGCACTCAATTTTCATCATCTAGAGCCTATGTTTCGCTTGGTCTTTATGAAGAGCTGGAAGATTTGTTTAGAAAAATTTTTAGGGGAAACCATGTTTTGGTAACCCCCACAACCACGCTTGGCCACATAGCTGCAATTCCAGTATTGGTTAAAGATGATGATGCCGTTATTTTAGACCATCAAGTGCATAGTAGTGTGCAAGGTGCCGCAAATATGTTAAAGGCCAGAGGCATTCATGTGGATATGATCCGCCACAATAACATGGAAATGTTGGAGAAAAAAATTGTAGAGCTAAAATCAAAGTATAAAAATATTTGGTATATGGCAGATGGCATATACTCTATGTACGGAGATGGGGCCCCAATAAAAGAAATACACGCACTTTTAGATAAATATGAACAGTTTAATTTTTATGTAGACGATGCACACGGTATGAGCTGTTTTGGCGAAAACGGTGCTGGTTTTGTTATGCAGCAGGCGCCTATGCACCCAAAACAAGTTATCGCCATTTCCTTGGCAAAAGCTTTTGCTACAGGAGGTGCTGTTTTGGTGTTTCCAACATGGGAGCAATACCAATTGGTACGTTCTTGCGGAGGGCCAATGATAACGTCAGGGCCAATGCAACCAGGAAATCTGGGTGCAGCAGTAGCTTCGGCAAAAATACATTTGAGCCCAGAAATTTATAATCTTCAAGAGGATTTAAATGAAAATATAAAATTTACAAGCCTAATGCTTCACAAATATGGCTTGCCTGTAATTCATGAAACAGATTCGCCAGTATTTTTTGTTGGCGTTAGCCTTCCTAAAATTGGAAATCAAATCATACAAAAATTGGTTAAGCAAGGGTTTTATGTAAACCTTGGTGTTTATCCCGCGGTACCATTAAAAAATACAGGTATCAGATTCACAATTACAAGACTTCATTCATTTCAACAAATTGAAGAAATGGTGAAGCAGCTTGCATTTAATTTTAATGAAACATTGGTGCAAGAAGATTTTCACATCAACAAAATATACAACGCCTTTAGAATGCCGCTTCCAGAGGAAGTCATGGCAGACCAGAAGGTGAAAAGCTTGATGGCAAAATCGAACTTAAAAGTTGAGAGTTATGCCAGTATCAACCAAATTGATAAAGACGAGTGGGATTCATTCTTTAAAGAACGCGGATCTTTTGATTGGGATGGCCTTCAATTATTAGAGCAAACATTTACTAAAAATGAAAACCCGATTCAAAACTGGGAGTTTGATTATTTAATTGTACGAGATGAGTATCACAAGCCTGTTTTGGCAACATTTTTTACAACAGCTTTAAGCAAAGATGATATGATGTCTCCTTCTGCAATTTCTGAAGCAGTTGAAGAAATGCGCAAAAAAGAAGGAGAAACATATTTGACTTCTAAATCGGTATTAATGGGTTCAATGCTTACCGAAGGCGAACACCTTTACATAGATAAAAGCCATTACCATTGGCAAGCTGCCATGGAATGTATGTTCGATTTTTCTTCACAGTTGCTTGATTTATACGATGCAAACTCCATTATGTATCGTGATTTTAAAAATTCCGATGAGAAACTAGACAAATTTTTTATGGAAAACGGTTTTATTAAAACAGATTTACCTGATTGCCATAGCATTGAAGGCTTTTCTTGGGGTACTACAGAAGAATGGCTCAAACTACTTTCGCCAAAATCAAGAAGACATGTAAGGGGGAATATTCTAAAAAAAGAATCATTTTATGAAACCAATGTGGTAAAAAATGCAACGCAAAGTAAAATAGAACATTGGTACGAACTATACCTTCAAGTCAAGAAAAATAGCCTCGCATTGAACACATTTACCATGCCTTTTAAATTATTTAAGAATTTAGCAAACGCCCGTAACTGGGAGGTTTTAGAGCTAAGTTTAAAGAATGATGAGCGCTTAAATAAAAAACCAGTGGCCGTGATTTTCAATTACAAATCTGGTAATTCTTACTCTGCTATGTTTATTGGGGTAGATTATTCAATGCAAGCCGATTTTATGCCTTATAGACAAGCGTTATATCAATCAATTTTAAGAGCAAAAGAATTAGGCATGGACAAACTTAACCTAGGTTTTACGGCAGATTTAGAAAAGAAAAGACTCGGCTCTATTAGCAATGCTACCCATGGTTATGTACAGATAAAAGATCATTATAATCTTTCTGTAATTGGTAACATAGCTAAAACGAAACGTATAAAAAAAGCTGTTTAAATAGATAAAAAAGACCCTATATATTTTGAAGTATAAACTTTTAATACAATTAAATTAAGGAAGCATAGAAAAACACAACATACAATTCGTAAATAAACTTAGTAACAACAAATTCAAAATTTACTTGGATGGAATTGACATTAGCTGAATTTGCTTGTTTCAATCTAAAATCGAAACAACAAATTCTAAATTATAAAGGCAATTACGTTTGTAGTATGGTTTTGAGTGATGGTAATTCGCTTATGCTATATACTATGAATGGTAATTTTATAACCGCCCTAAAGTCTACAAAGACAGGGGAAGTAGTTCAAATAGATTCTGTGGTTAATAAAGATATATTGTACCTATTTGCAGAAAAATTAGATTTAGCTGGTTTTGTAAATTGAAAATGGTCATTATTCTTTAAATCCATTTTTTTAATTGAAATTGGTAATGATTATCCATTGATCATATCCGCGATTATCAACGTCCGAAAATCACTAAATCATATTTAGTTTTTCATTTACCTATAATTACTATATTTGCAGCCGAATTTAGATGATATGGAGGGGACCGAAAGTCCCCTCTTTTATTAGCCATATGGATCATAAATTATTGCATGCCGCTATTGACGAGGCTCTTGAGAACAACGAGGCCTTTTTAGTTGACCTTGAGATAAAAGAGGGTAATAAGATTTTATTGTTTGTAGATGCAGACAATGGCATTACGGTACAACAATTAAAAATGATTAATAGGCAAGTAGAGGCCGCGTTTGATAGAGATATTGAGGATTTTGATCTGACTGTTTCATCACCAGGATTAGATAGGCCTTTTAAGGTAAAAAGACAATATACCAACAATGTTGGTAGATGGGTAAAAGTAAAGTTGAACGATGGAGAAATCGTAATCGGACAACTTATAGATGTTAATGAAAACGAAATGACGTTGAGCGTACCTCCAGTAAAGAAAAAAGAGGAAAGCACAGAACGTCTTATTGCATTTGCAAATGTTGAAGAAACTAAAATTGAGATTCGCTTTACGCGTTAACTGATTTAGAAAAATGGAAAATCAAGCAATTATAGAATCATTCTCAGAATTTAGAGAAGAGAAAAACATAGATAGAGTAACGCTAATGGCATTTATAGAAGATGCTTTTAGAAACCAACTACGTAAAAAGTTTGGTAGTGATGATAACTTTGATGTTATTGTTAACCCAGACAAAGGCGATTTAGAAATCTGGCAAAACAGAGTAATTGTAGAAGACGGTGCGGTGGAAGAACCTCATTTAGAAATTGCACTTTCTGAAGCATTAAAAATAGAGCCCGATTTTGAAGTAGGAGAAGAAGTGTCTGAAGAAATAAAAATTATTTCTTTAGGTCGTAGATTTATTTTGGCCTTCCGCCAAAACTTGGTTGCGCGTATTCAAGAGCACGATAGCTCTGAGTTATTTAAGCGCTACAAAGAGATGGAAGGCGAAATGATTGCTGGAGAAGTTCACCACGTAAGACACAGAGAACTTATTATATATGATGATGAGGGTAACGAACTTATTCTTCCTCGTGATCAGATGATTCCTGAAAAGGATTTTTACCGTAAAGGAGATACCGTCAAAGCTGTTGTTAGAACGGTTACGTTTAAAGGCAACAAGCCAACTGTGATTCTTTCTAGAACAGATGAGCGTTTCTTAGAAAAACTTTTTGAACAAGAAATTCCTGAAGTTTATGACGGTTTGATAATTGTGAGAAAAGTTGTGCGTGCACCTGGAGAGAAAGCCAAAGTAGCCGTAGAAAGTTATGATGATAGAATAGACCCTGTTGGAGCATGTGTTGGAATGAAAGGTTCTAGAATTCACGGAATTGTACGTGAATTAAGAAATGAGAATATTGATGTAATTAACTTTACAGCCAATAACCAGCTCTTTATACAGCGTGCACTTAGCCCAGCTAAGATAAGCAGTATAGAAATAAACGAAGAAGAAAAAAGTGTTGATGTTTACTTACAACCAGACCAAGTGTCAATGGCAATAGGTAAGGGTGGAAACAACATTAAACTAGCTAGTCGTTTAACCGGATATGAAATTGATGTTTACAGAGATGACGTGGTAGAAGAAGAAGATGTTAAACTATCTGAATTCTCTGACGAAATTGATGCATGGATCATTGCCGAATTACACAACATAGGTTGCGATACAGCCATGAGTGTTCTTGACATGAGTGTTGAGGATTTGGCAAATCGTACAGACCTTGAAGTTGAAACAATAGAAGAAGTTAGAAATATCTTAAAGTCTGAGTTTGAAGACTAATTAAAAAGATATTTTTAACAACAATAAAGAAGAGCAGAATAGTACATGGGTAGTATAAGGCTGAGTAAAGTATTAAAAGATTTGAACATCTCTCTTGATAGAGCGGTAGATTTCTTGTCTCAAAAAGGACATGATATTGAAAATAACCGTAATACCAAGATAGACGATGCTCAATATGATGTTCTTGTTAAAGAATTTGAACAAGACAGAACGCGCAAAGAAAAATCTGAACAAGTTAGTCAGCTTGTACGCGAAGAAAAAGAAGTGCTTCGCGCAGAAAAAGAAGCACGTTTAAACCCTGAGCCTGCTAAACCAAAAGTGGAACCCGCTGCTCCGAAAAAAGAAGAAGAACCTGCCAAGGAAGCTCCTACTGTTAAAGAAGTTCCTGTAGAGAAACCTGTTGTAAAAGCTCCGGAAGTTAAGGCGCCACTTGAAGAAAAAGTAAAAGATGAGCCTGTTCTCAAAGAAGTAAAAGAAGAACCTGTTGTAGAGTCAAAACCTAAAGAAAAAGAGGTTGTTGAAAAAACAGAAGCTAAAGCACCAGAATCTAAACCCACTGAGGAAAAACCTGAAGTTGTAGAAACAACTCCAGAAGCAGAGGAAACAGAAGAAAGCGTTGTTAAAGGTAAAGCAACAAAGTTATCTGGACCTAAAGTTTTAAAAACAATTGACTTAACCCCCAAGAAAAAGGCGGCTAAAAAGGTTGAAGAAAAAGCTGAAGAAAAGAAAGAAGAAAAGGTTATTGAAGAAAAAGTAACCAAAGATGAAAAGCCCGCAGCAGTAGACAAAAAAGAGCCCGTAGCAGCAGAAGATGCTAAAAGTGAAACCTCAAAAGATGACGAGGTTCACACAACAAAATATATAAAGCTAGATGGGCCTAAGTTTACAGGACAAAAAATAGATTTACCATCTCCAAAACCAAAAAAGAAACCTGCCGATAAAAAAGCAGAAGAAGCAAGCAAACGCAGCAAGCGCAAGCGCATTAAAAAAGTGCCAGATGCCCGTCCAGGAACTGGTACACCAAGACCAGCTGGCGCAAGACCGGCAGGTGGCGGTAGAGGTAGAGGTCCGGCTAAAAAAGTTGAAAAAGTAGAGCTAACAGATGAGCAAATTCAAAAGCAAATCAAGGAAACGCTTGAAAAACTTACATCACGCAAAAAATCTAAAGGCTCTAAATTTAGAAGAGACAAACGTTTAGAAAGACGCGAAAAAGAAGAATTACAAGACATACAGCGCGAAGAAGAAAGCAAAGTGCTTAAAGTTACAGAGTTTGTAACAGCTACAGAACTTTCTAATATGATGAGCGTATCTGTTAACGAAGTTATTTCTACGTTAATGGGGCTTGGCGTTATGGTAACCATGAATCAGCGATTGGATGCCGAAGTATTATCTATTGTAGCGGAAGAATTTGGGTTTACTGCAGAGTTTGTAGATACCGAAGTTACAGACACCTATATTTTAGAAGAAGATAAAGAAGAAGATTTACAACCTCGTGCACCAATTGTTACCGTAATGGGTCATGTAGATCACGGTAAAACTTCATTGCTAGATTACGTACGTAGTGCTAATGTAATTGCGGGCGAAGCCGGTGGTATTACACAGCACATTGGTGCATATTCAGTACAAATAGAAAGTGGTCAACACATTACCTTCTTAGACACACCTGGTCACGAAGCGTTTACCGCCATGCGTGCGCGTGGAGCTCAAGTTACCGATATCGCAATTATTGTAATTGCCGCAGATGATGCCGTAATGCCTCAAACAAAAGAGGCCATTGCACACGCGCAAGCTGCAAACGTGCCATTTATTATTGCCATTAATAAGGTAGACCGCGAAGTTTCTAACCCAGATAAAATTAAAGAACAACTTTCTGCCATGAATGTCTTGGTAGAAGAGTGGGGTGGAAAAGTTCAATGTCAGCACGTTTCTGCAAAAACAGGCGAAGGTGTTTCTGATTTACTAGAAAAAGTTATGCTTGAAGCAGAGATGCTTGATTTAAAAGCAAATCCAAATAGAAATGCTGTTGGTACTGTAATAGAAGCTAGTTTAGATAAAGGACGTGGATATCTAACCACAATCTTAGTAGAGAGCGGTACCCTAAAAATGGGCGATTATGTACTTGCCGGTAAATACAGCGGTAAAGTAAAAGCAATGCTTGATGAGCGTAGTCATAGAATTAAAAAAGCAGGACCATCAACACCAGTTATATTACTAGGATTAGATGGTGCACCTCAAGCAGGAGACCGTTTTGTTATTATGGATGACGAGCGCGAAGCAAAACAAATTGCTACTAAACGTTTACAATTGCAAAGAGAGCAAAGTGTACGTAGTCAGAAAAAAATGACTTTAGAAGAAATAGGAAGACGTTTGGCAATTGGAGATTTCCAAGAGTTAAACATTGTTCTTAAAGGTGATGTGGATGGATC
Organism: Bacteroidia bacterium; assembly: GCA_030424545.1. Lineage (GTDB taxonomy): Bacteria > Bacteroidota > Bacteroidia > Flavobacteriales > Schleiferiaceae > JAUHWL01. Next base: position 34,949 of record JAUHWL010000012.1, read on the forward strand.
TATAGAAGCACTTGCAGATTCATTGCAAAAACTTTCTACACCAGAGATTGCCGTAAACATCATACACAAAGGTGTTGGTCAGATTACTGAAACAGATGTATTATTAGCATCTGCATCAAATGCAATTCTTATTGGTTTCCAAGTAAGACCATCAGCACCAGCTAGAAAATTAGCCGAAAAAGAAGATATAGATGTACGCTTGTATAGCATTATTTACGATGCCATAAATCAGGTTAAAGATGCCATGGAAGGCATGCTTTCGCCAGAAATACAAGAAGAAATTACAGGTACTGCAGAAATTAGAGAAACATTTAAAATTTCTAAAGTTGGTACAATTGCGGGTTGTATGGTTACAGATGGCGTTATTAGCCGCAACAGCCAAATACGCTTAATACGCGATGGTGTTGTTATCTATACCGGAGAACTTGGTTCGCTTAAACGATTTAAAGATGATGTGAAAGAAGTGAAGAAAGGCTACGATTGTGGTCTTAACATCAAAAACTACAACGATATTAAAGTAGATGATATAGTTGAATCATTTAAGCATATTGAAGTTAGAAAGACACTAGATTAATTTTATAGAAATTGCAAATAAAGCCTCGGAAATAACCGAGGCTTTTTTGTTTCTGTTAATTTTAACACATCGTTTTGGGCGAAAGCATACCAAGCAATTGTTCATTTCGTTCTAGATAAAACCTTTTCTCATGAAATATTCTCGACACGCCATTGCTTTTTTTATTGCACTTGCATTTTCTTGGTTATTCTTCGAAAGATCCGCAGGTATCAATCTGATTATTTTTGACATTCTATTGTTATCGGCCGTTTACTTTTTGCAAAGAGAAAAGCTTAAAAGCAAGTTGGTACAATTGTTTTTATTTGGCGTTTTTTCTAGCTCAGTTTTCGTAGTTGTTCACAACAGTAATTGGAGTATTTTTATACACCACTTTAGCGTGTTTTTGCTTGGTGGTGCCTTAGCTTCACCGCAATTAAAGTCTGTGGTTAGCGTGATGACGGCTGGCGTTACAAATAGCGTTCTTAGCGTTAAAGAATTTATTGTTTCGCGTACCCCTTCTGTAGAGCCCAAAAGGCCAGCATTTAGAGTTTTGCACGCGCTCAGGTTATCTATAATTCCTTTAATAGTTCTCGTGGTATTTGGCACTCTCTACGCAAATGCTTCACCTTGGTTTAATACGTTTTGGGATAAATTGGGCACTTTTTTCACATCCATATTTGGCGATTTGTTTAATATGATAAGTTTTACCTGGTTTTTCACTTTAGTGCTAGGCTTGTTAATTACTGTCTATTTATTGTTTGCCAAAAGCATGCAAAGTGTAGATGAGATGGAAAAAGATCAGCCAGACGATTTAGAGAAAATAACACCAGATGCCTCTATAGCGAAAGAAATAAAGAGAGAATACCAAGTTGCTTTGTTGCTTTTTGGTAGTTTAAACGTCATGCTTTTTGGCCAAAACATTTTAGATTTAGTACATGTATGGGTTGGTTTTGAATGGCAAGGTGCTTACTTAAAACAATTTGTTCATGAGGGCACTTGGCTCTTAATTGTGTCTATTTTTTTAAGTGCCATTTTGGTACTCTATTACTTTAGAAACCAGCTTAACTTTATACAGAACAATAAAACGCTTAAAGTTTTAACGTACATTTTTATTGCACAAAATGCTTTTTTAGTAGCAAGTGTTGCGGTAAGAAACATATGGTACATAAGCTATTTTAATTTGGCATTTAAGCGCATAGGTGTTTTCTTCTTTTTAATTGCCGTATTGTATGGTTTGTACAGTGTTTATATTAAAATTAACAAGCAAAAAACAATTACTTATTTGGTGAGGAAAAACAGTGTGGTTATGTATGTGCTTTTATTGGCTATTGGTTTTGCCAATTGGGATACCATCATTGCCAAATACAATTTTTCTCATGCAGATAGCGCTTATGTGCACCTAAGTTTTTTAAGCAAATTATCTAACAATGCATTGCCATATTTACAACAGCCTATAGAAAAATTAGAAGCTGTAAAGCAAGACCAAGATTTAAATTATGGGCGAGATAAATATGCACTCAGTCCTGTAGATTACGCGCAAAGAATTGACGAACGCATTTTGGAATTTAAACAAGAATATGAGCGTAAAGATTGGCTAGAATGGAATTATGCCAGTTGGCATGCTTATTCGTTGCTCACAAAATAATATCAGTATTCAATTTTAAGTTAGGTGTATAAATCAACAACTATTCAGCATCAAGAGTTTTGGCTTTTACACCAACGTGCCTTGTTTTGGCCGGCAAAACAAACATTAATAATTGCTGATGTTCACCTTGGCAAAACCAGCCATTTTAGAAAAAATGGGTTGGCGTTACCCGTTAACATCCCCTTTGCAGAGATAGAAAACCTGAACAAGTTGGTTGAAGAATATAAGCCAGAAACTATCATTTTTTTAGGCGATTTATTTCACTCTGACGTAAACCAAGAATGGAATCTTTTTATACAATGGTTATCACAATATGCTTTTAAAGCCATTTTGGTTAATGGCAATCATGATACTGCGCTTTTGCAAGAGACCAACCTTGGCAAGTTAATTTCAGTAAATCAGCAAAAAATTGAAAACTTTTTATTTACTCACGAGCCAACCGAATTACATGAAAATCTTTACAATTTTTGTGGCCACATTCACCCAGGATTTACTCTAAAAGGCAAGGGACATCAAAAACTGAGGTTACCTTGCTTTTCGGTAGGAAAAATGCAAACCATCTTACCAGCTTTTGGTTTAACTACTGGTGCCGTTGCTCAGAAGCAAAAAGCACAAAACCGGTTTTTTGTAATTGCCGAAAATGAGGTGTTTGAAGTAAATAAAAAGTAGCTTTTCAATGAAAATAATTTGGTTTACAAACGGCTATTTTTTTCATCAGAATATTCTTTGTTTTAACGGGTTTTTAACAATCAATTTCGCATACAGTCTGTTAAATTTGCGGGACTAACATTTTTTTTAATGGAAGAGAATACAACAGCAATTGATATAAAATTGCTCAATGAAAAAATTGAGAAAGAAAGTTCGATTATAGAACTTTTACAAATGGAAATGGGCAAACGCATTGTTGGCCAAAAAAAGATGGTAGAAAGCCTTTTGATTGGCATGCTAGGCAACGGACACATACTCTTAGAAGGTGTTCCAGGTTTGGCAAAAACCTTGGCCATAAAAACCTTGTCTGATGCGGTAGATGGCACATTTAGCCGTTTGCAGTTTACCCCAGATTTGCTCCCTAGCGATTTAATTGGTACGCAGATGTACAACATGAGTACCAACAGCTTTAGCACCAAAAAGGGGCCCATATTTGCCAACTTTGTCTTGGCCGATGAGATTAACAGAGCTCCCGCAAAAGTGCAAAGTGCCTTGCTAGAAGCCATGCAAGAAAAACAAGTAACCTTAGGCGATGAAACATTTCCACTGCCCAAGCCATTTCTTGTGCTTGCCACACAAAACCCGGTAGAGCAAGAAGGTACCTACCCACTGCCCGAAGCACAGGTAGATAGGTTTATGCTTAAAACTATTATTAGTTATCCAACTATAGAGGATGAGCAAGCCATTATGCGCCAAAACATGACCATGGCGCAAGACCAATTAACCCCCGTTGTTAGCATAGATAAATTGCTAAAAGCGCGCGAAGTAGTTCGCGAGGTTTATATGGACGAAAAAATTGAGCGCTATATTTTAGATTTAATTTTTGCTACCAGAAATCCAGAGAATTACAAAATGGCAAAACTTAAGCCGCTCATCACATTTGGTGCATCGCCACGCGGCAGCATTAACTTGGCCGTTGCCAGCAAAGCCAGAGCATTTATTAAGCGCAGAGGATTTGTAATTCCAGAAGATGTAAGAGCTGTAGCCCATGATGTTTTGCGCCATCGTATTGGATTAACCTACGAGGCAGAAGCAGAAAACATGACCACAGACGACATTATTACCCAGGTTTTAAACACAGTTGAAGTGCCGTAGGCATTCGGCTTGTTCAATATTAAAAGTCCAGGGTTGTATGCTCAATGTCGCAACCATGAACATTCAACGTTGAACCTTGACCCTTGAACCATTAACGTTTAACAACAAACTCACCTTAGGTGGAAACTCAAGAATTACTTCGTAAAGTACGCAAGCTGGAAATTAAAACCAGAAGGCTAAGCGATCAGCTTTTTTCTGGCGAGTATCATAGCTCGTTTAAGGGGAGAGGTATGGCGTTTAGCGAAGTAAGAAAATACCAGTTTGGTGATGATATACGGGCAATAGATTGGAATGTTACCGCCAGAAAAAGAGAACCGTACATCAAAATTTTTGAAGAAGAACGCGAGTTAACGCTGATGCTTTTGGTAGATGTTAGTGGCTCCGGGAGTTTTGGTAGTCGCGTACAACAAAAGCGCGATATGATTACAGAAATTTGCGCTACACTAGCCTTTTCGGCTCTAACAAACAATGATAAAGTTGGTTTGCTTTTGTTTAGTGATCGAGTTGAAAAGTTTATTCCTCCCGTAAAAGGAAGGCAAAATGTGTTGCGCATTATTCGTGATTTGGTAGAGCATGAAAATACAGGCCACCAAACCAATATAGAATTTGCACTCGAATACTTAAATGGCATTTTAAAAAAGAAAGCCATTGTGTTTATTCTTTCAGACTTTTTAGATGAAAACTACACCAAAGGCATACAGATTACCAGCAAAAAACACGATTTAACGGGCATACGCGTATTTGATGAATTAGACAACAAATTGCCTAACCTGGGCATGATACCTGCGCAAGATCCAGAAACCGGAAATTGGGGTTGGCTAAACACGGGGAGCAGACGCGTGCGCGAAAAGTATTATGCTGCCAATGCCGAAAAGATAAACTACTTCAGAAATTTATTTAATAAAACCGGTGCGGGCCGAGTTGAAGTAAACGTACAAGATAGCTATGTTCACAAGCTTATGGCTTATTTTAAACAACGCGGAACCAAGTGATGAAAAAGTTTATTTACACCACCATATCATTGCTTTTTGCGGCTACAGCCTGGTGCCAAGCACCAACGTTTACGGCACGTTTAGATACCAATTATATTCTTATTGGCCAGCAAACAACGTTGCAGTTTAAGGCAACAAACATTGCAGAAAACGCCCAGCTTTTGTGGCCGGCTTGGCCCGATACGCTTTCTGGATTAGAGCTATTAAGCCATACCAGAGATACGCTTGCCCAAAGCGATAATGGAACAATGACCATTGTAGAAAACCTTCGCCTTACGTCATTCGATTCGGGCTTTGTTATTATTCCCGAGTTTACTTTACAAGTAGAGCAAGAACTGCTTAAAACAGAACCCAAAATTTTAAACGTGGGCACTGTTGAGGTGGTGGCAAATCAAGATTATTTTGATATAAAAGGTCCCGTAGATCCGCCTTTTGATTTTTGGTATTGGTTTAAAAAGCTTTGGTATGTGTCGGTAATTTTGGCTATTGCGCTAGCACTGTTTTTCTGGTTTTGGATGCGAAAACGCAAAGAAAAAGCCCAAGCTACAGAAGTACCAGATTTACGCACACCAGCCGAAAAAGCTAGAGATACGCTCAGCGAAATTCGCGAAAAACGCATTTGGCAAAATGGGCATGTAAAAATGTATTACAGCCAGGTTTCTGATGCGGTTAGACTATACCTTGAAGAGCTGCATCACGTGCCAGCAATGGAAATGGTTTCTGATGAATTGCTTGATGCCATGGACACGCGCATTTCTGCCGAAGCGCATACGGTTTTGCGCCATATGCTTAAAGAAGCCGATATGGTAAAATTTGCAAAAGCAAAACCAGGAGAGCCTCAACACAATAAGTTGTGGGAAGACGCCCAAAGAATAATTGAATTAACAGAGCCTAAAGAAGAAACAAATGCAAGCTGATGCTGTGTTTTTATATCCGCAAGTGCTATGGCTGCTTTTGGTTTTGCCACTTATTGCCATTATTCTGGTTTTTAGGAAAAAGCCAAGAATTGCACTTGTAAAAGTTCCTGTTTTGTACAGCTTTGGCACAAAAAATTTAGGGTCTAGATTGCGGCCTTTTTTGGTTGTGCTTAGGCTTGCCGCTTTAGGTTTGTTAATTGTTGCCTTGGCCAGACCCCAAAGCACAGATGTTAGCAAAGAAAAACGCGGCACCGAAGGAATTGACATTGTTATGACCGTTGATATCTCGGGCAGTATGCGCGCCAGAGATTTAAAACCAAACAGATTAGAAGCCTTAAAATTGGTTGGGCAAGAGTTTGTAGACCAACGCCCCAACGACCGTATTGGCCTTGTAATTTATGCCGGAGAAAGTTTTGGGCAAGTGCCTTTAACTACCGACCATAAAATTGTTAAAAATGGTTTAGACGATTTAGAGTTTGACATGTTGCAAGATGGTACCGCCATTGGCATGGGGTTGGCCACCGCGGTAAACAGAATTAAAGATTCTGAGGCCTTAAGCAAAGTAATTATCTTACTTACAGATGGCGAAAACAACACGGGTATAATTGACCCAAAAACGGCAACCCAAATTGCACAAGAACTTAACATTAAAGTGTACACCATTGGCGTAGGAACAAAAGGTTTGGCAGAAATGCCTGTGGCACAAGATTTTCAAGGCAATTTAATTTACCAAAAAGTGCCCGTAAACATAGATGAGGATTTGCTAAAATATATTGCCGATGCTACAAATGCCAAATACTTTAGGGCTACAGATAACGAGAGCTTGAGCAATATTTATAAAGAAATTGATGCCTTAGAAAAAACCGAATTAGAAGAGTTAACCTATTATCAATACCAAGAACACTTTTACAATTTTGTGTTTCTAGCCATAGGTTTTTTATTGCTTGAGCTTGTATTACGTTTCACCATTTTTAGAAGTTTTATTTAATGTACCGTTTAGAACATCCAGAATATTTGCATACGCTTTGGATTATTCCTCTGCTGGTTATTGCTTTTCTGGCCTATAGAATGTGGCAAAAACGTGCACAAAAATTGTGGGGAGAAGAAGCCCTATTGGCAAAAATGGCAAGCAAAAAAAGCAATGCCAAAGCAGGCATTAAGTTTGCCATAATTTGTTTGAGCTTGGTGTTTTTAGCCATCGGCTTGGCAAACCCTCAGGTAGGTACCAAAACCGAAACCGTTACCCGAAGAGGAGTAGATATTGTTTTTGCCTTAGATGTATCTAAAAGTATGTTGGCGGAAGATGTTGCGCCAAGCCGGATAGAAAAGGCTAAACATTTAATTTCTAAAATCATTGATGAGCTAAGTGGAGATCGCGTTGGCATAATTGCCTATGCCGGCAATGCATATCCACTGTTGCCAATTACTACAGATTACGCAGCGGCAAAATTGGCTATTTCTAGTGCCTCGCCAGATTTTATTCCTACCCAGGGTACCGCCTTAGACATGGCGCTAGAATACAGCTTAAACTATTTTGATGATGCTTCGGAAGCAAGTAAAATACTGGTGATTTTAAGCGATGGTGAAGACCACGAAGACAATTGGAAAGAAGAGATTACACAGCTTAATCAAAAAAACATCATTGTATATTCTATAGGGTTAGGCACAAAAAAAGGTGGGCCTATACCAGAAAAAAGGGCAAATAGGATTGTTGGTTACAAAAAAGATAGAAATGGCGAGGTTGTAATAACACGTTTAAATGGAACTATTTTGCGCGAAATTGCACAAGCCACAAACGGAAGTTATATTGACGGAGACAACGTAAACAATGCGGTTAAAATGATTGCAGAATCTACTGCAGGAATGAATAAAGCAGAAATTGAAGAAAAGGTTTTTACCGATTATGAAGATCAATTTCAATGGTTTATTGCCATTGCCATTATTTTGTTGCTTGTAGAATTGAGCATTGCAAACCGTAAAACGGCATGGTTAGCCAAATGGGGGATTAATAATAAAGACGTAAAATGAAGCAGATAAGCATACTTTTCTTGTTGATGGTGAGTAGCTTTTTAATCCAAGCTCAACCGTTTCAGAGTAAGATTAAAGAAGGCAACAACGCGTTTAAAAATCAAGCGTATGATCAAGCCGAAATTCAATACAAAAAAGCTACGGAAAACAACCCAGAAGCGTTTGAGGGGTGGTTTAATTTAGGTGATGCCCTTTACAAACAAGGCCGTTTTGATGAGGCTTTAGAAGCCTACGAAAAAGGAGCACAATACTCTACCGACCCGAAACGTGCAGCAAGCACATTGCACAATATGGGCAACACATTTGCCAATAAAAAGGAATTTGATAAAGCGGTAGAAGCGTATAAAAATGCGTTGCGCTTAAATCCTGATGACAATGAAACCCGCTATAATTTGGCAAAAACGCTAAAAGAGCTAAAGCAACAACAAAAACAAGATGGCCAAGATGGCCAAGACGGAGACGATAAAGACGATAAGAAAAAAGAAGACCAGCAAGAAAATAAAGACAATAAATCGAACCAAAACAAAGACGAAGAAAACAAGAAAGATACAGAAGGCGGAGACCAAGGAGACAAGAAAGAACAAGAAAGTAAAGACGGAGATAAAAAAGAGCAGGGCGAAGAAGGCGAACAAAAATCGGAGCAGGAAAAAAATGAAGAATCTACTGGGAAAGAAGGTGAGCAAAAAGAAGGAGAAAAGAAAGAAGGCCAACAGCAACCCGTAAAAATGGGCAAGCAAGAAATGGAGCAGCTTTTAGAAGCCATTGCCCAAGCCGAGAAACAAACTAAGGGTAAGATAGACGACAAAAAGAAAGCCAAAACAAAGGCGAAATCAACATCAACAGAAAAAGATTGGTAGTGAAAAAATTTGCTTACATACTTTTACTTTTAGCATGTACAACGCAGCTTTTTGCACAAGTACAATTTACGGCCCAAGCCAACCGATACAAAGTAGGCGTTGGCGAAATGTTTATTGTAGAATTTAAAATTAACGCCAACTCTAGCGATTTTAAGTTACCCAGTTTTCAAGATTTTAAAATTGTTGGTGGACCATCTCATGGCCAATCTACGAGCTATATCAATGGTGTGCGCTCTATGGAAAAATCTGTACGATTAGATTTAATGGCGCTTAAAAAAGGAACCTATACTATTGGTGCCGCAAAAACCGAAGCCAATGGTGACAGTTACACCACAAAACCGATAACCATAACCGTAGTAGATGCCGGTACAAATCAGCCTGGTAGTATAGAAGAAAAAGCTGCCCAATTGGTGTACATAAATATATTAACCAATAAAAATAAAGTGTATTTGGGCGAGCCTATTTCGGTGCGCTACACCCTTATTTTAAACGCAAATGTTGGCCAGTTTGAGTATTTAGAAACACCAGAATTTTTAGGATTTGTAAAAAATGATATTGAAATAAAGCAGATCCAAACCAAGCAAGAAACCATAAACGGAAACCCAACCACAACGGCAGATCTCTCTAAATTTTTATTGATTCCGCAACAAGTAGGCGAATTTGATTTGGGCAAACTGCAAATGCGGTTGCCTACGCAAATTCCTACTGGCAGAAGAGATTGGTTTGGCAATCCAGAAACGCGCACAATTAATCAGATAAGCACAAGCAAATTTCCTAAAATCACGGTGCTCCCGCTACCCAATGCAGGTAAACCAGCCAGTTTTAATGGTGCTGTGGGTAATTTTGAATTAAAAACTTCACTGAGCAGAAATGAAGTAAAAGGAGGGGAGTCTGTTACGCTTACGGTTGAGGTTTCGGGCAAAGGAAATATTCAGCTTATAGAATTACCAGAGCCACAGGTGCCCAACTCTATAGAAAGCTATGACCCTAAATACAAGGAAAGCATTAACGTTTTGCCCACTGGAGTAAAAGGGTATAAACGAAATGAATACCTATTAATACCTCAATACAAAGGCGTATATAAAATACCGGGTTTAACGTTTAGTTTTTTTAACCCCTATACAGAACAGTACGAAACGCAAACAACTGAGGAGCTGCTTATAGATGTTACTGAAGGTGAAATAGCAAAGACAAACCCAAGCCAAAACAAACCAATAAACAATGATAAAAATGAAGTTACGGCATTAGGAGAAGACATTGGTTTTATACAACTTACTCCTTCAGAATTTGAATTAAAAGGCCCTTCGTTTTTTGTGCAACCATTGCATTATATATTGGCCATAGCCCTTTTTCTAGCAACATTAGGGTTGTTTGTGTACAACCGCATCCGCCAAAAATTTAAGCCAGATTACGCGGCCAAGGCACGAAAAAATGCTGGAAGCAATGCCAAGAAACAGCTCAAGCTTGCGCATCAAAAATTGCAAGCAAATCAAATAAAAGAGTTTTATGGAGAGTTGTTAGCAGCGCTTCAAAAATACTTTCAGTTTAAAGCCAATTTAGCACCAGCAGATTTTAACACAGAACGCGTAGCAGAAATAATTAATCAAAAGCAAAAAGATGGTGAGTTGGCTCAATCTTTAACATATTTAATTAATCAGGCCAATAGTGCTAGATATGCACCGTTAACTCAAGCCAACATGAAACAGGATTATGACTTGGGATTAAAAAGCCTAGAAAAATTAGAAGATTTGTTATGAAAAAAGCAATTGTATTTTTCTTGGTACTTATAAGTATATCGGCTTTGCGTGCCAACCCGCAAGAGCTTTTTGCAAAAGCAAATCAAGCCTACCAAGCGGGCGATTTTAACCAAGCAGTAGTGCTTTATGATAGTATTGTTAACCTCGGTTACAATCACCCAGAAACGTATTTTAATTTAGCCAACGCACATTATAGATTAAACCACGTTGGCCCAGCTATTTTAAACTACGAAAAGGCATTAAAACTAGACCCTAAAAACGAAGAAATACAACACAACTTGGCCCTAGCCAATAAGGCCGTTGTAGATGAGTTTAACGTTTTACCTACACCCGCAATAGCAAGAATTACAAGAGATTTTTCTTCAATTTTTTCCTCATCTACATGGAGTGTATTGGGCATTGTGTTTTTATTGGCAACATTTCTGTTTTCTTTTCTATTTTTATTTGTAAATCAAAAAAGTGTATTTATCGCTGTAGCAGTAATTACTTTATTTTCTGCCGTATTGGTTGAGGGCGTTGCTTACCAAAAGTATTTGTTTGAACAAGAAAGGTTTGTTGTAATCACATCATCAAACAGTTATGTAAAAAGTGCCCCAGCAACTACAGCCGAAGACCTTTTTATTCTACACGAGGGCACCAAGTGCAAAGTGCTAGATGAGTTTGATGAATGGCAAAAAATAAAATTGCCAGATGGTAAAATTGGCTGGATAAAAACCGAAACGATTTCTGCGATTTAGTATCTTAGTGCGTAAAAGATACACACCATGAATAGAGATGAATTAAAGGGGAAAGCCCACAAAGCGGTAAACAAATTGTTTAATCAGTTAGATGAGTTAGACGCTAAAAAGGATGAGCTTAGTGGAAAAGCAAAGGCAGAGTACGCAGAAAAAAGAGAAGCGCTGGCAAAGAAAAAAGTAGAACTCCAGGCCAAATACAAAGAGCTTGAAGGCGCTTCTGGCGAAAGTTTAGACGACTTAAAAATTGCGCTAGACAAATCTGTAGAATCTTTTAAAGAGGCCTTTGGAAATATAAAAACGCACTTTAACAAGGAATAACAATATCTACGATATTATTTCAAAAGACTCGTTTTCTTTAAACGGGTCTTTTTTTTGTCCAGAATTTTCGTTCCTAAGCAGCCAATCGTTTATAGTATTTGTCTTATATAGACAGATGGTAGATTGGCAGGCTACAAATTTGTAATTTTATTTAACCAATAATATATCCTTTCTATGAAAAAGATTTACATCCTATTGTTGCTATTTGCAAGCGCAGTTTTTGCAAATGCACAATGCAACGTACCCACAAATTTTGCCGCTGTAAACAATTGGCCAGACTCTACGCTTATGGCATGGTCAGGTCCAATAGATACATTTCAAGTAGAATATGGTCATTTTGGATTTTTACAAGGAACTGGAGCTATAATAACGCTTGTAGATACTTCCATTACGTTTTCTGCACCAACATTACTGAATTGTTATAATTACGAAATGTATGTACGCAGGAAATGTGGCAATACGTATTCTGCTTGGGTTGGGCCTAACGCTTTTCAAATAAAGCCAAGCAATACGCCTATTCCTTACGGAATCAATAAATGGTTCTCTTTTCATTGTAAGGACTCGCTTAATCCGGTAACAAACGGTTTTCAAATTGGAAATACATGGATCAATACTCCACCAGATTTGCCGAGTACGTTTTCGGTTGTTCAAAACTCTTGGAGTTGGCTTTATGCCGATGGAGATCTGGATACCATTATGAGTTATTCAACTCCATGGATTGATTTTACTGGCGGCACACAAGATGCAGTTTTCTTTTTATACTCGAATAATGAAACTACGCCAGGAGACAATGTTACGGTAAATGTGCATGTGCAAAATGGAATTTCTACTTTTTATAATGTGTACACATATTCAGGCGATAACCCCAATTGGAATAAGGAATTTATTGATTTGGGACCTTATTATTCTGCGGCCACCAACAAAGTGAAAATTACTTTTGAGGTTGACCAAAAAACAGCAATTACACCTAAATGGAACGATATATATATTGACGATTTATTTGTTGGTGATACATCTACATGCTCAACGCAATATACCGTACAACTTTCAAGACCGCAACCAAACGATGTCCTTATAAAACGATTTAATGGAACTGCATATAATGCAACGTACCAATATGGCCCAGCTGGTTTTACGCCCAGTGTTGGCCAAAGTGGCACAATAAGCACTTCTAGCGATAGTATTTATTTTTCGTCTGTACCGCCCGGTACTGATTGGTTGTACATAAAAGACAGTTGCGTTGGTGCGGATAAGCACAAGTTTGCCAAATGGAATGGCCCATATTATATAGACTCCACCTATTCTTACAGAATTCATGGCGTGCTAGCAGCAGATATGAACTCCAATTGTGTGCTCGACACGGCAGATTATCGCTTTGTACATCAAAGAGTATCATTGTTTCCAGATAATTTGCGTTGCTTAACAGATGCGCACGGAAATTTTGAATTTATGGTTGATGGTGGAAATTATTACGTGCACCGTTATAGTTATTCTCTGCCAAATTTACCTTGCCATGCAGATAGTGTTTTTGTTTCTACAGATAGCCTAAATCTCCTTCAAGCCAATCTATTACGAGACTCGATTTTTCTCCCAGTAGATGTGAAGCCATTTTTGCATACACGAGCATCTGTTTTGCAGGGTGATACCTTTGATATTGGTTTCTATGTCTACAATTTGAGCAATCAAATAAGCGACACGCTAAATGCTTATTACCGCGTAGATACTACAACCATGAGAATCCTCTCCCAGAATGGATGGACACTTACGCCAGGCGGGCAATACTATCATAAAAAAGTGCCACCCATCTACCCTAACCAAAAGTACTTTGAGTCTAACTCGTTTACAATTACTGCAAAAATAGGCAGTGCCATTCTTGGCCATTTAAACTATATCGAGATAAGAATTGATACCATAATTCCTTATGAAAATCCTAGCAATGCTCATAACAATTACCACGGTTGGTATATCGGAAATGTTGCTGCAATAGACCCTAACGACAAAGCCATCTCTCTATCGGGCAATACCTTAATACAAGACTCGGTCTTTAATTTTAAAATTCGTTTTCAAAATACGGGCAATCACCCAGCTTCGCTAGTTGTGGTGGTTGATACGCTGCCTGCCTATTTACACAATGCCGAGTTTGAGCTTATTAACACAAGTCACAATTGTGTGACAACGTTAGATAGCAACCATGTGATAAAATTCAAGTTTTACGATATTCAACTGCCCGACAGCACTACAGATTTAGAAGGCAGCAAGGGCTTTATAGATTTTGCCATGCGCTTGAGCAGCCCTATGCAAATAGGAGATTCTTTGGCAAACCGTGCACATATCTTTTTCGATTATCAGCCAGCCGTAATCACAAATTGGGCGTGGGTTAATGTTATTGACTCCTGCAATTTTATTCTGCCCGAGGCACAATTTACCAGCAACTTTGTGGCGCTAAACAGCCAAGGATTTACGGTTGATTTTACCTCTTCTGCAATAAATGCAAAAACGGTTGTTTGGGATTTTGATGACGGCACCACCGATACAGGAACTTTTGTAAGCCACACATTTGTTACAAACGGCTCTTACAATGTTGTGCAAACCATTATTAACGCTTGTGGAGTTCAAGATACGGCTGTGAAAAACATCTCCGTTAACGGCATTGGAATAGAAGAAAACTATACAAATTCGTTTTCGGTGTTTCCAAATCCAGCCTCCAACATGCTTTCTATTCGCTGTTTAAATACCGAAGTTTTAGACATTACGCTAATAGATGCCGCAGGTAGAGCGGTACTTAGGGAGCAAATGCAAGACGGAAGCAAAGAATTAAACGTGAGCAAACTTGAACAAGGAACGTACATTATTTCTTTACAAAATAAAGATGGCCAGTCCAAAGGCAAAAAAGTAATTCAGATTGTGCGGTAGCACGATTTAAGGCAAAAGAAACGAGGCAACTATGTAAAAATAACTCACTTCTTTTTAATGTTATCAATCTTGTAAAAACCACCAGCATTTTGTTCGCGAAGCAAGGATTGCTGCAAAATAAGCTGCGCAACGGCCAATAAATTTTTACAGCGAAAATGTAATTGCATTGTGGTTAAAGAGGGTGTTATTTCCAACAAAGTATTTTCTAGCGTGGTCATTTCTTTTAGCGCATTTTTTAACTCTATGTTTCTGCGCACTATGCCCGCATTGGCCGACATGATTTGCTGAATTTCCTTTTGAATCACTTGGTAAAATTCGGCAGGAACATCTGCTTTAGAAAGTATAGGCAAGCGCGGGTTTGTTGATTTTAATTCCTCAAATTTCTGAGGGATTAAATCTTCGGCACAATTGTGCGCAAACACCAAATTTTCTAACAAGCTGTTTGATGCCAATCTATTTGCGCCATGCAAACCCGTGTAGGCACACTCGCCAATGGCAAATAAATGGTGGATGGATGTGCGTGCTTGCAAATCTGTAGCAATCCCGCCACACATGTAATGAGCTGCTGGAGCTACGGGGATCATTTCTGTTTTAGGGTTGATGCCATGCGCCAAACACTGCTGGTAGATGTGCGGAAACACCGTTTCGAAATCTTGTATTTCACGGCAATCTAGAAAAACATTGGGTGTTTTTGTGCGCAATTTTTCTTGCGAAATTGCTCTTGCAACCACATCGCGTGGTGCTAGAGATCCACGCTCATCATACCGATGCATAAATGTTTCTTCGTTGGCTAATTTAAGTTCGGCACCATGCCCACGTACAGCTTCCGAGATTAAAAAAGCTTTTCCTTTTTGTCCTTTTATGTACAAGGCAGTTGGGTGAAATTGAACAAACTCCATAAATGAGATATTAGCACCGGCCCGTTGGGCAATAGCAATACCATCTCCAGAAGCCACATCAGGATTTGTAGTAAGCGCATAAACCTGTCCTGCCCCACCTGTGGCCAGCACGGTATAAATGGCGCTTATTGTTGATAGTTCTTGGCTGTACAGGTTTAAAAAGCTTGCGCCAACGCATTGCTTTTCGTGCATAAGCAAATCCACAGAAAACCAATTATTTAGCTTCGTAACATTTGGGAAATCGGAAACAACTTTAAGTAAAACGCTAATTAGCGATTGTCCTGTTTGGTCTTTGCTGTGAACCACACGTGAAGCCGAGTGGCCACCTTCGCGCGCCAAATCTAGTTTTCTAGAAGGAGCAGTATCGGGCTCCCATCCCCATGAGATAAGCTCATGTATACGAGCCGCTCCTTGGTTAATTACCGCGTTCACAACATCTGGCTTGCACCAGCCATCGCCCGCTTTTAAAGTGTCTTCTAAATGCCGTTGCACAGAGTCCTCTACAGCATTCATCACGGCAGCTACCCCTCCTTGTGCAAGGCTAGAGTTAGAATCAGAAAAATTTGATTTTGATGTGATCGTAATTCTTAGATCAGGCCGTGCCTTGGCCAACTTTATGGCCAACGTTAAGCCTGCTACTCCAGAACCTATAATGAGCACATCTGTTTTCACATCAGGCTAATTGTGGTTGAGAAATCTGTAGCATACGATCTATGGGCAAACGTGCGCGGTCTATTATTTCTTCTGAAATATCTACCTGATTGCTTTTGTTTTTAAGCACGTTATATATTTTTTGCAAAGAATTCATCTTCATGTATGGGCACTCGCTGCACGCACAAGTATTGTCTTCATTTATAGGGGCAGCAATTAGTTTTTTATGCGGATTCTCCTTTGTCATTTGGTGTAAAATACCCGCTTCTGTTGCAACAATGATTGTTTTTTCTTCTGTTGATTTTGCATAACTAAGCAAAGCACTGGTTGAACCAATAAAATCGGCCATTTCTAAAATAGCCTCTTCGCTTTCTGGGTGCGCTATAAATTTTGCTCCCGGATTTTGCGTTTTTAAATCTTGAATTTTATCTCTACAAAAAGCTTCATGTACTGTACAAGCACCATCCCAAATCACCATGTCGCGCCCGGTAGTTTTGGCTAAATAGGCCCCTAAATTTTTGTCGGGAGCAAACAATATTTTTCTGTCTTCAGGAATCGATTCTATTACTTTTACAGCGTTAGATGAAGTACAGCAAATGTCACTAAGTGCTTTCACTTCTGCACTGCAATTCACATAAGTAACAACTACATGGTCTGGGTATTGCGCTTTAAAAGCGGCAAAATCTAGTGGCGGGCAAGATTCATCTAACGAGCAACCCGCCTCAGGCTCTGGCTCTAACACCAATTTTGAAGGGTTAAGAATTTTTGCGGTTTCGGCCATAAAATGCACACCTGCCAATACGATAATATCAGCATCTGTTTGTTCGGCAATTTGCGCAAGAGCGAGGCTGTCTCCCACAAAATCGGCCACTTCTTGTATTTCGGGAACTTGGTAGTAGTGGGCAAGAATTACTGCGTTATTCTTGGCACAAAGTGTTCTAATATCCGAAGATAAAGTTTCGTTTTCTGCTTGATTATTCATATTTCACCGCTTAGAAAGTAGTTTGCAAAGGTGTATTCTTGTGGATTGAGCAAACATGAAATTTGTCATGATGTACTTTGAAAAGAATCAATTTAGAAATTACAATTTACTGCTTACTGAAACGTAAAACCTCTGGTTTTAGCATGTGTTGCCAAGAATTATGAGACGTCAACTTGTATAAGAAAAGGTTGGAAATTACTTCGCCAACTTTCGCAACGCAACCCATTGTTTTAGCATTTCGCGAGAATCTACTGCGGGGTAACCTAAAACGGTTTTTCCAGCTGGAACGTCATTCATTACTCCGCTGCCCGCGCCAACAACGGCTCCAGAATGGATGGTTGTGTGGTCTTTTATAGATGCGCTGCCGCCAATAATTACGCCATCGCCAAGGGTAACCGAGCCCGCTAAACCGCTGTGGCCCGCCATGATGCAGGCGCGGCCCATCACGCAGTTGTGCGCAATTTGTACCAGGTTGTCAATCTTGCAGCCATCACCAATAATGGTGCTACTAAATTTGCCCCGATCTACGCAGCTGTTGGCACCAATTTCTACGCCATTGCCAATAACCACATTCCCAATTTGCGGAATTTTAACCAAGCCGCGGCCGTCTTCGGTAGGACGGTAACCAAAACCATCGGCACCAATACTCACGTTTATGTGGAAGATACAGCCCATACCAATTTCGCTGCGTTCGCGGATGACGGTGCCGCTCCAAACCACGGTGCCCATACCAATGGTTGTTTCGTCAAATACAGAAACATTGTGGTATAAAACCACACCATCGCCCAGGACAACATCTTTGCCCACGTAGCAATGCGGCCCAATTTTTACGCCCGCGCCCAGTTTTGCGCTTGGGTGTATTACGGCTGTAGGATGAATTGCTTCTTCAAAAACTGGTGGTGCGGGATTTATCGCTTCTAGTAATTTTGCCATCGCGAGGTCGGCATTTTTTACTTTGATGAGTGCGCGGTTCTCGCCTGGATCAAGATCAATATTGTCATTTATAAAAGCAACAGAAGCTTTAGATGTAGCCCATTGTTTTGCAAATTTCGCACTTCCAATAAAAGTAATGTGGTTTTCTGTAGCTTTTGTAATTTGCTCTGGGGCAGTAATTTTATGCGTGGTATTCCCTACCAATTCCCCTTGTACAATGTTGTTTATTTCTGTTGCTGTAAATCCTGTCATATTATTCTTTTTCCGATTCGTCTTTAGGTGTTGTAGGCGTTGTTCCTGTCTTAGGCTTACTAATTTCTTTAATGTCTTCCTTTACTTCTTCGGCTGTTTTTCCCGAAAGATATTCGGGTAAATTCATGCCCGCTTGGTTAAATAAATCTTGCAAGGGAGGAACAGATTTGTACAGTCCGGTGATAAAATCTGGCGTGCTGTTGCCACCGCCTTTGCCACCGTTGCCGCTATCCCAAACGGTAACTTTATCAATTTTTATGGCTTTAACAGCCTCTACTTGTGTTTTTATTAATTCCGGAAGTTTCTCGGCCATTAGGAGCATAAAGGCATCTTTAGGGTCGTTGCCGGCCGATTTCACGAGGCGTTCAAAACCTTCGGCTTGTTTGCTTAGTATTTCAAAATGTCCGCGAGCTTCGGCTTCTAGCTTGGCGTATATCGCATCGGCTTCACCTCGTGCAATACGTCTTTGGCGCTCGGCTTCCGCTTCGGCATCAATTTCTACTTTTTCTTTTTGTATGGTGGTTGGTACTACAATGTTGGCGTGTTGCGAGGCTCTATCACGATTGGCGCGCGCTTCTTCGGCTTTTTTCTCAGCCTCGTAAGATTCTTCTAACGCTTGGGCTTCTTTTACCTTTTCTGCAGCAATGGCCAATCTGCGTGCTTCTGCTTCGGCTTCTCTACGCGTTGCATCAGATTTTGCAATGGTAATTTTTGCTAAGTTTTCTCCTTCAACGGCTTTGGCGTTTGCTTCTGAGGTTTGTATACGCTCGTTTTGCTTGGCTTCGGCCTCGCCAATTACGGCACTTGCATCGGCTTTAGAAATTTCTATGCGTTCTTTTTGGCCAGCTTCGGCTTCACCAATATTGGCATCGGCATGTGCCGAAGCTACTTTTACGCGCTGTGTCATGGTGGCGTTTGCCTCGCCAATGCTACCATCTCTGGTTTTTTCGGCCACACTTACGCGGGCATCGTTAATGGCTTTTGCAGCGGCTTCTTTTCCTAACGCTTCAATGTAACCGCTTTCATCTTTAATGTCGGTTACGTTTACGTTAATCAGTTTAAGTCCTATTTTCTTCAACTCAGCCTCCACATTGCTGGCTACGTTTGCCAAGAATTTATCGCGGTTGTTGTTAATTTCTTCAATGTCCATGGTGGCCACAACCAAGCGCAACTGGCCGAATATGATGTCTTTGGCCAAATCGTGTACTTGTTGTTGTGTAAGGCCCAAAAGGCGTTCGGCTGCATTGTTCATGATGCCGGGCTCGGTAGAAATACCCACGGTAAAGCGCGAAGGCACATCAACACGAATGTTTTGGCGGCTTAAGGCATTGGTAAGGTTTACCTCTATAGAAATTGGTGTGAGGTCTAAAAACGCATAATCTTGAATTACGGGAATAACAAATGCGGCACCACCGTGAATACATCGGGCGCTTAAAGAGCCTTCGGAGTTGCTGCCAACTTTTCCGTAAACAACTAGAATTCTGTCGGACGGACAACGTTTATACCGTTGAATAAACAGAAAGAAAATTACAAATATTGAAACTACCGCAATGGCAATAACAATTAAAAACATAGGGCTTAAATCCATTTTATACCAATTTTACACGCATTATATTACCTTCTAAAACTTCTACTACTTCTATAATTGCTCCTGTTGGGATGTCTTCGGTGGCATTGGTTAATGCACTAAATTCATGTACGGAGCCTTGTAATGTTATTTGAATCTTTCCGAATCCTTTGTTGTTCGCTGGAATTTTTAAATATGTTTCGCCTGTTTTACCAACGGCATTTTGCGGCATTACATTTCCCGTTTCTTTTAGTTTAAATAGAAAATACATAAGGGTGGCCATGGCTGTCATCATGAGTAAACCGGCAAATATGGAGGTAGTAATTGTTGCAAAAGTGCCAAACCCAGAATCTATACATGCTATGCCGGTCCAAGACATTATGGTAAAGAAGGCTACCAAATTTCTAAGTGTTAAAAAATGAAAGCCGATGCCGCTATCATTCTCTACTTCAACATCAGCATCTGCCACATCATTACCATCGGCACCAAGAAATGCGGTAATGATTTGAATAATAAAAATGATTGAAGACGGAATTGCGATTATCCAATATATTTTTTCTAATGTGGCGAGCGATTCAAACCACTGCGTTAAATCTTGCATGCTGTACTTATAAAGAATGTAAATATGAGAAAATATCTTATGCAAGAAATTACTTTACAATAGCAATTAAAAAACCTTTTTTAATTGCCTGAGCAGAGCGTTATATTTAAGCCAAAATATATCAAACTTGAAAAATAAAAAAGACATCATAAACAATTGGTTACCCCGTTATACGGGAAGAACCTTAGAAGATTTTTCTTCATACATCATACTTGTAAATTTTGGAGATTACGTTAGCCGATTTGCAACCCATCATAACGTAGAAATTGTGGGCAAAGACAAGGCCATGCCAAATGCGAAAGCCGATGGTATAACCATAATTAATTTTGGTATGGGTAGCCCAAACGCTGCCACGGTAATGGATTTGCTTGGTGCCATAAAGCCCAAGGCGGTTTTGTTTTTAGGTAAATGCGGTGGACTAAAAAAGAAAAATAAAATTGGAGATTTTATCTTGCCTATAGCGGCCGTACGTGGCGAAGGAACATCAGACGATTATTTTCCGCCAGAGGTTCCTGCGTTGCCTTCTTTTGCGTTGCAAAAAGCCATTTCTACCACCATTAGAGATTACAACCAAGACTACTGGACGGGCACTGTATACACCACCAACCGCAGGGTGTGGGAGCACGATAACGACTTTAAGAGCTATTTAAAATCCATTAGATGTATGGGCATTGATATGGAAACGGCCACCGTTTTTACAACAGCGTTTGCCAATCAAATACCGGCTGGTGCGCTCTTGTTGGTATCAGACCAACCTATGGTTGCAGAAGGCGTAAAAACTTCGGAAAGTGATAAAAAGGTTACAGACAACTTTGTGGAACTACACATTAAACTGGGCATTGCTTCGCTGAAACAGCTTATCAATAATGGAAATACGGTTAAGCATTTGCGGTTTTAACACATAAAAAAACCCGAAGCAATTTGCTTCGGGTTTCTTCTCTATAGAAAGATAGCATTATAAAACAATTTCAACACATGCTATCTCACCAACTTTATTGTAGCGTTTTCTTGAGCTGTAGAAACACTAACAATATACATTTGGGGTGCTGAGGTATTGGAAATTGGAATGTAAAAATCGTTTTTAGTGTCTATATGATTTTCAGAAAAAATTACTTGACCAAGTGAATTGTATAATTGAACATTGGCGTTGGATCCAGCATTGGCCTTGAACTTTATGATTACGCCTTGCGCAGTATGAGAAAATTGGCAAATGCTTTTTTCTAATTGTAAGTCATCTGGATCTATGATTCCATTGCTGAAATGTAAATTAAACCGCTCTACTTCACTACCTTCTTGGTACTCAAATTTATATGGTTTGTTTGTGATTTCATGTAAAATACCAGGTGCTGTTTTTAAATCTTCAATATAAATATGCCATCCAATTTTTAAAGTTTTTGGATTAACACTTAGACTATAGGTGCCAGTACTGCGCGACCAAAAGCGAACTGGATAAAAGTCATTTTTCTGAGGTTGGTTGACCGTATTTGTGTATAAAGGGGCAATAATTTCTGTGTTATTTACTTTATAGCTATTTTGAAACCCTATTTGTGGTCGGGTTTTTCCTGGTTGACTTAAGACATAAGAATCAAACTCGGTATCGTATTGTTTTGTTGCTAAATCATCAAATTTTAAAAGAATGCTATTGGCACTTGTATCTAATAAATTTAGAGCAATAAGTTCTATTTCATTTGCACCTGTTTTTTGAAATGATTCAGTTGAAAAAACGCGTTGGTCATTTTCAAAAACAAGATATTGATTATTGCCCGCTGTAGACCATTTTACCCAAAACGCTTGCATTGGTGGTATGTTGGAGGATTGGCCCGGTGCTACATATTGATAATCAATATCTGTTAAGGTCCCATCCGCAGTGGTATAAGTCTTTCCTTTATTCCAAATTCTAATATTGTCATACGGAATATTACCGTTGTCATCGCAAAACTCTTGAATGCTTAAGCCACAAGGATATGGGTTTGCTACTAACGCCCAACCATCCCAGTTGGCTTTGTGGTCTGCTGGTTCATCTGGGTTTGGGCAGCCAATGCCAGTGTAAATTCCTTGAGAAGCGCCCGCAGAATTTAAGGCATGAGGTGCGCTATGTACATAATCATAAACTAAAGATGCACTAGGTTCATTAAAAATTCCTGTAGCTTTTATAACGCCTGAAGTGCCGAAATTTTGGCCACCAAGAAATATAGAATAACCTAAAGTGCCACCCATGGCGCTTATGCTGGCTGGGCTGTGCCACTCATGTGGCTCTGTTAAAGTAGCACCTCCCTCAAATTGAGTAATATTTACGGTTGAAATGTCATTTCCGAAGTTCCCACAATTATCACGAGTAGAAGGGCTTGTGTGATAGGATTTGTAACTACCATCTACGTTAGCACTTGCCCCCCCAAGGTCTAAATTTTCAATTGATTGTACTGGAAAAGACATGTTTCGCCAACCTTCGTTAGTGCCAGCATATTGTTGAATGGTTCCTGATATAGCTGGTCCAATGTATTGAGAATAACCAGTGTTGTCAGAATTCAATACAAATTCTGAAGTGGCAGAATGCGGGTAATTAACCGATGCTTGATTAAATGGGCGCATGGTAGCGTTAGAAGCCATATTTAGCGTGAAACCTGATGGTATTTCGAAATAATCAACTTCAACATTTCCAAAGAGTGTTGCAGAGTTATCGGAAGTTGTTGGGTCGATGATTAACTCTTTTGCGGCATCTGTTTCATTAGGAGCACCATTTGTTCCGTTTCCACCGGTCCAAACTCCATCTTTATAAGTAATTATATCATAACCAGAACCAAAAGGAATGAGAACTGGCGAACCATTGTTGTAATTATTCCACTCTTGAGCGGCTGCATTATAACCTGGTCCAAGATTTTCATATTCCAGTTTTTGAGTATTATCAACAATGGTAAATTTAAACTCAATTACATCTTGCCAAGCGGTAGTTAATTGGCTTGTTGGTGGTGAAAAAGTCAACCCGCGGCCAAAAGCTATTTCATTAGGTGCGTTTTGTCCAATTTTTACAAAAGGCACAACGCCAACATCAGTAAAGCCTAACCACGCGTGGTTAGCTGCTGGTATATTGTTACTACCATCATTTGGAATCGAAACAGCTAATGGGTTAAATGATAAACCAATAGAAAAGACACCAGAAGTGTACGTTGTATTGGCTCGTACTTGAACTTTGACCCAAAAATCACCACCCACAACGCGATCATTTTTGGTAACCACAAGATTTAAGTCATAGTTCTGTCCAATTAATAATGCTGGAGTAAAAAGTATTATCAGTAGAATTTTACGCATAGAATTTGGAGTTAAGTTCTGATTTAAGGGAAATTAATTGTAAAAAAGAAGTTTAAATTAATTAAGCTGGCATCAGTAGCATTTACTACTCCGTCTAAGTATGTGTCGCCAGATAAATACCCACTAAGGAAGAATTGTTCAGCAATGGCATCTACGTCTGTTGCATTGATGTTTTGATCGTTGTTGCAATCGCCACCATGTAAAACGTAGTAGTTATTGCCGCCATTTAATACTCTTTTAACACCTCTTGGATTTCCGCCTGTGGTGTATACATTACTGTCGTCTGTTCTAATGTCCCAAACAGCGGTTCCAGGTGAACCTACAACAGTGTTTAAACTAGCAACGTTTGCATGGTTTCTATGTACCACAGATACATAATAATTATCTTCAGGTGCAGTAATTGCCACGCCAGCATTACCTGAAACATCCAACGCTTCTCCTGTTGAAGTTAGAAAACAGGCTTTCTGGTACAGGACTATACTGGGATCATTTTTATCACGTAGTTGAACTAATATCCAATCTGTAACACTTGGATATGTATCAAAAAAGTCGGCAGTTACACTCTCTGTACCAGCATAATTCCATGGTGAAGCATTATAAGGTTGGTTGAGTGCGTTTGTAGCTAAAATACTCGAGCTTCCCCCAGTACTTAGGTGGGTTGTCATTGTTCCCGCAGATGATGTGAAGGGCCCTTCTAAAAAGCACTTAATATCCCAAAGAATGATGTTTTCCTCTACCAACAAGTGTAAAGTGGCAAAGGTACATGTACCATTGTCGCACACTTCGTAAGGTTGTGCGTAGCTACCTGTAAAGTTGGCGTCCGGTGTAAAAATATAGGCGCCATTAGGCCCAACAATTAAACTACCCACTCCTGGGATGACTTGATTTTGAGGTGTAATTGCCATTGGGCCTGTTCCTGTTGTAAAATCATTGATTAGTAAGCCGTCAGCTACAGCAACTGTTACTTGCTCTCCTTTTTTAGAATAAGACAAATCATCTGAAGCTTGTATTGCATATTCCGAGTTTGGATTTGCGACCGTAATAATTACTTGAGCATCATCACACAAGCCTGAAGGTGTTTCACACACCTGGTAAATTACTGTATCCATGCCATAAAAGCCAGCATTTGGTGTATATTCTAACTGTCCGCTTCCATTAATAACAGCCGTTCCATTTGCTGCACCTGTTAAAATACTCGGTGTGCTAAGGCTTCCGCCATTCCCAGATGAGGCATCGTTTAATAAAATACTTACGGTTCCTGTAGCTGGCGTAGCTTCGTCTCCATCCAACAGTAAGACATCGTCTAGCGCAACGGGAGGTCTATTCGCAATTGGCTTGTCTTGTACAACTATTTTTAGACTTTCATCTTTACAAACGGGTGTTGGTAAAGTTGCATCGCAAATGGTTGTTGTAAAATAATAAGTACCAGAAGTGCTGGTTAGAAACGAATATGTGCCATCACTATTAAGCACTGGTAAATCACCACTTGGGTTGCCAGATTGTGCTACTACATTACTATATGTTGAACCTGCCTCAACAAAGTCATTTGTATTTACATTTCCATTTATGGTACTGCCAAGCAGTCCAATAGAAACATCTGGCTTAGTGCTCATAACATTTATTATAAACTCAACATATGGGCGGCAAGTTATGTCTGCGGGCAAACCAGTAGGAATTAGATAGATGTAATAAGTGCCTTCTGGAGAGAAATATTTTCTGTTTGGGGTGATGCTGGCAAGAGAAGTTACCTCATCTGCGGTAGAAGAATCTATAACTGTACCTCCGCTATACATTGCAGAGCCAGTTTGTTGGCTTGTAAAAAGAACCCATTTAAGTGCTTTATCAAGTTTTAATGTAGATCCAATTGTAAGAGGACTTATTGTTTCACCAATAAATACATTTTGAGTAGCGCTCTCACCGGGTGCAAGCGACAGTGTTGGACAACAGTTTAACCCCCCACCTCCATTGGCTAAAGAAGTTTCTACAAAGGCGTAATAAATATTGAGAGTTGAGAGTAACTGTGCATTTACCAACCCTCCAAAGCTTATTTTTACCTCATCAAAATCTAAACTTGTGTAAAACCCAACAGCTCTTTTTGTGGTTTGTTGATTACCCAACAATCCTAGCAACTCTAAATCAAGTAAGTTACTGGCACTCTGTGATTCTTGTTGTGTTCCGTCTAAAAATGTCGTGACCGTTATGTTCTCGAGCAAGTCTAAAACCAAGAGGCCCAATGTTCCAGATTCTACAACAAACCCTGTTAACGAACCTCCAGGGTATGTATTGGCTGGATCTTGTACAGACAGTGAAAGTGATCCTAAAAGGCCAGCCGTAAGTACCATTTCAGCGGCATCTGAAGTGTCAATATTTGTGACAAAATCTGCATTTTCTATCTGACAACCAACACATGCCGTTCCAACTCCAGTTTCTTGAAAGTTGACAAACGCAGGGGTTTCTGGATTTGTTAGAATTATGATCTCTTCGCATTGCAGGGTTAAGGCACATGTACGCGTTGTAACCATAGAGTATACATTTATTGTATTAAGAACACCTACAAGTGGTGTGAATGATATTCTCACTTCGTCAAAGGCCTGTGTACTTACAAAGCCAACTGTTTGCTTACCTGTTGTTCCATACAACAGCCCTGTACTTACATCAGCTAGGCCTGAAGCGCCAGAGGCCGACTCAATTAACGTTCCATTGCTATACGTTGCAACCGTAAGTTGATCCAACACATTAACTCCTAAAATGCCTGGTTTCTCAATCACAAAACCAGCGAACGTATTTGCCGGATATTCATCTACCGCATTTGCTACAGGTAATGTTACCGTAGATGCTACGCCAGCAACCGAATACATTTGGGCAAAATTTGATGTATCGTTATCAATTACACTATCTGGGTTGGTAACACCTGCATCAACGTCAAGCACTCCAGATACACCTAAAGCCTGCGTATTTATGTACAAAGGGTAATCTGGTACGTTTTGTAGGGTAGGTGTATTACATTCTAAAAACTCTGTGCCATCAACCAAAGGCGCAGCACAAAACTTTTGGATTACCGGATAGTATACTCTATAAGAACTCAAGAGACCTAGCCCGAACGTAATTCTTATTTCATCGAATGGCTGTGTAGCTATAAACCCACCTGTAATTCGCGATTGAGATAGTAGGCCAACTCCAATAGCGGATAAATTTGAACCACTTTCTGACTGTATTAGAACGCCATTATTATAGGTTGCAATCGTTACATTATTTAACAACCCTAACAAATCAAGATTTAGCAAAGTGCTTTCGGTAAAGTTAAATCCAACAAAAAAGGGGGCTGTAGCGGTGGCGTTATACGTATTCGTGGGATCTTCTACGGTTGCATACCCTGAACTCAATAATGTGCTTATTGAATGATAATTATTTAAATCAGAGTCTAGCACGTTGCCTGAGCATGGAGGTTGAAGAAAGCCTCCACAATTGCTTGCATCAAATGTTAACCCAGCTGTAACATTGCTTATCCATGGTGTGGGCTCGTTACAACTAAGCGCAGTACTTTGACTAAAGGCTGCTGTGCTTATAACGATTGTAATTGACGCAATTAAAAGTTTAAAAATAAAATTCATTTGGCAACTATTGTTTGTGCTTTCAATCAATAACGATTAACTTTAAAACTAGATCCTTTAAATCGAAAGGATTGAACGAAGCACTAGTTAGAGTGGCAAAATTGGCCATAATAAAATCTACTTGATACAACATATTTGATGTATTAGTTAAAATACCTAGTGTCTAACTTTATGAAATGTATAGATAGTATCACCGATCAACTTATGTACCTGATGGATAGTTTGTTAAATTGAAAG
Source organism: Bacteroidia bacterium (assembly GCA_030424545.1). Classification (GTDB taxonomy): domain Bacteria; phylum Bacteroidota; class Bacteroidia; order Flavobacteriales; family Schleiferiaceae; genus JAUHWL01. Next base: position 62,508 of record JAUHWL010000012.1, read on the forward strand.
GATAAATGAAAGTGTTATTGATTTTAATTTATCTAGATGAAATGTGGTGTTATGAAAGACGATCAGATAAAAAAATTAGGAAAAAGAATTAAAGAATTAAGGAAACAAAAAGGTTTAACCCAATTTGATTTGGCGAGTTTTATCAATAAAGACCAGCAAGCACTTCAGAGAATAGAAACAGGAAAAGTAAATCCGTCTTATTATTATCTTGTTTTATTATGTAGAGGGTTAGACATAACAATGGAAGATATGTTTTAAAATATAGATATTCATTTTTCAGAATGTGAAAAAAAAAGTGGTGAGATCGACAATCAACAATTTTCTGGGAAAGGATTTTAATAAAAGCTTGTTGTTTAGATTGCGCTGCAACGGGCTTTGTTAAGTTCATACTTGTTAGCAGGTAAAGACGATAAAAACCTATTCTTGCTGCCAGTATTCGTAAAATTTAAGTTTTATAAAAATATACACATAAAAAAACCCGAAGCAATTTGCTTCGGGTTTTTCTGTTGCCCCACAAGGATAAATTCATTGTCGTAAATCGGCTGTATGTTTCTGTAATTAAGACACATATAGTGATTTGTGTTAGCTATTTAATAGTATAGGCAGACATTAAAAGATTTTAAGAGACGGTTATTCGGGTCACCTTTCGGGTCACGGTATTAATTGTACGGATTTAGGTTATTAGAATAGGTTTTCCACAACTTTTTGATGAATCCGGCATATAATACATATGAGGAATATACATTTTTATCTACCCCGAAAGAATATGCAGCTTAATACGATTCGTTTTAAGTTTACTTTAAACTACCAAACCATTAGTGGTAGTACAGGACTTCGGATTGAATCTAAGAATTGGGATTTTAAAAGAGCAAGAGCCAAACCTTCCTTTAAACATGCATCACAGTATAACACGGCTTTATCTGCTATTGATGAAGAAATAAAAAGTGTATTAGTTGACTTACAATTGAAAAACAACTTAAGCAAGGAGGAATTCTACTTAGCGTATCGTTCAGATAAAGAAAAGCTAAGCTTGGGAATGAGCATATTTACATTCACAAATTACTACATGATACCGAATAAAAGAAAAGAGGGCAAAAGTGAAGAAACAATCAAAAGTTATAAGAATAGTTTAGCTAGGCTAAGGCAATATTGTTTTTTTCGAAAAATGGACGAACATAGCCTTACATTGGAGAGAATTATGGACTATTCTTTTTATCTTGATTATTTAGGTTATCTAAATCTAGAATGCGGATTCATGCTTAATTATCAAGGATCATTGATAAAACATTTAAAGACAACAATTAATCATGCAAAGGATTTGGGTATTCATAGTAAAAATTTGTCAAAAAAATATAAGAAGCCCTCTGAAACGATTGAACCATTAATCTTGGAAAAATCGGAGTTAGCGGCACTTGAAACCTGTGAGGGGTTATCTAGTATTGAATCAGCAGCACGAGATTGGTTTCTTATTTCATGTAAAACAGGACTGCGTATTAGTGATTTTCTTGACTTGAATAAAGCAAACATTAATTTGGAGCGAAACATTATTTCATTACGAACTGATAAAAACTCAAATAAAATAATAGAAATACCAATTTCTAATTCAATCCATAAAGTTTTGGAACGAAATGGAGGGGGTCTTCCTCAAAAAATGTTAGATCAAAAATTCAATTTAAATATTAAGAAGGTTTGCCAAAAAGCGAAAATTAATTCTAAAGTTATTATTGAGAGAAAGATTAAGGGTAAAATTCAATCAAAAGAAGTTTTTAAATATTTAAAAATTTCAGCTCATTGCGGTAGGCGAACTTTTGCTACCCATGCTTTTTTGGATGGCCTATTAGATCTTCCAGAGTTAATGCTTATTACTGGACATTCAGATTTAAAAACATTAATGCTTTATATCAAGGTAGATAATAAAAAGGCTGCAATCAAAATGCAAGCTAATATGGATAAATTGAATTGGTAAACTCAATACCCACATTTGGCTTAAATAATTATTTGATTTGTCTTGATGTCTAGGTAGTTCATAATCCTGGAATTTTAATATAACAAAAAAAAATATGGCTTTCTATTACCTTGTGTTGTCTATTTTGAAAATCTAAAATCAATAGACTTAAAATTTTGAAAAACATTAGGCAAGTTCTGGTATTTGTCTGTAATTCAAATAAAAGGGAACGAGAATTTGTCAACTCTGCTATTCAGATAAGTAATAGTAGATATAGAAAAAAGGCAATAAGACTTCATCGGAAGCTTTGTGACTTAGGGTGTTTGGATAATGGGGTAAGTTTAAAAACTCAAAATTTCAGGTTTTTAAGTTCAGACGATCGGACAAAGTGTTCAGCATTAATCAGAAAGAGTTATTTGGCTCTGAAAGCAACGCAAGGGTTTTATACAAATCCTGAAGATAAGTCAGAATATCAAAGGCAGTTTTTATCATTGTCAATCCGACAGATGCAATATGAGCAGAAATATTCTGAAACATTGCTTAGCACTCTATACCGAGAACATTCAAAGGTGATTTCTGGAATGCCAATATATGAGGCAATTCAAAATTTGGAATTAAATCAACAAGAAGGCAATGATTATCTTAGTAGAGTTGAGTCGTCTCTCAAAAAGTTGGAAAGGGAGGTGAGTATTGGAGAGTTGTTGTCCTATGATGAAGCATTTAAGCTAAGATATTCAATATTCAATTTAGATTTGTCAGCCATCATTGATACTTTCAATGATTCGAAGGTCAAAAAGTCTAGGTCATTTAAGGTTCTTTCAGAATTAGTAAAAAGTGGTGTTTTTCCATCTTCTAAGCATTTAAACAAAAAGTGCATTGTATATGGCGGAATATTTCACTTACTCTCTGTATCGGAAATTCAAACGATTTTTTGGTATTATCAATTGTTAAACAATGGAACTATTGATTCCGACAAATTGCTAATTTACGTGAATGACGAAAGTCTATCTGTCAGTCAGCTTCCGTTAGTTTATTCGGTTTTTTCGGAGGATATGTATTGTATTACAAAATTGGGTAAAGCGCATTTTAATTTTTGGATAAAGAAGGAAAATGCGTTAAAAATTTCAATAGCAAGCCAAGTTTTATTTAATGTGGTTTCAGCGTTTCTAGAACCTTTTAGTTCCTTTTTAGCGGGAAAAGCATCGCGATTGGGGAAATGGTATTTTATTGAAATAACGCTAGAGATAGTAGTTTTATTAAATAAAGGAGTAGAGGAATTAGCTGAATCAAAAATTGAAGTATTTCGTAAAGCGCTAGATAGAGTCGAAATGGATATTGCACTTAGAAATCTGCATAAGCAGGTTCAGCGAAGATTGCACCAAATGGTGATGGGGTCAATTAACAAAATGAACCTAATACAATCCATTGAAGAGCTATTTACGAATCACCATAAGTATCAAATCCATGAAAGATTGGTTAAATTTATTTTGAGTTACGTGATGAAATAGACAGATTCTGAGAAGTTTTTTGTATCAGTAGATCAATTAAATGCGCATCTATTGTCCTGAAACAGTCGAAAGTTTCCATGGGGTTTTACAGAGTAGTGAATATCTATGCCGCTCAAACCTTATAGATAAATTTTGATTAAAACCATTTTCTCATGAAGAATCTAATTTTAGCCATTGTAGCTATTGTGTTTTTGCATATAAATCTAAAAGCTCAAGTACAGGATACATTTCACTTTGCTGTAGAATTAATTAACCCTGTCGTCAGCAGCAATGGAGATACTTCATATACTTTCAAATGCGTCATTGATGCTGATGATAGTTTGCAAGTTTCAGCTGTACAATTTGATATTGGAACATATCCCGGAGATAATAGTGTTGCCAGTCAGCTATTTGTAGTTGGTCAAAATTATGGGTTACCCAACGGATATTCCGTAACTACCGCCACAAATGAAATAACACTAGGGCTAGGAATCTTAGATGTGGGGTTATATCACTACAAAGTTCGGTTGCAGTTTTTAAATGGTAGCAATTCTCGTGATTTAGTTTACAATGCCGCAACTGGGCAATACACATTTTTGCCATGAAAAAAGTTGTCTTTATCATAGTTTCAATTTGGGTGGTACTAAGTGTAAAAGGCCAAGTTCCCATCAATCAAAAAACTGTTACGTTATCTCCCTCAAAGGATGCAATGGTTTGGTTAAAACACGGGGATGATGTGTTTAAAAATACGAACTATGGGTTGAATGATCATTTGAGAATAATTGCAGGTACACATGGAGGGGCATTGTCATTTTATCGCACATTCATGGAGTTTGATTTGTCAAGCATTCCTCAAAATGCAGTTGTAACCGATGTGAAACTGTATTTGTACGCGCAGGGCGACCATTCTCAAACGAGTGGAAGCAATGAAAGCCGGTTATATGCGCTTAGTACAAGTTGGTCTGAAAGTACAATAACATGGGAGAACTCGCCCAAGGAAGGTGATGCCGATGGTTCAAGTTTGCTAATTCCAGCAAGTAATACAGGAGGAGTTAATGATCCAAATAAAGATTACATCGTTGATGTTACCGAATTTTTCAATGAATACAGGACCAGCAACGCATTTTCATACTTCATTAAGTTAGAAACAGAGGTAAAGTATAGAAAATTGACATTTTATTCAAAAGACTATGCCACCGTTTCTAAAAGGCCAAAATTGGAAGTTACATATACAGTTCCATTTGTAGAGCTATTGCCAGAGCTTTCAAGCGATTTTATAAAGCTTAAAGGTGATGTTCTTTATATTAAGTATGATGAAGAGGAGGTTCCATCTAGCATATTAAACTATAGAATTTTAGATTTTTTTCAGGATGAATTATCGGGTTTGCCTACTATATCAAGTGTTTTACCAGGCCATAATCTAATAGCGATAGACTTAGCGAGTGTTAGCTTGAGTAATGGGGAATTTTACATTTTAGAGGTAACAGATTCTCATGGTGAGAAAAAATATTTACGATTTAAAAAAATCATTTAGCAGTATGAAAATTTCACACATAGTCTTAGGCGTATTGATTGGTGTTGCGCTCACTTTATCAGGTGTTGCTATGTATAAAGCAACAACCGTCTCAGAGGTGATGTATGTTGACGTTCCCAAACTTTTCAACTCATTTGATTTAAAGAAGGATCTTAGTGTAAAGTTAGAAGGAGTCATGACGAGGAGAAATGAAATAATAGACAGTCTTCAAACCGAGCTTAAATTGCTAGAAAACAATCTTAGACATGAACAAGGCAGTGATCAGATAATGCAGGCTTATATAAAAAAGAAAGAAGAATTGGCTGTACATCAAAACAGGTTTGCAGAGCTAAACGCACAAGATGCGCAAAAATATGACGAGCAGATTTATACTCAAATCAACCAATATATATCAGAGTATGGAAAAGAACAGAAATGCAGATTTATCCTTGGGGCTAACGGAAATGGCTCTATGCTCTATGCCAATCAGGACAACGATATTACTGATGAAGTCATAGCCTATGCGAATTTTAAATTTAATGGAGAATGAAACGTCTATTAGTTATGTTTTTGGTTGTTCAACTTCTTGCTTGCAGTCAATCTGATAAACCTGTTAGTGATGTTGAGTATTTGGCTTGGATGGAAAATGAAGAAAATGGTTTCTTTCAACAGAAAACGATTGAAAACATAACCTTTAGCTTATTCAGGCAAACCTCTACCTATAGAACATTAAAATCAACAGATGAGCAGCTAGGAGAGCAGTTTGTTCTGCGCATAAGCCCAAAAGAGCGAAACGCTCAAAATGTATTAGAGCAACATGCCACAAGTACTGAAGAGTATTTTAGTTTACTTCAATACTTCAATACCGCATTTAGAACTCAAATTGAACTTGTTGATTTAGAAAATAGCACAGCATTGCCCATTGCATACATGAACATTCCTAATTATAGGACTGCCAATTATTTAGAGTTCGTTTTTGCGTTTAATCAATTGCCACTTGAAAGCGAGTTCAAAATAGTCATAAATGACAATGTATTTGATTCAGGTCCAGTAGTATTTCGTTTTAAAAACACAACCCCGCCTTACTTAATCGCCAACGCAAAATGAATATGATTTCAAAAATTAGAAAAGGAAAATTAATACGTCTGTTAGCCGCATTTATTGCCATAAATATGCTAGTAGAGATAGTGAGTCCGACAACTGCATTTGCACTCACAACTGGCCCGTCTCAGCCTGAAGTACAGTCATTTGAGCCAGTGAGCACAAGTGATATGGTTAATTTATTTTCTGGAGATTTTACTTATAATATTCCACTTTTTGAATTACCCGGTCCAGATGGAGGGTATCCATTTAATTTAGCTTACCACTCAGGCATCGGCATGGAGCAAGAAGCATCATGGGTTGGATTGGGATGGAATATTAATCCAGGAGCACTGACCCGACAGATGCGAGGTGTACCCGATGAGTTTAAAGGTGATGAGTACAAGTATGAGATGGATATGAAGTCATCTCAAACATTTGGAATCAATGCTTCAGCCAGTATGGAAATTTGGGGGTCAGATTTAAGTAAGGCTACAGGAGGAGAAGGAAATGGAGCCTTATCTCTTTCAACAAGTCTTTATTATAACAACTATAGAGGATTTGGGTATTCCCTTGGTTCAGGGGTTAGTTTTAGAGCAGCGCACACTTCCATTGGATTGAATATGGATTCACAAGGAGGGACATCAGTGAGTATGGACTTCAGTGCTTCGCATGAACTGAGTTCCAAAAGTAATACGAGCATGAATGTAGGTGTTGGAATAAGTCTTAGTTCAAAAGCAGGTTTACAGGGAAGTTTGAGCTCATCATTAACAAAAAAATCCACATTGACAGGGGAGAACGCAGCTGGAAAGAAGATTACTAATGATGTCACTAAATCATTAGGAACTAGTTCAACATTAAGCAGTGCTACGTTAGCTTATTCAAGTTATAACCCAATGGCTACAAGAGCGAATCATTTAAATGTAAGTTTCAGGACAGGGGGTGATTTGGCTGGAGCATTTACCAATTTTTCGATAGGAGGTTTTTTTAATACTACATATGCAAAAGATAAAAACTCTTCAAGAAAAGCCTACGGATTATTTTATGCACAGAAAAGAACAAAAGATGGCTTACAAGATTTTAATCGAGAGCGCGAAAAATCAGTGCACAGAGACGATAAAACATTTCCAATTCCTGTATCTACGCCAGACTTTTATTCGTTTACAGGGCAAGGAATAGGAGGAATGTTCCGCACGTTCAGGTCAGATATAGGAAATTTTCACGACCCATATACTAAATCAACTACAGATGGCGGGAGTTTTGGTTTTGAAGTAGGCCCAGGACAACCTAACCATATTGGAGTTACGGGCACATATACTCATGGGCAAAGTGAAGTAGGAAAATGGAATGTAAATGGTGGCGCATATGATTTCAACAATTATGGAGAAGAAAGAAATGATAAAGAGATTTCTTGGTTTGCTTTGAATGGAGAGATGGTTGCCATGGAGAAAGATGAATTAGATTGGATTGGTGGAGAAAAAGCTGTGACAGCAAAAATGCAGAAAAAAGGCTCAACTGAATATGTACCTGTTGCGAACACATTTATTGATAAATCGAAAAATCAAATTACGCTATCCAATCAAAACAGGCAAGAAGCAGGCTTCAACAAAAGGAAACGCAGAGGAACATTGATTCAACAAGTAACCAATGGATTGTTGCTTGATGGAAACAATGAATTAATGTCAGAGTACAAAGTGGGCTATTATAGTAGCTCAGTTGATGTTTCAGATGCGTTAGATGTCTTGGCCGCTACAGAAACATCTTATTTAAGAGGGACTAAAAAGTCGCATCACTTTGCGGGTTTTTCAGTTCACCAACCCAATGGCCAGCGCTACGTTTATGGCATTCCCGCTTATAATAATAAACAAATAGAAAGTTCATTTAGTGTTCCAGATGAGGATGTTGATTGTATACCAAGAGTAGATGTGCCTATAGATGGTAGTTCTTTGAAATATAAACATAACCTGACCAATGAGTTTTTGATGCGCACGGAAATTCCGGAATATGCACATTCATACTTGCTAACAGGTATTTTAGGAAATGACTATATCGATGTGTTAGACGATGGGATAACTGATGATGATTATGGTTATTGGGTAAAATTCAACTACGCAAAAATTCATGACAATTTTAACTGGCGTATGCCCTTTAAAGGTGCTCGATACAATAAAGGGAGCTACTCCCTAAAAGAAGACAATAAAGGAAGTTTTATTTATGGAGAAAAAGAGATCTGGTACTTAACTTCAGTAGAGACCAGAACGCACGTTGCCGTTTTCGAATTAAACGATCGCATGGATGGCATAGAGGCCCCAGGGGAACTAGCGGGATTAAGTGCTTCTTTATCTGGGTTGAGCAAGCTAAAAAAAATAAAGAGCATAAAGCTATACTCCAAGTTAGCATATCAAAATGCTGTTTCTCAAAGTACGCTATCATCGCTAAACCCTATTCAAACCATTCATTTTGAGTATGATTATTCGTTATGTGAAGGAGTAGAGAATAATAATGGTCAAACCGACCCAAATGATGGAGACCCTATTAGCAATGATGGAGGAAAACTAACACTTAAAAAGGTGTACATGACCTATGAAGGAAATCAACGCGGAGCGCTCAGTCCATATGAATTCAACTATAGCAATGTAAATCCAGACTATGATGAGTTTGCCATGGATAGGTGGGGAAACTATAAACAAAGCAACAATGAGGGAGATTATTGTTCAAATATTGACATGCCTTATGTCAGCCAGTATGATGTGAGTACAGGATATACAAAAACAGAGTTGGAAAACTTTAGAGAAAATGAAGTAGATGACTATGCCAATGCATGGCATTTAAATGAAATCATAACCCCCACAGGAGGTAAAATATCAATCGAATATGAGAGTGATGATTACAGCTACGTTCAGCACCGCAAGGCAACACAGATGTTTCAAATAAACGGTTTAAAAAAGGACGCCAATGATGGTTTAACTACTTATACATACGAATCAAACCAAATAAACAACCGTGTAGAATTTAATTTAGAAGTTCCTATAGCAGCCGATATATCATATTATGCAGATAAATACCAAGGTATTTCTGACCCAGATGACGTATTAGAACAACACTATTTAAAAGGGTTGGAAAGACGTGGAGAACACATAGTATATTTTAAAACCTACGCTAATTTAAGAGATAATTTGTGGGATTATGTAAATGGATATGCAAAAGTAGTTGACTGGGGAGTAACGGGAGAAACAGCTGTAAAAAATATAAATGGCAGTAACCTGACCGCTTATACAAAAGGGTATTTAGTATTGGAAGATGTTGAGGGTTATAACCCGTTTGCTGCGGCAGTTTTCCAGCATATGCGCACAAATGAACCCATATTGCTCAATTATAATACAGCAATTAACGGAGAGCCAGGTACTTCGGATTTTGAAAAGGCAGCTCGAGTAAAAAGCTTGCTTAGTTTCATCACTGAAATTCCGAAAATGTTTACCAAGTTTCGTAATTTCTGTAGAATGAAAGGATTTGGAAACAAGATTGACCCCGCAAAAACGGTCATCAAACTCACAAGTCCAGATGGCGTGAAATATGGTGGCGGCACTCGCGTAAAAGCGATAAGAATGAGTGACGAGTTTCCAGTAAATGGATCTTCAGCAGAATATGGACAAGTGTATTCTTACACGATGAATGATCCAAAGAATCCAGGCTTAACCATTAGTTCTGGAGTAGCTAGTTATGAGCCACAAATAGGAGGAGATGAAAATGCATTACGCTATGCTGAGAGTTTTTATACAGAAGGAACAGGTAAAAATACTTCAAACCAGCGATATGTAGAAATGCCAATCAATGAATCCTATTTTCCAGGTGCTTCAGTAGGCTATGAACAAGTAGAAGTGATGAGTTTGAACACAGCTAATGTAGTTGATGGCCAAACTACGAATGTGGGAGATCCAACAGGAGTAAGTGTTCACAAATTTTATACAGCGCGTGAGTTTCCGACAATGGTGGAAAAAACAAATCGAACCGAAAACACTGGCAAAGCAAGAAGATTATGGATTCCAATTCCATTTATTGGGCAAATAGAAACCAATAGGATGCACGCTTCTCAAGGATATGCCGTACAAACCAATGATATGCATGGCAAACAAAAAAGCATTAGCAACTACGGGATAAGTAAGGCGGGTAACATAGTGTGGGAAGCTGCAATAAGTAAAGTAGAATATGACTATAAAAAGAAACTTATACTCTATGATGAAACAGCGGTATATAAACTTGAGAATAAGGTAAATACTATCCGCATTGTTGGTGCGGGAGATCATTATTTTGATCACGTACAAGATGAAATGTTGCTAGGTGTTCAATACGAATTCTTTTCGGATCAGCGTTGGTCTAAGTCATATTCAAATATGGGAGGATTAGAGTTTAATACAGAGATTTTAACTGTTTATCCCATTCCAATTCCTTGGCCAAGCGTAAATTCCAGTACCAATGAACTCGGGCTTTGGATTACCAATAAAGTTATTCATCGCTCGGGGATTCAGCACAAAACAGTGGCCACTGATGGTCAAAGTACGGTAACAACAGAAAACCTAGCCTTTGACGCTTATACAGGTAAACCACTCTATACACGAACTAAAAACAATTGGGATAATAATGTGTACGGGTTGCAAGATGTTTATAATTACCCAGCAGTGTCAAATTTAGGATATCAATTTATTAGTGGGTTGCAAACGGTAGTGGGGCCAGGAAGTAATGACGTAAGTGTTGACCTCATGCAAATCACAGAAACGGGAAAAGAGCTTTATCCCGGAGATGAACTGATCTTGATCGATGAAAGTGGGAATAGATATAAAGCCACAGTTGTGCATGATTTAAGTATGCAATATGCAACTCAACATGCAGATGAGGGGTCTTATTTAGAAGTAGGAAGTAGATTAATCTATGGGGAAAATTTACCTGTAAGTCCATCAGGAGAATACAATATAACCGTTGTACGGTCAGGTCACAGAAATATATTAAACCTACCTGCTCATGGTCTTACAGCATTGTCAGATCCTTTAAATTCGGATAACAGGATAGTAGGGAATTTAGATGATGAGTTTACAGGAATAAGAAATGTGCTCAATGCTAGTGCGGTTAATTACACCGATAAATGGAGCAAATTAAATGAAGACAATAATCCATATAAAAATGGCTTGAGAGGCATATTGCGGAAACAAAATGATCTTTTTTATGCAGCAAATCGCAAGCAAAGTTCTGGCTTGGTTTTAGGGCAAGATGGGATATATCAAGACGATCAAGGAGGAGTTAACTATTATTATCCTGCCATATTACCATGGAACTTTTATGATGGTGACCCTATGGTGCTAGGTATGGATTATGCCACATCTACCAATAAAGACAGTAAAGATACATGGTATTATGGTTCTACTACCACACAGTTTGATGCCTACGGAAATGAAATTGAAAGTACTGATCCTTTAGGAATATTTAGTAGTGCGAAATATGGTTATAAAGGTTCATTGCCCATTTGGGTAGCGGCTAACGCATACCAAAAAGAAGTGCTTTTTGATGGTTTTGAGACCATTGATGAAACGGGCTTACAGGCAGACAACGGTGAATCATATAACCCGCTTGACGAGACTTTTATCGTAGATGAAGAAGCACATACTGGAAAAAGGAGTTTGCGTGTTCAGTCACCAACTTTGGATGTGCGATCAGATTTAGAGTTAGAAGGTGAAAAAGAATATGTTATTAGCGCTTGGGTGAAAGCAGATGAAACTGATTTTACTTATAACCATGAAGGTGGTGACAACATTTCTATAGAAGTCCGCTTTTACGATCAAAACAGAACGACCATACTAGGTTCGGTTGTGGCTATCCCTGTTGGTGAAGTGATTGAAGGTTGGCAACAAGTTGCTTTACAATTTGAGACCCCAAATGATCCAGCATTTGCAAAGACCGATTTCTATTTCTATACGGGTAACCAATATGCACATATGTGGGTAGACGATTTGCGCATTTTTCCTGCGAACGGAAACATGCAAAGTTATGTCTATGATGCAAACAATTACAGATTACAAGCCACATTGGATCAAAACAACTTTGCATCATTTTATTACTACGATGAGGCGGGTAACCTCTATTTAGTGAAAAAAGAAACCGAGCGAGGCATCTTCACTATTTCAGAAAGCACAAGCCATAAACAAGAAACGAATTAATATGAAAAGGCTACAATCACATATGTTGGCGCTGCTATGGGCAATAATTAGTCTGTTATATGTTCCAGAGGCTGATGCGCAAGACTTTAAAGCTGATATGCAATATTTAACTGAGCATGTTATGGCAAATAAGAGTGTTAACATCAAAGCAAGCATAGAGATATTTGATGCCAACGATAGGCCAATTCAACAGCAAACATATAGCCTGCTAAAAAGAGATCAAGAATTCAAATTTACCACCAACTCTATGGCAATGCTCTATAACAAAGATGTAATGCTCAGCATAAATCATGTAGATAAGAAGATATTTATTTCTCAGAGAAGTGCGGAAAAAGAACAAAAACAGCATATCCCAGAATGGGATATGGGGATTGATAGTTTGGTGCACACCCCTTTTCCGAGTGTAGTTTATCATCACACAAGTATTGGGCATACCTATGTTTTAACGCCTTCAGCCGAAACAGGCATAAAAGAAATTGTTATCGTGTTAAGTAATAACAAACGGAGTATCCATTCTGTAGAATATTTCTTCAAACCAGATGGAGTCTATGAGTATAGCAAGATTGTTATTGAATATGAAAAATTTGATACACGCCCCATAGCGGCAAAAGAATTTTCCATCGCCAATTATGTGCTTCAGAAAAAGGGAAAGCAAGTTCCGGCAAGTGCTTATGGAGACTATGAAATCACCCTGTTTTAATCGCCAAACCATTTGATTTATGCAATTTTTAAAAAACCTTCTTAGCGCTGCCTTTTTACTTTTTAGCAGCACCGTACTTGCTCAACAAACCACTTTGTTGCAAACTGATAAAGCGGATTTGAGCATAAATAAAGTGATTCGGTTGAAGGATGCTGTTGAAGATCCATCCTCAGGAGGATATATTTTACGCAAACATAAAGTGCGCTTAGAGTATACCAGAAGCAATCGTACCGATGTGTATAGCGGGAGTGATTGGACATATCAAATAGACTATAAAATATATAATTACGGTTCTGGTGTTTCAGGGTCTACATATTCTTTAAAAGTAGCCTTTAAGCCATCAGAAGAAAATTTTATCTACGAGGCCATACGTGTACACGATCAGCTTGCCACAGAAGATTTAGGCGTTAAAATAGTGGGGATATCAACTACAGGCACTGTGCCAGATGACATTGTACTTTCAGTAGAAACAGAAACAGAAGTACATTATTTTTTATCTCCTGCTGCACAAGGGTATGTGCATTTCAACAACACCGCAAAAGAAGTGCGCTGGAAAACAGTCGAAGGAGCGAAGCAATACGATGTAGAATGGGTGTTTGTAGATGACGAATCCGCAGCGGCATATACAGCGTTTATTGGAGCAACTGGAAATGCCAAACCATTTGCTTTTAAAGAGCCAGTGAGAGTGCGTACCGCAGGCAATAGTTTAAGATTAGAGCCTACATATCCTTCAGGCACACTTTACTTTCGTGTGCGTCCCGTAGGAGTGTGGGTAGTGGGGGTTAATGGGAATTATAGCCACATAAAAACGGGGGCTTGGGGATATACCAAAAGTCCAACTGATGGTACGGTTGCTAAACACATCATCAGCACCTCCTTTGAAGAAGACAAAAACTGGCAAATGGTGGTTACCTATGCCGAAGAAGGTAAAAACAAGCGAGTTGTTAGCTACTATGACGGGAGTTTGCGCAACCGCCAAAGCCTGACCAACCTTTCTACACAAGATGTTACATTGGCGGCAGAACAAGTGTATGATTTTGAAGGGCGCCCAGCAGTTAGCATTTTACCAGCACCACTTAGCAATAACACATTTGGTTATAAAAGCAATTTAAACAAAAAGGGTAGCAATGCCTTTTCTGCTAGTGATTTTGATGGTAAAAATGGAAGTGCATTGAATACCAGTGCAACAGGAAGTGCTGCACAATATTATTCAAACAACAACCTTTACAAAAACCAGCAAACCAATGGCAATTTCATTCCAGATGCTGAAGGTTATGTGTATGCACAAAATGTATACATGCGCGATAATACAGGACGAATGGCTATTTCAGGAGGAGTTGGGAGTACCTTTAAAATTGGAGGCGATCATGAAACGAAATATTACTACGGAACCCCCTCAGCAGTAGAGCTCTATCGCTTATTTGGAACAAATGTTGGGGAAGCTAGTCATTATAAAAAAAACATGGTGATGGATCCGAATGGTCAACTTAGCGTGAGCTACCTTGATCAAGAAGGGCGCACCATTGCAACGGCATTGGCAGGGCTTAGCCCAGATAATTTGTATGCTTTGGAAAGCAATGTATCAGACGAAAGCATTCAAATAGATTTATTGGCAGGCAACAATGGTTGGGATTTGGCCAATGGAGTAGCCACAAGTGTGCATCGTCAACTAAACGTACTCCCAAATAATGAGTTTACTTTTGAGTACGACATAACAGGAGCGCTTTATGAAGTAAGTGTTACAGGGCTTGATCCTAACGAACCGCAAAACTCTACGGACTTTTGCATGGATTGCGAATACGCATTAACAATTTCCATCACCGATCCGGATGGCAACAATGTGCCGATGGAAGTGACAAGCGGCCCAAGTGACAAACTTGGAACCCATAATGTGCCATACCAGGACACAATTCGCATGACGGGAGATCCGGATTGCTCTAGCTCATCAACCTATAACCCTGAAATGGCTCCCGTTTATTTTACGGCAGATTTTGAGGACATAGGTACATATACCATTACCCGACAGCTAAAAGTTATTATAAATGAAGCAGATTTTATGAGCCAAGCAGCGGATGCGTTAGAAGATTTAGGGCTTAGTGAGCAAGGCTTAATTGATCAATATCTGCAAAACGTAGATACGGTAGATTGCGATTTTACGTGCTACGACCGCGCCAAGACGAAGGCAAAATTGATGTATCCGGGCTATAACAGCACACAAATTGAAAACGTGATTCCAGCAATAATGGACACCATGTGTGTGCGCTTGATGAATCAGGCAATGGGGGGAGGCGAAGCAGAGTGCGAAAGCCTTTTGGGTGCAATGATTACAGACGTTTCACCAGGTGGGTGGATGTACACTAGCGATGCCACCAGTGATTTTTGGACTTCTATTGACGTGTCATCAATCAACACCTTATTAGGCACCAGTTTTACATTGGCCGATTTGCGCGACCCTACACAATGGTATAGTGAAATCAGTGATGAATTGGTAAAAAAACACCGAGAGTATTGCCACTACCTGCAATGCTCTACTTATGCTGAGTCTAAAGGTTATCAAAACAACATGGCCATGGGGGCAAATGATTGGGCAGAAGCTAAAACTCAGGGCTTTGATGACCCATTTAATGAAAAAGGAACTAGCAATGTTATCGATAAAGACCCTATTTCAGATGTTGATTTGGGACAATCATTTTCTTTAACAGCAAATGATGGTGTCAGTTCTTCATTTTCGGCTACAGATCATCACTCTGATGCCATTGAATTTTTAATGATGCACGGCTATCCTGGCATGTCTGGAAAAGCAAGCTTTTCCCTCGGTTTAGACCAATTGCAAGGCACTACTGTGAGTGGTATGGTCTATCCGTCTGATGATCAGGGAAAATGGTCGCTTTTCATGTCTGCCTACAACGCGGCATGGTATCAGGTGTACGAAGCGGTAAAAGCGGCAAGCAGCTGCGTATATTATCATGATGGCAATCAGATTTTTAACGAACACCCAAATTTATCTGACCCTAGTGTTCAAAGTGGTATATATGCAGGTAGTGCCAATTTCTGGAATAGTACGAGTTTAGAGTGTGAAGACATTTGTGCCCAAAACGCCAGTGCTTGGCTAGATCAACTCAATACAGAAACTTCGGGGGATTTGTTTGCAGGGTTATTAACCTGCGATAGCGCCCAGGTTTACACTTTATTGTACAACTATTGTATTGGCGATTGTGGTACCAACAACCCGTTTGGTATGCTGCGTACAGGCACCACGGCATATAGTAATTTGGTAACTTCTTTGAGCAACTGCAGCTTGACTCTAGACAGCCTCACTACTGTGGCTAGTTATATAGATAGTTGTGAAAATGAAATTACCACGCATTATCGGGTTTCAGATTGTATGGAGAATATTTTTAAGGGATTAAACAGTGTATTGCCAATACCTACCTCAAACTTCGTTCAAGCCCCACCAACATCTCATGCAATGTGGGCTTGTATCAATTCATATTATCAATATAAACCTAGCGTAAGAGTTCAACAAACGCACAACTATGAACAATTTGGACTAGGAGATAGTACGGTGAGTAATTGTGTTTTGTTTAGTCTGTGGACAGATGCAGGAAGTAATGTTGATCTAAACAATGTGGCTCAAATTTTATCTTCCAAAGTAAATTTAACTGGTTCTACATCTGCTCCATCTTCCCCTGGCTGGACTATAACATATTCGGGCATATCCGTAAAAGTGAGGTATATCAATAATTCTATTGAGGAGGTATTTCTGTATACAGGAAGCGAATGGGCTGTTTGTACTTCAATTTTGGCTTATGAATCTTATGAAGTGCCCTGTCAGCCTTACATAGACTCTGCCTTTGCTGCCAATTTAGATACCAATCGTTTCAACTTTCAAACCGCCCGAGAAGATTGTATAGAGCTGATAAAAGCCCGTGCCGAGCAAAATGCAAAAGACGCCTGGCAAGATTTATTGCAAAATGCCGCCAGCCAACTTTTGGCGGAGTACAACGAAAACTGCTTGCAAAATTCAGCAGAATCATTCATTGCCAATTATGATTTGCGCGAGTACCACTACACGCTTTATTATTATGACCAGGCAGGAAACCTGGTGCAAACCGTGCCGCCAGAAGGTGTAGATATTTTGTCTAGTGCAGCTTTTCCTAATGGCATCTACAACCAAAGTAGCATGCCCGCACACAGGCTAAAAACACAATACCAATACAATAGCTTAAACCAGTTGGTGTGGCAAAGCACACCAGATGGTGGCGAGACCGACTTTTGGTACAACAACATCGGCCAATTGCGCTTTTCACAAAATGCAAAGCAAGCACCCGGCAACTACTTTAGCTACACAAAATATGATGCACTGGGGCGCATCATAGAGGTAGGTGAACATGATAAAGACTTACTAAATACATTGACCTTTACCGTGAATGCCCATACTCCAGATTGGCCGGCTACCAAAGGGTGGGAAGTAACACAAACCCATTATGACCAGGTAGCCTCAGCCGCAGTGCAAGCTCAGTTTAATCAGCCACAGAGCCATTTGCGCAACCGCGTAGCCACTACAGAATATATTGAAAACACAAAAGACGTACTCAGCCAAAACAACAAAATTACAGCTGCCACGCATTACAGCTATGATGTGCACGGCAACGTAAAGGAGTTGGTGCAACAGCAAAACTATTGGGTAGCCACGCCAAACCGCTACAAGCAAATGGCGTATGATTATGATTTGGTAAGTGGCAATGTAAAAGAAGTAGCCTACCAAAAAGGGCATTATGACCAGTTTTACCACCGCTATCGTTATGATGCAGACAACCGCATTACCCGTATGCTAACCAGCCGCGATGGTGAACGTTGGGAAACCGATGCCCGTTATGAATACTACTTGCATGGCCCACTGGCACGAACTGTGATTGGCGAAGACAATGTGCAAGGCGTTGATTATGCCTACACCCTGCAAGGGTGGCTCAAAGCCGTAAATGGCATTACCGTAAACGCATCAGAAGATATGGGGAAAGACGGCAACAGCACCGCCCATCGCTGGAATGCCGAAGATGCCTTTGGGTTTAATCTTGGCTACTACCAAAGCAATAACCAGGCAGACTACCTAGCCATTGGCAGCACAAGCGATCATATTGTAGCCATTACCGCAGGTAACCTTACACAAAGTAACGGCACCAAGCACCGCCTATACAATGGCAACATAGGCTTTATGGCCACAAGGTTGCCGATGAGCTACGGCACCCATGTGCGCATGGGCATGTACCAATATGACCAGCTAAACCGCCTAAAAGAGAGTAAAAGCGACTATGTATATGATGGATTTTACCTAACCACCGCAGGCAATCATTTTAAAACATTGTATGATTACGATGCCAATGGAAACATTGAAAACCTGAAACGCTTTGACGGTGGTGGAAGCCAATCTGACGATATTAATTATACCTACAACAAAACTTCCGGAGAGCTAGACAACAACAAGCTTGCTAGCGTATCAGACAGTTATAATGGCCCGGGCGATGACATACACGGCACCCATAGCTACACGTATGACAATATTGGCAACCTAATAGCCGATAGTGGCGAAGACATTGGCAGTATAGATTGGACCGTTTATGGCAAAATAAAAAGCGTAAACCGCAATGGGGGCAACCTGCCCAACTTAGCCTTTGGCTATGGCCCCGATGGCAACCGAATGTATAAAATAACAAAAGGCAACGGCACCACCCCCGGCAACGTACACACTTGGGAAGGCCAATGGTACGTGCGCGATGCCAGCGGCAACGTAATGGCCATCTACAACGAAGCCTTTTCCAACATAGGCGAAGACGCCTATAAAAGCACACTCACCCTGAGCGAGCTACCCCTCTACGGCAGCAGCCGTGTAGGGTTGCAAGAGGGGCAAACTACCGATACTGAAAACGCATATTTTTCAGGCACCAGCACCGCCACAGGTTTTACACCTGGCACCGCTTATGTGCTGC
The DNA here is from genome assembly GCA_030424545.1 of Bacteroidia bacterium. GTDB lineage: Bacteria > Bacteroidota > Bacteroidia > Flavobacteriales > Schleiferiaceae > JAUHWL01. Next base: position 81,426 of record JAUHWL010000012.1, read on the forward strand.
ATGACGTTTTTACAACAGGCGATGATTATGATGTAACCAACGAAAATGGGGGCGATGTAACCCTTGGTGGAGGCAGTGACCATACCCTAACGGTAGGCGCAACCTACGAGAAAATTTACTTTACTACCTCGGGCGAAATAGAAGTGCCGGGCGATATGTTCGAAACAGATGAAACGGGCAACTACATCCCACAGGGTGGAGAAATCACCATCACCCTTTACACCGGAGGCGAGTTTGAGTTGTTAGACCCTATCTTTTTTGAAATAAAAAAAGTATTTAGTGGATTAACCTTGCTAGGCAAAGGCGTACAAGTAACTCGCGGTGTGAATGAGGAAGAAATATTTAGTGAGCGAGAGTTACTAAACAAAAAATATGAACTCTCAAACCATTTAGGGAATGTTTTAACGGTTGTGTCAGATTTAAAACTTGGTCAAGACAATAATAGTGACGATATTGCGGAGGCATATTTGGCAGACGTTCTTACATATGCTGACTATTATCCATTTGGGATGACCATGCCGGGGCGGTTTGCGAATCCGGGAAGTTACAGGTATGGCGGTGCAGGTGGCCAAGAATCAGATGTGGAAATTTCAGGAAGTTTTGGAAATCATTACACGGCTGAATATTGGGAGTTGGATGCTCGAGTTGGGCGCAGATGGAACAGAGACCCAGTAGTGAAATCATGGCAAAGTCCTTATGCTGTATTTGATAATAATCCAATTTATTACAATGATCCATCTGGTGCAGAAAGTACCCCCTGTGATGATTGCGCAGAACATGTTTTATTGGACGAGGTAGTAGTTACAGGAGAAGCTTCGAATAAAGTAGGGAAAGTGTTTAAGGAAATCGGAAGCTTTTTTGATAAAATAGGAGAAAGCTTAAAAGAGGCAGGGACTCAAGTAGCTATATTTACGGCTGGAGTTGTAAATGCATGGGGCACTAATCAAGTTATGGGCGTAGGTCGTAGAAACCCACAAGAGTTTGGACCCTATTCGTCAACTGCGCAAGCTGGACAAACTACTGGTGATGTTATATCTATTTTTACTGGTGCCGTAGAGGTATTTGCAGGTGGGGGTACTGAAGTTGTTTCCCTAGGCACTACGAGTGCGGTTTCTATTCCTCTTGCACTGCATGGTGTATCAGTTATGGGTACAGCAACGGCAAACATGATTAAGGATGGAGTAGAGCGTACTCATGATAATATAAATGGCAATCCTTCTTCTAATGGAAGTAGTGGTGGTGGAAGTAAAAAGCCAACTCCAGATACTAATCCAAGTGATTTTAAAAAGCTTCCAGGAAACCAAGGTTATGTGCATAAGAAAACGGGTGAAATTTACAAGAAAAGTCATACAAGTCATGGTAATAAGGGCAATACAGGAAAGCAATGGAAAGTATGGCCAAAGGGAACCAAAGATTTTGGAAAAAACTCCAAAAAATCTGGAAAGAGAACAACTGTTGATGGTGATGGAAATATAATAGGTAATTAAATAATGAAATTTGAAAAAATATATAGGGAATCTATTTCGTTTTGGCCAAATAGTATTGATTTATCAGACGGTAAGTTGATTGAGGAAACAAATGGATTTTATTCAGAAAACTTATCTTCTGCATGGGATAAAGCAGAAGAATTGGCTTCTAACGAATGGCAATCCTTAATGGTTTGGACTTTTTATCAGGAGCTACACAAAAAGGCAGTTGAGAGCTTTAAGGCAAATAGATTTTATTTAAATATTGATTCTATTGATATGGCAATGCTTAAACAGTCTTACTTAAATGCTTTAAAAGAAGAGGGGTATGAAAAAATGCTAAATCAATTGGAAGTATGAAGTCGTTGTTATTCATATCCGTTTTGTCCCTATTATTAACCACCTCATGGGTAAAGTTTACACCGGAGAGTGGTGATTATACATTAGAATTAAATGATAAGGCGAAATATCAGCAACGAGTTATTGAAGGAGGGTATGCAGATATATACACAATAGTGGAAAATATTACATCCCAAGAAAATGAGTATTATATCATATCAGTTTCAAAGTTGAATGAAGAAGAGGAGTTTACTCTTGAAAAAATAGCGTCAAAAGTCTTTAAAGACAACTATCTATTGACCTGTGGTTGTGAAGTGGTTAATGAAAAAGAAGTACAGTATCAAAATTTTAAGGCGATTGAATATGATCTTAGAATTACAAAAAATGACGGTTTTTTAGTTGGAAAATCAGTTCATATCCCTAAAGGAAGGATATTGTACAGTGTCAGTTTTATTACATCGGAAAAATTCTTGAATAGATTTAAATCAGAATATCAACGAACCATAAATTCAGTACAGCTTTTAAAATAATTAATGGCAATGTTGGTAGCGTCTCAAACATGTTAGCTTGTATGTTATGCTTTTTAACAGGCAGCTACCCGGCAAAAAATAGATTTAGCATAGAAAAGGAGAGGCAACGTAAAAGTTGCCTTTTTTATTTTTGAATTAGAAACCATCACCCTTTACACCGGAGGCGAGTTTGAGTTGTTAGATCCTATCTTTTTTGAAATAAAAAAAGCATTTAGCGGATTAACCTTGCTAGGCAAAGGCGTACAAGTAACTCGCGGTGTAAATGAGGAAGAAATAGTGAGTGAGCGCGAATTATTAAACAAAAAGTACGAGTTTAGCAACCACTTAGGCAACGTACTTACTGTGACTAGCGATTTAAAATTAGGATTAGATAATTACGGCAGCGATGGCATCGTGGATGCGTACAATGCAGATGTTCTTTCATATAGTGACTATTACCCAGGCGGGTCGTTGTTACCCGGAAGAAACGCCAACCCAGGAAGCTACAGACACGGCTATCAGGGAAGTGAAACCGATAATGAAATAACGGGTACTTCAGGAACTCATATTACAAC
>JAUHWL010000013.1 GCA_030424545.1 Bacteroidia bacterium
AAATTATTGAAAGATATTTCTTCTCTTTTTAGAGCTAATGCCCCCCCCCCTCAACGGGTTACGGTTTTGTAATACTGTTTTCATATGATAAGATTTTAAATTTTGGTTTGACTAAGGTAAATAAAAGTGTTGAGAAAACGTGAAAAGGGGTGGGATTGAAAGAGTTTTGAAACAATAACATAATTCAGACAACCCAAAATTTATTATCGTGTCCAATAAGAAACAAAAATCAAAGTGCCTCGTTTGGTAAAACAATTATATTTGGCTCCCTTTTCAAAAAAGGAATATTGCATATGAAGAACTTTAAAATCCTGCTCATACTGTTGTTAATTGTCAATTTTGCAACAGCACAAAATTCCATTTTTAGAGGTTTTGTCAAAGAAAAGACTAATGAAACGCCAATTCCTTTCGCCAACATTTCGTTTAAAGGGGCTAAGATTGGCGGATCTACAGATAAGACAGGCTTTTTTCAAATCAACAATGTTCCCCCAGGCACCTATACCGTTGTTATTTCTTTTCTAGGGTTTAAAACCATAGAAAAAGAAATAAAAATTAGAAAGGGAAAAATTACCAATGAGCTCTTTTACATGGAAGAAGAATCTCAAATGTTACAAGATGTTGTGATTAATGTAGAAAGAGCCGAAATGAAAACAAAGATTTTGACTTCTGTAGTAACCCTTTCGCCAAAAAAAATAGAACAATTTTCTGTAGGTGGCGACCCTGATTTGGTGCGTGCATTGCAAGTTTTGCCCGGTGTTATTACATCTGGCGACCAGGGTGGGCAATTGTACATTCGAGGTGGTGCGCCCATACAAAACCTCACGTTGCTAGATGGTATGATTGTTTATAATCCTTTTCACAGTATTGGTTTTTTCTCTGTTTTTGATACGGATATTTTGCAATCTGCAGATGTTTATACCGCAGGTTTTAACGCCCAATATGGCAGTAGAAACTCTTCTGTGATGGATGTGCGCACTAGAGATGGTAACAGAAACCGATTTGCAGGGAAAGCCTATGCCAGTACTTATATGGCTAAACTTTTGTTAGAAGCACCTATTGGCAAGAAAAACCAATATGGTTTTGCTCCGGCATCGTTTTTAATCTCCGCAAAAACTTCGTATTTAGACAAAACATCAAAAATCTTTTACCCATATGTAGAATCTCAGTTTGGCGATGGGTTGCCATATAGTTTTACAGATTTATATGGTAAAATTTCTACCCAAAGCAATAGTGGTTCTAGAATTTCTGCGTACGGTTTTAGCTTTAATGATGATGTTAAAATTACAGCAGATAAAGGCATTAATTGGAATACGTGGGGATTGGGACTAGATTTTAAAGTTATACCCCCTTCAAGCTCTACCATTATTCAGGGTGCTTTCTCTACCTCTTCTTATTATATAGAATCTACAGAAGTGCCAAACCAACCAAGAAACAGTAGAATTTCTGGTTTTAACGGTGGGTTAGACTTTACATATTTTGTTAGAAAGCATGACGAAATAAAATATGGTTTACAAGCCATTGGGTATAAAACAGATTACACGTATTCAAATCAATTGGGTTTACAAAACAGCCAAGTACAAAACACCACAGAAATGGGTGCCTATTTTAAATACCGCTATGTGGGTACACGTTTGTTAATAGAGCCGGGAATACGCGTTCAATATTATGGTTCATTGTCTGAATTAAGCTTAGAACCACGTTTGGGACTAAAATATAATATCAATGAAAATGTACGTCTTAAAATGGCAGGTGGATTATACTCTCAAAACTTAGTAGCGGCAAATTCTGATAGAGACGTTGTAAACTTGTTTTATGGCTTTTTAAGCGGGCCAGATAATATTCCATCTACATTTAAAGGAGAACCCATAGAATCTAAACTGCAAAAAGCAGCGCATGCTGTTGTTGGTGTAGAGGTAAGTTTAGGAACCAACTTTGATGTGAATTTAGAAGGTTATGTAAAAGACTTTAATCAAATTACCAACGTAAATAGAAATAAAATTTATCCAGACATTCCGCAATATGCAGACAAACCCGAAATCTTAAGAAAGGATTTTATTGTTGAAAAAGGGTTGGCTTATGGTGTAGATTTATTGGTAAAATACAATCAAAAAGATTACCGCATTTGGGCGACCTATTCTTTAAGCAAAGTTACTCGTGATGATGGTGTACAAGAATACCCACCGTTTTTTGATCGAAGACATAACATCAATGTTGTGGCCTCTTACTTTTGGGGGAAAAAGCAAGAATGGGAAGCTTCTGCCCGTTGGAACTTTGGTAGCGGATTTCCGTTTACGCAAACACAAGCATATTATCCAAACGTACCCTTTACAGACCCTGTAACCGGTGCACCTGTAGTTGATTATGATTATACTACAGAAAATGGTGAGGCAGGAGTGCTTTATAGCACTTTAAATGGTGGGAGATTACCGGCATATCATCGTTTTGATGTTAGCATCAAACGTATTTTTGAGTTTTCAGAAACACAAAAACTTGAGGTTGCTGCAGGCGCCACCAACATCTACAACAGAGAAAACATTTTCTACTATGATCGTGTAAATGCACAAAGAGTAAACCAGTTGCCAATCATGCCAACCGTATCTCTTGCCTATAGTTTTTAAAACATAATTTTCTTCTTTAAAACGGGGCAAATTCATTAATTTCGCCCCGTTTTTTTAATTCCACAAATACGGTCTATGTCAAATACCAAGTACATTTTTGTAACTGGTGGTGTTACATCATCTTTAGGTAAAGGTATAATTGCCTCTTCTTTAGCAACATTATTGCAAGCTAGAGGCTATTCAGTAACAATTCAAAAGCTAGATCCATACATCAATATAGATCCGGGCACATTAAATCCTTATGAGCATGGCGAGTGTTATGTAACCAATGATGGTGCAGAAACGGATTTAGATTTAGGTCATTATGAGCGCTTTTTAAATACAGCAACATCGCAAGCCAATAATGTAACTACCGGTAGAATCTATAAAACAGTTATAGAAAAAGAGCGCAAAGGAGATTATTTGGGAAAAACGGTACAAGTAATTCCGCACATTACAGACGAGATTAAACGCAGGATTAAAATCTTAGGAAATACTGGAGAATTTGACATCGTAATAACAGAAATTGGTGGCACCGTTGGCGATATAGAAGCATTGCCCTACATAGAAACGGTTCGCCAAATGAGGTGGGAATTAGGCGAAGATTGCTTAGTGATACACCTAACATTAATTCCCTATTTAACCGCTGCTGGCGAGCTTAAAACAAAACCTACCCAACACTCTGTAAAAGCGCTACAAGAAAGCGGTGTGCAGCCAGATATATTGGTTTGCCGCGCAGAACATGAGCTTGGCGATGAGATGAAGAGGAAATTGGCGCTTTTCTGTAACGTGAAAAAAGATGCCGTTATAGAAGCGTTAGATGCAGAATCTATTTACGCGGTGCCTATTTTAATGCACAAAGAAAAGCTTGATGAAGTAACCCTTAGAAAGCTAAATCTTCCCACAAAAAACGAACCTGACTTACAACATTGGAGAGACTTTTTATCTCGACTAAAATATCCAGAACACGAGGTTGAAATTGGGTTAGTTGGGAAATATGTGGAATTAAAAGATTCGTATAAAAGTATTTCAGAAGCCCTTATTCATGCGGGGTCTGTAAATCAAACTCAAGTTAAAATACGTTGGATTCATTCTGAAAGGTTAACGCCAGAAAACATCCAAAGAAACTTAAAAGACCTCGATGCTATTTTAGTAGCACCTGGTTTTGGCGAGCGTGGCTTTGAAGGAAAAATAGCTACAGTACAATTTGCCAGAGAAAACAACATTCCTTTTTTAGGCATTTGCTTTGGTATGCAGGCATCTGTAATAGAATTTGCTAGAAATGTTTTGGGCCACAAAACGGCAAACTCATCAGAGATAGACCCGAAAACAAAATACCCCGTTATTGATTTAATGGAAGAACAAAAAAAGGTTGTTAATTACGGTGGTACTATGCGCTTAGGAGCAAACGATTGCCAATTAAGAGCTGATTCTTTAGCCTATAAAATTTATGGGCAAGAAATTATTTCTGAAAGACATAGACATAGATTTGAATTCAATAATAAATTTTTAGAGAAATATGAAAAAAACGGAATGATTGCTACAGGAACCAACCCTAAAACAGGTTTGGTAGAAATCGTAGAAATTCCAAGTCATCCGTTTTTTATTGGCGTACAGTTTCACCCAGAATATAAAAGCACTGTGGCTGCCCCTCACCCCTTATTTGTACACTTCGTAAAAGCTGCCAATCTTCAAAGCAGCTCAAATTAAAACACATGGAAGAAAAAAAATTAGACCGTAACCAAATCATTGGATTTTTAATGATTGGTGCAATCATGCTTTGGTTTGCATGGTGGAGCTCTAGCAATGCGCCAGAAACCGTAGAACCGGCAGAACAAACGAAAGAAGAAACTGTAGAAACCGTACAGCCAATTTCATCTATAGAGCAGCCGATAAGTAAAGAAAATGATGTTGTTGTTCCTGCTGAAGATTCTGCTTCGGACCATACGGTTGCAGAAATAACCGATTCAATATTTTGGTTAGAAAACCAGTTAATCCGTATTGGTATAACCAACAAAGGGGCGCAAATAGTCAAAGCGCATTTAAAGGGTTTCAAAACGTGGGACTCACTTCCCCTCAATATTGTAGATTCTAACCAAATTTTGGCGTTTAGATTAGGAGATAAAAATACCTCGGCCGCTTTAATGTACAACGGTGTTTTAAGCAACAACAACAAAACGCTAACCTTAAGCGGTAAAGGAAATAATTACGGTGGCGAATTTGAAATAACCTATGCATTGCCCGATAGTAGTTACCAACTTCAAATAAACGCTTCTGGTAAAGGCTTTACAACAAAAGAAGACAAGGTTTATATCGATTGGCAATTAGACGCTTTTCGCACCGAAAAGAGTGTAAAAACAGAGCGTCAAAAAGCAACGGTTTATTATTGGAATGAAGATGACTCACATAGCCTATCTGTGCGTGGAGACGATGATGAAGAAGAACCTAAAGTAAGCTGGTTGGCTTATAAACAACATTTTTTTAGCAGTATTTTAGAACCTCAAGTTCCGTTTGAAAACAGCAAAATTGTTATCAAGGAGTTTACTGGCGAAGAGTATACAAAGAGTATGCGCTCAGAAAACTACATTAACGCAACAGATGGTAGTTTTAACTTGCCTCTAAGCCTCTATTATGGTCCAAACAAATACAAACTTTTAAAAACGTACGGAAACAACTACCAAGACGTTGTAGATTTTGGTTGGGGAATTTTTGGCTGGATTGGCCGAGGTGTTGTTATTCCTATTTTTAATTGGTTAGAACAATACGGCATTAATTATGGCATTATCATATTAATAATGGCATTAATCATCAAATTGGTGTTGTTCCCACTTACCTACACCAGTTACAAGAGCATGGCCAAAATGCGTGTTCTTAAGCCCGAAATAGACGAAATAAATAAAAAGTTTGAAGGAAAAGATGCGGTAAAGAAAAATCAAGCCGTAATGGAATTGTACTCACAAGCCGGTGTTAATCCGTTAGGTGGATGTATACCCATGTTAGTACAGATGCCTATTCTTCTCGCCATGTTCAACTTTTTTCCGGCAAGTATAGAGTTGCGCCAACAATCTTTTTTGTGGGCCGATGATTTATCTAGCTACGATAGCATCATCAGCTGGCAAGCACAAATACCAATCATCAGCGAGTTTTACGGTAACCACATTAGTTTGTTTACTGTATTGATGACGATTTCTACTCTTATTTATACGTACATGAATAGCCAAATGCAAGGCAATAGCAACCAGATTCCAGGTATGAAGTACATCATGTACGGTATGCCCGTTATGCTGTTATTTTGGTTTAACAGCTATTCTGCAGGTTTAAGCTATTACTATTTATTGGCCAACGTTATTACGTTTAGTCAGCAATTTTTAATTAGAAGAACATTAGATGATGATGCCATACATGCCAAGTTACAAGCAAAGCGTGCATCACCAAAAAAGAAAAGTAAGTTTCAGCAGCGCTTAGCAGAAATGCAAAAGCAACAGAAAAAAAAGTAAGCTGAATAAAGAACATTTTTTGAAAACCTCCTCTTGTATAATATTATGAGGAGGTTTTTTATATCCCAACACATAGATTCTTTTAATAAGAAAAATCAGCAGGCTCTGTATTTCCTTTACATTAGGCGAATGGTTTTTGTTAAGAAGGGTGTACTCCCACTCTGCTTATCACCTTGTAAACCGAGTAGCTACCAGACCTTTATACTCCCGAACTTACTTGCAAAATGCAGTGTCTATAACCTTAGTACACACCAATGAAGATGCTATTTGTCTACCGGCCTAGCACTTGTGTAGAGTTATTAGATGGCACAAAAAAAACGGCCGCAAATGCGACCGTTTGTAATATATCTAAGTAATACTTTCTTCTTAGTGCTTTGCCAAATGGCTCATATAACCATTTACATAATCATACGCTCCAGAACCATCTGTGCGCAATCTCCAGATTATAGTAACCACAGTCATTTCTGCATCTACAAAAGGTGCAGGGCTAAATTTAGGAATGCTTAATAAAATAGGAGTGTTTTTTGTACCTAAGATATCTCCCTCAATGTATTCTGTACCAAATGGATTTGCCTCTGCAATGGCAAAACCAAAAGGATTAGATGTGTTAGAAGAAGCTACCAAGGCTTCGTTGTGCATGTAAGTAGAACCTGCTTTAATAAGTGGCTTACCATCTACAATTGCAGCATCTTGTAGCCATTTGGTTGGATTTACTCCTCCGGCAACGGCAACACTTGAAGTCTGGTTTAAATCAATAGTTCCTCCAGAATATTCTTTTGCAACAATACCACTCAATAATATATAGCTGTTTACAAGGTAATCTTCAGCCAAAGAAGACTCAAAAACCTCAATGCGTGGGTACACATTCCAAGAAGAATCTGTATTTACCACTGCATGTGTAACTCCCATTACAGGTTTTAAACTTGTTGCACCTGCAATTGCATTGCTTGGAGACTGACCCTCTTCTGTATTCATAACATAAAAGTTAGGGTAACCAGCCGCAGGATAGTTGTCTGCAATTTTTTTAGTTGCTGGCATAGCCAAAGGATCACCATCATGTGCAACTATAGGGATAATATCGTCATTGTACGTGCCAATCATTTCAGTCATTATCACTGCGCCATTAGGGCAGTACTGACACCAAGCACCTGTATGTTCAACAACAAGAACACGTTGTTTTGCAGATACCGTTAATCCATCTGTAGGATAAGAACTTCCGGTGGTTCCTTTGTCTTCCTCTTTTTTACAAGCACTGAAAACAACACCAATAGATAATAGAACTATTGCTAACTTTTTCATTATTAAGAATTTGTTTTGTTCGTGGCCGAATATACTAAATACATTACTTCTAACAACATGATTTTGAGCCAAAGACAAGCATCATCTTTTTAAAAGGAAATCGCAAAAAACGGGCAAGTGATCGCTAAAGCCGGCAACAAAAAAGTCGCCTTTCCATGTTCTTTTGGGGTAAGTGTCTCCGTATCTATCATCTTCTACTAGTAAAAAATCTTCTTTAAAAACATGTGCTGCCCCATCATCTATTACAAATTTGCTTGTAGCCTTTACCGTATTTTTTGAAACCAGTATTTGATCTAAATAATCCCATACTCCTCTGTATTTATGACTTCCTTCGGTTGGCGGTAAATCACTCATTAAATTAACAAGGGCGAATTGGTTTTCTGCACTGCATAAAACATCTAAGCTGTTGTCGGTTGGAGCATCATTAAAATCGCCCATCACAACAATATTGGCTTGATTGTTATTTTCTTGAATAGAATCTGTAAATGTTTTTACGGTATTGGCCGCGGCAATACGCTTGTATTCTGATGCATCTTTTCCCCCTCTTCTAGACGACCAATGATTAACAAATACATGCAACGTATCTTTCTGAAAAACATAAAGCTTTGCATATAATACATCTCTTGTTCTCGAGTTTTTCATTCTTACTTTTATGGGCTCAGAATGTAAAACCTCAACCTTTTGGCTGTTGTATAACAAACCAACATCAATGCCCCGTGGGTCTTTAGAATCGTAATGCAACACCTCTAAATTGGCTTTGCTTAAACTCGGGTGTTCTGCCAAGCTCAACATAACAGAACGGTTTTCTATTTCTGCCAAACCAATTATTTCTGGTGGTTCCCATCCGCCCACGGCCCTGATGGTTTTAGAGATATTGGCTATTTTAGTTCTGTATTTTCTAGTATCCCAATTTTTAGTTGATGTTGGTAAAAATTCTTCATCGGCAATGTTGGCATCGGCCACGGTATCAAACAAATTCTCAATGTTGTAAAACACTACGCGTATAATGCTGTCGCCTCTTTCTTTTTCTACAATGGCATTAGACGTTTGCGCTGATAATGATAGCATTGAAATAAAAATGCTGAAGCCAATAAGTAGTTTACGCATGAATAAATAGGATTTATTAAGATCAGTTTCGCTTTAAGAAGCTCTTTTTAATCGGCTTGTTTTACAGGTCTGCTATTTTGTTGTTTGCGAATTTCCTCTCTTCTTTTTTCGAATGATTTTTTTACTTCTTCCCAATCAACTTTGTTGTATCTGTATACAAAAAAAGCATGTGGTCTTCTTCCAACTTGTATGTTCAACATATAGGCACCATTGGGAAATGGTTCTACAAATAGTTTTACCTCCTGTTCTCCTTTTTCAAAATAACCCAGCGTGCCAGAACTTACACGTGCCCCTTCTCCACTAAAAAACTCATAAAATACTTTGCCCCTCACTTGAGCATTTAAACTAAAATACAGGGTGTCTTTAAAATCTTTTATAGGTATGCTAACCTCTTTTTTTCTGAGTAGGTTGTTTGCTTTTATTTCTTCGTTTAAATCTAAACTATACATAAACCCGCCCCCTAAAACGCTTTTTTCATCGCAGATGAATATGCTAGAATCATTAATCCAAGTAACCGATTCTTTTTGCGATAATTCTTGAAAATCTATGCGCTCTATACGGCCTCCAAATAAATCCATGTAAGGCGGATCAAAAATTAAAAAGCATTTCTCATAGCTCAGTAACATCAATCTATTGCCATCGGCACTCAAGTCTGCCGAAGTAATTTGAAACAATTCTCCGGGGCCATCTCCAACATATAAGCTGTCTAATTTTTGAGCCATATAGCGGCCAGGCGCTGCTGGTAACGAATATAATGTGGTATATCCCGTAAAAGGTTTTGTCCTGTTTTTGCTAAAGAGCATAAGGTTTCCATGGTAGTAGATCATGGCTTCCATATCAAAATTCTGTCGCTCTTTTTTCGGTGGAAATTGTAATTGATCTGCATACGAGAATGCAATAATCTCGGCTTCAACAGAATCGTTTTTTAACAAGTCTGTTTCTTTAACAATATAGATTTTTAGGTCTTCGCGATTATTTCTATTGTTCCCGAAATCACCAATAAAAATATTGCCTTTGTCATCTTTGGCTAATTCTTCCCAATCTATATTAAACGCGTTTGTAATGTAGCATGAGTGTATTATTCGTCCTTCTCCATCAATCTGAAAAATTTCTGGACTATTGCCACTATCATTAATTACCCACAACGCACCCGACTGGCCTTTAACCATGCCCGATACTTCTTTAAGCGATGTGGGTAAAGTTGCTAACGTATCTAACTGCTTTTTCTGCCCAAAAAGAGTAAAAACCAACAAAATTGAGAATGTGAATACAAGTAAAATTCTTGGCATAGAAACGTTTGATTTTAACAAATGTATTAAAGCGCGCGAGTTAGTCTAATTTTACTTTGTTTTTAGGTGGAATAAAAAGTAACGAGCTATCGCCATAGCTTAAAAACCGGTAGTTGTTTTGCAAGGCGTGGTTATATACATCTTTCCATTCATCGCCTATGGCAGCGGCTACAAGCAAAATTAACGTGCTTCCGGGCTGATGAAAATTGGTAAACAAACCATCTATCATTCTAAATAAATAACCGGGAGCAATAATTAATTGCGTTTGTGTAAAAATGTGCGAGGCATTTTTAGCTTCTATATATTTTAATAATGCCGAAATTGCCTTATGGGCAGCAATGTTTTGCGGCAAAGTATAGGCATCCCATTGTGCCAAGTTCACGGTTTCTAATGCTGGGTTTTCTAGCACTTTTACGCCCAACCAATACAAGCTTTCTAGCGTTCTGGCCGAAGTAGTGCCTACACAAAAAAGTGGCTGTTGCGCAGCCAAAAGCTGCTTTAAAAAATCTGCGGTAATGTGTATTTCTTCGGCATGCATGGTGTGTTCTCTAACATCTTCTGTGCTTACCGGTTTAAACGTACCTGCCCCAACGTGCAGCGTAGTTTCTAAAACAGCAATGTTTTTGCTAGCTATTTGGACTAGCAAATTGGGCGTAAAATGCAACCCTGCAGTTGGTGCCGCCACCGAACCATTGTGTTTTGCATATACCGTTTGGTAACGTTCTTTATCTTGGTCTTGGCTGTTTCTGTTTAAGTAAGGTGGCAACGGAACTTTACCTACCATCTCTAGAATTTCTGCAAAATGAAACTCACCATCCCACGTAAATTCTATTAAAAACGCATCGTCCTCTCTACCCAAATTATTGGCCTTTAAGAGAATATTCTCTTGGCCAATTGTAATCTTTCTTTGCAACGTTAATCCATTGGTCCAACGTTTGGCATTGCCCACCAAACACGTAAAAACCACCTTGCCCTTTGTGGCCATGGCACCTGCTACATCCATTTTGTGCGGCTCTAAACAAAAAATTTCTATGGGCTTTGCTCCTGCTGTTTTTTCAAAAAACATGCGGGCTTGCACCACACGGGTATTGTTAAAAACCAAGGTGCTGTTTGCTGGCAATAGCTCTATCACATTTTTAAAACAATGGTCAGAAATTTCATGGTCTTTATACCGCAATAGCTTAGATAGTTCTCTTTTTTCTAGCGGAAACTTTGCTATGCGATGTTCAGGCAAATCATACCTATAATCTTGAATGTTTAATGGCGAAATCATCGCGCAAAAATAAGTTTGAAACGATAGTAAAAGTGTGTAGATTTTAGATATATCTCATCTTTAAAATATTTTTAATAGACCTACAGTTGGATAAAACAATGCGGGATTGTAGCTGTTTTTTTCATGTAAGCGGTAGAAATACCCCGTTTCTATTCCAACAAAAAAACTTACTATTTTGGTTTGATAAACACCTTTAAGCTCTACGTTGGGCAATATATATTTGTAATCGGGTTTGCCTCTATAGACGTTTTCTTCTCTACCTAACCCATAGGTAAATCCGGCTAAAACATACAGGTTTATTCTTTTTTCATCAAAAAACCGCAAGCCATAATTAAGTCCAAATTCTATTCTTTTATCTAATTGAACTCTATTTCCTTTTAAGAACACTTCTGTGGCCCTAAAAGAAAAATTTACATTTTGCTTATTAAACAACAACCCAACCGAAGCACCATATTGATTGCCCCAACTTTCTAAGTAATCATACCTCAATGTTTCATAATAAGGACCATAAAAAGCACTAACCACCGGCCTTGCATTGTTTTGTGAGCTCCCAAAAAATGAGGCTACCACAAATAGTAAAGCGAATAGAATTTGTTTATGCATATTGGATTGGAAATAGTATGTGAATTAAAAAAACAATTCTGCAAACCAGCATTGATTTTTAATTTTTTATTGTTTGACAAATAATATAACCTTGTACGCTACAGCAAACCCAATTGATTCGCGATATTCGCCACGTATGGCCACCCGTATTATAGTTAGCACAAGCAACGATATTAGCACAGACAACCGTGTACATAAAGTGTGCATAGAATTGCTTGCTTTGGGGTACGATGTAACTTGGGTGGGTCGCCAATTGCCCGGCAGCAAACCCTTAAATAGGCCGTACAAAACCAAACGCTTTTCATTGCCCTTTACCAAAGGTGCTCTTTTTTACGCTTCTTTAAATATCCGCCTGTTTTTTTACTTGCTCTTTACAAAGGCCGATGTTTTTTTGGCCAACGATTTGGATGTGCTCTTGCCCAACTTTTTAGCAAGCCGTTTAAAGCGTAAAAAATTGGTTTACGATACGCACGAATACTTTTTGGGTGTACCCGAAATTCAGCATAACCCACTGGCCAAAACCGTTTGGACCAAAATAGAGCAGTGGATTTTCCCGAAACTCGATTATGTTTTTACTGTAAACCAAAGCATCGCCAAGCTTTATAAAAAAGATTATGGCAAAGAGTTAATGGTGTTTAGAAATATCTCAATTGCCCCAACTATTACCCGCTGGAAAACAAGAAAAGAACTGAATTTACCTGAAGATCAATTTCTATTTATCAATCAAGGATCTGGTATTAACACAGACCGCGGCATGGAAGAAGCCTTGAGTGCCATTGCCGAAATAGAAAATGCAGCACTGCTCTTGGTAGGTTCTGGCGATGTTATTCCCGCCTTAAAAAAGCAAGTAGCACAAGAACAATTATCTCATAAAGTAATTTTTGTAGATAGGGTGCCGTATGCCGAGTTAATGCAATACACCCATGCTGCCAATGTGGGATTAAGTTTAGATAAAGACACTAACATTAACTATAGATATAGCTTGCCCAATAAATTGTTTGATTATATTTTTTGCGGTATTCCTGTTTTATGCTCTAACCTAATTGAAGTAAAAAGCATTGTTGCGCATTACAATATTGGGTTAATTGCAAAATCGCACCAAAAAGAAAAGCTTAAAGCAGATATGATGCAGATGATGCAAAAGGGCAAAGAGGTTTTTAAACACGGGCTTGCTCTTGCAAAAACCGAGTTAACCTGGGAAAAAGAAAAAGAAGTTGTGGTTGATTTTTATACCAAATTAACAAAAGAGATACATGGCAAAAAAAAGTAAAAAACAAAAGTTTAAAGCCACAGAAGAAGGCGGATTTGTTTACAGCACAAATTCAAATTTTGCTTTTGAGGGATTGGCAAGTTT
The DNA here is from genome assembly GCA_030424545.1 of Bacteroidia bacterium. Taxonomy (GTDB): domain Bacteria; phylum Bacteroidota; class Bacteroidia; order Flavobacteriales; family Schleiferiaceae; genus JAUHWL01. The sequence continues at coordinate 13,020 of JAUHWL010000013.1, forward strand.
ACTAGACGGCAATAACGAGAGCGATGCAAAACCCACTCTTGATGTACATTTAGAAAAGAAACATCGCGGGGGAAAAGCTGCCATTATTATTCGTGGTTTTGCAGGCACCGAAGACGAGTTAAATGAACTCGGCAAAAAACTAAAAACCAGCATGGGCGTTGGCGGTTCTGCCAAAGATGGTGAGATTATAATACAAGGAGACCGCAGAGACAAAGCCATGGAACTCCTAGAAAAATGGGGCTACAAAACAAAGCGCATTGGAGGTTAGCAATTATTGGTTTATAATTTCTAAAACCGGACGAAAGCCTACAAATTTGTTGGGTTGCCCATCATAAGGCATTTCACTTTTTATGCGCACATCACCACCTAACGACATCCAATGGCCACCCATAGCCACATTTTTGTCTGAAACCATTTCGGCAACGTTGCCACATACATCAAACAATCCATAGCCATTGGCTTTGTAATTTGCCGTTGCTGCGGGTTGAAAAACAGGTCCCAATACCCTATTCCTTTTGTTGATGATTTCGTATTGTTTGGTATCATAATTAAATGATATGTTGTTTGCACTATAGTTGCTAAACACACATTTGGGTCGGCCTTTTTTATCAAACAAATCATAACCTCCCCAAGCATATTGGAATAGCGTAAATCCTCCGCTTGCTGCATACATCCACTCTTGTTGTGTTGGTAAACGTACTTTAAATGTAAAATCGGCCTCTTTTAAATAACCTTCTTTTAGGCGCTCTTCTAACCAACTGCAATACATTTCTGCAGCCTGTTTGGTTAGGTTTATTATTGGGTGATTTTCATACGCTTCATGGTTAAAATAAAGTTGTTCTAGGGCCTCGTAATAGCCAGAATCCCCAGGGTTTCGCCAAGCGGTAGAATCATAAATGGCCGTTTTGTATTGCTCTGGGTGATTCTTTTTTAAATCATATAAAAACTCACGGTAATCTAAATTGGTAACCTCGGTTTTAAATATGTAAAAATTGTTTATCGGCACCCGCGTTTCGTCATCAATCAATGCGCCACCGTTTATGTATAAAAATTTGCCAATTTCTTTCTTCGCCTTTTTACCTCCTTTGCCAAAAGAAAACGTTAAAAAACCAACCATTGCAAGGCTTAGGAAGAAAACTCGTTTATCCATTCTCATTTGTATGCATTTTAATTTACCCAATAACGAATTTAAGCTGCTTTTAATATTTAAAAAAAATGCAGCTCTACAAAAATGTAAAGCTGCACCATTAAAAAAAACTAATTTTAAACCGTACTTAGTCTAATACAACGTTTTCGGCCAACGCCATTTTATATAAATCTTCATATAGCGGCAATATTTTTTCTATAGAGAATTCTTCGGCTCTTGCAAAAGCGGCAAGGCTCATTTTTTTATGCTGTTCATCGTCTTTTAAAATACTTAACCCAAACGCGGCCATGGCATCAATATCGCCCACATTTGCCGTAAAACCTGTAATGCCATGTAAGTTAACTTCTGGCAATCCACCAGTGTTAGAACTAATTACGGGGACTTTAGCGGCCATGGCTTCTAAAGCGGCCAAACCAAAACTTTCCGTTTCTGAAGGGAGCAAAAACAAATCGCTCATGCACAATACACGTTCTATTTCATTTGTTTTTCCTAAGAAAGAAACCTGTTGCTGTATGCCCAACTGTTTGGCCAATTCTTCGGCATTTTCTCTTTCTGGGCCATCGCCAAGCATGATTAGCTTGCTGGGCACTTCTTTATTAATCTGGTAAAAAATATTAACTACATCGTTAATTCTCTTCACTTTTCTAAAGTTAGAAATGTGGGTAATAATTCGCTCTCCCTCCGCAGCCAAGATAGCTTTTGCGCATTTTTTCCCTTGATATAAACTTAAGTCAATGAAGTTTGGAATCACCTTTATATCCTTCCCAACTACGAAAAACTTTACGGTTTCTTTTTTTAAACTTTCAGAAACACTAGTTACATAATCAGAGTGATTTATGCTAAACGTTACCGCGGGTTTATAGCTTGGATTTCGGCCTACAAGCGTAATATCTGTGCCATGCAAGGTTGTAATTACCGGAATGTTTATGCCTTTGTCTGCCAATATTTTTTTAGCCATATAGGCGGCATATGCATGAGGAATGGCGTAATGCACATGCAGTATTTCTATACCCTCATTTAACACAGTATCTACCATTTTGCTGCTTAGAGCAAGCTCATACGGCTGGTATTGAAACAAGGGATAATCTTGCACATTTACTTCGTGGTAGTAAATATTTTCTTCTAAAATATCTAAGCGCACCGGTTGGCTATAGGTTATAAAATGAACTTTATGTCCTTTTTTGGCCAAGTACGTTCCAAGCTCTGTTGCCACAACACCGCTACCACCAAATGTAGGATAGCACACAATTCCGATGTTCATTCTTTACTTTTTTATTCCGTTTTTATAGCTCTCTTTTTTAAGCAATTTTCCTTCTTCGTTATAGATGTAAAATTTGCCATGGCGCTTATCATTAACATAGTTTCCTTTTTCTTTAATCGCACCATTCTCAAAGTAATTAACAAACTCCCCTTGCTGTAAATTGTTTTTGTAATGGGTAATTATTTTAGGGTTACCACCTTCGTAAAAGGTTTTTACAACGCCTTCAATTTTACCGTCTACATAATTATAAATTGCTGCTGTATCTCCATTTTGAAAAAACCAATCGGCCTCGCCATGTTTTATGCCCATTTTGTAATGGGTTATTTCTTGCACTTTACCTTTTGCATAGTAAACTGTTTGCTTACCATTTGGCAAGCCTTCAAACCTATTGTAAGCAGATTCTAAAGAACCGTTTTTATCAAACGATCTTTGCTCCCCGTGAGGTAAATCATCTTTATAATAATACTCGGTTTTAACCATGCCGTTATTGTAAAACGTTAATGATAGGCCTTCTTTTTTGCCGTCAACATAGTTTTCAAAGGATTTAGGCAAATCATTGTCGTGTCTTTCTCTCCAAAGACCTTGTTTTAAACCATTATTATCTGTTTGATTTACCGTTTCTAAAGATGTTTGTTCTTGTGCAAAACAAATTGTATTACTAAGACTTAATAAAGCAAGAATTATTTTTCTCATTCTGTATATGTATTTAAAGCATTATATATTTCTTCTTGTATTAAAGACCTGGTGTTCATGCGGATAAGTTTTCTGTTTTCTGCATCGGGCCAGGTTCTGTTAGACAGAAAAATGTACACGATTTTTTCATCTGGGTCTGTCCAAGAAATAGTACCCGTAAATCCTGTGTGGCCAAAGCTATTTAAACTAACACAATTGCATGTTGGCCCAGGTCCAGAAAGTTGTGGTTTATCAAATCCAGCTCCTCTTCTATTTTCATCGGCACAAAACTGACATCTAGAAAATTCTGCTACCGCTGCGGAATCTATATAGTTTGTACCCCCGTAACTGCCATAGTTTAAATACAACTGCATGAGTTTGGCCAAATCAAGTGCATTTGAAAACAATCCGGCATGTCCACCAACGCCACCCGTCATGGCTGCACCTTGGTCATGCACAGTGCCTTGTATTTTTTCAAACCTAAAATACTTATCATCTTCTGTAGGGGGAATTGCGCTTTTATCAAACTTTTTTAGTGGGTGATAGCCCATAGAAACCGCACCAAGTGGCTTGTAAAGTGTTATGTTGGTCATTTCTTCTAAAGACATGTTGTAATTTTCTTCAACAATTTTCCGAAAGAAATAATACCCTAAATCAGAATACTTATATGAGGAAGCTCCTAGAGGAGATGCCAAAATTTCGGCATACATTTTATCAACTTGCGCAACATTCATATACATATCTTCTGTAACCTGTAAACTAAATTCTTCCGTTTTCACAGGCGAATAAATGGCTGGATCTGGTTGGTTATCTTTTAACGTTTTTATGTAAAAAGGTAGCCAAGGTTGTAATCCACTTTGGTGTGCCAAAATATCTCTAATGCGCAAATGCTCTTTATTTGTGCCTTTTGCTGATGGATAGTACGTAACCAATTCTTCATCTAAATCCAATGTACCTTCTCCATACATTTTCATTAGCATAGGCAATGTAGCGCCAATTTTTGTGATACTTGCCAAATCATACACATCTGTGTTTTTTACTTTTATTTTATTGCTATACGTATGGTATCCAAAACTTTTCTGATAAAAAACCAAACCGTCTTTTGCAATTAAAACTTGGCATCCGGGAGTTGCACCAGCGGCAATGGCCTCGTTGGCCAATTTATCTATACCGGCTAATTTTAAAGAATTTATACCAACTTCTTCAGGAAAACCAAACCTTAATCTGCCAAGCTTTGTACTTTGCTGGCCATAGCCAACATCAAACAAATCGCTACCCGATACAGGCAATTTCCCTTTGGCTTGCAATGCCCCAAAAATTAACTGTGCCGCGGCCCTATTGGCTTCATCATTGTTTTGGTATGCCATAATTAAACCTTTGGCCTGTTCAGCTTCTGGCATTTTACCCAAAATGTATGGGTTGGAAAAAAGGGTAAGAATAAAATTATTCTGAAGCGATAATTTTTTAAAAAACCCGCGATCTGCAGCAGATGGTGTGTAACTCCTCCATGGATTTTTGTTGTCGGTATGATAACTCGCGATTACCAAATCATAAGCAGAAAGTTTGTTTAAAATTTGATTTTGATCTCCTTCTACTTTAAATGCATCAACCTGGGCATACAAGTTTAAGCTGTTTACAAACTCCTCGTTTATCTCTTTTCCCAATTGCACACAAGCAATTTTCACATCACTTAATTCTTTTATTGGTAAAATATTTCCTCTGTTTATCAGCAGCGTAAGTGCTTCTTCCATCAATTGTTTGCGCAATAATTTAGATTTATCATCATTTAATTCTGCCACCAAATTGGTTAAGGAAACGGTTGGCTTTTTGTTAAGCTTTAAAAAGTATTTAGCCATTAATATCTTTTTAACGCGCTGATTTACGTCAGCTTCCGAAATCTCTTCTTTAGCCAGCGCTTCTAAAAGTTTTGCCTTGGCTTTAGGCACATCTTCTGCAAATAATAAAATATCATTTCCTGCTTTAAAAGCTTCTAAATCAACATCGTCCGGTGCATACTGTGCAGAAACTCCTTTCATGTTTAAGGCATCAGTAATTACCAAACCTTTAAAACCCATTTTGTTAATCAGGGTTTCGCGTACAATTTTTGGTGATAAAGAAGCAGGTTTTCCCGAGGGGTCTAACGCAGGAACATTAAGATGTGCCACCATAATACTTGCTAATCCGTTATCAATTAATTTCTGATATGGATATAATTCTATGTTAGCCAATCGCGAACTATCATGCGAAACGGTAGGTAATGTTTTGTGGCTATCGCCATCGGTATCTCCATGACCCGGAAAATGCTTGCCACAAGCCATTGTGCCGGCATCTTGCAGACCTTTCATCAATGCAAAACTATGTGCCGTTACACGATTTCTGTCTTCGCCAAAACTCCTAGCATTAATAATGGGATTGTTGGGATTTGTATTGATATCCATAACAGGAGAAAAACTAAAATGCACACCTAATCTTTTACAATGCAATCCCATTTGATACCCCGTTTTGTAAATCAATGTGCTATCTTCCACTGCACCTAAGGTCATGGCCCACGGGAACTTGAAGGTACTATCTAATCGCATGGCCAAATCCCATTCCGCATCCATGCCTATTAACAAAGGTATTTTGCTAATTTTTTGATAATGATTGGTGAGCTTTGCCTGCCTAACCGGGCCACCTTGCATAAATATTAGCCCACCAATATTTTGCTCTTTTACTAATTTGCTAATTTCTTGCTGATGCGCACTTGTTTTGTTGCTATAAGCAGCAACCATAAAAAGCTGTCCGAGCTTATCTTCTATGGGCATTTTTTGCAAAACGCTGTCTGCCCAAACAGCGGCATTTGCCGAATAAAATACCGGGTTTTGTTGAGAAATAGCAAGCAATGGAAATAGAATTGGCACGGCTATCAGACGAAGAAACTTCATAAATACTAAATATTCAATTTTGGGTAATGTTACAATTATCTTGCCCTACATCGCATAGATTTTGCATTGTATATTAACAAGGTTTTTAACGCCAAAAAATTGCGTTAAATTTAAAAACATATCCGGCTTGTAAATATTTTCCTACTTAATAGAAATCTTTGTTTATTGAACTTGACAGCATGTTTTCTATTTGTTTCTATTTATTATACGTGCGTTACGCGATTACTTTTGCCTCTTATAACTTAGTACTTAATGCTTATCTTGTGCAAGAATTAATCACTAAATGAAAAATGTTATGCAAGAGGAAAAAACAAAAGCGTCTACTACAGAAGTTGGGATAAACTCTAAAATTAATTCTGTAACCAGCATGGCTTCTAATACTGAGAAAGCCAAAAACAAAACAAAAGGTGAAAATGAAGGCGGAACTTCAACCACAGAAATAGGTTAATAAAAAATCAAATTTATTTGATGAAGAGATTAGTTTTTATTTTTTGTTGTTTTAGTTTAATTAAGACCGCTGAAGCGCAAAATCAGAAAGAATATAATTTTAAAAACCTCACTGGAAATGGTGAGGTTTTTTATGATAATATTTTAGATGAAATTCAGAACAACAAACTAAACTTAAGCGATACAACATTTTGGTACTTAGATAGTGCCATTGCTTTTTACAGTGCGAAAAAAAACACATGTAAGTTAAGCCATGCCTATGCCGTAAAAGGCAAAATGCACTACAATCTATCGCGCTCAGATTCTGCAACAATAAATTTTATTAAAGCCTCCAAACTAATAAAGAACAATTGCCCAGATTTAGATAAATATTACTTCTATAACTCATGGTCTCTCTTAGCAAAAAGCATAAAAGATTATGCAAATAGCGACTCTTTAAATGGCTTGGCCTACAATGCCGCATTAACAATAGATGATAAAACATATCTATTAAATGTGCTCATAAACAAATCAATTTTATATTCTGAACAAAACAATTATAAAGATGCCATTAGCGTAATAAAAGATGTTGGCAAAAAAGCAGACGCGTATAAATTAGAATTTCAAAAGCTCGTTAGTCTACAAAATTTAGGAGCCTATTATATTGATTTAGAACTCTATGATAGTGCCCTTTTTGTTTATGATCAATTAAAAAATTCTATTAACGAAGAAACCACGCCAAGAGTAATAATGGATTTAAATAACAATATTGGTTTAATTTATTTTAATCAGGGAAATTACAAGCAAGCCGACATCCATTATAAAAAGGCCATAGATCTTGCAAGAGAAAACAAAGAACAAAACGTATTGGCCATCTACCTAAAGAATTATTCCGATTTAAAATACCAATTAGGAGATTACAAAGCATCTAAAGATTATTTAGCGGAATACATAAAACTTAAAAATGCGCTATTTAGTTCAGAAAAATTTGAGATATTAAAAGATCTTGAAACGCAATACAAAACGGCTAAACAACGTGAAAAAATTCTTGAGCTTGAAAAAAGCTCGTTAGAACAAAGTCTAGAAATACAACGCAAAAATGTGAATAGAAACTATATGTTTTTTGCCCTTATTGGTATGCTTATCATACTAATTGCGGTGTATAGCAGATTGAATTATGTAAGAAAATCTAAAAGCATTGTAGAACGAGAAAAGAAAAGATCTGACGATTTGCTATTAAATATTTTGCCCGAAGAAGTGGCTGAAGAATTAAAACAAACCGGTGAGTCTGAAGCAAAGTATTTTGAAAACGTAACCGTTCTATTTACTGACTTCAAAGATTTTACATCTGCATCAGAAACCATGCAAGCAAAAGAATTAGTGGAAGAGGTAAATTTCTTTTTTAAATCTTTTGATGAAATTGTTACCGATTTTAATATTGAAAAAATAAAAACAATTGGCGATTCTTATATGGCTGCTTGCGGCATTCCGTTGAGTAATAAAAATTCAACTTTAACAATGCTTAATGCTGCTTTTAAAATGCTAGAAGTAGCAGAATCTAGAAATGCAGAAAACAAGGAACAAGGCAAGCCACAATTTGAAATGCGTATTGGTATGCATACAGGACCTATTGTGGCGGGCATAGTAGGCGTTAAAAAGTTTCAATATGATATTTGGGGAGACACGGTAAACATTGCTAGCCGTATGGAAAGTTACAGCGAAGTAGGCCGTATAAACGTTTCTAAATATGCATATGAAATCTTAAAAAATGAGCCCGGTTTAGTATTTGAAAACCGCGGCATTATTGATGTTAAAGGAAAAGGAAAAATGGAAATGTATTACGTAAGCCGCGCATAATCCATTTTATTTAGATTTTTAAAAGCAAATCTTTTTTATAGAAATGCCACATAGCACCATTGTCTTGTTCTAAAAGTGCAATTAACTTTCTTGTATCATTACCTTGATCATTTGCGTTTTTATTCGTGAGGTTTTCTTGTAATAAACTTGCACTTTTATTTATCACGCTTAGCGCCCTTCCTCTAGATGCTACCATATCCTCATAACGAATAATATGCTCCGGCTGAATGTGTTTTTTAAATTGCTCGAAATACCAATTCAATAAAACTATTTGCCGTTGATGCTTGTTTTCAATGCTGGCTAAATTTGCTTTTAAAGTCAGGTTTAATTTTTCTGCCGCAGGTGAAAAACCTTCGGACACGGGCAAATTGTTCGCATTCCAAGACAATAGCGTAGCTAATGGATTTCTAATAATTGCAAAACAAGCAAACTCGGTTTTTAACGTTGGCAACAAAGCTGTAAATGCTGCTGGATGCTTTACAACCAACCGAAAATCTTTGTCTAATATTTTATTGAAGCGCACCGATCCGCGCTCTTCTATATTGGCTCTTTTCGATTGATTTTCTCCCGACTTTGCCGCTTCAAAATGATTATCAGATACCACTCCCCCAACATGTTTACTAACAGCTACTCCATTTTTTAGCAACGATTTTCTGTTCTCCTTAAAAAAGCTATTAATCAACTTGAGCTGAGATGTACTGCTTTGCCTAAAAAGTTTATGCACCTGCATGGGCTCATCTAGCGCAATGCAATTTTCTGTTTTATTCAACAACACACACGCAAGCGTTGTACCAGATCGGGGTAAGCCGGTTAGTATTACATTATTTTTTGGTGTTTGAAACAGCTTTCTAATCATCATTCTAGCGGGTTGCTAATTTCAATGTTCGGTTTCTATAAAAAAAATAAAGGGCACATTTAATCTGTTTTAAAATTCTTGCTTGTTGATAAAAAATAACGAACAAAAAAGGCCATTACTCTATATTTGCGGGTAATGGAGCAGTTTATCGTATCAGCTAGAAAATATCGTCCACAATCGTTTGAGAGCGTTGTTGGGCAAAGTCATATTACAAACACATTAGAGAGTGCCATTGCCAACAATCACCTAGCGCAAGCGCTGCTTTTTTGCGGGCCACGTGGTGTTGGTAAAACCACCTGCGCACGTATTCTCGCCAAAAAAATAAACGAATCGGATCACGTAAAAGATTCTGATTTCTCTTTAAATGTTTTTGAACTTGATGCCGCGAGCAACAACTCGGTAGATGATATTAGAAACCTAATTGACCAAGTGCGGTTTGCTCCACAAGTTGGTAAATACAAAGTATATATTATAGATGAGGTTCACATGCTTTCTCAACAAGCATTTAATGCCTTTTTAAAAACGCTAGAAGAACCGCCTGCCCACGCCATTTTTATTTTGGCAACCACAGAAAAGCACAAAATAATTCCAACCATATTAAGTCGTTGTCAGATTTTTGACTTTAAACGCATAACGGTTGATGACATTGCCGGCCACCTGGCTTATGTTGCCGAACAAGAAAATGTAAAAGCCGATCCTGAAGGTCTTCATATCATTGGCCAAAAAGCTGATGGTGCCCTTAGAGACGCCCTTTCTATTTTTGATAAGTTGGTAACTTTTTCTGATAATAACATTACATACGAAAGTGTTATTAAAAATCTAGATATTTTAGATTACGACTATTTCTTTAAGGCAACTCAATATATCTTAGAACAAAACTTATCAGCATTACTCGTTTTGTTTAGCGAAATTCTTGACAAAGGTTTTGATGGCATCCAGTTAGTAAACGGCTTGGCCGGTCATTTTAGAGATTTATTAGTAAGCAAAGATCAAGTTACCATAGAGTTGCTTGAAGTAGGCCCCAGCGTAAAAAAGCGCTATTTAGAGCAATCTAAAGTTTGCGACATGGCGTTTTTAATTTATGCGCTTCGCATTTTAAACACCTGCGATGTGCAATACAAAACATCTAGCAACCAAAGAATGTTGGTAGAAATTGCGCTGATGGATTTGGTAAGTCTGCTTGAAAAAAAAAAGCTTAGCCAAAACGTAACAAAACCCACAGCTCAAGAAATTGCGGCCGAGAGTAAACCTCAAAATAAAGTTGCCGAGCAAAAAATTACAGTTGCTCACACGCCCGTAGCAACCCGCAATAACGTTGTTTCAGAACCCGCTTCTGCCCCCTTAAAACCTGAAACTAAAGCACCGGAAGCTCATTCTGTAAAGCACGAATCACCAGCCGAGCCGTCAAATACACCTCAGAGTAGTCCGGAGCAAAACATCGTAAAAAAACCAAGTACCAACGCGAATTGGCGCACAAAGCTAAAAGGTGGAACAAGTGGTATTAGCATTAAATCTGGCGCTGCATTACAGGTTAATCCAAAAACCACCAACGACAATAAAGACGAAGAAGAAGAAATTACAGGCCCTGTTGAGGTATTTTCTGACAAAGCCTACGAAGATGCTTGGAAAGAATATTTAGAAAGAATTAAGTCGAAAAAATCAATCTTCGGAATTTTATCGCTGCACAAGCCAAAACTTAAAAATCGCACAGAAATGCATTTTGTGTTGGATAACAAAACACAAGAAAGTTATCTACAACAAGAGCAAACAGAAATGTTGGCCTTTTTAAGGGAAAAATTACAGAACTACAAGCTAAAAGTCTTTACAGAAATTAATCATGTAGAGATAGAAAAAAAACCCTACACGGCAGAAGAGCGCTATTTAGCCATGGTGAAAGTAAATCCTACTTTAGAGGTGTTTAGAAAAGCGCTAGACATGGAAATTGACTAGCCTAATTCCCCTATTTTATTATTGGTAAACACTATTTTTGCCGCCCATTAAATGGGCAAAATTTCTATTAAATCTTAAGTATTATTTTATGGCAACATCTAAAATTATTTATACCAAAACAGACGAAGCTCCTGCATTGGCCACCTATTCTTTTCTACCTATTGTACGTACATTTCTTGCCAAAGCAAACCTTAACATAGAGTCTAAAGATATTTCTTTGGCTGGTAGAATTTTAGCCAATTTTTCTTCGTATTTAACCGAAGACCAACGCATACCAGATGCTTTGGCCGAACTTGGCGAGCTGGCCACAAAACCAGAAGCCAACATTATAAAGTTGCCAAATATTAGTGCATCTGTACCGCAGCTTAAAGCGGCAATTAAAGAATTACAAGACCACGGTTTTGCCATCCCCAATTATGTAGACGAGCCTACTACAGATGAAGAAAAAAAGGCAAAATCTATCTACGATAAAATTAAAGGAAGTGCCGTAAACCCTGTACTTAGAGAAGGAAACTCAGACCGCAGAGCGCCAAAAGCTGTAAAAGAATACGCGCGTAAAAACCCACATTCTATGGGCAAATGGAGTGCCGATTCTAAAACCTCTGTGGCCAGCATGAGCCAAGGCGATTTTTACGGCAGCGAGCAATCTGTAACGGTTGATGCACCTACCAACGTGAACATTGTTTTTGAAAATAGCAATGGCCAAACCGAAATATTAAAAGAAAACCTTCCGCTGCTTGCAGGAGAAATCATAGACTCTTCTGTACTAAGTAAAAAAGCGTTGGTTGAGTTTTTAAATGAAAAAAGAGAAGAAGCACTTAATACAGGTGTTTTATTTTCTGTGCATTTAAAAGCTACCATGATGAAGGTGAGCGACCCCATTATTTTTGGACATGTTGTACGCGCCTTTTTTGCCGATGTATTTAAAAAACACGGTGCTCTTTTAGAAGAAATTGGTGCCGACCCTAACAATGGCTTAGGAAACGTATTGGCACAAATAAGCAAATTGCCAGACGATGAGCGTAAAGAAATAGAGGCTGATATTGATGCTGCCATTAATAACGGCCCTGCGTTGGCCATGGTAAATTCAGACAATGGCATAACCAATTTACACGTACCTAGCGATGTAATTATAGATGCTTCTATGCCAGCCATGATTCGTACTTCTGGCCAAATGTGGAATAAAGAAGGTAAGCAACAAGATACAATGGCTATTATTCCAGACCGCAGCTATGCCGGAATTTATAGTGCCACAATAGAAGATTGCAAACAAAATGGCGCCCTAGACCCTGTTACTATGGGTAGCGTTTCTAACGTTGGTTTAATGGCGCAAAAGGCCGAAGAATATGGTTCTCACGACAAAACTTTTGAGCTTAATGAAAACGGCAAAGTAAAAGTTGTAGATGCCAACGGAAACGTTTTAATGGAGCAAAACGTAGAGCGTGGAGATATTTTTAGAGCTTGTCAAACCAAAGATGCACCCATACAAGATTGGATTAAACTTGCTGTAAAACGTGCGCAAGCCACAAAAACACCAGCTATTTTCTGGTTGGATGAAAACCGTGCCCACGATGCCGAAATCATTAAAAAAGTAAATACTTATTTGCCACAGCATGATACGGCCGGCTTAGATATTCAAATCATGAACCCCACCGAAGCAACCAAATACTCGTTGGGCAGAATGCGTAAGGGGCTAGATACCATCTCGGTTTCGGGCAACGTGTTGCGCGATTATCTAACAGATCTTTTCCCCATTTTAGAAGTGGGCACCAGCGCCAAAATGCTAAGCATTGTACCGCTTATGAATGGTGGTGGTTTGTTTGAAACCGGAGCTGGAGGATCGGCACCAAAACATGTTGAGCAGTTGGTAAAAGAAAACCATTTGCGTTGGGATTCGCTTGGCGAGTTTTTAGCCTTGGCCGTTTCTTTAGAACATATTGGCAATGCCTATAACAACAAAAAAGCCGTTATTATGGGCGAGTGTTTAGACGATGCCACAAGCAAATTTTTGTTGAATGACAAATCGCCTTCGCGCAAGGTAGGTGAGTTAGACAACCGCGGTAGCCACTTCTATTTGGCCATGTATTGGGCAGAAGCGTTGGCAAACCAAACCAAAGATGCTGAGTTGCAAGCCGACTTTACCGAATTGGCCAAAACATTAAAAGCCCATGAAAACGCCATTATTTCTGAATTAAGCAGTGCCCAAGGCAAAGCTGTAAACATTGGTGGATATTATCAACCAGACGAAAAATTGGTGAATGATGTAATGAGACCAAGTGCTACGTTAAACAGCATTATTGGCTAACATAAAATTTATTCTTTTTACAAAGGGTGATGGAAAAGTATATTTCTATCACCCTTTTTTTATCTGCTTTTTTTACTTGCCAAAAAAAATTAACTTTTGCAGGATGTAGATCAAAACAATGCCCATGCAACCCATCATAGACCATATCCAGATTACCGTGAAAGACATCAAACGTGCCGAAGTTTTTTACGACAAGTTAATGCCGATACTCGGGTTTGATTTATCTAAAAAATCAAAAGGTGCTGTTGCAGCGCATGATTTTGACGTTGTAGAATACATACACCCCAATTTTGCTTTTGGCATAAACTCGCCCAGAAAAGCTTTTAAAAATGATGAAGTACACAGGCGCAAACCTGGTGCTATACACCACATTGCGTTTAAAGCAAAAAGTTGCCAGGAGGTAGACGAGCTCTATCTAAAAATTAAAAATATAGGAGCTAACATTATAAATCCGCCCCAATATTATCCGCAGCATGGCGAAAACTATTATGCGCTTTTCTTTAAAGATGTAGATGGAATAAAATTAGAAGTTGTTTTTGAAGAGCGTGAAGATCAATAGAAATAAACTCCAATTTATTCTATTACTAGTTTTGTGCGCCTTAAAACACCCTCATAGTTTAAGCAAATAAAATAAACACCAGAAGGAAGGTTGCCCACATCTATGTGCACTTCGCCTGCAATAAAATAAACCATTTGGTTTACAATTTCCTGACCTTGCATATTGTACAGATAAAAGTGTGCAGGGCCTTCAGCATTTGCTAAACGCATGGTGAAAACATTAAGTGCAGGGTTAGGGAAGATTGACAATTCCTTATTTAAATTGATTTCTTGTGTAATAGAAAAAGGAGAACCAAAGAACAGGCTGTCCGTTACAATCCTATTTTTTCTAATTGGACAATTTAAAGTATCAACGGTATTTGTATCTAATGAAACTTTCATAACAAAATTGCTAAAACCCGGATATACAACTCCTAAATGCCAAAAAAGAGTATCGAAAGTAGTAATCTCAATATCACCATTACATTCTTTAAAAACATAATTAACATATGGAATGTAGTCTGTATAACCCCACTCCACATCCGTAAGTGAATAACCAAGATGTGTAAAAGTTATTTTAATGTAATGGTTAGGTGGCGATTGATGGGTTATTATACTTGCGCTATCAATAGTTTGGCCAATTGAGCTTAAGCTAAAAAACACTATGGCGATAAATAAAAGAATATTTTTCATGTTGTTTATTGAATAAAAACAGTTTCAGAACCTGCGACAACCCCATCACAAACTAAAGAGACTAAATGCTGTGTTTAAATAAAATTTAGTGTTGCCTAAGATTACAACAATCTTATTGATTTAAAAAAAAATAGTTCACGTTTTATTTAAATATTATGTCTTAACTAAATCTTTAAAAGTTATTTTATTGCTTTGCTTTTTGTTTTTTTGAGGCCATGAAAATTGTCTTTAAAATTAGCGCTCTTTGGGTTCTTTTGATGTTCTTATCAAGTGCCAAAACATTACCAACATACACAAAAACAGATTTAATGGGGGCCTTTAACCCAGAAAGTCACGATGGGTTTACTGCCGTTTCTTCTCGGTACAGCAACCAAACCATTTACATGCGTAAAGAAGCGCACGAAGCCTTTATAAAAATGGCCAAAGCTGCGGCCAAAGATGGCATCTCCTTAACGGTAGTTTCGGGAACCCGCAACAAAGACCGACAAGTAGAAATTTGGTCTAACAAATGGGAACGATTTAAAGGAGACGATGTAGAAAAGGCCGAAGAAATTCTGTTGTACTCATCTATGCCCGGCACCAGCCGCCACCATTGGGGAACCGATATTGACATAAATAGTGTAGAACCCGAGTTTTTTGAACAAGGTGCAGGCGCCAAAACGTACGAGTGGCTAGATGCGAATGCACATAAGTTTGGTTACTTTCAACCCTACATTAAAAAAGGAAGCGAACGCAAAAAAGGTTACCGCGAAGAAAAATGGCATTGGAGCTATTACCCCACGGCAAACCAACTTTTAAAAGCCTACCAAAGAATGGTAACGTACCAAGATATCACGGGTTTTCCGGGTGCCGAATATGCACAAGAGTTAAATATCTTTGATCGGTTTGTGCAAGGCATTCCAGATTTAAACGAAGAATACAACGGCTTTTTTCAAGTCTCCAAGAACCCATAAATGAATAAATTCTCTCTCGTTTTATTCTTCTTTTTTGGTACTTCAATAGCGGGAGTTGCGCAATCAGACATGAATTGGTGGAACAACCGCCACAATTGGGATGGCCAAACAAGCTGGTATTATTACATGAATTTGCAGCCCGGTGCCATGGGGCCAAATGCATTGCCCGTGCCCGATTTAAACAATGGCCGAATAAACGATGAGCTTACTATTTTGGTAGCGCCCGAAGTACATGGGGCATACCACGATTTTACGACCGATTTATATCTACAATTAAACATCCCCATAAAAAAAGCTGTTGAACTACGCATTTGGTGGGTGCCTATAGAATATTTTAAAACAGATTCTGTAGTGCGCGATTCTAGAGTAGCCCGCACCTACGAAGCGCAGGGCATTGCTACGGGAGATGTATATATCGGAACCAATATTCCATTGGTGCGCAATCACCTAAAATGGCCCGATATTGCGTTGAGCATCAACCTTAAAACGGCTTCTGGCTCGGGGCATGCCGATGCAAGATATACCGATACGCCCGGCTACTTTTTCGATTTAAGCTTTGGTAAAGATTACACCTTAAAAAACCAATGGATTTTGCGGCCTTATGCCATGGGCGGATTTTACGTGTACCAAACAAACCGCTCAGATTATTTGCAAAACGATGCCATTATGTGGGGTGTTGGTTGTGATTTTACCAAAAACGCTTGGGCGTTTAAATTGCAAGCAACTGGCTACAAAGGCTATTATAATGATTTAGACAATCCCATTGTTTTAAGGGCCGAGGTAAATAAAAAGCTAGAAAAATCAACGTTGGTTTTGCGCTTACAGCAAGGCAATCAATCGTATCATTTTACAAGTGTAAGAGCTGGAGTTTCGTTCAACCTCAACAAAACAAATAAATAATGGGCGTATTACATTGGTTTAAAAAACAAGGACGATTGCCCAACTTTTTCATCATTGGCGCGCAAAAAGGGGGTACATCTTCGCTGCACGGCTATTTACAACATCACCCCAATTTATTTTTAAGCCAACCCAAAGAATTGCATTATTTTGATTTGTTTTACGACAAAGGCTTAAACTGGTACAAAGAGCATTTTATTACCAAAGATGCGAATAAGGTACATTTTGGAGAATCAACGCCCTTTTATTTGTATCACCCGGGCGTGCCGCATTTGATGAAAGATTTGGTGCCAAATGCAAAATTTATTGTGCTTTTACGTAACCCTGTAGAGCGCGCTTTTTCTCAATATCAAATGGAATTTAAACGCGGAACAGAACATTTAGATTCGTTTGAAAAAGCACTTGATGCCGAAAAAGAAAGGCTAGCAAATACCGATGATTTTAAATTGGCGAAAACTGCGGTTCAAAATTCAGAACATGCCCAACACTCTTATTTTTCTCGCGGATTATATGCCAAACAAATTGCGCATTGGTTTTCGATCTTTCAAAAAGAGCAGTTTTTGTTTTTAAAAAGCGAAGATTTTTTTGCCAATCCAAAAGAAGTATTAATCAAGGTATATCAATTTTTGGGGGTTGATACCATCTATCCTGCCAATTTAAAAGCACTGAATACCGGCAACTATTCTCCGCTATCAAAAGAAGAATTGCAACGTTATTCATCTTTTTTTGCCGAGGACCACAAAGAATTAATCAAGCTAATTGGTGAAGATTTTACGTGGGACTATTAAACGCGGAACTTAATCTTGCAAAGCGCAACTAAACATTTAGATTTTAGCGTAGAATGCCCTTTCTGATAAAACTCTATTGCTTGCTTAAAATCGCCTAATTTGTGTAACTGCCGAGCCGCTTCGTAATTTTTGTGGGTTAAAAAATAATCGCGTTCGGCAGCAGAGATTAACTTTTTTTGGCATGCTTCTTTTGCCGCAACTTCTACTTTTTGCAAATGATCGTTCAAATTTGCGGTAATCCCCTCACCCATGCGATAAATAGTAAGCGGTTTGTTTATGGCCTTCATATTTATTTTAGCATCTAAGAGTGTAAACCAAAAACCTAAGTCTTCTACTTGGTTTCTATCTTCTACAAAACCATGAAATTTTAGAAATGCATTTTTTTTAATGGCTATTGCACTGGGCACAAAAGGGTTTCCGGTGTAGATAAATCCTCGTGTATTTTGTATGGGGCGCAACTTTCTTTTTCTTAAAATGCCGTTTGCATATCGCTCAAAAATAGCGTGGTACATAAAATCTACATCATGCTGATGGGCTATAGCACCTTCTAAAACATCAAGTTTGTTATTGCTCCAAATATCATCGGCATCTAAAAATACCAACCAAGTGCCGCTTGCTTTTTTAGCGGCAATATTTCGGGCTACACCAAGACCTTTATTTTCTTGGTTAATTAAGGTAACGTTTGACCAATCGTGGGTTATTTCTTCATATATGGCTAGGCTGTTGTCTGTAGATCCATCGTTTACAGCTATTAATTCCCATTGGGTATTTTGTTGATTTTTTATAGAAACAAGCGTTTCGGCCAACGTTTTTTGGGCATTGTAAAAGGGTACTATTATGCTAAACAGAGGCATCAATACTCAAAGTATTTACCGGGAAAAAGTTTGGCCCTGTATTTTTTTAATGGCTTTCTTAAATGCAAGAAATCTAAAATAATAACCAAGTAATTGTGTATGATATTAAATAACAACTTGACAAACAGCCACGGTTTTTTAACTCTAAAAAATTTATAAAGCCTCCAATTTTCTTTAAAAAAAGACCAAGATTTATCTTGCCTTGCCAAACTAGAGCCCCACCAATTGGCAACTTCTATATAGGCTCCCGAAATTTTCTCAGGATCTACGCTAACATTTTCTTCTATAAATTGTAGGGTATGAATAATTTCATCATACACCACATGGTTTTCGTTTGCCTTGTGGCGTTGCGTTTGCGTATGAAATCTAAAATAATTGAGGTGTTTGGCCACATAGGCTAAATCGCTACGCAGCAACATTTTTACGTAGAAAAACCAATCGCCATTTAGGCGCCAGCCTGTTTCTGCGCCACCACAGGCTAAAAAGGTTGATTTACGCATTAGCGCCCCAGATGCATTGGGGATGGTGTTGCTATAAATTAAATAGTTGGCACATTCATCATGACCGCTATTTATAAAATCATGCTCCCACCTATCAGATTTATAGATGTATTTGTAATTTTCGTTGTAGCTGTTTATGGTTTTGTTGTTCTCATCTACAATTGTGCTTTGGGCAAAGGCAATGCCCACATTTTTGTTGTTATCAAGCAGCGGAACAAGCGTTTCTAACAGGTTAAGCTCACAATAATCATCGCTTTCTGCCAACCAAATGTATTCTCCTTTTGCTAAAGCTACTCCTTTGTTCCATTGGGCAAAAGTGCTACCAGAGTTTACCTCGTTAAACGCCAATTTTATACGGCTATCTTTCTTGGCATAATCTGCCAATATTTCTCTAGAATTGTCTGTAGAACAATCGTCTAAGAGAATTAATTCAAAATCTGTAAACGTTTGATTTAATACACTATCTATACGCATAGGCAAAAACCTAGCGTGATTATAATTGGGGATGATTACAGAAACTTTGGGCACAGCCATATTTTTAAGAATGCGCAAAAATGAAACTAATTAATACGGTAACCAAGTGTAGAAAAAAGAAGACTTTCGGCAGCTATTTTGTTTAGTTGGTCTGGGTATACTTTTTCTTTTTGCGAAAAAGGGGTTAAAAATTTACTCACTTTTTTGTTGGTGAAGGCATCAACGCGTTTCAGCGTAACTGGTTTTAATTCTATTAAATCTTCATAACGCACGCGCAAAATCTGCTTGCCTAATTTTTCTTCCCAACGCAAACCTTCTTGCACGTAAGTTTCCCAAAGTTTAAAATCAAAATTTAAATCGTCTAGTCGTGGGTCATACACCTCGCCATCTACACTATTTCTAACATTTAAGCTAAGCGCAACATCGCGCCCATCTCTTACCACATGTATAACTTTTGCCTTCGGAAAAACGCTAAGCCAATGTACCAGCGTAAAGGTATTTCTGGGGTCTTTCCACCCCCAAGGTATATTATTTAGCAGCCTTAATCGCAGCCGGTTGGCCGATAATAATTTAAGATGTTCGGCATAAATATCGTGGTACGCAATGGTTTTATTGTTTTGTGCTGAGGGAACTTTGGGGTCTAACCAAGATGCATTTTCTGCCCACAACATTTGTTGGTTTAGGCTTAAAAAATGCATTGCCTCGCCATTATGATCTCTAACCACACCCATATTTATACCCGCTTGGTTTAGCGCATTGGCCAACATTGTTGTGCCGCTGCGGTGCATACCTATTATTATAATGGGTTTAATAATGTGGTTACGAATCATTTTATTTGCGCTATGAAATTGAAGAGGCAAAAGAAGATTATTTTTCTGCACATCCCAAAAACTGCGGGTACTACTTTAACTACGATTATAAAACGTAATTATCGCGAAAACGAAATCGTTCAGCTTTATCAACCTCAAACATTTCATGCCGAATTAACCGCTGCTCTTCAGAATGATGAAAAGAAAATGCTTTTCGGTCATTTTCCCTTTCATCCTGATATTGCAACAAGCCAAGCGTATGTGTTTGCTTTTATGCGCGACCCCATTGCTAGAACCGTTTCTAACTACTTTCACTTAAAAAGCAGTAAAAATCCAGAACACAAAAAGTGGCTGCAAAATGTGCCTACATTTTTAGATTTTTTACAACAAAAACAGGCGTTTAATTGGCAGGCTCGTCATTTAAGTGGGTTTAAAGGCATTACACCTTTTAAAAGCGATCTATCAGCATCGTTAGAAATGGCAACAAGCAATTTGTTGCGCTTGAATTTTGTTGGCTTAACCGAAAATTTTAGTGATAGCTTACTCTGTATTGGCCAAGATTTGGGCTGGATTAAGCTTAATCATTTTAACAAAAACGTACACTACCGGGGCGATGAAGCCAAAGAGTTGGCCATGAAATACTACGATGAAATTGCCGAACAAAACCAGTTAGACTTGGCCTTGTATAAAATTGCCAAACAACGCTTTGAAGAGCGCAAAGCCAAAATCTCTCTTTTTGATAGAGCGTTTTATTTGGCGAAAAACATGGTTTAATTAAGATTTTAGCTTGATTGGTTTGGCTCTTCTAAGCTCAAAGTTTTGTCCCAAATACACTTTTCTTACTTGCTCATCTGCAGCCAATTCTTCTGCAGAGCCCGATTTTAAGATAGAGCCTTCAAACATTAAATAAGTACGGTCAGTAATGGCAAGTGTTTCCTGTACGTTATGGTCGGTAATGAGTATGCCAATATTTTTTTCTTTTAGCTTATAAACAATGCTCTGAATGTCTTCCACGGCAATAGGATCAACGCCTGCAAAAGGTTCGTCTAGCAGAATAAAACTTGGGTTTACAGCCAATGCTCTGGCTATTTCTGTTCTTCTACGCTCGCCACCAGAAAGTAAATCGCCACGGTTTGTGCGTATGTGGTTTAAGCTAAACTCGTCTAAAAGTGTTTCTAGCTTTTCATGCTGTTCTTTCTTGCTGAAATTGGTCATTTGCAAAATGCCCAAAATATTGTCCTCAACACTTAATTTTCTAAACACAGAAGCTTCTTGCGCCAAGTAGCCAATCCCTTTTTGAGCACGCTTGTACATGGGTGCTTTGGTAATGTCTTCATCATCTAAAAAAACCTTGCCACCATTGGGTTTTATCAACCCTACCACCATATAAAATGAAGTGGTTTTTCCGGCACCATTGGGTCCTAATAAGCCCACAATTTCACCTTGGTTTACCTCAAAACTAACGCCTTTAACTACCGACCTAGATTTATACTTTTTAATGATATTATCAGCTCTCAACTTCATAATTCAGCCATTTTCTTTTTTCTTTTTCGTTCAACCCGTTTAGAAACGCGAATGCTAATTTCGTATAAGAATAGCACCGGCACGGTAACCAATATTTGGCTTGTAATGTCTGGAGGGGTAATAATAGCAGACAAAATCATAATAACCACAATAGAATGCTTTCGGTATTTTCTCATAATATCTGGCGTAAGCAAGCCTACACGAGAAAGAAAATATACAATAACAGGCAATTCAAAAACAAGTCCACTGGCCAAGGTAACAGAAGTTATGGTTGATATAAAAGAACTTAAATCTATTCTGTTTATTACATCTGTACTTACACTATACGTTGCCAAAAACTGAATTGAGAACGGAGAGATTACAAAATATCCAAATGCAACACCAGCAGCAAATAAAACAGAGGTGATAAAAATTACGCCTCTTGAGTTTTTTTGCTCGTTGGCGTGTAACCCTGGTTTTATAAAACGCCAAATCTCAAAAAACACATAGGGAAAAGCAACAATAAAACCAGCCACAAAACTAACCCACAAATGCATGGTAAACTGACCCGCCATTTTTGTGTTCATCAACTCAAAAGGCATTTCGTTAAAGCAAAATAAAGAGCCTCCAAACATTTGGGTAAGCTGGCACATGGCGCGGTAAGAAATAAAATCAGGATGTTTAGGGCCAAAAATGATTACATCAAAAACAATGTTTTTATAAACAAACGCCAATATGCTGAACAAAAAAATTGCTGCAACCGCACGTATTAAATGCCAACGTAACTCCTCTAAATGATCCAAAAAAGACAAGTGTTCTTTTTTAGCTGTACTCTTTTTGTTGCTCATGTTTAAAATTCTGTGCGGCTGCAAATTTGATAAAATCTACGTTATTATATTTGCGTAATTCATATAAAACATTGACAATTTTCTTGCGTTAATTTCTTTAACCAATCTTCTATTTTTTTGTACTTTAATCGGATTGTTATTTTTTACATAAACTCAAATGAGTAAAACACAATTAAGCCTTACAGAAACCTTAAAGCATTTTTTTGGTTTTGAAAATTTTAAAGGCGACCAAGAAAACATCATTAAAAATTTATTAGCCGGAGAAGACTCTTTTGTTATTATGCCAACAGGTGGAGGTAAGTCCATGTGTTATCAATTACCGGCATTAATGCAAGAGGGCGTGGCCATCGTAATTTCCCCATTAATTGCTTTAATGAAAAACCAGGTAGATGCTCTCCGCGGCTTTTCTACCGAACATGGTATTGCGCATGTTTTAAACTCTTCTTTAACCAAAAGAGAAACATTGCAAGTAAAAGAAGATTTAAGAAATGGTGTTACTAAGCTTTTATATGTAGCCCCAGAATCTTTAAACAAAGCAGATAATATCGAATTTTTAAGGGAAATGAATATTTCCTTTTTTGCGATAGATGAGGCTCATTGTATTTCAGAATGGGGACATGACTTTAGGCCCGAGTACAGAAACTTAAGATCTGCTATTGATAAAATTGGTAGAAAACCAATTATTGGTTTAACCGCAACGGCAACGCCAAAAGTCCAGTACGATATTTTAAAAACATTAGGGATGGATTCTGCACGTGTTTTTAAATCATCATTTAACAGGCCCAACCTATATTATGAGATAAGACCAAAGATTAAAGTTGAACGAGAAATAATAAAATTACTTCTTGGTCAAAAAGGAAAAAGCGCCATTATTTACTGTTTGAGCAGAGCAAAGGTAGAAGAGCTGGCGCAAAGCCTTCAAGTAAACGGCATAAAGGCACTGCCCTACCACGCTGGGTTAGATGCCAATACACGCATCAAACATCAAGATGCATTTTTAATGGAAGATACTGATGTAATTGTTGCCACCATTGCTTTTGGTATGGGAATAGACAAGCCAGACGTTCGTTTTGTTATTCACCATGATATGCCCAAAAGCTTAGAAAGCTATTACCAAGAAACTGGCAGGGTTGGCCGCGATGGTGGTGAAGGAAATTGCATTGCTTTTTACAGTGTAAAAGACATTGAAAAACTAGAGAAATTTCTAGTTAAAAAACCTGTGGCCGAACAAGAAATTGGTTTGCAATTGTTACAAGAATCACTTGGGTTTGCAGAAACCAGTATGTGCCGAAGAAAATATTTGCTTCATTATTTTGGCGAAGAATATGATGAATCTCAGTGCAATGGAATGTGCGATAATCATCGCTATCCGAAAACCAAATTTGATGCAAAAGAAGATTTAATATTGGTATTGCAAACCATTAAAGAAAGCACTCAACGTTTTAAAAGCAAACAAGTTATCAATACATTATTGGGTAATTTAACGAGTGTGTTAAAAACATATTCTGCCAAGAGCATGTCAACTTGGTTAAAAGGTGCCGATAAATCTGAAGCACACTGGGACAATGTTATTCGCCAGGGTGTAGTAAATGGAATAATTGAGCGAGAAATAGAAACCTATGGCTTGCTAAAAATTTCTAAATCGGGTGCCGAATTTTTAGAAAACCCATATAGTATAATCATTCCTGAAAACACAGATTACAATACCATAGATACAGACACGAGTGATGACAACAAACAAACTGGTGGAACTTTAGACAAGGAACTTTACAACACCTTAAAAGAAATTACGAGAAGAGTTGCAAAAGCCAAAGGAGTACCGCCTTATGCTGTTTTTCAGGAAACGAGCTTAAACGAAATGAGCACGTATTACCCCTGTTCTATAGACGAGCTTAAAAACATAAGTGGCGTTGGAGAGGGAAAAGCCAAGAAGTTTGGGAAAGATATTGTAGCCGCCATATCTAAGCATGTAGAAGAAAAAAATATTGTGCGACCCATGGATTTGGTTGTAAAAACAGTGGCCAACAAAAGCGCTTTAAAAGTTTACATCATTACCAGCACCGATAAGAAATTACAATTAGAAGATATTGCTAAAGCAAAAGGGCTTACCATGGAAGAACTTTTGAAAGAAATGGAAATGATTGTTTATTCTGGAACGCGCATAAACATAGACTACTACTTAGATTCTATTTTAGATGAAGACTCTATTGAAGAGGTCTTTGACTTTTTTATGGATGATGCCGAAGAAGGTACGCTAGAAGAGGCTATTAAAGAATTTGGACAAGATTATTCAGAAGAAGAAATTAGACTTGTTCGTTTAAAATTCATGAGCGAAGTAGCGAATTAATTGAAGAATAGATGTAAAAATAAAAAGCCCCGTGTCAATGATACGGGGCTTTTTAATTAATTGAGATGAAGCCCAATTTTGTTTTTAGAAACTTCAACAACATGATAACTTTTACTGTAGTCTAAAATAAATTTTATACACTTTTTAGGTGCATTTCTTAGGGGGGCTTTATCCTTTTCTGATGATGTAATGTTGCGCATAGGCCATATTAATTATTGAACATGCAAAGAAAACGCCCCACACAAATCTATATTGTGTGGGGCGCTGATAAATTATTTTTTTACCCTTCTACTGCGTTAAAACAATATTATGTTGCTCAATAAGTTTTCTAAGATTTATAAGTGCATACCGCATACGGCCTAATGCCGTGTTAATACTAACATCCGTCTGTTCTGCAATTTCTTTAAAACTCATTCTGCTATAATGTCTCAATTTTAAAACTTCGCGTTGTTCATCCGGTAAAAAGTCTATTAATTTTTTCAAATCTCCCTCTATTTGATCCCATATTAAAGAACTTTCAACCGAAGGAGATTCGTCTTTAATCACATCAAAAATATCAAACTCTGCTGTTGGAGATATAGTTGGCATTCTTTTAAGTCGCCTAAAATGATCGATAACCAAATTGTGAGCTATGCGTAAAACCCAAGGTAAAAACTTACCCTCCTCATTATACTTTCCTTTTTTTAAGGTTTGGATAATTTTTAAAAACGCATCTTGAAAAACGTCATTGGCCAAATCTTCGTCTCTAATACGAACAATAATATAATTGTAAATTTTTGCTTGATGCCGATTGATTAATACTCCAAGGCACGCTTCATTGCCTTTCATGTACATTGATACCAACTTGCTATCTGGGAGTTGTAACATATCCATACCCTTGAATTTAAATTAAACTTGTGTTTAGTTGGGTATAAATGTTACAATAGGCGAGAAAATTTTAATTTTTAATTAACTAAGAATAAGCCAAATATAAACGAATATTTATATAAACAAGAAAAATGTTACCAAATTGAAACAATTGGTTGCATTTAATTAAGACTTTAAACCATACATTTTAACCACCTTATTGAGCTTTTTATGTAGATACCATTAGCTTAAATTTGCGGCCTTTTACTTATTCATGCAGTCAGAAACGAAACAACTTAATCCTATTTCAATCAGTAAAATGATTGAAATAAAAGGGGCACGGGTTCATAACTTAAATAATGTTAGTTTAAATCTACCTCGTAGAAAATTAATTGTTTTTACTGGTGTTTCTGGCAGTGGCAAATCCTCTTTAGCTTTTGATACCCTATTTGCCGAAGGTCAAAGAAGGTACGTAGAGTCTTTATCATCTTATGCTCGTCAGTTTTTAGGCCGTTTAAACAAACCTGATGTTGACCATATTAAAGGCATACCTCCTGCTGTAGCTATAGAGCAAAAAGTAATCTCTAGAAACCCAAGATCTACTGTAGGTACAACTACCGAGATTTACGATTATTTAAAAGTGCTTTTTGCACGCGTTGGTAAAACATACTCGCCCATTTCTGGCTTAGAAGTTAAAAGGCACCAAGTAGCCGATGTACTTAAAAAAATTAGCGAAGAAAAAGAAGGCCGCAGATTCTACATTACGTCACCTATTGAAGAAGGCGAGCGAGATACAACAAGCATTCTAAGTTTACTTCACCAACAAGGGTTTTCTAGACTTTTGCATAAAAATGAAGTTGTAGAAATTTCTGAATTTTTAAAGAAGAAAAACCTTCCTGCTATAAACGAGCTTCTATTGGTAATTGATAGAGCCGTTGTTAAACACACCGATGAAGACAACGACAACCGCTTGGCAGATTCTATACAGATATCTTTTTACGAAGGGCGAGGCACGTGCAAAATTGTTTGGGCCGATGACTTTTCTGAAATAGAGTTTTCTAATCTTTTTGAGGCGGACGGAATTTCGTTTGAAGAACCCAATATCCACTTTTTTAGTTTTAACAACCCTTATGGTGCTTGCCCACGCTGCGAAGGTTTTGGCAATATTATAGGTATTGATGAAGATTTGGTAATTCCAGACCAATCGTTAAGCGTTTTTGAAGAATGTGTTGTGGCGTGGCGCGGAGAAAAAATGAGCGAATGGAAAAACGAATTGGTAAAGAATGCCCATAAATTCGATTTCCCAATTCATCGCCCATATTATAAACTTACCAAAGAAGAGCAACAATTAATTTGGGAAGGCAACAGTTATTTTAAAGGCTTAAATGAGTTCTTTCAATACGTAGAATCTAAGTCTTATAAAATTCAATACCGCGTAATGCTCTCTCGCTACCGCGGAAAAACCACCTGTAATGTGTGCCAAGGCAAGCGTTTACGCAAAGAAACCAACTACGTAAAAATTGCCGAAAAATCTATTTCTGATTTGGTAGAAATGCCTATTGATGAATTGATTCCTTTCTTCAAAAATTTAAAATTAGACCCTTATCAGGTTAAGGTTTCTAAAAGATTGTTGATAGAAATAAACAACAGATTGGCCTATTTAGATAAAGTTGGTTTGGGCTATTTAACCTTAAACAGGGTTTCTAACACACTTTCTGGCGGGGAATCTCAGCGCATAAATTTGGCAACTTCTTTGGGTAGCGCTTTGGTTGGCTCTATGTATATTTTAGATGAGCCCAGCATTGGATTGCATCCCAAAGACACCGAAAATTTAATTCAAGTAATTAAAGAGTTGCGCGATTTAGGCAACACGGTAATTGTTGTGGAGCATGACGAAGAATTTATGCAAGAGGCCGATTTTCTGGTTGATATTGGCCCCGGTGCTGGTAGCAATGGCGGTAATATTGTTGCCCTTGGCGATTATAACGAAATTGTAAACACTCCTGCTAGCTTAACGGGCGCTTACCTAAACGGCCAAAAATCTATTGAAATTCCAAAAAAGCGCAGGCCAGCAAAGAAGTTTGTTCATATAAATGGTGCAAGGCAACATAACCTTAAAGATATTGATGTGAAATTTCCGTTGCACACCTTTACTGTGGTTACAGGCGTAAGTGGTAGCGGTAAAAGCACGTTAATTAAAAAGATTTTATACCCTGTTATTAAAAAGAAATTAGATGGTTACGTAGAAGCACCTGGCAAGTTTTCTGCAATTAATGGCGCAGTAGATTTAATTTCTCACATAGAGTTTGTAGATCAGAACCCCATTGGTAAATCTTCTAGAAGCAACCCTGTTACCTATTTAAAGGCATTTGATGAAATAAGAACATTATTTGCCAACCAGAAATTAGCAAAAATTAGAGGGTATAAACCCAAGCATTTTTCGTTTAATACAGATGGCGGGCGATGCGATACTTGCAAAGGAGAAGGCGAAGTTGTTATTGAAATGCAGTTTATGGCAGATGTGCATTTGCTGTGCGAAACCTGCAATGGCAAACGCTTTAAAGACGAAGTTTTAGAGGTTGAAGTAAATGGTAAAAACATTTACAACATTCTAGAACTAACGGTAAACAATGCCATTACTTTTTTTGAAGAAAATAAATTATCGAAAATTGCAACCAAAATTAAACCTTTACAAGATGTTGGTTTAGGATACGTTCATTTAGGCCAAAGTAGCAGTACTTTAAGCGGTGGCGAGGCACAGCGCGTAAAACTTGCCTCGTTTTTAGCAGCCGGAAATAAAGATAATCACACGCTTTTTATTTTTGATGAACCCACAACCGGTTTGCATTTTGATGACATTAACAAACTCCTTACAAGCTTTAATGCTTTGATAAAAAGAGGTCACAGCATAGTTGTAATAGAGCATAATCCAGACGTAATTAAATGTGCCGATTGGATTATTGACTTAGGCCCTGGCGGAGGTAAACATGGCGGACAACTTGTTTTTGAAGGTTTACCAGAGGATTTAATTCATTGCAAAGAATCGGCAACAGCTAAATATATTGCCCAAAAACTAAGCTAGCTTAACGCTTTAAAGTCAACCTAATTTCTTCAAATTCTTTGGCCATGGCGCGTCTTTGTTCCAAAGTCAAGTCGGCTTCGCTGTGCAGCCAAACGTAATTGTTTAGTGGCATCCATCCTTCTTCTAAAGCCTCTATTACTTCTTCTAGCTTATGGTCTTTCTTTTTTAAGGAGTATGAATCAAACTCACTAAAGTTTAGTTCTCCCCTACCATGCTTTATATGGTCTTCTAAAAAGAATGAAACGGGCGCAACATGACTATACCATGGATATACAGTTTCATACGAATGGCAATCATAGCAAGCCTTTTTTAATAAACTACTCGTTGAGGATGAAAGGGTGTAATTAGACAAAAAATCGATACTCTCATCAACGGGGGGATTAGTTCTATCTATAGAAATAAACTGCATTGAAATTAATACAAATACCAAAATAAGTGCAAAAATTTTAAGAACTCTCTTAACCATATTTTTCTATTTTTTTATTAAAACAATAAAAAATCTGTTGTGCTTGCAAATTTTATACTTTCCACAACATAAAAAATTAAAAACACAAATGCATAGTCTAAACCCAAATAAATGGATTGATAATTATGCTGACTATTTATATAACTACGCAAAAACACGGGTAAGCGAGAAAGAAGTAGCAGAAGATTTAGTTCAGGAAACATTTTTAAGTGCCTATAAAGCACGAGAAAATTACCAAGGCCGGGCAACTGAAAAAACTTGGCTGATATCTATTTTAAAAAATAAAGTGATAGATCATTATCGAAAAACGCTAGTAAAAGACCCCGAAATTAGCGGGAGAAAAGAAACGCCCATTTCCTTTTTTAGCCAAGATGGCGCGTGGGATTTAGACCATGTTGGCACAGATTGGCGCATCGATGCTTCTTCGCAGCTAGAATCGGTGGAGTTTAAGGAAATATTTAAAAAATGTGTTTCTAACCTAAAAGGAAAATCGCTAGCTGCCTTTCAACTTAAATACATAGATTTTGAAGAGAGCGAAGCGATATGTAAGGCACTAAATATTAGCCCGTCAAACTTCTGGGTGATTATTCACAGGGCCAAATTAAACTTGAGAAATTGCCTAAATAAAAACTGGTTCGATCAGATATGAACATGATTCATAAAATAATTTACCCGTGCGAAAAAGCCACGAGACACTTGATAGAAAGTGATGATGTAAAATTAACGTCACTACAAAAATTGCGCATCAGAATACATTTAATTATATGCAAAAATTGTACGCGTTTTAACATCCAAAATAAATGGATGGATAAACAAATTAAAAAGTTATCTTTTGAAAGCAGCAATGAAAAGATGGAAGATTGTTGTAAAGAAAGAATAGCAAATGCATTAAAAAAAGAAATCAATTCATAAAAAAGAGGGTAAGAATTATTCTCTGCTAACGATTAATTTAAAAACAAATACAAATGGAAAACAAATCGAAAATTATCTTAAAAGGTTCTCTTTTAGCGGGATCAATCATTAGTCTTGGTGCATTGCAAGTTCAAGCAGAAGATTTAGTACGCGCAGAAAACCTAGGATCTGGCGGAGAAATAAGAGCAACTCTTTTGGCTAGCGAACGCATTATTGACAATGCTATTGAGTTAAAATGTGGCGAAAAGAAAGAAGAAGGCAAAGGGAGTAAGAAAAAAACGGAAACAAAAAGCGAAAATAAAGCTGAAGAACACAAGTGTGGCGAAGGCAAATGTGGCGAAGGCGAAAAGAAATTAGAAACAAAATCTGAAAGCAAATCGAAAGAGCACAAATGCGGAGAGGCTGCACCAAAAAAAGAAGCTAAAAGCGAAAGTAAAGCCGAAGAACACAAATGTGGTGAAGGCAAATGCGGAATGTAATTCACATAGAAGGGCCGAGCAAATCGGTCCTTTTTTTACCCTATTTAAATGATTGATTTAAACGGCAAAGTTGGTTTAGGATTTAGAAGAGACCTTTCTGAAGATCTATTAACGACCAATGGTTTTAAACCCAGCTTTGTTGAGCTAGCACCAGAAAATTGGATGAACATTGGCGGATATTGGAAAAAAACTTTAGATAAGATTGTGCTGCAATATCCCGTAATTTGTCATGGATTATCGCTTTCTATTGGCAGTCCAGACAAACTAGATTTTGCCTTTTTAAAAGATTTAAAATTATTCTTAGATCAAAATAACGTTCACATTTATTCTGAGCATTTAAGCTACAGCAAAGCAAAAAATGCGCATTTGTATGATTTGCTCCCCATACCTTTTCGGCAAGATGCCATTAAACATATTGTAGAAAGAATTACGATTGTGCAAGATTTTTTAGAGCGGAAAATTGCGCTAGAAAATGTTTCTTACTACACGCCCGTTGCCGCAGAAATTGATGAGGCCACCTTTATTTCTGAAATTGTAAATCAAGCTAATTGCAACTTACTTTTAGATGTTAACAACGTTTACGTAAACGCATTCAATCAGCAATATAATGCCAAAGAGTTTATAAAAAACCTGCCTTTAAACCGCGTAAAATACATCCACATGGCGGGCCATGAAAAAATAGAAGACGATTTAATTATAGATACACACGGCCAAGATATTATAGATCCTGTATTTGAATTGTTTGATTTTGCGATTAAACACTTAGATCCTGTGCCCGTTTTGTTGGAGAGAGATTTTAATATCCCACAATTAAATACTCTGCAAAAAGAAATAAACGCTTTAGAAAACATCTGTGCAAAAAACTGGAATTTGAAACATGCAGCTATCTAAAGAAACAAAAGATATTCAAGAGCAATTGGGACATTATTGCCAAACAGGGCAATTAATAAAACCCATTGTTGGCGCCAAACTAGAAAGGCTCCCTCATTATAGACGCCTTGTTTTTAACGTGATTAAAGACTCTTTATCAAGCGCCTACCCGCTTACAAAATCGCTTATTGGCGATGAAAAGTTTTACCAATTATGTTTTGCGTTCTTCTCTACCCACGCCTGCAAAGAACCGCAGGTATATAAAATGACAGGCGAAATATTAACCTATTTTAAAGAACATGATGTTCTAAACCTCAAAAGTGAATTTCCTTTTATAGAAGAACTTATGCTATTTGAGTGGACAGAAATGGAAATGTACATGATGGCAGATTTAGCACTGCCTAAGGCAAAAAAAAGTGGCGATTGGTTGCATGATATCTTGGTGCTAAACCCAGAAAGCCGATTGCTAGATTTTACCTACCCTGTTTATAAAGTTAAACCCAACCAACTTCTAAAAGAAAAAGCCGGACAACATTTTTGTGTTGCCTACCGAGAAAAAAACACAGGCAAAATTTATTTTATTGATGTATCTCCTCTAGTAGCGCTAATAATCTCTGCTATAAACACAGGAAATAAATTACATTCCATATTTGATGAACTTAACCAGTCGGGAATAAAATTGAATGAAGAACAAAAAGATAAAATAGTAGCATTTTTAAAAAGTGAATCATCCTTGGTACTAGGTTTTATCCATTAAAAGATTATTTCACTAAGTCTTTATACTTTGTGTCGTAAGAATATACTTTCAACAAATAATAATTATAAAACCAAGGGGCAACAAATTTTTATTTTAATACGAAAAAAACCTTGTTTTTAAGCTCAAAAAGGGGTTTGTTAAAACTCTCCCAAATATTAGTAAAACTCTGATAACCACGTTGATTGTATCTTAATTTTTTAGATATTTGCTTATACCTTTTTGGGTAGCTTAGGTTTATTGGTTTGGTGTGAGGCCCCGGATTTATTCGGGGCTTTTCTTTAGATTAATATCGCTGTCTAACTGCTTCTGCTAAAATAATGGCTGCTGCAACCGAAATATTTAGTGAATCTACTACCCCATTCATCTCGATAATTACATTTTTACTAGTACTTTTTACCCATTGCTCTGAAACACCTTTTGCCTCAGACCCAAAAACCAACGCGCTGGGTTTTGTATAATCAATGTTTAGATAATTGGTAGATGCTTTTAAATGCGTAGTAATGATTTGAAATTCTTTTTCCTTTAAAAACGAAATGATTTCTGCACTAGAATTTTCAACAATCTGCAGGTTGAAAAACCCGCCCAAACTATTTCTTATCAAATTTGGGTTATACAAATCCGATGGGCAATCTGCAAGCAAAACAGCATCGGCACCTAAGGCATTGCAGGTTCTTAATACTGCGCCAATATTGCCTGGTTTTTCTATGTTTTCTAAAACTATAACAAGTGCATTTTTGGGCAATACAGTAGTTTCTAGCGAAATATTTTTGCTTTTAAAAACACCACAAATTTGCGATGCTCCATCTCTGTAAACAATTTTGTTAAAGACGTTTGTGGAGCAATACACCACCTCTGCATTGTGGTTTAAATTTGGCAATTGCTGCTGGGCTGTAACCCAAAGCTCAACAGCATCATAACCCGATAAAATGGCACGTTCTACTTCTCTTTTACCTTCTATAACAAATAGCCCTTCTTGCTTTCTAAGTTTAGATTTTTGTTGAAGGTTTAAAATCTTTTTAACGCGCGCATTTTGCAGACTTTCAATTTTCATTCTTCGTCTAATAAATCAGGTCTTCTCTCGGCTGTTCTCTTTAAAGATTGCTCCATTCGCCACTCCTCAATTTTTGCAAAATTTCCACTTAACAGTACTTCCGGAACTTTCCATCCGTTAAAATCTGCGGGCCTTGTGTACACTGGCGGTGCCAGTAAGCCGTCTTGAAAACTATCGGTTAGCGCAGATGTTTCGTCATTTAAAACACCTGGTATCAGTCTAATAATTGCATCGCTTATCACCGCTGCGGCAAGCTCGCCACCGCTTAAAACATAATCGCCAATAGAATATTCTTTGGTTACAACATAGTCTCGTAAGCGTTGGTCTATGCCTTTGTAATGGCCACAAATAATAATCAGGTTTTCTTTAAGCGAAAGGTGGTTGGCATGACCTTGATCAAACGTTTCGCCATCTGGAGATGTGTAAATTATCTCGTCATACCTGCGCTCACTCTTAAGTTTATTTATGCAATTTAAAATCGGTTCAATCATCATTACCATGCCTGCACCACCGCCAAATTGATAATCATCAACCTGATTGTGTTTGTTTAAACCATAATGCTTTAAGTTGTGCAAATGCACTTCTGCAATGCCTTTATCTTTCGCTCTTTTTAAAATAGACGCGCTAAAAGGCCCTGCTAGTAACTCAGGCAAAACAGTAATTATATCTATGCGCATGGTTTATTTTTTTAAACCAATTTCTGCCAATCTTTCATCTAAATACTCGCCTGCAGTAATATCTTCAAATTGTTTGGGGTTTTCTTCGGTAATGCAATTTTCCAGGCAGCTTAAATCCATTTGAGCTATTGGGTGCAAGAAAAACGGAATAGAAAAGCGTGGTGTACTCCACTTGCTTTTTGGCGGGTTTACCACACGGTGTGTAGTACTTTTTAACTTTCCGTTTGTTAATCGCTGCAACATATCGCCCACGTTTACCACTATATATCCTGGTAGCGCAGTTACGTTAATCCATTCATTACTTCTGTTTAAAACTTGAAGCCCTTCGGCCGAAGCACCCATAAGTAGGGTAATTAAATTGATGTCTTCATGTTCTGCACTGCGCACAGCATCGCCCGGCTCGTGGGTAATTGGCGGATAGTAAATCGCTCTTAAAATAGAATTTCCATTTTCAATTTTATCATCAAAATAAAATTCATCTAACGATAAATGTAGCGCAATGGCCTGTAGCATTATTTTACCTGCATCTTCTAAAGATTTATAAACCCGCATAGATATTGGGTTAAAACTAGGCAACTCTTTTACGGAAACATTTTTTGGGTAAAGTTCATTTAAGGGCTCATTATTTTTTACGCATTGCCCAAATTGCCAAAACTCTTTTAAATCTCCCGCATTGTGGTTTTTTGCATGCTCTTTACCAAAACTGGTAAATCCTCTTTGTCCTGCTAATCCTTCTATTTCATACCTTTCTTTAACGCTTTTTGGTAGGTTGAAAAAAGCCTCTACTTGCTCATATAATTCGGACGTGGTTGTATCATCTAACCCGTGATTTTTTATAGCCACAAAACCAATTTCTTCATATGCCTTACCAAGTTCACGCACAAACTTGCCTTTTCTTACTGCATCGCCAGATTTAAAATCGCTTAAATCTAACTGTGGGATGCTTTTTATTGCCATAATATTGTTCTTTAAACTAAAAATCAAAGGTAACTTTCTAACTGTTTTAGCAAAGTAAAATTTGTTAGTAATAGGTAGTTCTATTCTTTACTTTTACGGGCTATTTAACAACAAAAATGACAGAATTAAATATAAATTTTGACCGCTCTAATTTGAGCGATGAAGAATTAAAATCCATATACAAAGGCATTATTAAACCTCGCCTAATAGAAGATAAAATGCTGATTTTATTGCGTCAAGGAAAAATCTCTAAATGGTTTTCTGGTATGGGGCAAGAAGGCGTTAGCGTAGGCACCACATTGGCCTTAGAACCAGAAGAATACATGCTAACCATGCACCGAAATCTTGGTGTATTTACGGCTAGAAACGTGCCTTTAAACAAACTATTTTCTCAGTTTCAGGGCAAAGCAAATGGCTACACAAAAGGCCGAGACAGAAGCTTTCACTTTGGCACCAAAGAACACAACATTGTTGGTATGATATCTCATTTGGGCCAACAACTTGGCGTAGCAGATGGCATTGCATTAGCCAACAAGCTAAAGCAAAATGGCAAAGCGACTGTAGTTTTTACAGGCGATGGTGGCGCCAGCGAAGGCGATTTTCATGAAGCGCTAAACGTAGCCTCAGTGTGGGGATTGCCCGTAATTTTTGTTGTAGAAAACAATTACTGGGGACTATCTACGCCAAAAGAAGAACAATACAATTTCGAAAACTTTGTTGATAAAGGCCCTGGCTACGGCATAGAAGCACACAAGGTAGATGGTAACAACATCCTTGAAGTATACACTAAAACAAAAGCATTGGCCGAAAGCATTCGAACCAATCCTAGGCCCATTTTATTAGAATGCGTAACCTTTAGAATACGCGGCCACGAAGAAGCCTCGGGAACAAAATATTACCCAGAAGGATTAATAGAGCTTTGGGAAAAGAAAGACCCCGTTATAAATTTTGAGCACTTTTTATTGAATGAAAAAGTAATTGCCCAAGATTTTATAGACGAATTAAAGAAGGAATTAAAACAAGAAATAGTTGATGCGATTACCGAATCTGATGCCGAGCCCAATATTGCGTTTGATTTAGAAACCGAATTAAATGATGTTTACGCTCCTTTTGATTTTGAAGAAATAAAACCCGAAAACGCAAACGTTACTAACAAACGCCTAATTGATGCCATTAGCGATGCACTTGGACAAAGCATGGTAAAACATCCGAACCTGATTTTAATGGGGCAAGATATTGGCGATTACGGTGGTGTATTTAAAGTAACCGAAGGGTTTGTAGAGGCCTTTGGCCGAGATCGCGTTCGCAACACACCCTTGTGTGAAAGTGCTATTTTGGGTGCCGCATTGGGGCTTTCTATAAACGGGCATAAAGCCATGGTAGAAATGCAATTTGCCGATTTTGTAACCGAAGGTTTTACCCAAATTGTAAATAATCTGGCCAAAATACATTACCGCTGGGGCCAAAATGCCGATGTGGTAGTACGCATGCCAACAGGCGCTGGCGTTGCCGCAGGGCCGTTTCATAGCCAAAGTAACGAAGCCTGGTTTACGCATACCCCCGGTTTAAAAGTTGCATACCCTGCTTTTCCGGCCGATGCCAAAGGACTACTAAATACAGCTATTGAAGATCCAAATCCGGTGTTGTTTTTCGAGCATAAAAATTTGTATCGCTCTATTTCGCAAGATGTACCAGACGATTATTACACATTGCCTTTTGGCAAAGCCTCACTTATTACAGAGGGCGATGATGTTACAATTGTTAGCTACGGACAAGGCGTACATTGGGCGTTAGATTATGTTAAGAAAAATAACATAAATGCCGATTTAATTGATTTACGCACACTTGTACCTTTAGATACAGAAGCAATTATAAACTCTGTAAACAAAACAGGGCGTGCCATTATCTTGCAAGAAGATTGCCTTTTTGGTGGTATCGCCAGCGATATTTCGGCATTAATTACAGAAAACTGTTTTAAGAATTTAGATGCGCCTGTAATGCGTGTAGGAAGTTTAGATACCCCCGTACCGTTTGCTGCAACACTAGAAAAAGGCTTTTTGCCCGTGCAACGTTTTGCAGAAAAGTTGGAGGAATTGCTGGCGTTTTAACCCACAGCGTATTTATATTTATAAATTATATTGCAAATTCATGAATTAGTTGAATCTCATGAAAAGCATCAAACATTTAGTATTCTTTACGCTCGTTTTTTCAACGTTTAATGTTTTGTATGCTCAAATCAACTTGATTAAAAATGGTAGTTTCGAAGTAACGGATTCTTGCCCCAATCAAGTAGGTCAGGTGTCTTTAGCCAAAGGTTGGCACAACGCAAGTGCAACTGCAGATTTACTGGATTCATGTGCTTCATTTTGGGCTGTAGATGTTCCTTCTAATTATTTCGGTTCTTCCTATGCAAAGTCAGGAAGCAGATATGTACATATAAACTTAGCTTGGTACGATTCTATTACCGTTTATAATTACGAAACTATTTGTTATACGCTAGACGAGCCCTTAAAAGCAGGTCATAAATATTGTTTGTCTTTTTGGGTAAAACACACAAATTATTCTAGGTACGCCTACGATAGACTTGGCGTTTTATTTACATCTACTTATTACAATCAACTTGGAGGCAGAATTACAGAAAAACCACAATTTGAAACCCCTCCTGGGCAACCCTTAACCTATGATGAGTGGACAGAGATAACTACAGAATTTGTGGCCAACGGCACAGAAAAGTACATGTTGGTTGGCCAATTTAACAAGTTTGAAGATTTAACAATTGTAGATGATAACCCAAATGTTCCCTTAGATTTTTTCGATTATTATGTAGATGATTTTTCGCTAATCAATTGCACAAATCCTCCAGAAATAGAAATACCAAATACCTTTTCGCCCAATGGCGATTTGGTAAATGATGAGTTTCGCATAACAGCTGCTAACATACAATCTTTGAAAATTGAGGTATATTCTAGATGGGGAACGAAAGTTTTTAAAAGCGAAGAAATTGATTTTTATTGGGATGGTACATTTAACGGAACCAATGTAGCCGAAGGTGTGTATTTCTATATCATTAATTATGTAGGCACCAATGACGAACAAAAACAAATGAATGGATCAATTCATTTGTTTAGATAATAG
Organism: Bacteroidia bacterium; assembly: GCA_030424545.1. GTDB lineage: Bacteria > Bacteroidota > Bacteroidia > Flavobacteriales > Schleiferiaceae > JAUHWL01. Next base: position 50,853 of record JAUHWL010000013.1, read on the forward strand.
TTTAAAATATACCTCCCTTAACTTTTCCCCAACAGCTTCCGGCAAACAAGCTTTCCACATTTCAAACGTTACCGTTTCATTTTTGGCGGCAAAAGCAGCGTTCATGGCCTCCACCAATTCTTTTTGGTTATCAACTTCAATCGGGAAATCGTCTTTTTCAAGCCATTCATTTGGGCCACCACAAAGGGTGGAAATCACCGGGATTCCGGCTGCATGGGCTTCTAAAACCACCACGCCAAAGCTTTCTATACGACTGTTGCATATCAACACATGGCAACTTGGTAAGTGCTGCAAAACGTAGTCGTTTTTCTGTCGGCCAAACCAATTTATTTTATTGGCTACGCCAGAGTTTTGCACCGCTATTTCAATTCTTTTTTCATCAGGTCCACCACCAATCAAATGCAATTGGCAATCATCATTCACGGCCACAAATTCACTGAAAGCCGTAATAATGCCACTGATGTTTTTTACTTCGTCAATAAAATCAGCCACTACCAAAAACGTAAACTTTTCTAGCTTTTTAGGGCGATGTGGGTTTTCTGCTACAACATTTGGCACAACTGTAAACTGACCAGCAATGCCGCTGGTTTTCATGTGTTTTTCTAAAAATTGAGAAACAGGTAAAATTTGCTGTACTGCACCTAACTTTTTGTAGGCCCACTTTTTCCAAAACGGTAATTCATTAAAAATTCCGCGCATGTAGCCGCTCCAATGCTCTGAAATTACCACTGGAATTTTTCGCTTTTTTGCCCAATTTACCACCAAAAGTAAATCGGGCGAAAAGACGTGCAAATGCACTACATCGGGTAAATTTTTATTGTTGTAATGGCCGCGTATGTATTCTCTAAACGCACTTCTTTTATACGAAATAGCTGTTTTCCGTTTAAAGTAATGCCTCGTTATGGGCAAATTATTTTCAATAGACTCTACAATTTCTGTTTTGCCACTGCTGGGTAACCAAGCCAAAATTTTTACCTCAGCAAAATTACTTGTACATGAAATATGTTTCTGTACAAAAATCCCATTTTGCACATCGTAGCGATTTGGAAACCACTTGGTAACATGCAAAATGCGTAATTTATTAGGTAAAATATTCTTGGCCATAAATGAATCCGAGTACTACAGAAATCTGTACTACAAATATAATAGAACCCAGAAGCAGCGCTTTTGGACCTTGAGAAATAAGGTCTTTCACTTTTATTTTTAACCCAATACCCACCATGGCCGTGGTAAGCAACCATTTATCTAAAGTCTTTACAGGAGAAGTAATTTCTGTAGGAAGTTGAAATACATTGGCTAGAATAAGCAAGATGATAAATACCAACATAAATCCTGGAATCAGCTTTTTACTTGCTGGGCCGGTTTGCTTTTTACTCATGATTAATGCCGTAATAATAACAACTGGCGCAAGCATAAGCACCCTACCTAGCTTTACTAAGGTGGCAATTTGACCAGCTTCTTCTCCAAAGGCATATCCACCCCCTACGGCATGACCAACCGCCTGCAATGTGCCACCTATTAAAATTCCTGCTTGCTCCTGAGAAAAATGTAAGGCTACGGATAACAAAGGTAAAAGCAACATACCTACGGTACCTAGCACGTTTACAACACCAATAGAAACACCGGTTTGCGAAGATTCTGATTTAAAAAATGGAGAAACTGCAGCAATGGCCGAAGCTCCACAAATTGCATTTCCAACGCCAATAAACAATCCGCAATTGTTAGAAACACCAATGTTTTTAGCCAAATATTTACCAAGAAAAATAGACAAACCAATCATTACCAAAATAATTGGAATTAACCAAAGTGAAAGAGATAAGCTGCGGAATGACATTTGCAAACCTAGAAGCGCCACGGCCCAAGCCAAGATTTTCTTTTCGCTAAACGTTATTCCCTCGTTAAACTGATCTCCTAGATTAATGAAATTGCCAAGTAAAAGTCCTATCAACAATGCTGTAACCTCTGTGGTTTGAAAACCCAAATATTCTTTTGCAGCAAAAGAAACCGCTGCTACTACAACACAGAGTAAAATTCCGAGTAAATGTGTCTTGTTTGGCATGGCCGCGAATATACATTTTGGAATTAGAATTATTTACAAAAAATTGATTGCAGAGAATAGATTAAAATTTATATTTGCGCCCCTAAAATGGTGATTGTAGCTCAGCTGGTTAGAGTGCCTGATTGTGGTTCAGGAGGTCGCGGGTTCGAACCCCGTCTTTCACCCAGAGAAAACCCCGAACATTTTTATGTTTGGGGTTTTTTATTTTTAGACATGTTTTACGTCTATATCAGAAAATCGCAGAAAAACGGCAGTTTTTATATCGGTCAGACTAATGATTTTAATGCACGGCTAAAAAGGCACAACGCGGGCGAGAATAAATCAACCAAAGCATATTTACCTTGGATTGAAATTCTTGTTCTTTCTAAAAACTCCCGTAGCGAAGCGATGATTTTAGAGAAAAAGATCAAAAACTTATCTCATAAACGTCTTTTAGATTTTATCAATAAATACAGTCGCTAGTTCAACTCTTGACGATTTTACCGAAAAGGTAAAATGTCTAGATGCAGACAACGCACACAGTGCGTTCGTCAGCACCCGTCTTTCACCCAGAGAAAACCCCGAACATTTTTATGTTTGGGGTTTTTTATTTTTGGACATGTTTTACGTCTATATCATAAAATCGCAGAAAAATGGCAGTTTTTATATCGGGCAGACTTATGATTTTAATGCACGGCTGATAATTGATTGAATACCATCTTCATAAAAAATCAATCTGCATATATAATAGCGATTGAATGCGCATTTCAGTATTATGATTATTTTCGAGTATGCGCATTCTCAACAATAATCCACCTTTTTCACTTGTATTGGCAGCCCTGCTTCTCATGGGGCCTGTTATCATTAAAGCTCAGAAAAGCAATAAGCTAAAGCACGATCATTTTGCAGAAATTAACGCAAAAGATTTGCGCGTAGATATGGATGCTTTTTACATCCACTTTAGCGGCATTGTAGAAGAAGCCGCTGACAGCATAGCGACTTTAACCCATAATGATACCGTAGCCGCCAATGCATTGTTTTGGAAAATGAATGCTATTCCTGCCGCACAACAGGCCATATTTTCTGCAAACCCGATAGTTGCCCTTGGCGATGCAACCGTACTTTGCATACAAATGGACCATTTTTTTAAAGATGGGGCTGGTAAAGAAATTTTTAAAGACGAGCAAAACATTGCCATAAGGGCAAGTAAAAAATTGCGAAAAGACATTATCGCGATTTCTGGCCAAATGATCCCAGAGCAGAAAGCGCAAAGTCTTGGTGATGCTATTCGGTTTTTTGCATTAAACAACCCCATTAACTCTTTGTACTTTAATCGTAAAAATGTGAAGCCGGCAATGGCTAAACTTATTGAAGAAGAAAAGTTTAAACTTAAAAACGTTGCTCAAAACCTTGACCAAAATGTGCAAGACTTAAATAACCGAATTGTAGTTTTTTCAAACCTAATGCCGAAACAAATTCGTTGGCAAAGTGAGTATATGATTTATAAAAACACGCCTGCACAACTCCAAAACATTGCTTTTGACTCTCTAATCTTTCAGTTTGATAGTTTAATGTTGTTTACCAACAGCATCCCCGAATTAATAGAAAGTGAACGCCAAGAAATAATAAAAACCATTGCACTTGAGCGAGAACTTATTTTAGCATCGGTGCAAAACGAGCATAAAACAGCTTGGGAAAATGTAGATGCGCAAACAAAAAATGCATTTCACAAAATTTCATCTCAGCGTGATTCTGCTTTTCTTCTTGCAGATGATTTGATTTTGAAATCAACAGAAAACGCCAAAGAAACAAGCAAAGAATTGATAGACTTCGCCTTTTATAGAGCATTAATTATTCTAGCCTTGCTATTTATAGGCGCGCTAATTCTTATTTGGTTTTATAAGCGATAAGGCTAATGGGAAACCACCCCGTATTTAACATCCTTAAAGTAGTGCGTTAAAATTTGCTTGTATGAAAACCCTAAATCTGCCATACGCATGGCGCCTTGTTGGCTAAGGCCTACTCCGTGACCAAACCCTCTACCTTTTAAAACAACTTTATCACCAGCATCTACTACACTAAAATACGTAGAGCGCAACCCAAACTTTTCGCGCACATAGCGCAGTTTTAGTTTTTTATCTGCATAAACAAAATACGCTTGACGGGTGTCTTGTTTGTAACTTAAAACCGCATTTCTAAAATTATCGTTGCTTGCATTTTGCCCAAGCTTACTGGCAAAAAAATTAACAAATCTCTGTTTGTCTATTTCCTTCTCCCAATAGGCCTTGTCCATTTTTAAGCTAAATGTATCGGGCACCGAGCGCAAATAATCAATCTTCGCGCTCCAGGCATCTTCTGAATTTGTAGTTTCTCCACCACTGTTAGAATGAAATGCTCCCATAATAGGATCACCGTATTTATCTATCAAAATGGTGTCTTTTGTATCTAAAACAGCTTTTTTAATTGATTCACTGTTTTGTAAATACGCCTTGCTGTAATACGCCTGAGAGCTCACATCATCGCGTACATTGTACCCTTCTTTGCTGTGTTTATTCCAATTTTTAAGCACCCAAGTACGTGCTAACACGGCTTGTGCTTTAAAGTAGGCAAACTGTGTTTCATGTCCGCCCTCACTTTCAACAACACCGCCAACATAGTCTTCTAAATCTACCCTATTTACAACCAGTAGTTGGTTGCTACTATTTTTAAAAATTAGCGCACCTGAATAAATTCTTTCCGGCCCCTTGCCTTTAATAATAAAATGACTTTTCTGGTTTTTGGGTACAAGTAGAAGGCCGTCAAACTCACCATACATGGCATTGCCTTGGTTGGCCTTAACTTTTCCGCTTTTTAAACCAACACGCAAAGTTTTGGAAGCTGAGTTCATTGCGAAATCTGAAACCGTATCTATTAAATTACCTTGGGATGATAATGCAATTAAATAGAAATCTGCCCCGTGGGTTGTAACCAAACTCTCTGATAATGTTGCGGTAGAAAACAAGCGAACATCAACCGTAATGGCATTTAAAATGCTAGCTTTTACCAAAAATATTACAACTAAAAAGCGCATCATTTTTTTGCTTCTTCTACAATAATATTTGCTGCATTGGCCGAGGCTCCAACCCCACCTAAACGCTGTCTCAATTCAATATAATTCTTTAACATATCTGTTCTATACGCACCTTCTAACAATTTTTTAAGCTCTAGTTTCAAGTTTTTTACGGTTAAATCACTTTGAATTAATTCCTTCACAATCTCCCGATCCATAACCAAATTGGCCAATGATATGTATTTAATTTTTACCAAGCGTTTGGCTATTTGATAGCTAATGGGGCTGCCTTTGTAACACACAACCTCTGGCACACCAAACAATGCCGTCTCTAATGTTGCAGTTCCCGATGTTACCAGTGCTGCGGTAGATTGCTGCAAAAGATTATACGTTTGGCCCAGCACCACAAATACATTTTTGTTTTTGGTAAAAGGTTTATAAAAAGCGGCTTCGCGCGATGGTGCACCTGCAATTACAAAATTGTACTCTTTAAAATCTGCTGCCGCCTCTAGCATTAAAGGCAGCATTTTATTTATTTCTTGTGTTCTGCTACCCGGCAATAATGCAATGATGGGATTATCTGTAGGCACATCGGGTAGCGAAGTTGGCTCTCCACGTTTGGCAACCTCATCTAACAGTGGGTGACCAACAAAATCTACTTCCCAGTTAAATTTCTGATAAAACTCTTTTTCAAATGGCAAGATTACGAGCATTTTATCTACGTCTCGCTTAAGGGCATGCCCCCTATTTTGTTTCCAAGCCCAAATTTGTGGCGAGATATAATACACCACTTTTATGCCCTGTTGTTTTGCCCACTTGGCAATGCGCATGTTAAACCCAGGGTAATCAATCAATACCAAAACATCCGGGGCGTAGGCTGCAATATCATTCTTGCAAAACTTAATATTTCCCAGAATTGTGCTCAAATTCATCAGCACTTCTGCAAAACCCATAAATGCCAAATCTCTGTAGTGTTTTACCACAGTGGCCCCTGCTTCTTGCATTAATTCTCCTCCCCAGCAACGCACGTTTGCGTCTTTATCTTTAATTAAAATCTCTCTAATTAAATTAGAACCGTGTAAATCTCCAGAAGCCTCACCGGCAATGATGTAGTATTTCATATTGAGCAAAACTAAAGGTTTACAATACTCTGCAAACGTTGGTTTTCTGGGAATATTTGTAGCCCCGTTTGCACAGTTTGTTTCATTTCTTTTCGCATACCTTTTTTGTTGTACAACAAGGCGAGATTGTAATAATATGTGGGGTCGTATGCATCTTGTTCAATGGCCAAAATTAAATCGTCTATGGCGTTGTCTGTTTGATTCATTTCTGCCAACAAAAGACCTCTTAAATAGTATGCGCGGGCATTTGGCTCTTGCTTCAACAACAAATTAAGCTGGTTCAACGAAAGGTTATTTTGCCCATTCATATTATAAATTACGGCCAAGTTCATACGGATATCTGTGCGCAACGAATCTATTTTTAACGCTTTTTTATAGGCCGAAATAGCACCGCTATAGTTGTTTGATTTATACTCATACTGAGCGATTTGTGCTTGTCCGTCTGGGAAATCTGCGTTAAACGCTAAAAACGTTTTATACTCATTGGTGGCTTTTTCTAATGCTTTTTTATAGCCACTCGGAATCTCGGTTGCAGGAATATCGGCCACGTTCATTGCCGCTTCTATGCGTACTGTTCTAGCTTTATCATTTAAAGCAGGCAAGACGTACAGCATACGCTGCTCTTTGGGGAAATCTCGCAAGCTTTGCTGAGCGGCTTTTCTTACTAGTACCTCAGAGCTTCTCGTCCAACCATCTAAATTATTTACAACAACACTAATATCTTGCTGCGCCAAATAATAAATAGCCGTTGCCCTGCTAATGGCCGGTTGAGCCGTATCGTTGGCCAAGGTGGCTAAGGCGTTTGCATCTCCGTTAATTCTTCCCGGCAGTAAAAAATCAGAAAAATGTGATGTGCGTTTTTTACCATACCATTGCGAAACTTGGTTGGCTGCCCACGTGTTCGATTTTTCTGTATGGCAAGTTACGCAGGCATTTGGGGTGCCAAACGCAACACTTTGGTCTGGGCGCGGAATTCTAAAACTATGGTCGCGCCTAAAGTCGTTGCCCATGTATGTTTCGCCTGTCATATGACAATTTACGCAGGCGGCACCTTCTGTATCCTGCTCATGAAAATGATGACCTGGGGTGTTTAATTCTGGCTCATGGCATTGCATGCACAGCTTGTTTCCTTCTAATTTTAATTTACCAGAATGGGCATTGTGGCAATCGGTACACATAACATCATTGTGAAACATTTTGCTAGAGAGAAAAGAACTCAACACATAGTCTTCATCTCTAATTTGGCCATCGGTATGAAAGTTTCTATCGCTAATCCAAGAAACGGCAAAGGCATCGTGAAATGCATCTCCGGGTTGAACTTGGTCGTAAAACTGCTCACGTCTTGCGTGGCATCCACCGCACATATTTATCTGCGCCATATTTCCTTCACCAAAACTTGGGAAACCCGATTCTTCTTTTTTGTACGTATTATTCTCAACAACTTTAATGTGATTGCTCCCCGCACCGTGACAACTTTCGCAGCCAACGGTTAGTTCAGAAAAGGAAGTATTATAGCTATTATTGGCCTCGTTAAATCCTTTTTTTACATCGGTAGAATGGCAGCTAGCGCACATGCTATTCCAGTTAGCACTTTGGTTAGTAAAGTGCATCCAATCTGACGGAGGTATTTTTTCTCCTGCAAATTGATGAAACCACACATATTCTTCAGAATTCCAAGTGGCACGTAAAGCCTGATATTTGCCGTTTTCTGTTTCTACTAAAAACTGTTGTAAGGGGGTAAAACCAAAAGTATGCGCTACGGTAAACGTATCTGTTTTACCGTTTTCGGTTACGTTTATTTTAAATTTATCGCGGTCTTTGTAAAAAAAGTATTTTACATCATCTGCCCTAAATTCTACATTGTTAAAATCTGCCAATACAGTAGATTCTGTGGGCAGTTCCATAGCTTTTTTATGATGACTTTCTTGCCAACTTTCATGTTCTTTTGTGTGGCACGATTGGCATGTTGCCGTTCCAACATATTCGGGCTTTATATTGCTTACAGGTTTTGTTTGATCCTCTACTTCTACTGAGTTACAACTTTGATAAACTAAAAACGAAGATGCAATGAGAAATAGAATGTAAATATATTTTTTACGCATGTATTAAAGAGATATTTGGAGATATCCAATGACAACAATATAAATGGTACAAGCCCAAAGAACGCCCATTGCAATTTTTTCTTTATTGAATTTTAATGACATAAAAAACACCAACACATTAAGCATGATTCCAAACGTTGCTAGACGCATTAAGATAAGTTGCCAAGAGGGGTCATTCCACTCTGTTACCGTTTCTAATACAGGATAAATTTGTAAGAAGATTGCCATACCAAAAATTGGCGTAAGCAATCCAAATACAAACCCTATAATCCATTCTACTTTTTTACTTAGTTTCAAAATTGTATCCGTTTAGTTTTTGCATGGCGTGATGAGCTGTTAAATCTGTTGTGATGGGTACCACCGAAATAAAATTATTTTCTAGCGCCCACTCATCAGTATCTTGACCATGATCATAATTTACAAATTTTCCGGTGAGCCAGTAATATTTTCTTCCTCTCGGGTCTGTTCTTTCGTCAAACTCCTCTTCCCAATTGGCATTGGCTTGCCTACAAATTTTTATGCCTTTATAAGGCACGCCATTTATACGTGGAATATTAACGTTTAAGCAAGTTCCTTCTGGCAAACCATGATTTAGCACTTCTTGGGCAATCGTTTTAACAAACGGTCTGGCTTCAGAAAAATTGGCTTCCCAAGAATAATCGCAAATACTAAAACCAATACTTGGTATACGCTCTAAAGCACCTTCTACAGCAGCACTCATTGTGCCCGAATAAATTACGTTTATAGATGAATTAGAACCGTGATTAATGCCCGATACAATCATGTCAGGTTTTCGGTCTAAAATGACATTAACGGCCAACTTGACACAATCTACCGGAGTACCCGAAACGCTATATTCAACTTGCGGTCCTTCGGCAATTTTAACTTGATCTGCGCGCAAGGTTGCATTAATTGTAATGGCATGACCCATACCGCTTTGTGGTCCATCTGGCGCGACAACTATCACATCTCCAAGCTCATTCATTATTTCAACTAGGTTTCTAATCCCAGGCGCTGTTATTCCATCATCATTCACTACCAAAATAAGCGGCTTTTTTTTACTCATATTTTCAATCTCATTTAGCAAATCTATCTCTTTTAATTAACCCAGAGGCATGATTATTGTTACTTTCGCTTTAAATTATTCGACAAAAAAACAGACACAATGATAGTTATCTTAATTGTATTTATGTTGGCTGGCTTTCTGGTGCAAGCTCGCCTTAAAAGTAAGTTTAATGCTTACAGCAAAATCCCTATAGCATCTGGCTTAAGCGGTAAAGAAGTAGCTGAGAAAATGCTTGCCGATTACGGCATTACTTCTGTTACCGTGCAAAGTGTTCCTGGTAAATTAACAGATCACTATAATCCAGCAGACAAGACTGTAAATTTAAGCCCTGAGGTATATGGCGGGAGAAGTATTTCTGCGGCCGCAGTTGCCTCGCATGAGTGCGGCCATGCCGTACAGCACGCTACTGCATACAAATGGTTGGGCTTAAGAAGCAAAATGGTTCCTGCTGTGAACATCAGCAACAAAGTAATTAACGTTCTATTTATTGCTATGATTTTTGGAGCTTTTATGTTTGAGAGCTTTATATCTATAGATGCGATAATAATTACGCTAATTGTTGCGCAAGGCGCCATTACAGCATTTACGTTGGTTACACTACCCGTAGAGTATGATGCCAGTAATAGAGCATTAGCCTGGTTGCGAACAGCACACATCACTGGACAAGAAGAACACGCAAAAGCCGAAGAAGCATTAAAATGGGCTGCAAGAACGTATTTAGTGGCTGCTTTGGCTGCCGTTACTACGTTGGCCTACTACATCATGATGCTTTTAGGTAGAGACTAAAAAAACTAAATAAAAACTAAAAAGCCCCATTTTAAAATTTAAAATGGGGCTTTTTTTATTTACGTTTTTACTATTTGGTAATAATGATTTTCTTCATCGTTGTAGATCCATTAAGTTGCGAAACCTTCACCAGGTAAATTCCCGCTTTAAGTGCAGATACATCTACTTCTATATTATCATCTACATTTCCTTTTAAAACTACCTGGCCTACCCCATTTACAAGCTCAAACATACCTTTTGCAGAAGATTGAATAATGAGCCTATTCGTAGCTGGATTAGGATATACCTGAATGGCATTTACTTGGTCTTCTTGAATGCCAATAAATGATTTTAGAGATATGTTGAAGTACGGATAACTCTTTGCACTTACACTTGGTATAAAATTGCCCGCGCCTTTGGCCGCATTGTAAATATAAACGCGAGAATTATTAGCAATAACAGGGAATTTAATTGGTTTATAAAGCGGTATTTGCAGATTTGTATCGGCATAGAATGTTACCAAATAATCTTGATTTGTTGACAACGTTAAATCACCAAAAAACTTCACAAACTCAGTATTGACTCTAGAAACAGAATCTGTCTCATAAATTTTATTTTGCTGTTGATCATACACTTTGCACACCAAAGAACTTAAATCTGGAGAAATTGGATTTTTATCTAAGGCAAGTAAATAAAAACCATCTAACCTATAAAAAGACTCTTGATCTAACCGCAAAGTTGCACCGTACGTTGTAAAATTGTTTTCGGCCGCGATAGTATGTGAAGCGCTTTCAGCACTATTTGCCGTTAAATTATCAGCAAACCAATAATCTAGGGTGTCACTTTTTACCGCACAAACTCCATTAATACCATCTACCCAATATTGGCCACTTAATAATGCTGTATACGTACTGTTTGATGTTGGAGTAAAAGGTGCGCTGTTAAATCGCCAAACAATGGTATCGTACAAATTGGCGTTGGTTACTGTTATATTATTTCCAGATTTTGTAATGGTGGGCGCAGCACTTGGTAAATCAACAATTACATCAATATCAACGGTAAAACCAGTATTGGCATCTGTAGCCGTATAGGTTGTATTAGAAGTTGGATACAATTTTGGGTTAGCGCAAGTTGTACATGAAATTTGCGTTGCCGGGCTCCATACTAAATTGGATGTAGCGCCTCTAATTTCTGGCTTTGCCGTATCTCCTTGGCAGATCGTAAATTCAGTCTTCGGGGCATAAATAGGTCGGAGAACCACAATTTTCACCTTCACATTATTTATTCCAGGCAATATGCAATGACCATCATTAAAATCTAGCGTAAACCAGTTTTCGCCACTTCCGTTTGATCCAACAGCATGGTTTGTATCTGGCGTCCAATTAAATTGAACTTTAGATTCTAAGGCCGCTGTAAAAGTTCCGTTTGCGTTTAACGAAGATAAATTTGCACAAGAACCAGAATAACAATCTTGAGAACCATTGTAACTCAAACTCATGTTGGCTCCGGTGGCGCTGGCTTGTATTTGTTGTGGGGTGCAATTTGGTTTTAAATCAAAATCGCTTCCCTTTACATTAAATTTTATGGGAGTGCCTGCAAAAACCGTCATTTCATAATAAAGCGTTTTACCATTGCTTTTTACTGCGTTTAATGTATCAAAGCCAGCAACCCAATCAAACGCAATTGTTGGAATTGAATTATTTATGGTTGCGCAAACGCCCGGAGAACCTGGATCGGCAAATATTTGCATTTCAAAATCCCTATACACTTCGGCAATTTTTTGTCCTTCCCGATAACTTTCAATTTTATAGCAGGTTGTAAATCGCCCATCCGTTTGCGAATTAAAAGCCATTAGCCCTGTGGGAGATAAAGTAACATTTGCATTGTTACTGTTTACAAGTACACCTGGCAAAGGGTTTGTGTAGGAATAGTTTGTGGCATAATTTACGGGAGTGCCGGGGAAAGTAGCCCATTGGTTCCAAGCGGGTGCCCAAGCAAATTGAATAGAATCTTGAGTATCTACATCATAGCCATCTAAATTGTAATAATTGCTGTCATTCACAAAAGCGTAGCGAGGTTTTTCTCCAAAACTGGGAGAATTATCATAACACAAATTCGTATTCATTTTAGATCCATTAACAACATAGGGAAACATATAGGCACATAAAGTGTAACCGAAAGTTGACGCCAGATTTGTGTTTTGTCTACGTGTTGTGTGTATAACGGAAAACGTCCAACCGTTGTTTGGAATTGTGCCGTTAAGTTGTGTTGGTGCACTATTATACACGTATCTTTTTATAGGTGAATAAACATACGTAGAATCGCAATTGATGGAATAAAAGGGCGAATTACACGTTGGGCTGATGATTGAACTATCAACCAATGCACAATTAATTGGGGCACCGCCATTCCAGTGTATTGGTACCGTATTTGCTACAGCACTTGTTTGCAGCGAGCAGTCTTCATAAAAAACCACTTCAAAAATGTAATTCTTATTGCCATCACATTGCCATGTTATTTCTCCTCCAAGCATTTCGTTGGCACTTAATTGCAATGCTGCCAAACTTGTAAATACCACCAGTAACCAATTTTTCATCTTTCTGTTTTAACTATTAAAATTCTTCAAATTTTATGTTTTTTACTGACTATTTAAAGACAAATTAGTCAACGGTTGTACACCTTTTTTATAGAACCTTATTAAGTCTTGATTGTACATTTTTGTTAGTAAAACATAAATGCTTTTATGGTTTCTATACAATTGAAAAGGATTCTCAAAAAAAGCTTCAGAGACAACGGCAAAAAACTCCATTGGGTTTGTTAATGCATAATTACGCAAGCCTGCTCTTTGCTGAATAATTTTTCTGAAAACTGGATTAGAAATGGTGTTCATCAGTTTGTTAAAATTATCTTCGAAAAACCGATCTTTAAACGCATTATTATTTAATTGCTGAAGCGCCAACGTATGCGCAAATTCATGAATTCCCAGGTTAATACTGTCATTCGGAATTTCGTTCCCGCTATAAAAGTCTTTCCAGTTTAAGATTACTAGCCCGTTAGGATTTACTTCTCCTTTGTGAAACCTGTCGTGCACCTTGTTGTAATATGCCTCTGGAAAAACAGCGATTCTAGAAAACTCTCTCATCATATACCAACGCAAACCAAACGTCATTTGCACGGCCGTGGCAGAAATAAGCAGTTTCATTTCCTCCGTTAGCACAACATTATTACGAGCAATAAAGCTCCGGCTTGCCTTAAAATGCACCAACCTGTTATCAAACGCCTTGCGTTGTTCTGGGCTTAAATACCTGTAATAATGATTTTTTTTAAAGAGCAACTCTCTATGCTGTTGAGACAACTTTTTTTTACCAAATGGACTGTAAAAAACAAACGCATTATTAGAAATTGTAATAAACATGTTTTGCCATCCGGCAATAATTGTGTTGAGGAAAAAGCCTCCGCTTCTGTCTAAAAATACAACCTTAACAAAAAGCAATGCTACAACCAGAATTACACTAAACAAATAGGGTAAAAAATCGGTATCTAAAGCTTGAGCCAAAATGAAGAGTAAAGACTGAATGGTGGTAGAATTTTGATTTTCAAAAGAACGTTATTTCTTTGAGTATTACATAAATAAAGTCGCTTTAATTTTACTCAAAGCGACTTTTATCATCTAATTAAAAAATACTATTTCACTAATTTTCCCATTGCGGTTTTACCTGCACTATTTATTTCATACACATAAACTCCCGCTGGTAGCTCAGCTGTATTTACTTGTGTTTTGCCTTCAAGGGTTGTAGATATTATTCTTCTTCCGGCAACATCAAACAACTCAAAAGTAGCTGTGCCTTGTAAGTCTATGTGTAAAACGTCTGCCATTGGGTTGGGATAGATTCTTGCATCCCATTGGTTTTCTGCAATGCCTATTCCGCTTTTAACTCCAAAAACAACAAATGGAAATGCATCTGATTGTGCTGCGCCATTTATTTCGTAAGTAGCAGAAAGCACTTCTACATTGTTGGTTGGTTCTGTGTACGCAAAGCTTGTGGGTTTAAACAATGCTATTGTACCCGCATCAAATTCCATTTCCAAAGTATAAACTTGGTTGGTTGCAAGTGCTGCGTTTAAGCCTGTAACTTCCCATGTAACGCCATCAATCAAAACTGCGGTTGCGTTGGCCACAACATTGTTTTGTGCATCTTTAATTTCAACATCTGGCGGTGTGGTTGTTTTGTTTATTAAGGTATCTGGCAATATTAAATACAAGCTAGCAAGCTCATTATTGTAACCATTAACTTTAAAATCTAGGCTGTATTTTCCGTCTCCATCAACCAAAATTGTAGAACCAGATCCTGTACCGTTTAGCGGGATTTGATTTTTAAAGGTTTTTGTAATGGTATCAGAAAAAGCCGAGCAAGCCCCTTTTTCTACATAAGCAAAGTAATCGCCTGAAATGATCATGGCTACACTATCAACATTTAACGCAATAGCAGCGCCATTGTAATACCATACTACCAAATCAAAGCTGCTTGCATTTGGTAAGCTTGCATGGGTTGAAGTAGAACTTAGTGTTGGTGCAGTTAAACTGTCTACCGTTACCAATACGGTAATTTGAGAACCGTCATTATTATTGGTTACCGTATATGATGTTGTAGCAGATGGAGACAAATATGGCGTAGCTGAGGAAGGCTGGCTAACCCCGGTAGTTGGAGACCATGATAAATTTGTAGTATCTCCCGTGATTTGTGTCTGAACCATTCCGCCTTGACAAATGGTATAATTATTTTGCCCAAAGATGCTTTGCGTTTTATTTACTTTCACATGTACGGCAATGTTATCTGTAAGAATTTCACCGCACGTACTCGCAATAGAAGCTTGCATCATAAAGTTGTAAAAATGCACTGTTTCTCCCGGTAAAAATATAGTTGGAGATGCCACGTAGGCAAAATGTCCTGATGCAGATGAAACGCCAGAGAAAGATCCGCCATTTGCCGTAATAAGTGCGCTATTGTTTCCAGAACCTATTCCGTTGCTTCCAATTAAATTTAATCCAAAACCGTTTAACGTTACGGTTGATAGGTTTGGAGTTAAACCAACAACATCAAATTCTAAAGTGTCGGTTTCGTTCATTTCTATAGTATAAACATCAGAAGAGGAAGAAACCGTTCCGCCTGTTGTTATGTTTGTTAGAGAAACCGTAGGCACTGAATCTGTATTGCTTGAGATATACATGCGCAAATCTCTTTTCATAGTAGAGGTTAAAAATCCATTGGTATAAGATTGTACAGTAGTAGAAACTGTGTACGTTCCCAAGTTGGCACCCGTAACGTGCATTAAACCTGTTTTTGAATCAATAGTTGTATTTCCTGTTGCTGTTCCAAAGGGATTAGAAGCCGAATAACCAGTTAAATAATTTACATTAATTGTACTTGTAGTTTGTGCTGGTGTAAGAGAAACATAAATTGAGTCGGTTGGATTTGGATCTTGTGCCACGCTATTGTATACATTCGTTACACTTGGTTGGCCATTTAAAAAAGTATCTTCTAGAAATCTCGCAGAACTGCTACAAACAGTAGTGCCGGGTAGAGGAATCATTTTGGTACTTATGTAGATGTTAAAATTGGTCGTTGAAATATTAGAAATACCTTGAGCTCTACAACATGTACTGTAACTAATTTCTAAACCACTGGCCGGAATTGGTCCTAAATTAATTGTTGCTTTATAAAGTGCAACGGTGTATACTCCTGCACCACAAGCAGGAAAAGTTGTAGATGTTGTTTGAACAACTTGCAACGAAGTTATTGATGGATGGCCCGTAACAGTTAAATTCCAAGTTGTGGGAAGAGGTATTGCCCCAGGGTCTGTATATAATTTTAGATAAACATCATATGTGTTTCCAGAGACATAATCATAATAAATCTCTTGGCCAACGATATGCGTGGCAAACAGAGATGCACTAAACAAAAAGCTAAAAGTAAGAGTGAGTAATTTTTTCATATTGAGGCGATAATTTAAAGCAAAAATCAATGAAATTTCAGCAATAAAAACAGAGAACTATTCAAAGGCAAAACTTTATTATTTAAAGAAATTATAGTTTAATCCATATTTAGGGCTTCATGTAATGTGGTTATAAACACATCAACCAATATGAAATTTGAGCAAGATTCTATTATTTTCGGCATCTTGTAAAATGATGCTTTTAAGATATGATTAAATACATACTAGTGCTAGTCTCCCTGCATGCAGGTATTTTTTGTTTCGCCCAAAAAACAATTACTACAGACGATGTTTGGAAACATGGAATATTTAGGGCTTCTGGTGTTCACGGCTTAAAATCAATGAATGATGGTGAACACTACACTACACAAGAAGGGCAGACTATCTACAAATACAGCTACAAAACAGGAAAAATTGTAGATACTGTCTTAAACTCTGCACTCATAAAATATGCAACGGGAGTCTCCATTTTGTTTTCGTCTTATAGTTTTAGCGATGACGAAAAAAAAGTACTCTTAAAAACCCAGTCCGAAAAAATATACAGACACAGTACGCGGGCCAAATTTTACATCTATAACCTTGAAAACAGCTCGTTAAGCGTAGTTGCCGAAGAAAAGGTACGTTACGCAACGCTTTCTCCGGCCGGTGATAAAGTTGCCTATGTAAAAGAAAACAATCTGTTTATAAAAGATTTTACTACTGAAAACACAACTCAAGTAACGCTAGATGGTAAACTAAACCACATTATAAATGGAGCAACAGATTGGGTATATGAAGAAGAGTTTGCCATGAGCACTGCGTTTTTCTGGAGTCCAGATGGGAAGCATATTGCATACTTTAGGTTTGATGAATCTGAAGTGCCTGAGTTTAGCATGGACGTGTATGGCAAAAGCCTTTACCCTACGCAAAATGTATTTAAATATCCAAAAGCCGGAGAACCAAATTCTAAAGTCTCGGCCTACGTGTACAGCTTAGAAAACAACAAATCAACACAAGTATTACAAAACGAAAAATACGAATATATACCGCGCATAAAGTGGACACAGGATCCCAACAAAGTTGTGATTTATACTTTAAACCGCTATCAAAACCAATTACAACTAATCTTGGTTGATGTGCTTTCTTATCAAGAAAAATTGTTGCTTACAGAAGAAGATGAAGCTTACGTAGAAGTTTCAGACGACATTCGGTTTTTAAAAGATGGCAACTTTATTTGGAGCAGCGAAAAATCTGGTTTCATGCATTTATATCTGTATGATAAAAACGGGAAACAATTGAAGCAAATAACCTCTGGCGATTGGGAAGTAACCAAATTTTACGGAATAAACGAGGATTTAAGCACCTTGTATTTTCAGAGCAACGAAGGAAATATAGCCGAACGAAAAATTTATTCCATCAATACAAAAGGCACCAACAAAAAAGTGTTAAGTAAAGAAAATGGCACCAACAATGCCGAATTCAGCACCAACTTCCTGTATTTTATAAACACACATAGCGCATACAAAAACCCACCATTTGTAAGCTTAAACAATGCTAACGGAGACCAAATTCGCATCTTAAAAAGCAATGATGAAAAACGCGAGGCATTAAACAACTATTTCATTAGCGACAAAGAATTCTTTACCCTAAAAACAGAATCGGGCCAAGAATTAAGTGCGTGGATGATGAAACCCGTAAATTTTGACAAAACAAAAAAACATCCTGTTTTAATGTTTTTATACGGAGGCCCTGGCAGTCAAAAAGTGCTAAACAACTATGATGCAAACAATGATATGTGGTACCAAACCCTTACCGCAAAAGGGTACATTATTGTGTGTGTAGATAACCGCGGTACAGGCGGAAAAGGCAGAGACTTTAAAAAAATAACGTATTTGCAATTGGGCAAATTTGAGGTTGAAGACCAAATAGAAAGTGCAAAATATTTAGGCAATTTGCCATATGTAGATAAATCTAGAATTGGCATTTGGGGTTGGAGCTATGGCGGCTACATGAGCAGCAACTGCTTGTTTCAAGGCAACGATGTTTTTAAAATGGCCATTGCCGTGGCGCCCGTAACCAACTGGCGTTTTTACGACAATATTTACACCGAGCGCTACATGCGCACGCCTCAAGAAAACGCAAGCGGATACGAAGAAAACTCGCCCATAAACCATGTAAAAAAATTAAAAGGCAATTTCTTACTCATTCATGGCACCGGAGATGACAATGTACACGTACAGAATAGCATGCGCATGGCAGCCGAATTGGTAAAAGCAGAAAAGCAATTTAGCTACTTTGTTTATCCAGACCAAGCCCATAGTTTAAATGGTGGAGGTGCCAAGTTGCATGTTTATAAATTGATGGAAGAATTTATCCTCCGCAGCTTATAAGTTAAAATGAGCAATAAAAAATGATACATTGCCGTCCGCAAAAAAAATTAATCGATTAATATTCAACTTTGTTTATGAGCAATTCTACACAACCGGTTAAAACCGGCCACCCAGAGGGGTTAATGACACTTTTCTTTTCAGAAATGTGGGAGCGTTTTTGTTACTATGGCATGCGTACGCTACTTACCCTTTATTTGGTAAAATCATTAATGAAAGGCGATGCAGAGGCATCTTTACTGTACGGTGCATACACAGGTTTGGTTTATGCAGCACCTATTTTAGGAGGCCGATTAGCCGATAATTTTTTAGGCTATAAGTACGCTGTTTTACTTGGGGCTTTGATGATGGCCGTTGGTGAGTTTTTAATTTTAGGAGGAAATGAGACATTCCTACTTATCGGGATGGGCGCATTGATTATTGGTAACGGATACTTTAAAGCCAATATTTCTACGATTGTAGGGAAACTGTATGATGATGATGATCCTAGAAGAGATTCTGGGTTTACTATATTTTACATCGGTATAAACCTAGGTGCCTTGTTTGCTACAACCATTGTAGCCTATGTAGGCGAAACATATGGGTTTAACTATGGATTTGGTCTGGCCGGTTTAGGTATGCTTGCTGGGTTCTTCATTTTTTGGAGTGGTCGTAAAAAATACTCTGCCGCAGAAGGACTTGAAATTACAGAAAAAGGGAAACAAAAAGTATTTGGCCCATTAAACATGGTTCAAGTCATAACAATCGGATCGTTTTTATTAATTCCGTTATGCTACGTATTGCTTATGCAAAACCAAATATTAGACTATATTTTACTGGGTCTTTTTGCTTATGTAGCTTATTCTCTCATTGCCGCTGGTAGCAAAGCAGACAAAGTTCAGGGAGTTAAAGTTTGGAAAGACAGAATGATTGCGTTAATCATTTTTATGGTTATCAACATTACGTTTTGGGCATGTTTTGAGCAAGCAGGAACATCATTAACACTTTTTGCAGATAGAAATGTAAACCGTGAAATATTAGGTTGGATTATGCCCGCTTCAATGACTCAGTTCTTTAATCCATTCTTCATTATTGTGTTTGGATCTATCTTTTCTGTAATGTGGGTTAAACTTTCTAAAATTGGTAAAAACCCAAGCATTCCATTAAAATTTGCTTTTGGTATTATCCAATTGGCAGCAGGTTTCTTAATCACACAAGTAGGTATGATGTTCGTAAACGAAGCATTCCAAGTGCCATTATTAACGTTGTTCTTCCTTTACCTTTTACACACTACTGGCGAGCTTTTCCTCTCTCCTATCGGATTGTCTATGGTTACTAAACTATCGCCAAAAAACATTGCGGCAACTGCCATGGGTGGTTGGTTCTTAAGTTTTGCCATTGCCAATTATGTAGGTGGTAAAATTGCCACATTAACAGGTGGCCATGGCGATGATGGTGCCGTATTAACTGGAGCCGAAGGACTAGATAAATACATTTCAGTGTTTTCTAATTTAGGATTCGTACTCCTCGGTATTGCTGTCCTCATCATTATAGGTGCAAAACCACTAAACAAACTAATGCACGGGGTTAAATAACCTCAAAAACTAAATAATGTTAAGGTTTTAAAAAGTGGAACGTCTTTTGATTCGTTCCACTTTTTATTTTTACAATATGAAACAAATCGCAATCATAATTTCTGTTCTAGCAAGCACTTTGTGCCTAGGGCAAGAGCAAACAAAAGAAACAGCCGAAGTGCAATGGCTAACCGTAGAAGAAGCTTACGCAAAAAGTCAAGAAGACCCTTCTAAAAAAATACTCATAGATGTATATACAGACTGGTGCGGCTGGTGCAAGCGCATGGATAAAACAACCTATTCTAATGCCGAAATTGTAGAATACATCAACACAAACTATTACCCCGTAAAGTTTGATGCCGAACAAAAAGAAGACGTTACCGTACTAAACAACACCTTTAAATTTGTGCAATCGGGCAGAAACGGCTACCACGAATTGGCCGCAGCGTTGATGAACAACAAAATGAGTTATCCAACAACGGTAATTTTAGACGAGAACTTTCAGCTTATACAACCTATTCCTGGTTATTTAGATGCAAAAACAATCGAACCCATTCTTTGGTTTTTCTCCAGCAATTCTTATAAAGAAGCCAATTGGGACGATTTTCAGAAAACATTTAAATCTAAACTTTAAATAGCGCTTAATGCGTATTAGAAAAGCCCTAGCACATTGTTAGGGCTTTTATTATTTAAATACACCAAACTTGCTATTAATAAATATGCAAGCACGACCTTTGCTTACGCAAAAAAAATCATATGGCTTTTATCAATTCAGTTATTACGGGCACAGGTGTAGGCACCCCTATAGATGTTAAGAAGAATTCTGATTTCTACATCAATACCTTTTATGATAAAAACCAAAAGCCCATAGATAACGACCCAAAAGTTATTGTTGCCAAATTTGAAAAAATTACCGGCATAAACGAGCGGAGATACGCCAATGAAAAAACAGAATCTTCTGATTTAGGTACCACGGCTGCAAGAGAAGCCATTAAAAATGCGGGTATAGATCCGGAAACGCTAGACTTCATTATTGTAGCCCAAAACTTTGGCAACGTAAAAAAACATACCATTCAAACGGATATGATTCCGTCTTTGGCTTCTAGAATTAAAAGAAACCTGCGCATTAAAAACCCCAATTGCGTAGCCTACGATATTATTTTTGGTTGCCCAGGTTGGGTACAAGGCATGATTTTGGCCGACATGTACATACGCTCTGGCCATGCAAAAAAATGCTTGGTTATTGGCACCGAAACCCTTTCTAGAGTTTTAGATCTGTACGACAGAGACTCTATGATTTTTGCCGATGGCGCAGGCGCAACCGTTGTAGAAGCAAGGGTTGAAGAAGAACACAAAGGTATAATCGGGCATAAATCTTGCTCCTTTACCTATGATGAGGCCGACTATTTATTTCTAGGTCCCTCTAACTTTCCCGAAAGCGATAAACGCATACGCTATATAAAAATGGATGGGCGCAAGATTTACGAGTTTTCTTTAAAAGAAGTGCCCGTTGCCATGAAAGCCTGTTTAGACGCGTCTGGACATGATATTAGAGAGGTGAAAAAAATCTTTATCCACCAAGCCAACGAAAAAATGGACGAAGCCATTGTAAAGCGTTTTTACAAATTATATGGCATAAACGATTTTGACATGGAGGTAATGCCCATGAATATTCACGAATTGGGAAATAGCTCCGTGGCCACCATACCCACATTGTACCACCAAGTTTTGCAAGGCGAAAAGTTTGGGCACCAAGTACATGATGGCGATTTAATCATGTTTGCCTCTGTAGGCGCGGGCATGAACATAAATGCATTTATATACCGCTGGGAAGACTTAAAAAAATAATCAGCCTAAGCCAGAAACGCGTACATCCTTTACCAAATGTTTAAATTCTAGTTCAGGCAAACTTCCAATTTATGCGTGCCCAACCCTACCCCGAATTTCTCAATTTACGTGGTGAGAGTCTTGCGCATAGGAATTGATCTTTTAGGAAAAATAAACTAGCAAAAGAAGATTTGGAATACATCATGAAAATATTAATCAAAACAAAAACTAGCCATTGAAAAATATTAAAACCGAAATCTTGATTAACACAAACGCTACCAAAGTTTGGGATGTACTGATGGATTTTGAAAACCACCCCAAGTGGAACCCGTTTATAAAATCTATACATGGCGAACAAAAACTTGGCAAAAACCTAACGGTACATATACAGCCGCCCAACGCAAAAGGCATGACTTTTAAACCCGTTATTTTAACCTTAAAACCAAACATAGAGTTTAGGTGGAAAGGCAAACTCGGCATAAAAGGCATTTTTGATGGCGAACATTATTTTATTCTAGAACCGGTAGGTAATAATACCAAACTGATTCACGGAGAAAAGTTTAGCGGAATATTAGTTGCACTAACCGGAAAAATGTTAGAAAAAACCGCTGAAGGATTTCGGCTAATGAATGAAGCATTGAAAAACAAATGTGAACAAAAATGACTCAATCTGAACTTCTCATTTTAAACTTTACCGAAATTAGAAGACGAAGCATTAAGCTTTGGAAAGGGCTTCCGGAAAGCTATTACAACTGGAAACCTGACGAAAAAGCAATGACTGCCATAGAGATGATTCGGCACGTTTTAGAAGCCGATTATGGATGGAACATCATCATCAACCAAGGTGATATGACCAATTATAAAACACCTTGGAAAAACAAGCCTTTTGTAAGTGTAAACGATGAAATAGAATTTGCCGAACCGTACAGAAATTCATTTTTAAAAAGCGTTCGCCAATTTTCTGATCGTGCATTAAACGAAACAGAAATTATTCACCCGGGAGATGGCAAAAAGAAAATTCTTGGAAAATATTTGCTTCGGATTGGATATCACGAATCTGTACACGCAGGTCAGTTTCTTGCATATTTAAGAGCCATGAAAATTGAGCGGCCAAAAATATGGGACTGAATTA
Source organism: Bacteroidia bacterium (assembly GCA_030424545.1). Taxonomy (GTDB): domain Bacteria; phylum Bacteroidota; class Bacteroidia; order Flavobacteriales; family Schleiferiaceae; genus JAUHWL01. The sequence goes on from JAUHWL010000013.1 coordinate 73,866, forward strand.
AATCCCCTTTTTGCGTAATAAAAATTGGTGTTTTTGCATTTTTAGAAAACTCTTCTAACAGAAATAAGTATTATTGTTTAAAAGAAAACACAGGCCGCCAAAACATATTTACTTTGGTAAACCTAAAGTGTAAATAAACACCATGGTGTTTATTTAATTGTTGTGGGCAAGCATGCTGGACAGAGAAGATAACCTACAAAGATGACAGCCAAAGAAAAACAGACGGAGATAATTAAAGCATATCTGAAACCGACACTTAAACAGTTTGGGTATCAGACTTCGGGACAAACTTGGTGGAAAGACAAAGGAGATTTTTTTACATTAATTAATCTTCAAAACTTTTCATGGAACAGTAACGACAGTGTTGACTTTTGTTTTAACATTGGAATTGCTGTTAAGGCGACAATGACGGACAAGACAAGAAAAAAACCGACCGTGCATGATTTGAATATTTATTTGCGAGAAGGTTTTTATCTACCTGACGACAGACAAGAGTACAAATACAAAAACAAGACAGGTTACACGCTGACAGACAAAATGAACATGGACGATTTCAAAAATGAAATGAAGTCGGATTTTGAAAATCACATAATACCATTCTTGGACAAGTTAAATTCGTTACAGGACTGCTTGGACAACTTTGGGCAAATTGAATTCTGGGGACAGAATTTAAAAAAGGTAATTCAAGAGAACTATTTAAGTGTGGTGTAGCATGCAAGCCCACAACAACAGTAGCTGATGCACAACCCTCTTTTCCGTAAAAAACACAACACAAAAAAGGCCGTTTAACGCGGTCTTTTTTGTGGGCAATAATTTTGAGCTGCAAAAATTATAGTGCCGCATTTGGCTTTAAATCA
>JAUHWL010000014.1 GCA_030424545.1 Bacteroidia bacterium
CCAACCAAGATGGTGTAAATGAGTATTACAAAATAGAAAACCTGCCAGAAAATAGCAGTTTAGAAGTGTTTAACCGTTGGGGCAGCGTGGTGTTTAAACAGCAGCCCTACCAAAACAACTGGCCGGGCAATGCCCCCAATGGGCAGCCACTTGCAGCTGGGGTGTACTTTGCTATTTTAACCTACCAAGATAGCCAAGGCAAACTTGCGCGGCAAAAGCAAACGGTGCATTTGGCACTGTAAACCCTCCCTATACCTTAAAACCAAAAGCCTAAATACAAATAAAACTTCCAAGTGGTGTCGTCCCCATTTCTAGCTATAAAAACTTGCATTGGACCTAAACTAGATTTAAGGGCATAACCTCCACCAAACCCAGAAATAAACTCGTTGTTAAACGTTAGTGTTTCTGCACTTAAATGTTGCGTAATTACTCCAAAGTTACCAATGGCTTTTAGGTAATGGTTGCCGCTAAAATTGTAGTGTACTTCTGCTTTTGCGGCATGCAAACCATCTGCAATAAGTTCCATGCGCTCATAACCAAAAAATGGTTTTATGTTCAGGGGATACGTTAAACCATAGCCTCCAATATTATAGCTGTATGGCCCATCTAAATCTCTATTTAGCGAGTTGCCACTTTGCAAACCGTACACAAAGTTTACTACCCTACCTAATTTTATGGCCGAGTTAAAAGCTAGGTTATAGAATACATAAGGATTGGTAAAATCCCCATTTTTTAAATCGGATGCTGAACTTATTGAGGCGTAAAAATCTACACCTTTCTCTGGGAAGTAGCTATTGCGATTATTGCTAAACTGATAAAATGCTTGTGCCGTTAAAAAACTAAAATTTACGGCCCCATCCGCTAAAAGTGTAAAGGCATCACCATCAAACTTGCTGCCGTTATAAATGGCATTTACACCCCATATGGTGTTTACCCCTTGGTTTGTTTGCATGCCAAATTTGGCCGCAAAGTTTTTTAATGAATAGGTAGAAAATTGGTTGCCTTCTATATAAAGCGGTTGGCGGTAGTTAAAGTAGCTTACTTCTACTACGGGCAACATGCGGTGTTCTATGGCCGACCGATAATTTATTCTAAACACAGGAGACTCAGAAATTACCAGGTCTGTATTTAATCTGTAGCCCGGAATAAACAGGTTTCTATACATTACATTAAGCAGGAGTTGTGCCCCAAAATCGCTTGTATAGTTTAAACTTGCGCTGGCAGATAAGGGTTGCTTTTTGTCTTTTACTTTTACTGTAAATATTTTTCCTTGCCCTGTTCCATCGTCTCTAAGGGTATATGCCACCTGATCAAAATCTCCTGTACCATAAAACTGTTCAAGCGCATTTAAATAGGTTTGAGGTGCTGTAAGACCTTCATAATGCTGGTTCATTGTGTTCTCCATTAACTTTTTATCAAAGTCGCTAAAGCCTTCTACCTCTACTTTGGTAATATTTACTTCGTTTACCGGCAGCGGATTGGGAATTTTTTTAGGCACCATTTTTAAACTATCAGCCAGCCGTTTTAAATGTGGCAATTGCTTGCGGGCAGTTGCCTCGCCAATTCTAATAATGGTATCTGCCAAGTCATAATCAACCGAACTGATAGAGCCAAGTTCAGGCACAATAAGCACATCGCAAAGGGCTCTATTTATTTCGTTATAGCGGGTATTTACATACGATCCCGATTCTACAAGCACATCAATAAAGCTAAGTTCGGCATCTACATCATATTCTTGTTGCGGAAAATCTACACCAATAATAAAATCTACACCGCGCTCTTTCATCCGCTCTACCGGAAAATTATTTACCCACCCGCCATCAATTAAGATGCGGTTGTCTAGTTTTAAAGGTGTAAAGTAACTGGGTATGGATGAGCTTGCTCTTAAAGCATCTGGCAAATAGCCATGGTCTAAAATTACTTCTTCGCCCGTATAATAATCGCACGCCACGCAATAAAAGGCTCTGGGAAATTTGCTGAAATCTTGTTCGTTGTGATATTTTTCTGTGAGGTAAGTAAGTGCCAAATACACCTTTTGCCCGTTGTTTATGCCTGATGGAAACGTTGGTATGCCTTTTACCACAGGCAATGTAATTTGATACCTCTTGTTCTCTTCCCAACTTGCAAGCGGTTGTGTTTCGGGGGCAGGTGCTTGGTTCATTACTTCAGACCAATCTAGCTGACCTACCTGTTCTTCTAACGTTTTGGCATCATAGCCAATGGCATACAAACCACCCACTACAGACCCCATACTTGTGCCCCCCACTATTTCTACTTCAAAACCTGCCTCTTCTAAAACTTTTATTACGCCAATATGGGCAAGGCCTTTAGCTCCTCCTCCAGCTAATACCAAACCTACCCTTGGCTTTTGTTGCTGGCCAAACGCCATAGAAAAGGCAACAATGGCAAGAAGAAGACTTATTTTTTTAATGATAACCAAGAAAACTGTGATTGACGTTTTAAACAATGCCACCAAAGGTAAATGATGGAATACAATTTTTTGATAGGCTTGTAAAAACAACACCTATTTTAGCACACTTAAAATTTGGATATATATGAAAAAGCTGATTTATATAGGGCTTGCAGCATTTGCCTTGACAAGTTGCAATCTGTACCCAGGGGGCGATACTCGCACCGAACAATTGGATGTGGTTGTTACGCAATACGACCTTAATGCCGATTTTTCTACCATGAAGACGTATGCCGTTTCAGACTCAGTAAAACCTATATCAAGCGATCCAAACTCGCCACCTAGTTTTATTATAAGTGATGAAATGAGTAATGTGGTAATACAAACGGTAAAAGCAAACATGGCCGGCTATGGCTGGACTTTGGTTGATACAAGCATGAAACCAGACTTGGTAATAGACCTGAGTGCTACCGTTACCCGAAACACAAATGTATATGGCTCATACCCGGGATACGGTTGGGGATATCCAGGTTATGGTTGGGGATATCCTTGGTACCCCTATTATACAACCGTTACTTCTTATGAGGTTGGTTCTTTTGTTTTGGTTGGCCTAGACTTTAAAAATATAGATCATACAAATCAAACCATTCCTGTATTGTGGCATGGTTTGGCACAAGGGCCTATCATTAACAATGTTGATGATCCGCTGAGTAGAGTGCAAAGAGATATAGACCAAGTTTTTGAGCAATCACCTTATTTAAATGTTAATTAGAATTGGCCATGAAAAAAATTACAATCTCCTTTGCTTTTATGCTTCTTTTTTGTTCCTCTATTCTGGCTCAAGGCAGCGAGTTTATTGCTTCTTGGCATATTGGCATCCCGTCTCAAGGCATTACAAATTACATTGCAAAAACATCTTTTCAAGGGTTTGGATTTGAATACAGATATGCCCTAAACCAACAGTTTACCGTAGGTGGTTCTATTTCTTGGAATGTGTTTAGCGAAGAAAAAGACATAAGCACTTGGACTTTTGACAACCTATCTGTAACCTCTCATAATTGGCGTTTTGGACATATGGTGCCTATTTTGGTAAACGCACATTTTAACCCTATGCGCAATACAGGTAATCCGCTGCAAATTTTTATGGGCGGAGGATTAGGCACAAGCTATGTAAACCAAGAAATATGGCCGGGAATGTACACCTATCGTCATGAAACTTGGTCTTTTGTGGCATACCCAGAAATAGGTTTGCGCTATGTAATGAGCAACGAAACAGCACTTTATTTTAGCACGCAATACATGTTTTTGCCCAACGCAAATTATGACAACAACAACATTGGCTACTGGAATTTAAAACTAGGTTTTTCTTTTGGTGCCCACCGCTGGTAATCATTTTACCTGTTGATAATGTAAACGCATTTAAACTTATACACTAGTTAAACAAACAGAATGCATTGATTTGGTATTTGTAAAAAATTTTAGCGTTTTAAAATTTATTGTACTTGGTGTAGTCTTCTTGCTTGCCATTTTTTCAGAGGCCAAAAACCCTGTGGTTGCAAAGCAAACTCAGGCCAACACAGACATTATTTATTTTATTCCTGGTGCCCTTTACAGCGAAAACAAGCCGCAAATTTGGTCACGCTTCGGTAAGTTTAACACACACTTTATTGCCAAAGCAAAACAAATTTATGGCGACAATTTTGTTGTTGTGAGAGGTGGCGTCCCAAAAATTCCGTTGTATCCGCTTCGGGTTATATGGAGTTCTAGATGGGCTGTTTTACACGGTTATGAAACCATAGATACAAATGCTTACAACAACGTAAAAAGGGTTATAGAAGAAATTTCAACTCATTATCAGCGTTTTGGCAAGGGAAAAAAAATTCACATAATAGGCTCTAGCTATGGTAGTGTTTTAGCCGCGCAAGCAAGCCTGACTTTATTAGAACAAAATGGTGAAATCAAACAAATAGAAGATCTTATATTAAGTGCTTCTATGATTCATGAAAAATCTGAGCTAGGACTACATCTAAAAAAACTACACCAAGAAAGATTAATTAAACACCTTACCTACGACAATGACTCTACCGACAATGTTGTGGGTATTTCTGGACGTTGTAAAGCTGACGCCAAAATGGGGTTATCGCAATTGATCTTTGGCAATCAAGATAATCCCAGTGTTTTTTTATGGAATAAACACCAACATGTATTTGGCGCAAACAACACCAAGCGTACGTACATCATTTTAGATTTATTGCACACCAATCAACATTTACAGGGGGTTGTAAAACATTAATTCATCCAAGCCTCAACCTCATCTAGCTGTAAAGCAGGAATGTCCAGTTTGTTTTTCTTTCTAAAGCCATTTAGTTTTTGATGTACGGCTGTAGGTTTTGCTTCGCGAAGCTGCGCTACGGTGCCAAATCCTGCGGCAATAACATGTTCTGCCCAATCTTGCGGAACGCCAATTTTTACAAAGTCGGCTGGCTTTGGTGCGGCCTCAAATTTTTCGGGGCGCATCTGCGGGAAGAAAAGTACTTCCTGAATGCTGCTTTGATTGGTCAGCATCATGGTTAAACGGTCTATACCAATGCCCAAACCTGAGGTTGGAGGCATGCCGTATTCTAGTGCGCGCAAGAAATCTTGGTCAATAAACATCGCTTCGTCATCGCCTTTTTCGCTCAAGCGCAATTGCTCTTCAAATCGCTCGCGTTGGTCAATGGGGTCGTTTAATTCGCTGTAGGCATTAGCCACTTCTTTTCCGTTGATGAACAACTCAAAGCGCTCTGTTAATCTATCGTCATCGCGGTGTTTTTTACACAACGGACTCATCTCTACCGGGTAATCTGTAATAAACGTTGGTTGGATGTAATTATGCTCGCATTTCTCGCCAAAAATTTCATCAACCAATTTACCGTAGCCCATGGTTTCGTCCACTTCAAGTCCAAGGCTGCGTGCAATTTCGCGGGTTTCGTCTTCGCCTTTGCCCAACAAATTGTGGCCAGTGTGTTCTTCAATTGCTTTTAAAATCGGCACGCGCGCATACGGTGCGGCAAAGTCAATTTCGTTTTCGCCCACCATCGTTTTGGTTTGACCTTTTACTTGGTTAGCCACACGCTCTAGCATGTTTTCTACAAAGCGCATCATCCAGTTGTAATCTTTGTAGGCCACGTAAATTTCCATTACCGTAAACTCGGGGTTGTGGGTGCGGTCCATGCCTTCGTTGCGGAAGTCTTTGGCAAATTCATACACGCCTTCAAATCCGCCAACAATTAGGCGTTTTAGGTAAAGTTCGTTTGCAACGCGCAAGTACAATGGCATATCTAATGCGTTGTGATGCGTCATAAACGGGCGGGCAGCAGCACCACCAGCAATAGGTTGCAAAATGGGGGTTTCTACTTCTAAGTAACCGGCTTCATCAAAAATGCTGCGCATGGTATTTATGATGCGCGTACGCTTGATGAAGGTATCTTTTACGTGATCATTAACCACCAAATCTACATAGCGTTGGCGGTAGCGCAATTCGGGATCAGAAAATGCATCGTGCACTTTACCACTATCATCTGTTTTTACAACAGGCAAGGGGCGCAGGGCTTTGCTTAAAAAAGTAAGCTCTTTTACGTTTACAGAAATTTCGCCTGTTTGGGTGCGAAAAACTTTTCCTTTAAGCCCAATAAAATCGCCAATATCTAGGAGTTTTTTAAACAAGCCGTTGTATAGCGTTTTGTCTTCGCCTGGGCAAAGTTCATCGCGGTTTACATAAATCTGAATTTTACCATGCGGATCGGCCAAAACGCCAAAACTGGCCTTGCCCATAATGCGCTTGGTCATTAATCGTCCGGCCAAACAAACCTCAGCAAACGCCTCGGGGTTGTCATCAAAGTTGGTATTAATTTGGGTGCTTTTGTGTGTTACCGGAAATTCGGCAGCCGGAAAAGGCTCAACTCCCATGGCACGCAAGCCTTTTAATGCATCGCGTCTTACTATTTCTTGTTCTGACAAAACTCTGGCCATTTCAATAAAATTTTAGGGCGGCAAAGATAGTTTTTAAGTGGCCTTTTACAATGAGAATTAACCAAGACAAGCTATTAGAAAGCAAACTCTTCATTCAGATTCATCAGCTATTACTAATTTTTAAGAATGAATAATCAAAAGCAACAATTCCGTTTATGATTTTAAAAATGTAAAGATTCAATTCACCAACTTTACTCATATTTGTGCTCCAACAAAATCACCCCAAAAAATGACGATGCTCCAGCTAATCGAAGGCTTTCCAGAACACCTTGTGCAAAGCTTGAATATTTGCAAAGACACTTCTTTAAAACCTGCCGAAACCAATTTTAGTAACGTTCTTATTACAGGTTTGGGCGGCAGCGGCATTGGCGGTACAATTGTAGCCGACCTTATTGCACACAAAAGCAAAGTGCCCATTGTTGTTAATAAAGACTATAACATTCCCGGTTTTGTTGGTTCAGAAACTTTGGTAATTGCGTGCAGCTACTCGGGCAACACAGAAGAAACTTTAATGGCCACAAACCAATGTTTAGAAGCTGGAGCTCATGTAGCCGTAATTACAAGCGGGGGTATTATTGCCAATATTGCAGATAAAAAAGCACTGAACAAAATTGTTGTGCCGGGCGGAAATCCTCCCAGAAGCATGCTAGGATTTAGCCTTGTAGCCCTTTTGTATTACATGGCACATTATAACATTGCCAACATTAATGCCGAGGCAGAAATACCCGCCATTGCCAAAATGTTGATGGCCGAGCAAGACAGCATGAAATTGCACAGCGCACAATTGGCCAAAAAATTAATCGATAAAGTTTTTGCAGTTTACGCAGCCGAAGGCATGGGTGGCGTGGCCACACGTTTGCGCCAGCAGCTTAACGAAAATGCAAAAATGCCCGGTTGGGATGCCGTTGTACCCGAAATGAACCACAACGAATTGGTAGGTTGGGAAGGCGGAAACGCAAATTTGGCCGCCATCTTTTTACGCAGCAATCATGATTTTGGCCGCAATGCGCACCGCATAGAAATTAACAAAGAACTGCTTTTGCAAAAAACACCACATGTGTACGAAATTGTGGCCAAGCACGGAACTCCGCTTGCCGAGGCGCTTTATTTAATTTGCTGGGGCGATTGGCTTAGCTACTACTTAAGCGAGCTAAACAAAGTTGACATTATGGACATCAAGGCCATCGACTTTTTAAAAGGTGAGCTAAGCAAACTATGAAAAAACTAATTGCCATTCTTTTTTTGGTTTGTGGTACACTAACAAGCCACGCACAAAAAGAACCTACCAACCAAATCCAAGCAGATGAAGAAGTATATCTGTACAAAGGCCTTTGGATGATTGGCGGAAATGGCCGCATTTACGTTGAAAAAATTGGCACGCAAACCGGACGTTTAATTGCCATTATAGAACCACAAACCGGCTATTTTTTTACCCGCTATTTGGCAGCGGGTTTACGCTTGCCCATGAGTTTTAAAAGCACCGAATACGAAGTTGCAACAACACCTTTTATTCGGTTTTACGCCCCAATACAAGGCAACATTATTCCGTTTGCCGAACTTAATGGCGGCTATAGCATAAGGGCTGTAAAGGATGTGAACGGAGACGAAAGCAAAACCAATTCTTACTTATACGGTGTCCGTACGGGAGCAGCTTTTTTTATAAAAAAGAATATTTCGCTAGATCTTTTTCTGTACTACTCAGGCAAAAAGAGTTCTACCAAATATCCAGACGGAAGCACTTCAGAACCCATTACAAACCAATTTATGGGCGTGGGTGCAGGATTTCAAATCTATCTTTAAAAACAATTGGCGTAGTTAATAGTTGTGTAGAAATGAATAATGTTGTTTTTAAAAACCTAGGTAACATGTCTTACAAACAAGCTTGGGATTACCAAGAAAAGCTCTTTAACCAAATTGTTGCGCAAAAAAGTGCCAACCGCAAATTACCCGAAGAAGAGCAAATAAAAACACAAGATTACCTGCTGTTTGTTGAACATCCTCCTGTATTTACTTTGGGCAAAAGTGGCAACGAGTCGCATTTGCTTATAAACCACAAAAAGTTAGAAGAAGAAAATATAGACTACTTTAAAATTAATCGTGGTGGCGATATTACCTACCACGGCCCCGGCCAATTGGTGGGTTACCCCATTTTTAATTTAGACCATTATTTTACCGATATACACAAATACTTACGCTTTTTAGAAGAAACCATTATTTTAACCATGGCTGAGTACGGCCTTGTTGGCGAACGCTCTCCAGGCGAAACCGGTGTTTGGCTTGATATTGGAAAACCAACCGCCCGTAAAATTTGCGCCATGGGTGTGCGCGCCAGCCGTTGGGTAACCATGCACGGATTTGCCTTTAACGTAAACACCAAACTCACACATTTTGGCTACATAGTGCCCTGTGGAATAAAAGATAAAGCTGTTACCACATTGGCGTTAGAATTGGGTAGAGAAGTACCGCTAACCGAAGTTCAAGAAAAAGTTAAACACCATTTGGCTGCGTTGTTCCAATTTAAGTTTGCTTAGTTCTTTTTTTGGGATATTGTATAAACCACGCACTAGATTTTAGCCAACGTTTTATTCCTCAAACATATTTACCCACATAAATGTATGGGCGCCCTTATTGCGCACGTGCACCGTTACCGGATTTTTCTTATCGGCAAAAATGTCTCTAACCTCACAATATTTTTCGTGGTTAAACTCTACGCAATTCACATGGTTTACCTGCTCTATAACGTCATTAAAGGCAAAGCCCAATTCTGCGGCCAAACTATTTTCTACTACGGCCCCAACAATTAGCGTATCGTTCTGGTACATGGCCGAAAAACCAAGCATTAACCGCTCTTGCGATGGGTTTTCTATGGGGTTTAATACCGCTTGCTTTTTATCCCAATTTAATATTACGTTGTAGTTTTTAAAAAAATCGCCTCCTAAAAGTGATTTTCCTCTTTTGTTAGAAACAGAAAGCAATATTTCTGAGGTGGTCTCTTCATTCAATTTTACAGGATAAAATGTATATGTTGTACTATCTGTTGCAGACCCATAAATACCTGCACTATGGTATCCGTAAGAAGTAAGTTTGGGATACGGGTGATTTGTTAAATCAGGGGTACTGTTTTTAGAAACCGAAAGGCCCGACCCCGACCCCGTATCGAATGTTACATTTTTTAACCAAACAGAATCTAGCTGTAAATCTACCGTAGGTGTAAAGGTAGCCTTGGTTTCAAAATTCATTTCAATGGCATTTTCTGCAATCTCATATCCTTCGGGGTTATTGGTAAAATATATTTTCTGGTTTTCGTAGTCAATTTTCCAAATGGCAAAACGCATTAAGTTAGCGCCAATAATACCATCTAGCTGCAAACAACGTAATACTGCAGATTTATTTAAATCAACTGCGATGGCTGTTAAATTTTCAAACGAATGCCCTGCTATAGAAACCTTTTCTAGCTGAACATAATCTTGTTTGTTTCTTACCCCTTGAGAATCGGTTACATATTTTCTAGAAACCCGCTTGCATTGCAATTCGGCCTTTAGTTCTTCACTAATTACCATGGGCGCACCGGTATCAAACAAAAACCTATAGGTTTTACCATTAATTTCTAACGGCATAATAATGATGTTGCTCACCAATTGTATGGGCATTTCGGCCGCATATGTTTCGGTTGGCGCATTGCCTTTTAAAAATAATTTAGAGGAGCTGGCGCAGCTTGCTAAAAAAAGTGCTGCAAAGGCTAATAGAAAAGCTTTATTCTTCATTTTATTAATTGCTAAAATTTACAAGGCTAGAAACCCCAATGCGGATACCAAATTGGTTTGGGGTAAAATCGTTAAACGAGTGCACAAACTCTAGCCTAAACAGTCTAAATATTTGGTCTATGGTGTACCCAACCTCCCAATAGTTTGGCGAAAAATCTGTTTTTAAATAGTTAAAGAACAAATTCTCTTTTATACCACTAATGCGCACCAAAGCAATTTGGGTAAACAAAAACTTTCTAAAACGTATGTGCGAAAACAACGAGGCATAACTGGTTTGCGTACTATACAAATAATAATCTAATAGCCTGTAATTGCCCGTTAGCGAGAGCGGAGCAATTTCTGTTTGGCCACCATAAAAGTGCTTGTAATCTACAAACTCAACATTGTTGTTGCTTAAAAATGTACCGGCTTCTGCATTAAAATCTATACTGGCGCGAACGCCCAATTTAAATGCCATTTTGTAACCAATTTCTATTTGCTGAAAATCGCTAGTGCTTTCTAAAACCCCGTCCCAACCAGCATTGTACCTCATTGTAATTTCTGGTGAACTACCTTGAATGGGATAGAGCTTGCCGTTTCTACGCTTGTATTTTAACCAGGGTTGTGCGTTAAAAACAAGGCCCGTTTTAAAAACTCGCGTTTGATTAAAACCTGTGGCTGGAGTTTCTGCGTTTACGGGCTCGTTGGTTAAATACTCCCGATTGTTGGGTTTAAAAAAGCTATAATCCGTGTGATTTACCAATTCCATTCTTTCGGCAAATAGCACAGTACCTGTAACCTTATATTTATAGTTTAATTGTTTTGTATAGCCAACATCAACAAAACTTTGTGCGTACAACTTCATGTAATTCCTGGCCAGAAAAAGTGTGTAGAGCGAATTAATTAATGGGTCTATAGAACCTTTGTAAAACTGATAAATGTATTGGCCACCATTTATGTATAAAAAGTTTCTATGCGCAGCATCGCCAAAATTTAAACCTGTATTCATAGACCCATACAACCTAGTGCTAGAAAAGCCATATCTAACTCTGGGTGCAGCATAAAAATAAACGTTCGAATCAGATCTATGAGAGTAAGTGCCCGCAAAATCTAGGTTAAAACCTTCAACCGTATTAAATCTAAATTCTGGCAAAAAACCATTAAAGCTAATCTTGCCCTTTTCGCCAACTTTATAATTTCCGCCAAAAAACACATCGCCAAAGTCAAACCCAGATTTGCCTTGCTTTTTTAACGTGTCTGCCTGCGCTGCCACATAGGTGCTGTCATCTTTTTTGTAGCCTATTTTTTCTACTTCAGTTAGTGGTACAGGTCTTTTTTCTGCCCAATAAGCACTGTCTTTTTTGGTGGCAGTAGAATCTACTTCATACCATGTATTCGACACTACATTTTTCTCTTCTTCACTTTCAGCTTCTTCTTGTTTCTCATATTCATCAATCATTTTTACAAGCTGTTTGCGCGTGCGTTTTTTGTCTTCCTTTATTTCATCTTTAATCTCAGCCTTGGCAATTTTTTCGTTCTTAACCTCTTCGGGTACCTCTTCTATTTTTTCATCAATTACTTCTACATCTGGCGGTAAATCTGTATTTACTTCTACTTGGTAATTGCTTACCGAAGCCAAATAATTGTATTCTATTTCCGCGCCTAAAAAAGAACCTCTAAAATTATACTTCTGGGTTACGGGCATCCAAATTTCCCCCACTATTGGGCCATATATCTGCGAAACCTTTGTAGTAAACCCTTGATTTTCTGATGTTAACTCAAGACTATGAATATTCCAGAATTTTTCTCGGATGTAAATAATTCCATCAAAAACATTTTCTCCTCGCGTACGCGGAGTAACCTTTATTTTGTTGATTTCGTAGCTCCTCTCTATAAAGCTACCTACATAATGAAAGCGATAATAGCTAAACGCACGAGGCGATAAGGGCGAAACAGCTCCAACTACTTCGGGCAAATAAAAGCTGCTATTGATGTATGCATTTGGGTTTGCATTTTTATCATCTTGCCCAGATACGCGCACCGAAATAATTTTTTCTTTAAAGGTATTGGGGCGTTCAAAGTAAATTTCGCTAATAGATTCTGACGTAAAGGCCCGGTTGGTATCTATACCTTCTTCTTTAGCCATGCCTCTAAAAGGCCACGGAATTTTGTGCAACTGTGCCGTTCCTTTGGTATAAACCTCAGCACTATAACTATTGGTTTGCAAGAGGTGATATTTAGATTTGGCTATGGCCTTGCGCATAATGGTATAGGCAGGATCTTCGGCATCCTCTGTAACCGTTACGGTATTTAGCGTTATGCTCTGCGCTTTTAAAACTACGTTTAGCTCTATAAACTCAGCTTTAACTTGAATTTGTTTTGTTTGTGCCGCGTAGCCAATAAACTGTATGGTAATGTGATAAGATCCAGAGGGTAATTGCAACTGGTAGTTACCATCTACATTGGCCGAAGTACCAGTGCTGGCTTCCTTTACATAAATTGATGCAAAAGGTAATGGCTCTCCATTTTCATCTATAATACTGCCTTTAATACCTTGTGCACTCACATAGCTCAACGCTGCAAAAAAGAAAATGATTACGTAATTTAATCGTTGATTCATTTAACAAGCCCCATTTTTAAGAGCAAGCAAATTGCACTAATTAACCTAATGCGCCAAATTTGGTTGTTAATTATTAATTATTTGTAAATTCCTAAATAGTTTAAAATATATTTGCCTTACTTATTAATCTTATATATAAAGTTTTATGAAAAAATTCTTACTCTCTTTGGCAGTAGTTGCCACTTTAGGTGCAAGCGCTCAAGGCGATTTATCTGTATCTATTACATCTCCAGGAAACGGATCTAGCATTACTGCAGGTACTGCGTTTGATTTTAACGGTACTGTTACAAACAACGGCACCATGGCTCACAATGGTTTTGCCGGTGGAGATACCATTGTTTATGCCCCATTATTTAATGGTAGTTTTTTAGGTACTAGCGGTGGTGGTGTAGTTGCCTGGTACATGACAGATATGATTGGAGCTGGTGGAAATGCATCTTTCTCACAGTCTTTAAACATTCAAGGTGGTTCTTCTGGCCCAATTGAAATATGTGCTTACATAGAAGCTTTTGGAACGTCATATACCGGTTTTATTCAAGATACTTCGGCCAATTGTGCTAACGTAACTTATGACAATGGTATGGCTATTGGTGAAATTAGATTGAAAGAAACGTTTGACAATTCTTTCTTCAGCAACGGAAAATACATTGTTCAAGTGAGCTCTAGAATAAACCTAATTAACCCAAGCATCGAGATTGTTGACATTAACGGTAGAGTTGTTTTCTTAACTGACCTTACTGCTAACGGTGGCGAAATTCGTGACGAATTAGATTTAAACACACTTGCTAATGGAATGTACATTGTACGTTTAAGAACCGAACAAGGTCTTATCAGCATCAACAAAATAATGAAGTAAAAACAATTACTGTTTTAACCTTTTAAGAAAACCCTCTGATTTATTTCAGAGGGTTTTTTTCTGCACAAAAGTTTACTTTTAACCAAACAACCGTTCTAAGACAATGCGTACAACACTTACCTTCAACAACAAAAATTACCAAACCAATCTAAACCAACCCATAGACATTTCTTTGGCGGTAACCGATGTAACCCGCGCGTGGTACATCAATCCGCCCGTGTTTGAGCCCGTGCGTTTGGGTACCGATTTTATTGGCAGCGTTGCTGAGGGCGGCAGCGTAAATTTCAGAAATGTTACGTTTAATCCGCATGCACATGGCACCCATACCGAGTGTTTGGGCCATGTTACCAAAGAGGTGCATTCGGTAAATAAAATAATAAAAGAGCATTGGTTTTTAGCGCAACTGGTAACCGTGCCGGTTCAAAAGTTTAAAGACGATGAAATTCTTACGGCCACTGCGCTTTCAGAAAAATGGCTGCCAGGCGAAGAAACCGCATTAATTTTACGTACATCACCAAACAACCCGGCCAAAGCCAACCAAAATGTAAGCAATAGCAATTGGCCATTTTTAGATGCCGAAGCTGCAAAACTCATCTGCGAACGCGGCATAAAACATTTATTAATAGACCAGCCCAGCGTAGATAAAGAAGAAGATGGCGGAGCCCTTTTAGCACATAAAGCTTTTTGGAATATCCCAGAAAATCCGCGCAAAGAAGCCACCATTACCGAACTGATTTACATACCCGATGAGGTAGAAGACGGGTTGTATTTGCTAAACCTGCAAGTTGCTGCTATGGAAAATGATGCGGCACCCAGTAGACCGGTGATTTTTAAATGTAAAATTTAGAAGTCTAAAAAACAAAAAGGTTCTTACATTTTCTCTGCAACTAGTGGTTTAGGTAATTCATATTTAACTCCAATAGATATTCCAGAAAAAGCAACAACGTTTGCAGGGTACCTTAATAAATATAGTGTTCCAAATACCTCGAATCTCTTGGAAAACTTATACTCGTAAATAATTGGTACTACCAAAAAAACTCCAGTTTCTATTCGCGTATCTGATGAAGTACCACCCGGACCTCTAGATCCTCTTACTTCTTCAGATCCTAGATCACCAAACATAAAATGTATCCCTGTAGAAAACCTATGTCTTTCGCGAACAATTGGCGATGTTTCAAATAAAAAACCAAATTGAACGGACTTATTTTTCTTAATCGTTTCATTCTTTTGAATGAAATACCATCCAAGATTTACAATAATCCCAATGCGAGATCTTGTGTTAACCAAATCAAACGTAGGTTTTAATTCTAAATACGTTGACTGGATATTTGCTTCATCCTGTTTCCCTCTATTAACCTGAATACCAACGCCAATATTCTGAGCAGAAAGCCCTGAGAATAAAAACGAAAAAAGTATGAGTAACCAAATACGCATGTATAATTAGGTTCTAACTATATAAAGATGCTGAATTTATAGGTGATAATCAACTACCAATCCTTCAACTTTTAACCTATCAACTTTCTAACTATTCAACGCTTTACCCTACATTTGCGCCCCTCAAAAAAAGAAGTTTCAAATGTCTGAGAATAAACGCGTTCGCGTACGTTTTGCCCCAAGCCCAACAGGGCCATTGCACATGGGTGGCGTGCGCACAGCACTTTACAATTATTTGTTCGCCAAAAAACATGGTGGCGATTTTTTAATCAGAATTGAAGACACAGACCAAACGCGCTATGTAAAAGGTGCCGAAGATTATATTTTAGAGGCCCTAAAATGGTGCGGCATAACTCCTGATGAAGGCATTGGCGCTGATGGGCCACACGGACCATACCGCCAAAGTGAGCGCAAACACATGTACCGCCAATATGCCGAAATGCTTATTGAGAACGGCCACGCCTATTATGCTTTTGATACACCTGAAGATTTGGAAAGAATTCGCGAATTGGCCAAAGAAGCCGGTAACGTAAATTGGCAATACAACCAAGTTACTCGAGGCAGCATGAAAAACTCTATTACTCTCCCTAAAGAAGAAGTAGAAAAAAGACTGGCCGAAAACCAAGCTTACGTAGTGCGTATGAAAATGCCGCGCAACACAGAGGTAAAATTTGAAGATAGCATACGTGGTTGGGTAAGTGTAAACACGAACAATCTAGACGATAAAGTACTGTTTAAAAGCGATGGTATGCCTACCTACCATTTGGCCAATATTGTAGATGACCACTTGATGGAAATTACCCACGTAATTAGAGGCGAGGAATGGTTGCCAAGTGCCCCTTTACATGTTTTAATGTATGAAGCCTTTGGTTGGGAAAGTCCGCAATTTGCGCATTTACCCCTCTTACTTCGCCCAGATGGAAATGGAAAATTAAGCAAGCGCGATGGCGATAGACTAGGTTTCCCTGTTTTTCCAATTGATTGGAAAAACCAAGAAACGGGCGAAACAGCAAGCGGATATAGAGAAAAAGGTTTTTTTGCTCCGGCCTTTATAAACATGCTGGCCTTTTTAGGCTGGAATCCTGGCACTGAACAAGAAATATTTAGCTTAGAAGAACTTACACAAGCATTTACACTTAAAAAAGTAAGTAAAAGCGGTGCCCGTTTTGATTATGAAAAAGCAAAATGGTTCAACCAACAATATGTTAGAAATACTTCTAATACAGTTTTGGCAGAATTGATTAAGCCCTTGATTATTGAAGCTGGTTTAACGGTAAGCGATGAAAAACTGGTAAAAATTGTTGCCCTTGTAAAAGAGCGCGCAATATTTCCGGCAGATATTTTTACCGAAGGCCGTTTTTTACTAGAAGCTCCACAAACGTTTGACGAAAAATTAATCGCTAAAAAGTGGAATGCCGAAGGTGCGGGTTACGTAAAAGAATTGCGCGATATTTTTAACCGACTTTCTGATTTTTCTGCAGCCTCTACCGAAGGTGCCTTTAAAGATTTTTTGGCCGCCAAAGGCGTTGGCTTTGGTAAAGTTGGTCCGGCATTGCGCATTGCTGTAACGGGTTTGGGCATGGGTCCAAGCCTATTCGATATTTTTGAAATACTAGGTAAAGAAGAAGTTATACAGCGCATAGATAAGGCGTTGGAAACACTCTAATATCCAACTATGAATAGAACAAAAAACCTCCGAAAAATAAATTTCGGAGGTTTTTTGTTTTAACACCATATTAGCACGGTATGTCCTTTGGCAAACAAGGTTTCCTTACTATTTTGCTCATCGTTTTTTTTACCAAATAATTGGTACAAAATTTGTCCGATACGGCAACTTAATACAGCACATCAACATTTTGAAAATCGCGCATAATTTGAAAAACAACTTAAATAAAGGAATAAACATTTCGTGTTTTATTCTCCTTTTTTGTTCCTCGGCACTTTTTGCTCAGCAAAAAGATTTAACGTACTACGAAACGCATTTCCCAAAAGAGCATGCAATAAAAATTCTTGACGAAACCAATATTGTAATCGACATTGAAGATGAGCAGCTAACCATTAGCCGACATTACCATGACGAAAAAATGCTCATTTCTACACAAGCAAATGCTTTTACAGAACGTCAGGTAAGCTTTAACTCTTTTTTTACCATCCCAGAAATTTCGGCATCGGCCTACATACCAAAATCTAGTAGAAGCTATACCAAAGAAAAAGTGCGTGATTTTAGAACGGAGAAAATAATGAGCGACAACGTTTTTCATGACGATGAAATGGCTATAAAATTTGAATACCCAAATTTGATAAAAGGCGCAAAAATTGACATTGATTACACCGAAACGGTTAATAATCCGTTTTTTGTTTCGCCTGTATATTTTCAGGATGCGTACTTCGCAGAAAAAATTAGAGTTACCCTAAAAGTACCCGAAGCCGTTACCATTAAGATCAAAGAATTCAATATGGCGGGCAGCAATGTTTCGTACACATCATCAACCAAAAAAGGTGTAATAACTCATGTTTGGGAAGTTGATAGTGTACCCGAATTTGATAGTGAAGGTGGTGCCCCAAACCCACGTTATTATGTTCCGCATATCTCCTTTATTATAGATAGCTATACGGTAAACGGCAATAAAATTCCTGTTTTGCGCGGTGCACAAGATTTGTATGGATGGTACCGCGGGCTTTTAGACTCTGTAGACCACACCCTAACACCAGAAATAAAAGGCGTTGTAGATTCTATTGTGGCCAAAAACAAAGACCCTTTAAAACAAGCACAGCTCTTGTACGATTGGGTACGCAACAGCATTAAATATATAGCGGTAGAAGATGGTTTGGGCGGGTTCATTCCAGATGATCCCGCTGCCGTATCGCGCAAACGGTTTGGAGATTGCAAAGGCATGAGTTGCTTGTTGGCCACCATGATGCGCTATGCCGGCTTAGATGCGCACGAATGTTGGATTGGCACCCGAGACATCCCCTACACCTATACAGAAAATTATACGCCTTTTGTAGATAACCACATGATTACGGCTTTTAAACACAACAACATTTGGTACTTTTTAGATGGTACAGATGGCTACATTCCGTTTGGTTATCCCAGCGCCTTTATACAAGGCAAAGAAGCTATGATTGGCATAGACCGTGAAAATTTTGAACTTGCCGTTGTGCCTATTTTAAACGAAAGCAAAAGCATGTTTGAAAGCGTAGACACGTTACAATTGAAAGATGAATTAATTTCCGCGAACGCAAAAATGACTTTAACGGGCTACGATGCCGCTTTTTATAAGCGCAAGCATAAATCTGACGATGATGCAAAGCGATTTTTTAAATACTACTTGCAAACGGGGAATGATAAATTTGAATTAACCGATTTGCCTAATCAGCTAGAAAAAGACTCTGTTGTAACATTTACTTACAATTATACTTTACCTGATTACTTGCGCAATTTCGACAACAAATACTTGATCAACTTAAATATGGATAGGCTGTTTGCCGATGCCACCTTTACAGATAGAAAACTACCCTTAGAGCGCGATTACAAACACACATACTCCATTACGCACTATTTAAAAGTACCGGATCAATTTTCAGTTTTATCAACACCAAAAAACAAGCAAATAAACACACCTTTTGCTGATGTAAACGTTACCTACACTATAGAAAACGGCTATGTTATTTACAACATGTCTGTAAAAATGAAAACACTTTTAATGCCGGCTAAAGAAGCCGAAGCTTGGAATGACATGGTAAAAGAATTAAGAAAGATATACAGAAACAATGTTGAACTTATTAAAAACTAACAACTTGGCTAAACACATTTTCACTTGGTTTTGTCTCTTTTTTTGCAGCGTAAATCTAGCGGCAGAAGACGGAGTATGGGACATACAAGCATATGACTGGGAAGAAAAACCACAATTAGAAAACCGCGCATACATCACTAAATTAGAAGAAGCTATTATTAAAAATACGCATCTTTTTCAGATTTTTTATGAAGGAGAAGATGCCGCCATGTACGAACTCTTGCACCGCAAAATTTGGGTGGGCAGCGAAAAAAGCATTCAGAGTTACAACAAACTTTATTTGCCCGTTGGCGATGATGAAAACGTAAAAATTTTAAAAGCACGTGTGTTGCTACCAAATGGCGAAATTTTTACACTAAACGATAAAGACGTACAAGAAGGCAAGGATGAAGAAGACAATACGTATAGATATTTTGCTCTAGATGGTGTACAAAAAGGCAGTGTGGTAGAATACCTTTTTCTTACAAAAACTGACCCCAGCTATATGGGCACCCGTGTTACCCTGCAAAGAGATGTTCCGGTGTATGATATTACGTTTGAATTGGTGGTACCGAACAACTTAATTTTTAAATTAAAATCGTACAACCAATTAAATCAGCCCGAAAAAGATACCGTGTTGCGCTACCAAAATAGGTATTACATCTACCAAGATTCTTTAGCAAAATTTAAAGAAGAACCTTCTTCATACAGCCGCGCCTACATGGGCTACGTAATATTTGCGTTAGAAAGAAACCTGTATTCTGGAGCCAAAAACATTAGTTCTTTTAGCAATTCTGCCGCAAATATTTATGCCAACATACACATTGAGGTTGATAAAAAAATGGCCAAAGAGTTTAAAAAAATAGTTGCTGAAAGCAAGATGAGTTTAGGCAAAACAGATCGTGAAAAAATTGCTTTGCTAGAAAATTATCTAAAAGAAAACTATTTTGTGTCCAACGTTGGCGGCAAAGAGTTGTACAACGTTTCTAGCATTTTACAATCTCGCGCCATGAATGAGTTTGGCGCCATGCGCCTGTATCACTCCATTTACAACTATGCCAATTTTACCAACACCATTGTTTTTACCTCAGACAAAAGCAGCACCCCTTTTGACCCAGATTTTGAAAACAACCTGATGATTACCGAGGAGTTGCTTTACTTTCCGGAGCAAGATGTATACATGGCACCAACCGACATCACCTCTCGTCTAGGCTTTTTTGACGATAATTTACGCAACACAAAAGGCTTGTTTATAGAAGGCATTCAATCGGCAGATGGCATCTCTGTTGGTTTAGAAAAAGTTCGCCACATACCACCACTTAATGCCAAAGACAATTACTCTGAGCTAGACATAGATTGGCAATTAGAAGGCGATGGAGACCTTGGAAAAATTAACGTTGCGCACACCATGTGGGGCTTGCAAACAGGATACCTGCAAACCATTAGCAAATACGTACCCGAAGATGAAATGGATAATTACCGCAAAACAATTTTAGATAGCTACTATGGCGAATCTGAAATAAAAGACGTTGAAGTAGAAAACATAGAAGGCGTAAACTTCCCTACAAAACCTCTTGTGGTAAAAGCCCATTTTAATGACGAGGTATACACAGAGCCAAGCTCTACCAGCACCATTGTAAAAGTGGGGATGATTATTGGTCCGCAAAGCGAAATGTACCTTACCGAAGGCGAACGAAAATTGCCCGTACACCACGGTTTTCCGAAGTGGTACAACCGCAAAATAAAAATTACTGTACCCGAAGGTTATGTGCTAAAAAACCTCTCTTCATTGGTGATGAATGTAAAATCTGATGAAGATGAACCTTTAATGGGCTTTGTTAGCAACTACACTTATAAAAACAATGTGCTAGAAATAGAGATTAATGAGTGGTATGAAAAAGGCGATTATCCGGCCACAGAATTTGAAAAGTACCGCGAAGTAATTAACGCTGCTGCAGATTTCAACAAAAAATATGTGGTACTAGAAAAACAATAAAACAATGACGCATAAAATAAAAGTAAACGGAATTAAGCTTTTTGCCTATCACGGGTGCTTAGACGAGGAAGGCCGCATTGGTTCTGATTACGAAGTAAACCTTACGGTGTGGGCAGATTTGGCATACTCGGCACAAACAGACCAACTAAAAGATACGGTAGATTACGTTGCGCTAAACTTGGTTGTAAAAGAAGAAATGGCCATACGCGCTAAGCTTTTAGAAACCGTGGTAAAAAGAATTATAGATAGAATTTTTAAAAACCATGCAGCCGTAACAAAAGCCGAAGTAAGTGTAAGCAAACTAGGCCCACCCATAGAGGGCGATGTAGAGCGTGTAAGTGTAATCATGAAGCAAAAACGTTAGCGCATAATCAAATACATTTCGCAGTACCCAACTTGGGTGTTCTGCCAAACAACATCATAAGTTTTGCCTGAAATTACATTTATGGTACCTACCCCTTCCACTTGGCAGTTACCATTGTAACCACAGCTTATTGCGCCAGTAATGGTGTAATTAACCTCGCCAGTGGGTAAATTATCTACTCTTATTCTATTAACGGTTGGGTAATATGTTTGGTCATGAATGGTTATGGCTAAGTCTAAAATACAACCCAATTGATCTCCTGTATATTCTAAAAAAACGAAAGCTTTCTTTTTTGTTTCTGCTGTGGTTTGCGAATCGTCTTCTGTTTGTTTTGTCTTTTTTACAATCGGTTCTGGTTTTATTTCTTCCTTATATTCAAGTTCAACTCTAAAGCTAGGTTTAGAATCGTCTTTAAAATTTACCGGCACCCACTTACGTGCTAATTTAAATGATGGATGTTTTAAAATCACTTCAAACCTATCTTCGCCAATACCGTTTACAGGCAAATAAAGGTTTCCGTCAACATCGGTAGAACCAGAAATTTTATCATCAATTGCCAAATATCCTTTCACGGCCTGTATGGGTTTTCCGTTTACATCAACTACCAACCCCAATATGTCTTTGTTTTTTTCTAAAGATTTTGCTTTTTCTTTATCAGATTTCCAACTAGTAAATACCCATGCACCAATGCCTACAATGGCCACAAACAAAGCGCCTCTAATCATTAAGGTTATTATTCTAAAACTCTGTTCTTTAGTCATATTAGAAAAAATATTTTTCTGTATGATGCTTTTAAAAAGAGTCATTGTGGCAAAAATGGCCAAGCCCGCAAGCCCAGTATACTTTAAAATATTTTCTATTAAAGCTGGATCTGTCATAATAAAAAGATGAAGGTCTAAAATAGCAAAATCAATTCTTGCAATTGCCAACTTTAAATAATTACTTTTGCGGCCATCTGTAAAAAA
Organism: Bacteroidia bacterium; assembly: GCA_030424545.1. Classification (GTDB taxonomy): domain Bacteria; phylum Bacteroidota; class Bacteroidia; order Flavobacteriales; family Schleiferiaceae; genus JAUHWL01. The sequence continues at coordinate 22,176 of JAUHWL010000014.1, forward strand.
GGTTCCATGGCCGAGCGGCTAGGCACTGGTCTGCAAAACCAGCTACAGCGGTTCGAATCCGCTTGGAACCTCAACGAAAAAGCCTTGACGTATTCTCATCAAGGCTTTTTTTATTTAATCCAATCATAATTTTTACGCTTCACGCATGAATTATAAATTGCAAAAAAAAATTATGAAGTCATCTATACTGTGTTTTGTATTTCTTTTTGTTGCTCTTACTGCTTCGGCTCAAAAAGACTCTTTAATTTTAAATAACGGCAACACCATTGTTGGTGAAATTAAAAAGATGGACAAAGGTGTTTTACAAATAGAAACGCCATATTCAGACAGCGATTTTCAAATAGAATTAGAAGGTATTAAAGAAATCTACTCTAAATCTCGCTTTATGTTTACCACTTCTGATGGCAATAGGTACACCGGTACTTTTTATTCTGGCACCGATGGCAACATTGTGATTGAAGATGAAAATACAGGCACTGTAACAGTGCTGCTTACTGATATTGTTTTTATAAATGGGCTTGATGATGGTTTTCTGAGCCGGCTTTATGCCAATATAGATTTAGGTTATTCACTAACCAAGGCCAACAATCAACAACAGTTTAATTTTAACTTTAGAATGGGCTATCTGGCCGATTTATGGTCATTAGACGGCTATTACAATTCTTTATTTTCTTCTCAAACAGATGTAGAAGATATCATAAGAAATGATGGAGGCGTTGGTTATAAGTACTATCTACCCAGAGATTGGTATTTGTCTGCAGATCTTACATTTTTATCTAACACAGAGCAGCAATTAGATTTAAGAACCAACAGCAAAATTGGGCTGGGTAAATACCTTATCCATTCTAATAGCGCTTATTGGGGATTTAGTGTAGGTGCGGCAAACAACAATGAAACATTTAGTTTAACCTCATCAGATGCTACTAGAGACTCGTTATACTCACGCAATTCTTGGGAGGGAGTTATAGGCACAGAACTTAACTTATATGATATAGGCGATTTAAACCTATATACTAACTTAATTGCTTACCCAAGTTTTACCGAGTCTGGCAGATGGCGTACAGACTTTAGGTTTGATGCAAAATATGACAATTTTTTGCTAAAAGATTTTTACCTCAGAGCAGGGTTTACACTTAACTATGACAACCAACCTGCAGAAGCTGGAAGAGAGGTTGATTATGTTTTTACAACCGGATTTGGATGGGAATGGTAAAATGCCTTTTCCCGTTTGCACTGCATCTGTTTTAAAGCGTTTAGCACTCTTGCTTCTTATCAAACAATAAATAAGGCATTTCTCCTTTTGCATCAACATATAAAAAGTTGGTCTGATAAAAAGAAGCTTGGCGTAACACTTTAATTATATTTGATGGATAATGAAAAGCCTCCTTACCAATATCGTAAAAAAACCTGGGTTTTTAGAAGCACTAATATGGCTTTTTGCACTCGCTTTTTTCGCAATTACAAAGCCTCAACCAGAACAACATTTTACCCTTTGTGTGCCCCATTGGTTGGGTCTAGAAAATTGTTTAGGTTGTGGCATAGGTCGCAGCATCTCTCACTTTTTACACGGAAATATTGTTGCATCTTGGCAAATGCATTTCTTTGGAATACCCGCTACTTTTATTTTACTTTATCGCATACTTACCCTATTTTTCAAGCAACTAAAAACCCATATTAAAAACACAAAATATGTCTAGAGTTTTACAATATATACCCGAGGCTCAAGGAGAAGAATACATCAACCTAGAGCGGATAACAGAGCAAATGGATGAGGATCAACTCCGTGTTTTTTCAATTTCTTATAGAGAAAGAAGAAGGGATCCACAGAATGTTTTACTCCTTACGTTGCTCAGCTTTCTAGGTTTTTCTGGGTTTCAACGTTTTTATGTTGGGCAAATTGGTATGGGTATTTTGTATCTATTAACCAGCGGCCTTTGCTTTATCGGAACAATTATAGACCTTATTAACCATAAGGATATTGCAAAAGAATACAATGCTGATGTTGCATTAGATATTGCAAAAATGGTATAGGGCTTCAACCAAAATATTTAATATCTACTTTAAGAATTAATACATGTCAACTTTTATTACCACAAAAGCAAATGGTGGTGTTTTAACCATTACGCTTAACCGCGCAGATAAATACAACAGCTTTGTGCGCGAAATGGCACTGGCCTTACAAACAGAATTACACAAAGCCAATGACGACAAATCTGTAAGATGTATTGTGCTTACTGGAGCCGGAAAAGCGTTTTGTGCCGGACAAGATTTGGCTGAAGCTATAGACCCTGATGGACCAGAATTAACCAAAATTGTTAGTGAACATTACAACCCTATTATTAAACAAATTAGGCTAACTGCCAAACCCGTAGTGGCCGCCATAAACGGTGTGGCCGCTGGGGCTGGTGCAAATATTGCCTTAGCGTGCGATGTTGTGGTAGCAGCAGAATCAGCTAGCTTTATTCAGGCGTTTAGCAAAATTGGTTTAATCCCCGATAGTGGAGGCACATTTACGTTGCCACGTCTTATAGGTTTTCAAAAAGCATCGGCATTAATGATGTTGGGCGATAAAGTTTCTGCCACTGATGCAGAAAAAATGAACATGATTTATGCAGTTTTTCCTGACCAAGAATTTGAAGCACAAGTAGAGAAGCTCGCACAAAAATTAGCCACCATGCCAACCAAAGGTTTGGCCTTAACAAAATGTGCACTAAACAGAACGTACATCAATAATTTAGACGAGCAATTGGCTTTGGAAGATGAATTGCAGTCTCAAGCAGGTGGAACTTATGATTACAATGAAGGCGTACAAGCCTTTTTAGAAAAACGCAAACCTGAATTTAAGGGCGAATAAAATTACTACGCCAATTAAAAAATTATAACAAAACATGATTATAGGAATTATAGGTTCTGGCGCAATGGGTGCCGGAATTGCACAAGTTGCTGCACAAGCTGGACACCACGTATTGGTGTATGACACACAAGATGTTGCATTGCTTAGGGCACAATCTGGCTTAAAAAAAATATTTGATAGACTGGTAGAAAAACAAAAGTTTACCAGAGCTCAAGCCGATGAGATTATTAACCGCATTTCTTTTGAAGACAACCTTAAAAAATTTAGCAATTGTGGCCTTGTGTTAGAAGCTATCATAGAAAAGTTAGAAGCAAAGAAATCTGTTTTTTCCACTTTAGAAGAGGTTGTTAACAATGATTGCATTCTGGCAACAAACACATCGTCTTTAAGCGTAGCGGCTATTTCTGCCAACCTTAAACACCCCGAAAGATTGTTGGGCGTGCATTTTTTTAACCCAGCCCCATTAATGCCTTTGGTAGAAATAATACCCAGCTTACAAACATCTTCTGCCATTACAAAACAAACCGAAGAACTGATAAAAAGCTGGAAAAAAGTTACAGTACTTGCCAAAGACACCCCTGGATTTATTGTAAATAGAGTAGCAAGACCCTTTTATAGCGAAGCCATAAAAATGTACGAAGAAGGGTTTGCCAGTATGGAAACCATAGACTGGGCCATGAAAAACATTGGTGGCTTTAGAATGGGCCCTTTTGAGTTGATGGATTTAATTGGCCATGATGTAAATTATGTGGTTACGGAAACTGTTTGGAGCCAGTTTTATTATGACCCTCGTTTTAAACCAAGCATCACCCAAAAAAGATTGACCGAGGCTGGTTTATACGGCCGTAAAAGCGGAAGAGGATTTTATAACTATGCTGAAAAAGCGGAAAAACCTACACCAAATGAAGACGCCAAACTAGGGCAAGAAATTGTAGACCGCATTTTAGCGCTATTGATTAATGAAGCCGCAGATGCTGTGTTTTTAAACATTGGTTCTTGCCAAGATATAGATTTGGCTATGACCAAAGGTGTTAATTACCCTAATGGTTTGCTTGCATGGGCCAACCAAATTGGCCTAGAAATCGTACTAAACCGTTTGCAAAAATTACAAGAATTTTACGGTGACGACCGATACCGCCCTTGCCCGCTGTTGCGAAAATTGGTGGCCGACAATCAAGTATTTAAGCTTTAATACACATGTATGTAAAAAGAAATTATGGTTTTTTAATGACCTTAAATTGGTCTAAAAAACCATTTATTATTGGGTTTATTTATTCTGGCTTTATTTGTATGCTTAGTTATTTATTAAACATAACTATTGTATTGCCTTGGCAACCCATAAGTGTAGTAGGTATTGCCGTTGCATTTTACTTAGGTTTTAAAAACAATAGTAGCTACGATAGAACTTGGGAGGCACGCAAAATTTGGGGTGGTATTGTAAATAGCAGCCGTTCTTTTGGGGCAGCTGTTACATCTTTTGTAAACGGTCCGAATCAGGAAGCAATAAGACAAGAATTAATTTACAGACACCTTGCTTGGATTACGGCTTTGCGCTACCAATTAAGACTGAGCCGATCTTGGGAGCATACCGAAGAACGAATAAACACACTCTTTTCTGCTGAAGTTTGCGAAACGTATAATTCTAACTTAGACAAAGAATTAAGCAACTTTTTAAGTCCCGAAGAATTAGCAGAAATTGATCAAAAATCAAATAAAGCCACACAAATTTTAAAAATCCAATCTCAAAGGCTGCAAGAATTAAGAAACCAAGAGTATTTTGAAGACTTCCGACACATGGAGTTTCATCATCATGTTACCGAATTTTATACGGATCAAGGAAAAGCAGAACGCATAAAAAACTTTCCGTTTCCAAGACAGTATGCTTCTACCGCCTTGTGGCTAACCATGCTTTTTTGTGGACTTGTACCTTTTGGTATGATCGATGTGTTTAAAGATTATTCGCTTGTTCTTTTAATTATTTGCCCAATAATTTCGGCCATGGTTATTTGGATATTCTTTTTGATGGAAAAAATTGGCGATTATTCTGAAAACCCTTTTGAAGGAACCTACAATGATGTACCTATTTCTTCTATTTCTCGCGGAATAGAAATTGATTTATTAGAAATGATAGATGATAAGAATATTCCTGAACCTGTAAAAGATATAAACGGATTTTTACTGTAATAACATTCCTTATAACCTAATAAAAAAATGCCCCGTAGTGTAAATACACTACGGGGCATTTTTAAATATGTATCCATTTAGTTTACTTCACGTAAACCGTAATAGTAGCACTCATTTGTTTGCCAAAACTTTGGTGAATACCATTAGCAAACTGCATAATTAATGTGTGCTTACCTGGTGTAAGTGTAATTTTAGCTTGTGTTTGACCACCACCATAATGAATATGCGTATCATCTGCTGGCACAGCCGTTCCTTGTGGAGTTGCTTCGCCATCTATAATGATGTGGTGATGCCCTGTACCTGGAACAATTTCGCCTGCTGGATTCACGGCCATCCCTTCTACGCCAAAATCAATCATAACCGGACTTGTTACCGTATCTCCATCATTTAAATTGGCAAAGAACACATATGCGCCTTCTGGTGCTGTATAGGTTTCTGCATCTGCTCCAACCGTTCCATCGTGGTTGTGCCCTGCGTGATCATCAACAACCGTTTCTTCTGCTGCATTTTCCTCTACATTTCCTTCTTCGGCATTGCCGCAAGCTACCATAGTTGTTGCCAAAACGGCTACCGTAAAAAATTTCTTAATCATCATTTTTTTAATTATTCAAAAGTTAGTAATACGTGATTCTTTTCTACCGCCTGACCCTTCTCTATTAATATCTTTTTTACCGTGGCCGAGTCGGGAGATTTTAAAACATTTTCCATTTTCATGGCTTCTAATATGAGTAAGGGCGTGCCCTTTTCTACTTGTTGGCCTACTTCAACCATCACATCTAAAACCAACCCAGGCATAGGTGCTTTTAGGTTGTTAAGCTTTTGTGTAGTCATGTTAGACATGCCCATTTCATCCAATAGCAAATCAAATTCATCTTGGGCCTTTAGCTCATAAATTTGCCCATTCACAGAGATTGAAAACTCCTTTGTATCAAAATTAGCCTTGGCAATATGTATGGTATATGATTTATCATTATGCAATAAATGCCAAGCCTGCCGACTTTGTTTTACAATGTCCACTTCAAATCCTTCGCCATTTACCGTGCCGCTGGTTCCTGTTTTTTCCATTTTCACTTCAAAAGTGCTTTGGCCGTTGCTAATCTTATACATGATTTATTTGTTATTTCGCCAAAATTAGCAATATGGTTGTGGGTAACAGAAATCTGCTCTTAAGTTTTTTATTTTTTTTACAATTATATGCGTTTGCACAACAGCAAATTACTTTGCCAGATGTCGTTATTCTTGGAGACAGCATTAAGAGTGCTCCGCAATATAGTGGTACAACAGCGCAACCCGTGCAATTGTTGCACATGGAACTAGAGATTTTTCCACGTTGGGAAAATCATTCTGTAGAAGGAAAAGCGCACGTTTATGCCAAGCCAACATTTAACCCTATTGATACGCTAGAGTTAAACGCACAGAAGTTTGATTTGCACAAAGTTGCCGTTGTTGTTGGGGGTAGTAAAGAAAATGCCGCTTATACTTATAACCAACAAATACTAAAAATTGCACTGCCCAAAACATATACAAAAGAAGATGTTGTGCATGTGTATATAGATTATACGGCAAACCCAGACTCTATAAAGAATTCAGGAGGTACAGCTGTAACTGATGATAAAGGTTTTTATTTTATAGACGACACAGAAGAGTTTGAAAAACACTTTTGGACACAAGGTGAAACCGAGAGCAACTCGGCTTGGTTTCCAACCATAGACAAACCCAACCAGCGTTTTACCCACAAGATTGGCATTACCCTAGATACGGCTTGGAAAAGCTTAAGTAATGGCGAGCTTGAGTTTAGAACCTTAAACAATGATGGCACCAAAACAGATTATTGGGTGATGGACCAACCTCATGCCCCGTACTTGGTTATGGTGGCCGGAGGTAATTTTGACACCATTGGTTCGCGTTGGAAAAACATCCCCTTGCATTATTATGTAGAGCCAAAATGGGCACACATGGCGCCCGAGTTTTTTAAACACACACCCGAAATGCTAACCTTTTTTAGCACTACCCTCGGGGTAGATTATCCGTGGCAAAAGTATGACCAGATTGTTGTGCGCGACTATGTTAGTGGCGCCATGGAAAACACAACCGCCAGCGTGTTTGCCGAAAGTATGTACAAAAACTACCGCTCTTTAGCAGACGGAACAAAAGAAAGCACCATTGCCCATGAAATTATGCATCAATGGTTTGGCGATTATGTAACCTGTAAAACGTGGGGAGACGCAACCCTAAATGAAGGGTTTGCCAGCTTTGCCGAATACATGTGGGAAGCGTATAAATATGGAACAGACGAAGGCGAGCTCTTTTTACAAACCGAACTAAAAGGCTATTTAAGAACCTATAGAAATAAAGGGCCGTTGCCATTAATACGCAACGAATACGAAAGCCCAGACCATATGTTTGATGGCTATTCATACAACAAAGGTGGGCTAACTTTATACATGCTTAAAACCATTGTTGGTGATGATGCATTTTATGCCTCGCTTAAAAAATACTTAACAACAAATGCATATTCGGCCGTAGAAATATATGATTTACGCAAAGCCTTTGAAGAAACAACAGGACAAGATTTACGCTGGTTTTTTAATCAATGGTTCTTGCAGCCCGGGCACCCTAACTTAAAAGTAAAAACTGGTTTTGATAGAGACAAAGGAGTAGCCACCCTGCGTGTAGAACAAGTGCAAAACACCAACGAACAGCCCATTTTTACCTTGCCCGTAGCGGTGGATGTTTACACCCAACTTGGCGTAAAACGTCATTTTATTACCATAACCAAACAAAAGCAAAACTTTGAGTTTCCGGTTTTGTCTCAGCCCTATTTAACAAAATTCGATGCCCAAAATTATTTGATTGCCGAAGTAGAAATAGAGCAAACCGATGCGAATTGGTTAAGCCAACTCGGAAAATCTAAAAGTGCAGTAGACCGTGGTCTTGCCATAGATTACCTTATAAAAAATTCCAACAAAAATTTACTATCTACCGTAGCGGGCATTGCTATGGATGACAAGTTTTGGAACAACCAAATAAAGGGGTTACAAACCGCAGAACTTTGGGATGACGTTGGTAAGAAAAAATTAAAATCTACCGTTAAGGGATTATTAAACAGCACAAACAACCGCGTGCGTGCCAAAGCAATTTCCGTTTGGGCTAACGTGTACAAAGAAAAAGATACCAAGCTTTATAAAGAAAATCTAGATTTCATTTCAACCCAAGTTAACAAAGCCGCGTTTGATGCTTTGGCCTTTAGCGATGCAAAATCTGCACTCAAGATAGCTCAAGACAGTTTGCAAAGCGAAAACACCGCATGGTTAAACATGAGCGCATCCGTAATTGCGCAAGAAGGCTCTATTGCCGAAATAGAAGCAGCAGCCGAACTCATAAAAACGAAATCGGTTTCGTTGCGATTTAGGTTTTATATTGATTTGGTAAACAGCCTTGATAGATCTGTAGATGTTGGAAAAAAATGTGCCGATATATTAACCATTGCGGCCATAGAAGACGAGAACAACGGCATACGTTATTACATACCCAAATTAATGGCCGAGAAGCAAGCCATTATGGATGAAGAACTCAAAATAATTACTCCTGCGCAAGCCAAAATAAACAAAGAAATGATTGACTACATCAAGCAAAAAATAACACAACTAGAAAGCAAAAAATAGTTTTCACACAACTTTAACCCAACGCTAAACATTGCCTTTTTCTGCTGTGTTTGAATAGGCTAAATTTGCGCCCCTTAAATAGACAAGAAAGAGATTATGTGGATTAAACTTGCCCAACTTTTACTAGGATTATCAATCTTAATTATTCTGCACGAAGCAGGACACTTTATACCTGCCAAGCTTTTTAAAACGAGGGTAGAAAAGTTCTATTTGTTTTTTGATGCATGGGGCAAAAAACTATTTAGCTATAAATTTAGAGGTACAGAATATGGTATTGGCTGGCTACCCCTTGGTGGTTATGTAAAAATTTCGGGTATGGTTGACGAAAGCATGGACAAAGATGCCATGAAAGAAGAACCAAAACCTTGGGAATTTAGAAGCAAACCAGCGTGGCAACGTTTAATCATATTAACAGGTGGTGTAATTGTAAATTTTGTGTTGGGTTACCTTATCTATGTTTTTGTATTGCTGGGCTATGGTGAGGATTTTTTGGCCAACAAAGAATTAAAATACGGCATCTGGACAAATGAAGCTGGACAAATGATGGGCCTACAGAATGGCGATAAAATTGTAAGTGTTAACGGCAAAGAAATTGTAAACTATCGCGAAACCGCCTTAGAAATTACTCTGGGCCAAGACGGAACCATTGTGGTAGACAGAAATGGCGAAATGGTTACCCTTAACATTACGGAAGAAGCAATTACCAAATTGGTAGAAACACGTGGCTATGCCTCTATTGTTGCACCTAGAATGCCATACATTATTCAAGGTTTTTCAGACACATCTGCGGCTAAAGATGCAGGGCTTTTACCCGAAGATAGCTTGGTTGCTTTTAACGGTCATCCTATGTCGTTTTTTGATCAGTATAAAGACTCTATACATACCTATGCCGGACAAGAAGTTACGTTAACAGCCGTTAGAAATGGCCTGTCCAAAAATTTTACGGTGCGTGTTTCTAATCAAGGTTTAATAGGTGCTATGTTGGTACCTAACTTAGACCGCTTTTACAACCTAAGCCACAAAGAATACACATTTGGCGAGGCCATGGTTGGTGCGCTACACTCTACGTGGGATAAACTTAGCGGCTATGTGCGCCAATTTAAATTGCTCTTTAACACTAACACCGGTGCGTACAAAGAAGTGGGTGGTTTTTACACCATTCTACAACAATATCCAGATACGTGGGATTGGCAACGCTTTTGGGAGTTTACAGCGTTCTTGAGTTTGATGCTTGGGTTTTTAAACATCCTCCCAATACCAGCGCTAGATGGTGGCCATGTTATGTTTGTTTTGGTAGAAATGATTACCGGTCGCCAACCCAGCACAAAGTTTTTAGAGTACGCCCAAATGGTTGGATTCTTCTTGCTGCTTGCGCTGCTTGTATTTGCCAACGGGCAAGATTTAATTCGCGCGTTTAGCGAATAAGAGAAAATAATGATAAAATAGTACAAAGCCCGATGCGAAAGTTTCGGGCTTTTTTAAGCGGTAGTATTGCAAAATCTTTGCAGCTCTTCTATAATTTGCTCGGTTGGCATGCGATCGCGATAATTATCTGTCACATCAAAAAAGCGCACAATGCCTTTTTTATCGGTGATGATGATGGCGGGATAAAGCACTTCTGTTTTGTAGTTTAATACTGTTAATCCCCACGGCAAACCAGCATCATCTTGCAAGCCCAGATTTTTTGAAAATGTACTGTTGGTATCTATAACAAAGTTTACGTCTACACCCAATTTATTGGCCAAGCTTTGTGTATGTATTTCATTCTGATTACTAACAAAGTTTATACTGTAACCCAATTCTGTAATCTGGTTGTATTGCCCAGCAACTTCTTCTACCTGGGCCACACAAAACGGGCACCAATTGCCGCGGAAGAAAATCCATACGCTTGGTTTTTCAAGTAACGTTGATGCTGAAACTACATCGCCATTAAGCAACACATTTCCTTTGGTTTTTAATTCTTTATCTACCAGAATATTAATGTCTCGCTCACCATAGACCGAATACCAGTTTAGGTATTTCTGCCACATAACCAAGTTTAGCGCGGCATACAATCCGGCAAAATATTGCACCGGTATAGGATTTTGATACAAACTGAACATTACAACAATTAGCCCTACATAAACACCAAAACCATAATAGCTAGTTTTTGCAATGTTGTTAGATGATTTGCCAAACGTATAAATACCTAGAAAATAGAGCAGCCCAGAAACGGAACCTATTAAAGCACCCAAATAGGCTAATGAAAAATGCGCCAAAACAAGGTAGCTCCACAAGAAAAAACCAAAGGCTATAAACCCTACAAATGCGCTAATAAAAATCCTTTTCACTCTTTTTCTATTTCGCAATTTGCACTGGTACACTTTTTATTTAAAAAAATCTGGATGAGCAATACCATGCCGGCAATGCCAAACAAAACCGACTGAGAATGCAATGCCTCGCCCAGAAGTGAAATGCCTATAACAAGGCGTATAATGTTTAAGGTTGTAATTCTGTTTTTAATCTCCAGTAGCATGCCGCGAAAGTAAGCACTCTGATTGAGGTATTTTTTGCGTTTAGTTATATCGCGTAGTTGAGCTCTATATTTCCCCTCTTGAGAGGGGCTAGGGGTGTGTTATCTCGCAAAGTGCAGAAAAAAAAAACGCGAAGTTGTGCAAAGTTATTTCAGCTACAACTCCCCTCTTAGCTTGCCTTTGAAATGACGGGGTGTGGGCTAACGGTCTGTTATCACACCTAATAAATTTAAAATCTCTCTAATTGATTGGAAAGAAAAAATACACTTACCCAAAAAACTTAGTCTTCTTGTATCCGCGAAAAAAGTAATCTGGTGATTCTTGTAAAATGGAAATAACATATCTGGCCATAAAGACCAGAAAAATCATTATTAGAACAGAAATTATAATTTGCTTAAAAACTCTTTTTCTACGCTCTGTTTTGTAGTACACCAGTTTTTCGCGAATGCGTTTTTGGTCTGCCACAGATGGGTTTTTAATTATGCGATTCTCAATACTTAATTTATATCGAGGTGCTTCTCTGTGAAAATTTTTACGCAACGAGGGTCTAGTCCGTCTGTTAGTACGAAGACTATCAATCATTGCCTGTACGCTACCGCCAAAACCCATTTTAATTTAATAAAAGTTGTTTTGCTAAGAAAGAAAATTTCTTGTTAGGCGGAGATGTTTCACAGAGGCACGCAGATAAAAACGCAGAGATTCTCAGAGAAAAATGATTTTACACCCCCCATTGGAGGTTGGAGGGCTACAACTCCTTACGCAACCTTGCTACAGGCAAACCAAGTTGCTCGCGGTATTTGGCAACGGTTCTGCGGGCAATGGGGTAGCCTTTTTCTTTTAGCAATTCGGCCAAATGTTGGTCGGTTAGTGGTTTGCGTTTTTCTTCATCGCCAATAGCCATTTCTAAAATTTTCTTAATCTCTTTGGTGCTCACTTCTTCGCCATCGCTGTTAAGCATAGATTCTGAAAAGAATGTTTTTAACAGCTTTGTGCCATAGGGTGTTTGCACATATTTATTGCTGGTAACACGTGATATTGTTGAAATATCAAGATCTACTTCTTCGGCAATATCTTTTAAAATCATGGGGCGTAAGTCCCGCTCATCGCCACTTAAAAAATAGGCTTCTTGGTACTTCATGATGCTGCCCATGGTTAGCAAAAGCGTTTGTTGGCGCTGCATAATAGCATCTATAAACCATCGTGCATTATCTATTTTTTGCTTGATGAAACGCACCGCCTCTTTTTCGCTTTTAGTAGCCTTGTCTTTGGCTGCTTTTTGGTGCTCCAGCATTTCTCTATAATCTCTGCTGATGCGCAGTTCTGGGGCATTTCTGCTGTTTAGGCGCATTTCTAATTCTCCATCATTTATGGTGATGAAAAAATCTGGAATTACATTTTGCGCCCCTCTGCTACCTCCGCCAGATACATTGCCAGGCTTCGGGTTTAATTTTAATATTTCTTCTTGGGCTGCCTTTAGTTCTTCTTCGCTAATGTTTAAAGATTCCATCATCTTTTTATAATGCTTTTTAATAAAGGCATCATAATATTTGGTGAGGATTTTTTGCGCAAGTTCTACATTGGGACTTTGTGGTTTACGCTTAAGTTGCAGGAGCAAGCACTCTTGTAAGTTACGTGCTCCTATGCCGGGCGGATCTAACTCTTGCACAATGCTAAGCACTTTTTCTACTTCTTCTTCGGTAACGTAAATACTTCTATTAAACGCTAAATCGTCTACAATATCGCGCACTTCGCGTTCTAGCAAGCCGTCATCGCCAATGCTACCAATTACGTAATAGGCAATGTCTAATTCTTGCTCTGTTAAATCTCGCATACCAATTTGGGTCTGCAATCTTTCTATAAAACTATCTTGAAACGCAATGGGAATGGTGCGTTCTTCATCGTCTGATGAGTAGTTGTTTGCGTGGGTTTTGTATGCCGGAACCTCATCATCACTGAGGTACTCATCCCAGTTTACATCGTCTAAATTATCGCTATCAGCATTGTCTTGATCGTCTTGATCCCACTCGTCTTGTTCTTTTTCTTCGTTTTCAGACCCCTCTTCTATGGCTGGGTTTTCTTGTATTTCTTGCTCAATGCGCTCTTCTAATTCTTGTGTAGGAATTTGAATTAGCTTCATAAGCTGAATTTGCTGGGGAGACAGTTTTTGGTCCAGCTTCAGTTTTTGTATTTGACGCATTGCAGCCATTGAGAAGGTTTTTTTTAAAATTCTGCTTTACCTGGAGTTCTTGGGAAAGGTATAACATCTCTAATATTTCCCATTCCAGTCACAAATTGTACCAAACGCTCAAACCCGAGACCAAAACCGCTATGTACGCATGTTCCAAATTGTCTGGTTTCTAAATACCACCAAAGTTCTTCTTCGGCAATATCAAATTCTTTCATTTTTCTTTTTAGTACATCATGTCTTTCTTCGCGCTGGCTGCCGCCAATTATTTCGCCAATGCCTGGGAAGAGAACGTCCATAGCGCGTACTGTTTTGCCATCATCATTTAGGCGCATATAAAATGCCTTGATATTTGCCGGGTAATCAAACAATATTACGGGGCTTTTAAAATGTTTTTCTACAAGAAAGCGTTCGTGCTCGCTTTGTAAATCTGTTCCCCAACCTTCAATCGGATATTTAAATTTTTTCTTTTTGTTGGGTGTGCTGTTTTTTAAGATATCAATAGCTTCAGTATAGCTTAAGCGCACAAAGTTGTTGTTTATTACAAAATTTAATTGCTCCAACAATCCTCTTTCGCTACGTTGTTGCTGCGGCTTGGCTTTTTCTTCGTCTGCAAAACGCTTGTCTAGAAACTCTAAATCATCGGCACAATGCTTAATGGCGTAGTTAATTACATATTTCAGAAAATCTTCAGACAGCATCATGTTGTCATCTAAATCATTAAATGCAACTTCGGGTTCAATCATCCAAAACTCGGCCAAATGCCTGCTTGTGTTGCTATTTTCTGCCCTAAATGTTGGGCCAAATGTGTACACTTTGCTCAGTGCCAACGCCCCTAGTTCTGCCTCTAATTGGCCCGATACGGTAAGGTTGGTTTCTTTTTCAAAAAAATCTTCCTTAAAGTTTACCGTTCCGTCTTCGTTTTTTGGCGGATTGGCAGCATCTAATGCTGTAACGCGAAACATTTCACCGGCTCCTTCGGCATCGCTACCCGTAATAATTGGGGTATGCATGTAGTAAAAACCGTTGTCGTTAAAATATTTATGTACGGCAAATGCCAAGGCATGCCTAACGCGCAATATTGCACTAAAGGTGCTAGTGCGGGGGCGTAAATGTGCGTTCTCTCTTAAAAACTCTAACGAGTGTTTTTTAGGTTGAAATGGATATTTTTCTGGATCGCTATCGCCAAGAATCTGCAAGGCGCTTACGTTTATTTCTACACTTTGTCCTTTGCCTAAACTAGTGGCTAAATCGCCAATAACTTCTATACAAGCTCCTGTTGTTATTCGTTTTAACAACTCAGGATCTGTTTGCTCAAAATTAACTACTGCTTGAATATTGTGTATTGTGGTACCATCATTTATGGCAATAAATCTGTTGCTTCTAAATGTTCTCACCCATCCGCGCACACGAACTTCTAAACCAACTGCTGTTTGTGTTAAAGCTTGATTTACTGAAATGGTTATCATGCTAAGTATTTCTTAATGAATTTGTGCTGCAAAAATGCATTTTTTTAATTGTTTTAAAGTGGCTTTTGAGGAGGAAACTAAAGCAAAATTTGATCTAGATATTCCTCAACAATGTTTTAACATCAACCAGAAAAGGCACTGCTATTGGGTTTATTTACAGAAACTAAAAAACTTTAGAAACTTTTTACACACATAACGTTTCCGTTCGAAAAAAAATTACATTTGCGCCCCTATGAGCGAGGTGTATCAAAGAATAATTAATGACTCCATGGACTTATTCATGAAATATGGAATAAGGAGTGTAACTATGGATGATGTTGCCCGAGAATTGGGCGTATCTAAAAAGACATTGTATAAACATGTATCTAATAAAGCGCAACTGATTGATGTTGGCGTCAAGAACATGTTTGAAAAAGTAACGTTAATGCTAAAGTCTTTTTCACAAAATACAGACAATGCCATTGATGAGCTATTTGCCCTTGATGCCTACTTTGATGAAATGACCAAACAGAATCATCCGGCAATTATGTATCAACTCTCTAAGCATTACCCCAACACGTTTAAGTGGTTAAATGATGCGAAGGCCAAATTTATTTACGAAACCACAAAAACTAATTTAGAGAAAGGTTTACGCCAAGAACTCTACAGAAAAGAATTAAACATTAGTTACGTAAGCTACATCTATATGGCGCATACAGATTTATTAGAAGACAGCAATGTGCCGCAAGAAATTTGTGAATCTGCAGACTTTCATAAACACCACATGGAATATCATATTAGAGGAATTGCCTCTGAAAAAGGACTAAACTATTTAAACCAGAAACTAAACACAAAATGAACAAAGTAGTATTAACCTGTATTGGTTTATTATGGGCCATGCTTACAATGGCGCAAAGCAGCTCTAATTTTAGCTTGCAAGAAGCCCAAACATACGCCACAGAGCATGCTTATAGCGTACAAACCAACGTACTAGAATACGAGAAATCTAAAAAAGTATTGATGGAAAACATTGCCCGTGGTTTGCCTCAAGTATTTGCCAGTGCCAATTGGACAAAGAACATTAACCTGCAAAGTTTTGTGGTTTCTGGAGAGAATGGCGATTTACAAAAGCTTACCATTGGTACGCCTTATACCGCAAATGGCATTATTTCAGCCGAACAATTAATTTTTGACGGCTCTTATATAATTGCCGTTTTAGGGAGTGAGGTTTTAAAAGATAATGCCCTAAACGAAGTAGAAAAATCGAGTATTGATATAAAAGAGCAAGTTGCAAACGCATATCACCTTGTACTTGTATCTGAGCGCACATTGCAGATTGTTAAAGACAACCTTGCCTTTATTACCACAAACTACAACGAGTCTAAAAGAATGTTTGAAGTTGGTTTTATGGAAGAACAAGATGTTGATCAGCTTGAATTGATTAAATCTAATTTAGAGAACCAAATAGATTATTTAGAAAAACAGAATAACATTGCCTACATGCTCTTAAAATTTAACATGGGCATTGATGTTGAACAAACCATTACGCTAACAGATGATATAGAAAAGCTGATGCTTTTTTCGGAAGATGGAAACGCCATTTTAAACGAAAACTTTTCTGTAAGCCAACATATTGATTATAGAATATTAGAAACGCAAGAAAGAGGCCAATCATTAAACTTGAAAAATGAAAAAGTAGCCTTCTTACCCAAATTAAAGTTCAATTATTTTTATGGGCACAACATGTTTAGCTCTTCGGCCAAAATTTGGTCTGGTGTAGAAAATCTAGATTATGCCGGCAACATCCAACAATATATTGGATTAAATTTAACCGTGCCTATTATTACGGGCGGTAGCCGAGTTGCTCGTGTACAACAGGCCAAAATAAACTTAGATCAAATTTCTATTTACAAAGAGCAGCTAAACGATAATTTAAAACTACAGTATGCTACAGCAAAAGCCGAGTATTCTTTTGCGCTAAATTCTTACAACATACAGCTTAAGAACACAAGCTTGGCTAAAAAAATTAGAGATACTAGCTCTAAAAAATTTACCGAAGGAATTATAAGCAGCCTTGAGTTTACACAAGCAGAAAATCAATACCAAGAAGCATTAAAATCTGCCATTGATGCAGCCAATAACGTACTAGACAAAAAGGTAAAACTTGAAAAAATTCTAGGCAAATACAACAACTAAAACCAAATAACACAAATCTTAAAATGAAAAAATTATTTTATTACATCATACCTTTTGCCTTGTTAGCGGCATGCCAAACAGAGGAGGCAACCAGCTTAACAAAATTAAAAAGCCAAAAGGATTCTTTGGTGAGCATACAAAAAGAAGTTTCGGGGTTAATTAAAGAATTAGATGTGAAAATAGCCCTAATAGACAGCTCTCAAAAGCTACATACCGTATCTGTTTTAAAACTAGAACCTAAAAATTTTAAACACTACTTTAAAGTTTATGGCCAAGTAGAATCTAATAAAAGCATAAGCTTATACAGCGAAACATCGGGCCGTATAGAGAGTATTTTGGTAAAACGCGGGCAAAACGTGGCCAAAGGGCAACTATTAGCTACCATAGATGCTAATGTTTTAAACCAAAATATTGCTGAAGTAAAAACAAGTTTAGAGCTTGCTAACGAGCTTTATAAAAAACAAAGCAAACTTTGGTTAGAAGATAAAATTGGTTCTGAGGTACAATACCTGGAGGCCAAAAACAGAAAGGAATCTTTAGAGCGAAAATTAGAAACGTTGCAAGCCCAACTTTCTATGACTAAAGTGCGCGCTCCGTTTAATGGTGTTATTGATGATATTTTCCCGAAAAATGGTGAAATGGCATCTCCACAAACGCCCATGTTTAGACTTGTAAATCTTGGTGACGTGTATTTAACCGCATCTGTTTCTGAAGCTTATGTTGGAAAAATTATTTCGGGCACCAGAGCAACGGTAACCTTTGAGAGCTTAGGAGAAACGGTAGAAACAAGCGTAATTAGAGTCGGAAATTATATAAACCCAGACAATCGCACGTTTGATGTAAACATTGCCCTTAACAATAACTCTCTTTTTAAACCTAACATGATGGGCTCTGTAAATTTAGAAGACTATTCTAAAGAAAATGCCATTGTGGTTCCTTCTCGCTTAATTATGGAAAACACAAAGGGAGACAGCTATGTATATACGTTTAATGAAAAAGGTACTTCTGTAAGCACTGTAACTAAAACATTTGTTACCGTTGGGGTTTCTTACCAAGGAGAAACTGAAGTTTTAGAAGGTTTACATGGAGATGAAGTTTTAGTTGATAGAGGCTCTAGAAGTGTAAAAGACGGACAAAAAGTGAGACGAGTAACGCTTCAATAATTTGCAATGGAAGACAATAAAAATCTAAATAATACAAACGATCAGGCAAAATACTTTGCCCCATCTACCTTTTCTGTAAATAACCAACTTACTGTGTTGGTGCTTACCGTAATTGTTTTCTTAAGCGGAATAATGGCGTATGTACAAATGCCATCAGAAGCTTTCCCAGAAATTGTTACACCAGAAATTTACATCGGCACACCCTACCCGGGCAATAGCCCGCTAGATATTGAGAAGCTTATTACTAGACCCATAGAAAAGGAGCTAAATAGCATCACTGGGGTTGATGAAATAATTTCTACCTCTGTAGAAGGTTACTCCACCATAGATGTAAAATTTGATTTCGACATTACGCCAGAACAGGCGCTGCAAAAGGTAAAAGACAAAGTAGATGTTGCAAAATCAAAACCCGATTTTCCGACAGATTTACCCGCAGACCCGAACATATTTGAAATGAATATGTCGGAATTGATGCCCGTATTAAACATCAATTTATCTGGAGATTTTACAACCGACCAACTAAAAGAATATGCCGAATATCTTGAAGACGAAGTTGAAAACATACCAGGCGTATCAAAAGCAGAAATACGCGGGGTAGATGATAAAGAAGTTCGCATTAGTGTGGATTTGCCAAAAATGGAGTCTTTAAACATCAGCTTTAATGATATTGCCCAAGCCGTATCTAACCGTAACCGGTCTATATCTGGTGGTAATTTATTGGTAGATGGCGTGCGCAGAAACATCCGTGTGGTTGGTGATTTTAAAGAAGTACAAGAAATTGGCGAAGTCATCATTAAACATGAAAAAGGAAACATTGTATACCTTAGAGATATTGCCGAAATATCTTTTAGCGAAGTAGAAAAAGAAAGCTACGCACGTGAGTTTACCAAGCCTGTTGTAATGCTTGATGTGATGAAACGTGCCGGAGAAAACTTAATTGAAGTATCTGCCGGAATACAAGCAGTTCTTGCCGAAGCTAGAGAAAATAAATTTCCAGAAAACTTAGAAATCTCTGTAACCAATGATCAAAGTAATTCAACAAAAAGCATGTTGAATGAATTAATAAACAGCATCATTTTTGGGGTAATTCTAGTTGTGTTTGTTTTAACCATTTTCCTTGGTTTGCGCAATGCCCTTTTTGTGGGTATTGCCATCCCAATGTCTATGCTAATGTCTTTCTTTATACTAGACGCCATGGGCATTACATTAAATACCATGACGCTTTTTTCGCTCATATTAGCCTTAGGTATGTTGGTTGATAATGGGATTGTTGTTGTAGAAAACATTTATCGTTTTGTAGACGAAGGGTACTCTCCTACGGAAGCCGCAAAACGCGGGGCCGGAGAAGTTGCCATGGCCATAATTGCTTCTACCGCCACAACTTTAGCTGCATTTGTGCCTTTGATGTTATGGCCAGGAATGATGGGTGAGTTTATGGGCTACCTTCCATTAACCCTAATTATTGTGCTTTCTTCAAGTTTGTTTGTGGCACTAATTATTAACCCTGGGCTAACCGCCAGATACATGAAGGTTGAAGAAGAAAAAAGCAACCGAAAAAAGAACACCAAAATTAGCCTGATGGTAATTTTAGCAGGGATAATTATTGGTTACGTAATAAATGCCATGGTAGAAACCAACATATTATGGTTGGGTAACTTACTTATAATAGGGGGCTTATTGGTAATTGCACAAATGCACATTGGTAATGCAACCACAGAAAAATTTCAGGCCAATGTAATTCCTTGGCTAGAAAATAAATATGAAAAAATATTAACCTATGCGCTTGACAAAAAGCGACCATATCTATTTTTCTTTGGTACAGTTGGTTTGCTGTTATTTTCATTTGTCTTGCTTGGTTTCTTTCCTCCAAAAACACTTTTCTTTCCAGAAAATCAACCTAACCAAGCCATTGTTTATATAGAGCTCCCAATTGGTACAGACATTGCCGAAACCGATAAACTTACCAAAAAGTTAGAGCTCGAAGTAAATGAATTGGTAAACAATTATGTATATCAAACCGATTCTGGTGCCTACAATTTTATGGTGGAATCTGTAATTGCACAGGTTGGGCAAGGAACAACTTCGCCTAACGATGGGCCCTCTATGGCACAAACGCCAAACCGCGCAAAAATCACGGTGGCCTTTCGCCAATTTTCTAAACGATTTGACCAAGACGGAAACAAGGTTTCTAGCGAATCTGTAAAAGACGAGATTCAAAAACACATCAGTAGTTTTCCGGGTGCACAAATTACCGTAGACAAAGATGAGAACGGACCGCCCACAGGTGCCGACATTAATATTGAAGTATCTGGTGAAGATTATCAGCAAATCATGGATGTTGCAGAAGATATTAAGCTTTTTATAGACGAAAAAAGCATTGCTGGTATTGAAGAACTAAAAATGGATGTTAGTCAAGGAAAGCCCGAGTTATTGATCCAAATTGATTATGCCAAAGCCAAAACATTAGGTGTTTCTACAGCCCAAATTGGAGATGCACTTAGAACTGCACTGTATGGTAGAGAAATATCTAGATACAAAGAAGGTGAAGACGATTATGCAATTAACCTTAGGTATCTAGATAAATACCGTTACAATATTGACGATCTTTTAAATCAAAAAATTACGTTTAGAGATCAAAGCTCCGGAAAGATTAAGCAAATCCCTATTTCGGCTGTTGCTTCACCCAAAAAATCATCAACATTTAGCGCTGTAAAAAGGATTGATTTAGACCGTGTTATTACCATACAATCTAATGTGCTTGCCAATTACAACGCAACAGAGCTAAATGTTCAATTGCAAGAGTTATTAGAAGATTATGACCTGCCACAAGGCATAAGCGTAAGTTTTACCGGAGAGCAAGAAAAGCAAGCCGAAGAAATGGAATTTTTATCTGGCGCATTGATGATTGCTATTTTCTTAATCTTTTTAATTCTAGTGGCCCAGTTCAATTCAGCTTCTAAACCTTTTATTATTCTTACTACGGTAGTTTTAAGTCTTATTGGGGTATTTCTTGGCCTTATTATATTCCGCATGGAGTTTGTCATTATGATGACCATGATTGGTATAATTTCTTTGGCTGGAATTGTTGTAAACAATGCCATTGTACTTATAGATTACACCAACTTACTTATAGAACGTAAAAAAGAAGATTTGGGATTAGACCAAAAAGAAAAGCTAGAACTAGGTATTATTAAAGAGTTGATTATTGAAGCCGGTAAAAAACGTTTGCGCCCTGTTTTACTAACCGCAATTACAACGGTTCTTGGACTAATACCGTTAGCTACTGGTTTTAACGTAGACTTCTTTACACTTTTATCAGAAAACAACCCAAACATCTTCTTTGGCGGAGATAACGTTGTATTCTGGGGACCCATGAGTTGGGCGGTTATTTATGGACTCTCTTTTGCCACATTTTTAACTCTGGTAATTGTTCCTGTTATGTATTATTTGATGAATAAGGTACAATACCGCTTGTTTAAAAATGCGGTTTAAGTAAAAACAACATTAGGGGATTAGGGCATCTTGAACAATACAAGATGCCCTAATTTGTTTTTTACATAATTGGCACGTACACTTTGGTATTTATGCTTCATGCGCCAATTATCATCACAGTTTTCTTTATTTGCCTTTTTATATTCCAAATAGATAATCATAAACTGAATTTATACAGAAAATCAAAATTCGCTATGAACACGTTTTTTAAAATGCTACCCGGTTACTTCAGGTTTTTGCTAGGGCACTATTTGTTGGGCGTGTTTTATTTGTTTTTGTTCCGGGTTATCCTGTTTTTTTCTCACAACATAGACCACCCCATTGCAGATAAAAGCTGGTCTTTAATCTCCAAAGCCTTTTTAATTGGGCTCCAGTTTGACACAACTGTAATGGGTTACATTTTAGCCTTGCCCATGCTCGTACTGGCCATTGCTTCCTTTTTTACCTATAATAATCGTATTGTAAAAGTTGTGCATGTCTATATTCTTTCACTCATTTCTTTAGCGTTTTTAATAGCTGCAGCAGACATTCCCTATTTTAATTACAACTTCTCTAGGTTAACTGCTGTAATTTTTAAGTGGGCATCAGATTTCGGAATTGTGTCTACCATGATTTTACAAGAACCCACTTACCTCATTTATGCATTGGCATTTGTTGTGCTTTACATCAGCTATGTATTGTGGGCTAAAAAAATCTTAAAATCTCAGCAAAAACCAATGGCAAAATCTAAGCTTTTTGGAAAAATTGGGTTTGCGATACTTGGGTTGTTTCTTATCCTCTTTGCCATGCGTGGCCGTGTAGATAGCCCAATACGTATTAATCACGCGTTTTTCTGCAACAATGCATTTTACAACCAGTTGGGGTTAAATGCTCCGTTTAGCCTTTTAAAAAGTTTAAAGCAATCTGGAGACATAAAAATCATTTCGGACGAAGAAGCAGTAGCCAACGTTAAGCAATATTTAAATTTAAATTCTACCGAAAAGCCAAATTGGCTCGCCAGAGAAATAGAACCGTCAGACACCATTTTAGAAAAAAATATTGTTTTGGTGTTGATGGAAAGTATGAGCGCCCAAAAGATGGCGCAGTTTGGAAACAAAGAAAACATCACGCCTTTTTTAGATAGCTTGGCCTCACAGTCTTTAAACTTTACGAATATATATTCGGCTGGTTACCATACGTGCAACGGAATTTTTTCAACGCTATATTCCTACCCCACGGTGCTTAGAGAAAGACCCATGAATGCGTTAAAAATTAATCATTACAACAGCGTGCCCGAAGTGCTTCAAAAAAATAATTATTACACTATTTATTTTACAACGCACAGCGAAACATTTGACAACGTGGGTGGTTTTTTACCCGCAAATAACTTTAACAAAATTGTTTCTCAAAAAGACTATGATCCCAATAAAGTGCAAAACGCTTTTGGAGTGCCCGATCACATTTTGTTTGAATATGCTTTGGATGAAATAAACACATTGGCTAAAAAAGACCAACCCTTTTTTGCCACAATTATGACGGTAAGTGATCATGGCCCCTATATTATTCCTGAGGGCATAGCATTTAAACCCAAAACCAACGACATGAAAAAAATGATTGTTGAATATGCAGATTGGTCGTTGAAACAATTTATGACAGGTGCAAAAAAAACAGAATGGTTTAAAAACACCCTCTTTGTTTTTGTAGCAGACCACGGGATGGTTGTTGGCGAAATTGTTTACGATCCGCCTTTGTCTTTACACCACATCCCATTAATTTTTTATAGCCCAGATAGCACGTTGGTACAACCAGAAACAAACCATAGCTTAGGCACACAGATGGACGTTTTGCCTACCACAATAGGCATGCTCGGTTTTGGCTACACAAACCAAACCTTTGGTGTTGATCTGTACAAAGAAAAAAGACCCTATTCATATTTTTCATCGGATGACAAACTTGGATGTATAGACCATGAATACTACTATGTATATAGAGTAAATGGCCAAGAAGGCTTGTACAAATACAAAGAGTTTAATCCAGAAAACTTAATTAGTTTGTACCCAGAAAAGGCGGCTGAGATGAAAAAATATGTAGTATCTATGACCCAAGCAGGAAAATAAAAATGATCAAATACCAAATATTTAAAACGTTAAGTACATTAAATAAAGCCCTACTTCCAAAGCTTTATAAAAAAACGGATCTGGCAAACCTTACCAAAACAGAAATGCTAATTGCCGGTTGGAAAAGGTGGGTAACATTTCGCTTTATTGATGCAAAAGACGCACGAGAAAACCAGAAAAGACAGAACCAATAAAGTCATACAAGAATCACTTTTTTCTACGGTTTTCCCTATTTCAGCACCTATATTTGCGATTTAATTTTTTGAAATGAAAAAACATACAATTTTACTTTTTGCTTTTTTACTAAGCATTGCAACTTTTGCACAAGAGTGCTACCCTATAGATAAAAACCAAATAAAAAGCATAAAGACTGATGTAGAGTTCTTATCAAGCGATGCGCTTGAAGGACGTTCTCCCGGTACAAACGGAGAAATAATTGCAAGAGATTATATTTCTAAAAGGTTTCAGCAACTTGGGATAATCCCAATGGGTAACGAAGGATACTCTCAAATTTTTGAAATTGATGATGAAGTACACGTGAATAAAAACAAAACGGTACTTGTTATTAAAAAAGACACGTTACTACTAAATACGGATTTTTACCCCCTTGTTTATTCTTCAAATGGCAATGTTGCGGGTAAAACCGTTTGGTTAAACTATGGTATATCTGCCCCAGAATTAAACCATGATGATTACAAAAAGGTTAAAAGCTTAGAAGGCAAAATTGCAGTAATAGATGTTTCTTCTCCAGATGGCATTCATCCACATTCTGAATATGCCAAGTATCACGATTTAAGTGGCCGCTTAGAAATGGCCAAAAGTAAAGGTGCCATTGGTGCCATTTTAGTAAACCTTGGCAACATGGCCAATGATCCTGAAAACAGGTTTAAAAAAATACGTTCAGTTAATATGCCCGTTGTTTTTGTTTCAGACAAAGCACACGCAAAAAGCCTAAAAAAATCCAAAGAAGTTGCCCTAGCCGTAAAACTGGCAGAACGTACGTTAGAAGCTTACAATGTGGTTGGTTTTGTAGACAATGGCAAAGAATCTACTGTTGTTATAGGCGCGCATTATGATCATTTGGGCTACGGAGATGCCGGCTCACTTTATGTAGGTGAACCCGCCATACACAACGGGGCTGATGATAACGCTTCTGGTACGGCAGCATTGTTGGCGCTGGCCGAGTTTGTTTCTAAAAAAACAGAGCTAACCGGACATAATTATTTATTCATCGCCTTTACGGCCGAAGAAAAAGGACTACTGGGATCTAACTATTATGTAAACAACCCAACCTACCCAATGGAAAAAGTAGCTTATATGATTAACATGGATATGGTGGGCCGCTTAAGAGAAAATCAATTGCAAATCTCGGGTACAGGAACATCAGAGAGTTGGAGTAACATAGAAGCCTTTTTAGCATGTGACGACATTATCCTAAAACTAGACCCTTCTGGAATAGGCCCAAGCGATCACGCTTCTTTTTACAATATGCGCAAACCTGTACTTCATTTTTTTACAGGTAGTCATAGCGATTATCACAAACCAACTGATGATGCCGACTTAATCAACTACAAAGGAATTGCAACTGTGGTAAGTTTAATAAAAACAACCATGGCACATGTAGATAAAGACACGTACTTGGAGTTTATAGAAACACCTAATGACAATGCTAAAAACGCCCCCAAATTTTCTGTAACATTAGGCATCATGCCAGACTACATGTACCAAGATGGTGGCGTTAAGATAGATGGTGTAACTCCCGAAAAACCCGCGGCAAATGCAGGATTACAAAAAGGAGATATTGTTGTGCAGCTAGGCGATTTTAAAATTGAAGATATATACGCCTATATGGGTGCTTTGGCCGCCTTTAAAAAAGGTGATAAAGTTGCCGTTGCATTTATTAGAAACGGAGAACATAAAGAATCTGAAATTCAGTTTTAATGGTTGAAAAGGCAAATACAAAACCAGTAAAACTTGCCGTTGTTGGTGGTGGTAGTTGGGCAACCGCTATTGTAAAAATACTTACCGAAACCAACGAAAATGTAGGTTGGTGGATGCGTAACGCAGAAACCATAGCCCAAATTAAACTTACCCACGTTAACCCAAAATACCTTAGCGCGGCCGAATTGCCTGTAGAAAAAATAAACATGACTACAGACATCAACCAAATTGTGCGCAACGCTACGCACATCATTTTTGCTGTACCATCTGCTTTTTTAAAAGATGCATTAAAAGGTCTTACAGAACCTTTGCACGATAAAATAATCTACTCGGCCATTAAGGGTATTGTGCCTGACGAAAACCTAATTGTTGGCGAATTTTTTAACGAAAAATACAACGTAGACATCAACACCATTGGTGTAATTACAGGTCCTTGCCATGCTGAGGAAGTTGCCTTAGAAAGACTTTCTTACTTAACCATAGCCTGCCAAACCAAAGAGCACGCACAGCTCATGGCAGAAAAAATGACGTGCCACTACATACGCACCAAAACTAGCGATGATATTTTTGGTACCGAATATGCCGCAGTGCTAAAAAACATCTACGCATTGGCTGCAGGCATGTATCATGGCCTTGGTTATGGCGATAATTTTCAGGCCGTGTTGGTGAGCAACGCCATTAGAGAAATGAAAAAATTCATGAAAGTGGTACACCCCATTAAGCGCGACATTAACAACAGCGCATATTTGGGAGATCTTCTTGTAACGGCTTATTCTCAGTTTAGCCGCAACCGCCTTTTTGGTACCATGATTGGCAAAGGCTACACCGTAAATTCTGCCATCTTAGAAATGAATATGGTTGCCGAAGGATACTATGCCACCAAATTAATTCGTTTAGTACGCAAAGAGCACGAAGTAAAAATGCCCATTGCAAATGCGGTTTACAAAGTGCTTTATGAAGGTAAGTCGCCTAAAAAAACGTTGGCCAAACTAGCAGAAAAGCTAGATTAATTTAATTCTTTATCGGGATGAAAAAGTTCATAATTGCGCTCGTTTTCGGAGCATTTTTTGTGCAAGCTAAGGCGCAAATAGTGCTAGAACATACGTACGAGCCAATAGCTCAACCAACACTTAAACTGGTTAAGTTAAGCTTGTCTGGATATAAATATGCCTACTACAATGCGGGTAACAAACAAGTTAAAATTTACAATCTAGACCACACGCTTTGGAAAACCATTTCGCTTGTTGCGCCCAGCGGTGCATATATTGCTGGCGACATTTATATTGCAGAAGAACTCTTTGATACTGATGCTTACGTAGAAGTAGCTTTTGTTGTGTATTATGGCAACACCAGCACAACCATTGTACGTTCTGAGTTGGGCAGCAACCTGATCTCCCTTTCGGGCCGTTCTAATTTGCACATTGTAAATACCGGAAATAACGACTGGAAGATGATTGTTGGCAATGCGGTAAACGGTAATTGGGAAGAAGAGGTTTACGGCCTACCAGGTACGGGCGTGCCCATGCGCATTGATTCTGAAACCATAGGTGTGCCTTCAGAAATTATGTTATCGGTTTTTCCTGTTCCGGCTACTTCTGCGCTACAGCTAAACTATAAAGTGCCTGCTCAACACAAAAATGTTTCGTGTATTGTTGTAAATAGTCTTGGCCAAGAAATTTTAAGTCAAGCATTAGATACTCATGCAGAAACTGCCACCGTAGATGTATCTAATTTGGCTAGCGGAAGTTACATCGTGCTTTTAAAATCACAAGGACAAATCTTGGTGAATTCTAGCTTTGTAAAATAATGCTATGTAATAGGCTTTCTTAGTCCAATTACTAAAACATAAAAGACCGGGTTAGCGGAAAGGTTGAATTAGAAAATTACATGCATTTCCAGCTATGAAAAATGTTACAGTATTCATTGCGGTTTTTTTAAGCCTTTTTATTCGTTCTCAAATTTTTGTGGATTCGGTACCCATGATTAACCTGAACAATATCACTGCGGCTTATGAATTACACAACGGCAAATATTTTGTTGCCGGCACAGCCACAGACTTTATCGATGATTGGGGATATATTGGCGTTACAAGCCTACAGTTACCCAATCCCCGTTTGCAATGAGCTTTACCTCGCCCATCCTGAAAGCTTTAAAACAAAATCTGGTTATTGGGTGATATATGACCTTTCAGGTTTGCCCAATTCGAGTGAAAGCTATTCAAAAAACCTGTCTTATATTGGTGTGAGCAACGTAGAACCTGGATTCTACCTCTTAAATTTAACAAACGAACGGGAGCTCATACCCTGATACGCTTTGCTAAACGTTAGAAAATTTGGTTTTGCGCAAAAATTGAATACAATATTTATAATGTAACGCGGGTCAGCATGGGCTGGCTTCAGTTACTCCCAGAATCCCCATAATTTATTACGGGGATTTTGCTTTTATGCTCAGCCCTGACAGGGGAATGGTCTTCTATAAAACAAAAAGATTATTTCACAAACACCTATTAAAACTTTGTCTAGGTATTCGAAAGCTCAATTGCGTTTTTTACATCACGCTGGTTTTTATACTATTGATGCAGCGTTAAAAAACAATTGTTTCACTTCATGAGAAATTGTATTCTCTTTTTCTTTTTTATTTACTGCATTGGTGCAAAAGCCCAAAATTATACGCTGCAAGACAGCTTGATGGGTCACTGGTTATTTAGCCAAAATATGCTAGATAGCAGCGGTAATTACTTTCATGCCGCTAATTTTGGAGCTACTTATACCACAGATAGATTTGGAATACCTAATCGTGCGTTGCACTTTGATGGCATTAATGACTCTGTAATTGTTGGCAACATCTTAGATGTGTCTAAACAAAAGGCTGTTTCTTTTAGCGCTTGGTTTAAACCAGAAACCATTATACCAACAGGCAACAGGCATGTGGGAATGGCCATTGGCCGTAAAACGCAAGGCGAAGTGGCCATGGGTGTTGATACAGAAAGTACGAAACTATTTTCTGCCAGACTTTACGGAGGAGCCAATCAGAGTGTAAACTCTAGCTCTTCTTATTGCCGCACAACATTCATGTTTAACTACAATGTTTGGTACCATCTTGTTGCCGTTTTTTCCGATTACAGTGTAACCTTTTATATAGATGGATATCTGGAAGATGGCAATTGCTCGCAAAACTTGGGGGGTGGTATTTTAAATGCCGTTCAACCCAATGCCTTTTTGCGCTTTGGCAAAGCCTTTAATTCTTACGAAACCGAAAAACTTTTACACGGTGCACTAGACGATATTCGAGTTTATAACCGTGCTTTAGATTACTGCGAAGTACTTAAGCTATATGGCGACTCCTCCCTAATTACTGTAGCCCCAAATGATACAGCAATTTGCGCAGGAGAATCTGTTTTATTAACCGCAAAAAGTGGAGATCATTTTTTATGGAGTAATGGTAAAGCTGGTAAATCCATAACCGTTTCGCCCCTTGTGCCTACAAGGTATTATTTACAAGATAGCGTGCGAGGTTGTATAGATTCTGTATTTGTTGATGTTTACCCTTCGCCAACGGCACTTTTTACCGCAGATGTAAGTGCCGGCATGGCGCCACTCACCGTTCATTTTACCAACCTTTCTGTAGGAGCAAACGCTTATTACTGGAATTTTGATGATGGTTCTGCCTCAACCACCCAACATGCTTCACATACATTTTTACCAGGCAACTACAACGTAAGTCTAACGGTTACAAATGCATCTGGATGTACGGATGTTTTCTACTTTCCAATAATTGTTCATGGAGACTTTAGCATTATTATTCCCAATACATTTTCTCCAAATAATGATGGCAACAACGATTTTTGGAAAGTAAAAATAAATGGATATGCCCAAAACATTACGTGCCAAATTTACAATCGTTGGGGCAGTTTAGTCTTTCAAAAAAATAGCTTACCCCTAAGTTGGGATGGAAAATTTAAAAATAAAAATGTGGCTGCTGGGGTTTATTTTTATCTCATCACATTTTTAGACGCCAATCAAGAAACAAAGGTATACAAAGGAGAAATTCATCTTTTTTAAAACCTATTTGATTATTTCTGCTCCCTCGGCTACAACTTTATCTCCGTTCTTATGTTTACCTTTTCTACCTTATGAAAGAAAAAAGTAAAAAAAGCGGATTTGTATTCCGTCAATATATTGCTCCTCATCAAGAACCTTTTGAGAAGCTGATTGATATTTTTAAAGAGCTCATCACGCATACATCAGGAGATGTTGACGAGGCGTTAGACTGGTTAAAAGAACTAGACAAAGAATACAACCTCACCGATGAAAATTATTCCCAAGACGATTTTATTGAAGACCTGAAAAAGAAAGGCTATTTGCAAGAAGAAATTGACGATACCGGGAACGGTGGTGGACTTTCTATTACGGCAAAAACCGAACAGGCCATACGCCAACGTGCATTAGAACAAATTTTTGGGAAGCTAAAGAGAAGCAATTCCGGCAACCACAAAACCACGCATATTGGCCCCGGAGATGAACAAACAGGAGAGTTCAGAGACTTCCGTTTTGGCGATTCTTTAGAAAACATTAGCATGACCGAAAGTCTGCGCAATGCACAAATAAATCATGGCATAGAGGGTTTTAAAATCACCGAGAATGATCTTGTTGTAGAAGAAACTCAATTTAAAGCACAGATGAGTACTGTACTTATGATTGACATAAGCCACAGCATGATTCTATATGGGGAGGACCGCATAACGCCAGCAAAAAAAGTAGCCATGGCTCTGGCCGAATTAATAACCACACGTTACCCAAAAGACACATTAGATATTCTGGTTTTTGGCAATGATGCATGGCCTATTGCCATAAAAGATTTGCCATACTTAAAAGTTGGGCCGTACCATACCAATACCGTGGCTGGTTTAAAGTTGGCGCTAGATTTATTGCGCAGAAAAAGAAACACCAACAAACAGATCTTTATGATTACAGATGGCAAACCCAGTTGCCTAAAGGAGCGAGATGGTTCTTATTATAAAAACAGTTTTGGTTTAGACCCCTACATTGTTAGTAAATGCTATACAATGGCCGCACAAGCACGAAAGCTACATGTGCCCATTACTACGTTTATGATTGCACAAGACCAATATTTAAAACAATTTGTGCGTGAATTTACCCAAGCCAATAAAGGCAAAGCTTTTTATACCGGGTTAAAAGGTCTTGGCGAAATGATTTTTGAAGATTACGAACAAAACAGAAGAAAACGCATTAGAGGATGAAAATCAACCATACAGCAATAAACACTTTAGGTGAGTTAAAAAGTGTTGGCTACCAATCTCGGTCTATAAAAGATGAGTTACGAGAAAACTTAATTGAAAAGATTAAGCAAAACCAAGATACATTTTACGGCATTTGGGGATATGAAGACACTGTAATTCCCGAATTAGAAAGAGCCATCTTATCTCGCCACAACATTAATTTATTGGGATTGCGCGGGCAAGCAAAAACAAGGTTAGCGCGCCTCATGGTAAACCTACTAGACGAGTGGATGCCCATAGTAGCAGGCAGCGAAGTGCATGATGACCCTTTTCATCCCTTATCACGTACAGCAAAATTATTGATTGAAGACAAAGGTGATGAAACACCGATTGAGTGGGTGCATAGAAACGATCGTTTTTATGAAAAACTGGCAACACCAGATGTTACCGTGGCCGACCTTATTGGTGATATTGATCCCATAAAAGCAGCCAATTTGAAATTAAATTATGCCGATGATCGTGT
The DNA here is from genome assembly GCA_030424545.1 of Bacteroidia bacterium. Lineage (GTDB taxonomy): Bacteria > Bacteroidota > Bacteroidia > Flavobacteriales > Schleiferiaceae > JAUHWL01. The sequence goes on from JAUHWL010000014.1 coordinate 53,675, forward strand.
AATACATTTTGGCATGATTCCCAGAGCCAACCGCTGCATATTTGTGATTAATGAGCTGCCTGATTTACAAGCGCGCATACAAGTAGCACTCTTTAATATTTTACAAGAAGGCGATATTCAAATAAGAGGATTTAAGCTTCGCTTGCCCTTAGACATTCAGTTTGTGTTTACCGCAAACCCCGAAGATTATACCAATAGAGGGAGCATTGTTACCCCTTTAAAAGATAGAATTGGTTCCCAGATTATTACCCACTACCCAGAAAACATTGCCATTGCCAGCAAAATAACCTTGCAGGAGGCCAAGCTAAAAGAAGAACAAAAAGAGATTGTACATATACCAAACTTGGCCAAGGATTTAATTGAGCAAATAAGCTTTGAAGCCCGCAATAGCGAGTTTATTGATGAAAAAAGTGGTGTGAGCGCAAGGATGAGCATAACAGCTCTAGAAAATTTGGTTAGCACCGCAGAACATAGAGCGCTAAAAAGCGAACAAAGCAAAACACAAGTGCGCATGAGCGATTTTATAGGCATTATTCCTGCCATTACAGGAAAGGTTGAATTGGTTTATGAAGGCGAGCAAGAAGGTGCTGTTATTGTTGCAGAAAACCTAATTGGCGATGCCATTCGCACTTTATTTGTACAGTATTTACCAAAAATTGAAAAGCTTAAAAAAAGTACAGAAGCCGGCCCATATGATGAGCTTATACAATGGTTTGCTCGTGGTAATGAATTTGAATTGCTTAACAATAGTACCGATAAAGAGTATGCTACAGCTTTACGGTCTATAAAAGAGTTAAATGCGTTGATAGAAAAAAACCATCCGAAATTAGGCGAAACAGACAAGCTTTTTTTAATGGAGTTTGCCCTTTGGGGACTTACAGAATACAGCAAAATAAACAAAGAGCAAATTCCATCTGGTTTTCAGTTTTCTGATTTGTTTAATAGCTATTTAAGCAATACCCTTAGAGGTGAATAAAATCTTAAAACAAGGTCTGATGGGACAAATACTGTCTTAAATAATATTCATTAATATTCAATCATTACGGCAATGGCTATGAAAATAGCCGAAACAGCCATCAGCCATCCAAACAATGGAAGCATAAACTTGAGCCAATCTTTAAAAGGTATTCCTGCAATGCCCAACATGGCCATTAATATTCCCGATGTGGGAATTACGGTATTGGCAAAACCATCGCCACATGTAAAGGCAAAAATGGCCGTTTGCCTTGTAATACCTAGCAAATCTGCCAATGGTGCCATAAGCGGTATGGTGGTTGCCGCTTGGCCAGAACCAGAAGGAATAAAAAAGTTTAGCACCGTTTGAAACACCAACATCCCTTCTGCGGCCAATACCTTGGGTAAGTATTGCAAAGTGCTAGAAGCGTAATAAATAACCGAATCCATAATTTGTCCTTCTACCAAAACCACCTGTATACCTTTGGCAAAACCAACTACTAAGGCGCCAACCAGCATTTCTTCCATGCCGCTTACAAAAGCTTTGGTGGCATTATTCAAAGAGAGTCTGCCCAATATGGCAGCTACAATACCAATGGCCAAAAAGCCTCCGCCCATTTCTGCCATCCACCAACCTTGGGTTTGTACGGCCCATAAAATGCCTACAAAAAGTAGCGCACAAACAACCAATATTCGTTTGTGATTTCCGGTTAGCGCAAAGGTTTCTTGCTCTCCTTCTTCAACATACTCGTTGCCAGCACTTAAATAAGAATTGGCCGGATTTAAAGACAACTTTTTTGCATAACGCAGCATATACAACACAGCTGTTGTTAAAATAACCACATAAAAAATTAGTCGAAACCCAATGCCGCTGCCCAACGGAACTTGTGCTATGCCTTGGGCAATTTGCACATTAAACGGGTTTGTGGTTGCTGTGGCAAAGCCAATTTCGGCTGATACAAAAACCAGTGCCAAACCATATATTTTATCGTAACCTAGCTTATGCGAAATGTATAAAAACACCGGTACCAGCGGAATAAATTCTTCGGCCATGCCCAGAGTAGAGCCGCCCGCAGAAATAACCAGCATAATTAAAATGGTAAGCACGGCCCCGTTTTTATTAAACCGATTGATGAGAAACTGAATAGAAGCCGTGATGGTGCCTGTGCTCTTTACAATACCAAAAACACCGCCAATCAAAAAAATAAAAAAGATGATGTCTGCCGTTTGTTCTAGCCCTTTGGGGATGGCCGTTAAAAACCCCATCACCCCAACAGGCGTGGCTTTTCCCTCCACTTCATCGCCTAAAAAAACGCCTTTTAGCGAATAGTGTTTCGGTATTGGCTGATAAGAACCCGGAACTACAACGGTGCGTTTCATTGTTCCAATGCTTATTTCTTCGCGCTCAAAACTACCCGAAGGCACAATGTAACTCAGCAATCCGGCCACCAAAATTACCATGGCCAATAAGGCAAAAACATGCGGAATCTTTATTTTGCTAAGCATATACGTATTCTTTATCTGTTAAAAATCAGCTTTTGCTGTAAGGCGCATTTTATGTCCTGTAACGGGATGTTCAAATTGTAAATATTCTGCATGCAAAAACATTCGTTCTGCTTTTTTGCCATAAAGCGCATCGCCAACAATGGCCGCATTTAGCCCCAATGGGTGGGCCATGTGCATGCGCAGTTGATGCGTGCGACCCGTATGCGGAAACAGGTTTATTCGCGTTTTTCCGTTTGCTTTTTCAATTACCTCGTAGCGTGTAACGGCAAGTTTGCCGTGCTCAAAACAAACAAGTTGGCTTGGGCGGTTGTCCAAATCTACACGAAGTGGCAATTTTATAATTCCCGAATCTTGTTCAATTTCCGACTCTAAAAGCGCCACATATCGCTTTTTAATGGTACGATTTGTAAACTGAGCCTGCAGGTTTTTATGCACCTCCAACGATTTTGCAATAAGCAACAATCCCGAAGTTGCCATATCTAACCGATGCACCACCAACGGCCCTGTAGCCTCGGTATACTTGGCTTTCATGCGCGTGGCTACAGAATCTTTAATCTCCTTTCCGGGCACCGATAGCAAACCTTCCGGTTTATTAACCGCCAACATATACTCGTCTTCGTATACGATTTTTAGTTTTTTGGTTTGCGCATTATCCATCAACATTGGGTTTGGATCTAAGTCCATTCCGCCCAACATGTGCGCTAATATTGGCTCACATTTATTTTTACAAGCGGGATAAAAATGGCCGTGCTTACGTATGGTTGTTGTTGGCGAAACGCCCCACCAAAACTCCGCCATAGCAATGGGCTTCATGTTGTTTTTAAATGCAAAATGCAACAGCTTTGGGGCGGCACAATCTCCGGCTCCCGCGGGAGGTTGAATGATGCTTCGCTCATTAAAAATAGATTCTAAAGATTTTTTCTCGCCCGCACTATTTAAGAATTGATACGAATTAAACAACTTTTTTTGCAGCGTTGCCGAATGTGCCGCACGTTTTTCAACTTGCTTTTTAAGTTGATTTTTAAATGCATAAAACACATCTTTTTTGGCGTTGATTTCCGCTTCGCATCGCGCAACGAGCAATTTTAATTCGTGCTGATAATGGTAACTTTCTTTAACCAAGCTATCTTTAAGCAGCGCAAAACCATCTGCCGAAATCTTGTTTTCTAGCGCTGTACGCAAACGTTGGCGCTGCATTTTGCGTTGGCGCATAAACGCTCTAAAACTTTCAATTTCTGCAGCGCATTGTTGTTTTGTGTTTTCGTATTCGCTTTGTGCTGCGGTCATTTCTACCGATGTTTCTAACGCGCGTATTTCATCGCCCAGCACATTTATTTCGCGCATGCCGCGATTAAAAAAATTGTCGCCTTCGGGCAAATTGTTGATGGAAGGCACAAAGTTTTTTGGCCAAGGCGTATCGTTTAACTTTCCTGAAAACGCACGCAAATAACCTATTTCTCCACTCTGATTCTGCACCACCAAAACGCCAAACATTTTGCCTCCCTCGGCCACTTTATTGTTCGGATCGAAACCAAAATTATGCTGCCAATGGGTTTGTTCTTTAATGAATGCTTGTAACTCGTTTGCGGCTATAATGCACAACGGATACGGCTCGTAATAAAACGGGAACGTGAATTTATCTGGCAGCGGAATGTGCCCTATTTCAGTTTTAAAGGGTGTAAATATCTCTTGTAATTCGCTTCTAACATCACCCATTTAAAACCTATTTGCCTTTTTAAAATTGTTGCGAAAATAGTACGTTGGGGGTTATGCTTTCTCCTTGATGGATTTTCGTTTGTAAATCATTTCGGCAAGAAAGCAGAAACCAAAAATTCCCAGCGCAATTAAAATGCCTGATAAATTATCTTGAGCCTGCTGTACCACCAAAATTGCAAAGGCGGCAAAACACAAAATTGCGCCCAAAAGCGACACGATTTTTTTTGCTTTTATAACGGTTGCTTTTTTATACGCCACCACATTTACCATCCCAAATATGAGTAAGAATCCTACGCTACCCGAAGTAGAAATACTTTCTAAATCTACCGCGTTGGCGAGGATAAGCGCCATAACAGCAATGATGGCCAGCCCAATGGGTTTGCCCCAAAATTGGTGCGTGAAAGAAGGTGGAAGTTCATTGTCTTCGGCCACTTCGTAGTTTACACGACTGCCTCCTAAAAGCGTGGCGTTAATGGCCGAGAAGGTAGAAATCATAGCGGCCACAGCAATAATGGTAAAACCTACTTGCCCAAATTTGGGTTTGGCAGCTTCGGCCAGGGCATAATCTTGGGCGCTGGCAATGTCTGCAAAAGCCAGCGATCCCACGGTTACCACGGCAATGGCGAGGTAAAGTAAAATCACAAATACCACAGAAATGTAATAGGCTTTCGGAATGTTTTTGTTAGGATTTTTAATGTCGGGTGCCGAGTTGGCGATGAGCTCAAAACCTTCGTAGGCCACAAAAATAACCATGCCGGCCGCCACCAATTGCAGCCCACTTTCCCAGTTTTCTGGGTTGAGCTGCTCAAAATTTACGTTGGATGACAATCCCCAAAAACCCGCCCCCACAAAGGCCAAAAGAATTAAAAGTTTAATGACCACCGCGGCAGATTCTACCTCGCCCACAATTTTTATACTGTAATAATTTATGGCAGTAGAAAACACCAAAATGGCCGAAATAAAAATGTGGGTGTCTATATTTTCATTCCCCGTTAGGGAAAATAAACTGGCGGCATAACTGCCAAATGCGCTTGCATACAGCGCCAGCATGATGATGTAACTCACCCACATCATATTGTTGAGGCCACCACTAAAAACGCTCCGCCCAAAACCTTCGTTGATGAAACGCACGGTGCCGCCTTCATCAGGAAAAGCCACCGAAAGTTTGGCGTACGAATAGGCGGTGAGCAGTGCAATAACGCCCGCAACCAAAAAAGAAATGGGTACTCCGCCTTTTGCCAAACTTACCGAAAGGCCTAGCACGGCAAAGATGCCGCCTCCCACCATGCCACCAATGCCAATAGAAATAGCGTTGCTTAAACTTATTTTAGAATCGTTACCCATGGGTTTCTGTTTGTGCCAAAACTAAAAAGTTTGGGTAAAAAAGAAAGTTGCTCAATCAGATCATCATTTTTATAGACTAATGACCCGGTTTCACTTCAATCATAAATTGGTAAAAGCGATTTTACCCGAAGCAGCTAGTTTCAGCATTTTATCGCTTAAAGAATATAACCACTGCAATTGTTCCCAAATCAAATGTGCTTCTTGAAACTCAATAGCTTTGTCCTTGTTTTGAAAAGACTTTTTCTGATTTTTTAAAAAATTTAATGTCGGCACTTGTTTTGCAAATAGAGCATCGTTTTTTAGCGTTGATTTTATTTGGGAGCGTTTACCTCGTAAACTTTGAAGCACTGCCTCCAGATTTTGCTCTATCAATTTTGTTGCAACTTTAAATTGCTTTGTAGCCTTGCTGGTTTCATGGTGCTGGATAAATGTACTTAGTGAAGCCAATGAAGCTAAAAACGTGTGATTTAATACAACCAATTCATAAATAATATCGGCACCTTTTTGTTGGGCCTTGGGCTCTTGCGCCATGCGCTGAAAGGCCGAGTTTAGATTTGATGTTTCTAAAAATGCTTCTTTACGCGCAACATTGTATGCCGTTGGCACTTGGCCTTTCTCCTTGTAAAACTCAATAATTTGATGAAAAAAGTCTCTGTTAACCTCTACACTTTTCTCTATGCTCTCTCTTATTTCTACTGCCTCCCAAGTAGGCCACAGCCACAACATGGCCAAATAAGACAAACTCGCACCCACAAACGTATCTAAAACACGGAATTTTATGACGGTTAAAATATCGGGGCTAAGCATCGCATAGATAAAAATTACACTTAGCGTAATAAAAGTGGCCGATGCCCGAGAGTTTTTTTGAATTAATGCAAATGCTATTACCAAAGAAGCTACGCCTAAAGCCCCAAAAACATATAAGTCTTGTATGAGAAAAACCATACCGTAGGCAATTACACCTCCGATTAGTGTACCAATAATACGGTCTTTGGCTCTGCTTTTTGTTAGGCCATAGCTGGGCCTCATGATAACAATTATGGTTAGTAAAATCCAGTAGGGGTTTTGTATTGGGAAGATAGAACCTAATGTATAACCCACCATAACCGCAACTGCTAGCCGCAAAGAGTGCCTAAAAATGGTAGACTTAAAACTAAAATTCCTAACTAAAAGATTGGGATCAAAATCTTGCGCTGCAATAAAGTCTTTGGCAACATTTCTATCAATAAAATCAATTTCCATTGCCCCTGTGTCACCCAATAGGAGCTTTATTCTCTTTAGCTTTTTGAATTGCTTTTCTTGATATTCAAACAAATTCTGGAGCATAAGAAAGTCTTCATAATCAAGTGCTTTTCGTTTTGAGGCGATTTCAAGGCTCACTTTTTCAAAACATTCTTGTAAAGCATCATTATTGGGTAGGTTTTTACGGCTGTTACCTGCCTCTGAAATTTGGCGCAACTGAAGCGCCATTTTAAAAATAAGATCCTGAAATAAATTAATGTATTGAGGATGATCGTTGAAGAGCACGTCCATTCGGTTATAATTTACCGGGTTGGCCAATGCCGTTTCTAACATTTCTACCAGTTGCACAAAAACCAACAAGCGCTTATCTTGATAATTAGACCAACCTGAGGTCTTTCTTGAAAGAATGAGAATTTCCCTTAAGGTCTCGTGGTTTTCTGTTAGATCGCTTTGTAGTTTGAGTAATTTGGACTGTAATTTTTCACGATTTTGATGAGGGCCAATTAATTTCCTTCGTGTATCTAAAAACTCTGCGGTTAACAAATATGTTTCAGATAGCAGCTCTTCGGTCTCTGCCTTTGGGTTGATGAGATACCAAATCTTAGCTAAAGAAAAATACCAAAGGCCGCCTGCTCCTACCAACAATGCGTACTGATAAATTTCTAGTTCTTCAGAATCGTGGGCAAAACTCAATACTAAAGCCAAAAGACCAGAAAAGCTAATAAGCGAAGCCCGAAACCCATAGACAGATATATACGAAATACTAAAGCAAAGAATACCTAAAATGGGAAGAGAAAGCCACGTTTGGAAATGAAGATACCCGCCTATAAAACTAACCACCATGACCAATGCCGCAGATATAAGGATACCTATTTTTTTATGTTGAAAACTACCACTTACATCGCTAGGCGAACTCCAAAAGGCACCAAAACAAAGAGCCAAACCAATTTCAAAATGCCCGAAATGCAAGCCCAATATTATGGGCAGCGTTACACCAATACCAACAAGAACAGCTCTTGAAAAGCTTGTACTTTTCAAGAGCTGTTTAAGCATCTTATAATTATTTGAAATAAGGGGCGATACAGTATTCAAAACAATTGAGTATTGCTACAAGGTAAAGGTTTATTGAAATACCGTTTCTATTTTTGAAAATTAAAACGAGCATTTGCTAAACCAAAATCAACCTCTTTGGTTTACCTCCAAACCGTTCTCAACGGTTTATTTGTTGGCGTACCTCTTGTTCAATCTTCATGTTTTCTATTCGCTCAAGAATCCTGTTGGCCATTGAGTTGTGTTTTATAGCATTTTCCGAGTCGCCAACCTTTTGGTAAGCCTTTGCAATGCCCATTAATGCCGGTACGTGCATGATATTGAGATTGAGGCATACTTTGTATTGTTGGATAGATTCCTCATAAAATCCTTTACTAAAAAGCTTCTGCGCTAGGTCATAATGGTTCTCAATGTCTTGGATTTTAGACTCCAATTCAAAGGCAACCACATCTTCATTTTTTACCGTAATAAAAGAGCAGGGAACTTCTCTAACCACTTTTTCGGTAACGCTACCCATCAATATTTTACTAATTCCAGACTTTCCGGTGGTGCCCATTATCAGCAAATCTGCGTTTTCCTTTTTAATCAATTTCAGAATTTCTTCAGAAGGTTTTCCACCCAGAATATGCTGATCATAATCTAAATCAATTAGATTAAAACCCTCCATATACTTTTTAAACTCCTGCCTGTACTCCTTTTGCCTTAGTTCGTTTATTTCGGCCATATTAAATTCAATGCTATCATACCTAAAAGGCGGATATACACTGAGGACAGTTAATTTGGCACCAACCATGCGTGCGATGATAATGGCACTGTTTAATGCACGGCTAGATTCTTTAGAGAAATCTACCGGGCAAACTATATTTTTTAACGATAGTGTATCTCCGTTTTTTATAACAAATACAGGTTGGTTGCTTTTTCTAATCATTTTTTCCGCGGTACTTCCCAATTGAAAAGCATCGCCCGCCAACTTATTGCCAGAACCAATCATGATTAGGTTAGCTCCAATTTTTTCTGAGGTACGCACAATTTTATCGCAATGATTTCCGTGCTCTAAAATGGGAGGTCCGGCTTCAAGGCCTTCTTTAACAATGCGTTCATTTAACGCATTTAGTTTTGTATTTACCGTTTTTTCTAGCAGATCACTCACTTTTTTATTGTTGATATCATCTGGCAAAACATGAATGAGTGTTATTCTAGATTTAAACGTTTTTGCAAAACGAATTGAATTCTTCAAAACATTGTCTGAAGAATCCGTGAAGTCAACGGCAACTAATATGCTCTTAAGTAATTTCATGATGTCTAAATTTATCTAATTCAACAATCTCGGTTTTCCCGAAAAAAAAACTCACAACCTACATTTTATGCCTTGTTAGATCTGAAATTATTATTTCAAATATGAGTTAAGCATCCAAAGCGTTTTTTCGGTTTCAGAGATGTAATCACTCATCAAGCTCAAGGTACCTTCATCTTCTGCATCTGCTGCAAGCGATAGAATAAGACGCTCTTTTACGATTAACGTGGAGAAGTTCTTAACGACAATTTCTACACATTTTTCTCCATCTGTAACACTTTTTGCTTCTTTAATTTCTGTAGCTTTTAGGTAGTCTGTATATGTATGCAATGGTTCACCTTCTAGCGTTAAGATACGTTCTGCTATTTCGTCAATTTTCACAAACGCATCGTTGTATAATTCTTCAAATTTTCCGTGCAATTCAAAAAATTCTTTTCCTTTAATATTCCAATGGAATCCTCTTAAATTCTGATAGAATATTTCATAATCAGCTAATAAAACATTTAGTTCAACTACTAGTTTTTCAGCTTTTTCTCTTTCAATTCCAACTAAGTTTTTCATAACTTTTTTTGTTTTTATTTAATTATTAATATAGTTTCATTTCGCTTAAAAAAATGCTTATTCTTTCCGCTGATAATACGAATTTTATTCTGTTTAACCGCCTTATTTTCGCACTATATTTAAGTTAGAATAAGGTGCAATGTCTTCATCATCGTCTTCGTTTTAAGTTTTATAATTTATATCAACTACCTCAAAAACTCTGCGTTCTTTGGCCAAGTTTAAGGTTGCCAATTCGCCAACAGTCTTGTTCATTAATATTCTAGCTATTGGCGAAATGAAGGAGATTTTTCCTTTCGATATATCCGCTTCATCAACACCCACAATTTGATAGCGTTGAAGCCTTTTACCCGCACCAACTTTAAGGGTTACTAAGGCCCCAAACCTTATTTCATTCTTGGGTTGTGTGCTCACGTCTATCTTTTTTGCTGAGGCAATGCGGCCGTTGAGCAAGCTTAGCTTAGCGTTAATAAAGTTTACAGCGATACGCTTTTCATTTTCGTTTGTTGTTTCGAGTTTGCCTATGCTTGCAATGAGTGCCTGTTTTTCTTCCAACAATAAATTCAAGCCTGTTTGCGTAACATAATTTGTTACACCCTCTGGTAAATCTGCTCTGGGTGGTACAATGGGAATTTCTTCCTGATCTTCTTCTCTAACAAATCCTCTACTCATTTTTATTTCATTTTAATCACAACCTTGCCTTTGGTCCGTCCTTTGGCAACATATGTCAGGGCTTGCAAGGCCTCCTGTAGCGGGAATACTTTATCAACTTTGGGTTTTATACTTCCTGCTTCTACAAGTTCGGCTGTTTCTTTAAGTTGATTTTTATTGCCCCGCATTAAAAGCAAACTGTAGTAGGCAGATTTACGCTTTATCTGTGCCGTAACTTTCCTTCTTTTCCAGCTCAAAAAGAGGTTGGCAACCGTATTAAGTTTCATGCGCTTGGCCGTTTCTTCATCTACCGGGCCAACCAGGGAAATTACTTTACCACCTTTTTTAATCACGTCAAAAGCGTCTACAGTATATTGGTTTCCGAGCGTGTCCAAAACCATGTCCGCATCTTTTACAATGGTTTTATAGTTTTCGGTTTTGTAGTCAATTACACGATCGGCTCCTAATGCTTTTACCCATTCCACATTCTGGGTACTTGTAGTGGTGTACACAAATGCACCCCTTGCTTTGGCCAATTGTATGGCTAAAGAACCAACGCCTCCAGAACCTGCGTGAATTAAAATCTTATCTCCTGCTTTTAGGTTTCCTCGTTTTAAAACTTGCGCTGCAGTGAGGCTTACCAAGGGAAAACTTGCCGCTTCTTCAAAGCTGGTGTTTTTAGGCTTTAGACTTAAAAGGTTTGCCTTTACTGCCACAAACTCAGCAAACGCACCTTGCATATGCGTATATCCATAAACCTCATCACCAATTTTAAATTCATTTACATCTGCACCCACAGCTACAACGTTACCGCTTACATCATGGCCCATTGTAATTGGCAATGGGGTTTTGGTTAGTCTTTTTAGTTTACCGCTTGCCACCTTATTGTCTAGTGGGTTTACACCTGCGGCAAATGTTTCTACCAGTACCTCATCTTTTTTAATGCTTGGCTTATCTATTTCAGAAAGTCTGATATTTTCTGAAATTTTACCATAACCAGTAAGTTGTATTGCCTTCATTATCAATTGTTTTTAATCAGATATTCTGATGTTTTTACCCTAATGATTTGCTATTTGCACCTTATTGGTACATTTTTTTAATGTTGTGAATCACGCCTCCATCAACCAAAATATCTGTGCTTGTGATAAAACGCGCGGCATCACTGGCCAAAAAATAAATCACGTCTGCCACATCTTCTGGCTGGCCGTTGCGCTTTAAGGGTGTAGCTTGTTTGATTAACTTCATTCTTTCTGGATGCTCTTCTGCCGCTTTTAATGCCATGGCAGTTTCAATTACCCCCGGAGAAATAGAAACAATACGCGCCCCTTTTGCACCCCATTTATCGGCATGTTTGTGCGTTAATAAATGCACACCTCGCTTGGCAAAGTTGTACATGGTGTCAGAATCCTTCACAAATTCCGTCACAATATCAAACGAGTTTGGCGCTTGCGGATTTGCAAGGGCGTCATCATACTTTTTGTTGGCAGGAACGGCATGCGCCATCATGGATGATAGTAAAATTGCCACCGAATCTTTTTCGGCAAGCGGATAAAATGCATCTACCAAAAGCTCTGTCGCAACCAGGTCTATGGTGTAAACTTTTTTCAGGTCTTGCACTGTACCGCTTACGCCAGCTGTATGAATCAACGCTTTAAACGAACCCTGATCTGCTATGAACTTGGTCAATTTTTCAACATCCTTTTTATCTGTAATGTCACAAGCAATACCTGAAACATCAAAGCCTTCTTTCTTTAAATTTTCTACCGCTTTATCTACCGCATCTTGCGAATAATCGGTTAAAACAAGAGGCTGATTTTTAAAGATTTTAGCACAAGCAGTGCCTATGCCACCAGCCCCTCCTGTAATTACGATAAGGTTCTTTTTATCTTTCATCATCATGTGTTTTAAAAATAAATTACTGACTTTATTGAAATTGTACCCAGCCTTTTTAGCGTTTGTTTTGGACATGAAAAACCTCGCCTATAACCCGTGTGGTTTAGATATGTTGGTTTTGCCTTTTTAGATTCTCAATGCTTGTATTGAGTTTCTAAAACGCCATTACTTTAAAGTGGAAAGAGTTCTTGCTAAAGGATGCTAACGCTTTTCCAATTGCTTTCGCAGTTTATCTTCTACGCTGGTTAAAAGCGCGTGAAAATTATCTCCATATTCTGATGCGAAAGGGTCGTTGCCTGGAATGCCTAGACGAATGCTCACTTGTTTCTGCTCGGTCTTTTTTTCTTTTTTATCAACCAAATAAACATCGGCCCATTCTATCTTATCATAAAACCTACTTAGTCGTGTTATGCACTTGCGTATCGTTTCTTTCACATCGTCTCCGATGGTGATATCTACAGCTTCAACGTTAATTTTTATTCCGGTAATGTTCTCTGTGAATTGCATGATTTTTCTTTTTTAGATTAGAAATTAAACTATCATCTATACATTAAAATATGTTTTTCATTGCTTCTGGTTAGTTACCCAAGATAGGCATTGCTTTGCATATAAGAGGTGATTTTAGCTTTGTTTTACACATAAAACCCGGGTAAATTTTGTGGGCAATGCATACCGAAAAAATCCTCGCTTTTAAATTGCTTTTGCACCAGCTTCTGCCACAGCATGGTCATTTTCTACAGAGCTTCCACTTACGCCTATGGCGCCTGTAATTTCTCCTTTTTCATTCTTTATTGGAATACCACCAGGAAATGTAATCAAGCCATTGTTTGAGTGTTCAATGTTATACAACGGCTGTCCGGGCTGAGATAATTCGCCAATAACCCCTGTGTTCATGTCAAAAAAACGCGCGGTTTTTGCTTTCTTTATTGATATATCTAGCGAACCCAACCATGCACCGTCCATGCGACCAAATGCTACTAAGTTTGCTCCTGCATCTACAATAGCGATGTTCATTTTAGTATCTATTGAGGCCGCTTTTACTTTTGCTGCTGCGATGGCTTTTTCTGCTTGTGTTAATGAAATGTTCATCATTTTTCGTGTTTTAATTATTGTTATTGTTGATACAAATGTACTGAGCCTGAGCAGGTTTCTTGTTACCAAAACAGGTCAGTTGTTTATGAAAAGAGGTCAATAATGCAAACGAGAAGATGGGTGTAGCTATTGGGCTAGCTTACTTGGACTTATTCCGAATTTGTTTTTAAACGCAATGCTAAAATTTGAAAGATTGTTGTAACCAAAATCTAAGTAAATATCAGACGGGGTTGCATCTCCCTGTTCTAAAATTTCTTTTGCTTTTTGCAAACGCTTGTCTTGTAACCATTTTCCGGGAGAAACTTTGTATATGTTTATGAAATGTCGTTTGAACGTAGATAAACTCATGTGACATAGAAATGCAATTTCCTCTAGTTTTAACCTTGTGTGAATTTGGCTTTCTACAATCTTTTTAAAAGGTGAACTGTTGTTTCTTACCAATGAATGAAGATAGCTTATAGACTTACTCCCGTATTTCTGTATGAGGTAAAGCATTAACTCCTCAAATTTTACAGCAAGAAGATTCTCCATAAAAATTGCAGGCGCATTGCCTATGGTAGAAAGTGAGTTTAAATACGAGGTGATATACGCATCATTTCTAATAATGAAATAAGGTGCTTCTACTTTTAATTTCCCTTTATTCTGGCCGTGTTTCTCTAAAAACTCTTTGAGCACTTTCTCTGAAAAAAAGAAGAGTTTGCAATAATAGTTTGGCTCAATATCTAACAATTCTGTCCAGAGCCAATTGCCCTTTTTAAGCAAGAGCGATTGATCTTTATTTACTGCCACAGCAGTACCGGCAAAATGTACTTGCTTTTTACCTACTTGCAAAAAGCTAAACATATTCATGCTCAAATTCACTTTGCTCTTCACTACATCGCGGTCCATTTTAAAATCGTACACAAATAGTTCTGGATTGTTCTTGTGGTCTTTAAAGTAGATTTCTGGGATGTTTTCAATAGACATGTGCTTTAACTTTATTTGTTTGCTAATCGCAACTAAAATTCTACCAATAGCTTTAACACGTAAGCTGGCCTCAGAAGATAAATATAAAACTCTATGGGTTACCGTTTCAAAAGGTTAATGGTACAATACTGCATCTAAGCTAACATAAAGCCTCTAAAAAACCTTCAGAAAAACCCGCAGCAACTAAGCAGGTATCATCAACGGTTTTATTTAATCCATTTTCGGAACTGCTCAATCTGTCCTTGATTTCCTTGGATGTATACAATATCGCCTTGTTTCAAAATCTCGGTGGGTTGAATGCTCTCCAATAGTTCATTTTTACGTTTGATAACAAGAACATTGATTCCGAATTCAGCTCTTAAGTTTAGCTCACTCAAAGGTTTCCCTAAAAATCTATTGCTATCGCCCAACATGCGCAAACAGGTAATATTGAAATCTGCTAAACTGGTAGGCCTATACGTTTTAGGCAGTTTCAATTCTCCTTTAAACAATTGATAATTGTCGGCTCTAACCTTTTCTATGAGTTGTTCTATCTCACCCTCTGGTACCAAAAAGTTTTGAAGTATATGCGCAAAGATTTGTATGGATGTTTCAAATTCTTCGGGAATTACTTCATCAGCACCCAGCGCCAGTAGCTCTGAAGTTTCTTTTACATATCTCGTTCTTACTACCAAATACAATGAATCGGAGTGTGAGCGAATATTTTTGAGGATGCTTTTTGTTGCAAAATTGTCAGAAATAGCTATTACGGCCGCCCTGGCCTTGGATAGATGTACGGTTTCAAGAATGTGATCCTGAGTGGCATCACCAAATAAAATAGGTATGCCTTTCGCTTTTTCCCTTCTTACGGTTTCAGCGTTCATTTCTATTACTACATACGGTATGTTACTGGCAGCAGCCGCTTTGGTCAAGTTACTCCCGTTTATTCCATATCCTATTATTACCAAATGGTTTTCTAGCTGGGCATCGGATAACTCCTCACTGCCATTCTCTGAGGCTAGCTTATTTTCTAATCCTAGTTTTTTTGAAATACCTATAAACCTACCCGCTATATTTTCCGAAAAGATGATTACAAACGGTGTTAAAATCATAGAAACGATAGAAACGGATAAAAAATACTGGTTGGTTTCGGCACTCAGTAAGTTATACTCTATACCCACTTTTGAGAGAATAAAAGCAAACTCTCCAACCTGAAAAAGCGACAAACCGGTAAGCAGGGCAGTTCTTGTGGGGTACTTGAGAATAGCCACTGCCGCTGCTGCTATACTCGACTTTACAAGCAACACCACCAATACCAAAAGCAGGATGATAGGGATATTGTTTAGGAAAAAACTTAAATCAAGCAACATACCTACAGATACGAAGAAGAAACTTGTAAAGAGCTCTCTAAAGGGCAGGATGATGCTGGTGGCCTGATGGCTATACTCCGATTCGGAAACGATGAGCCCTGCAATAAAAGCTCCCAGCGCTAGCGACAGGCCTATTTCGGAAGTAAGAAATGCTACGGCAAAACACAAGGCAATGGTTACCAACAAAAACAGCTCTTTGCTATTGGTTTTGGCCACCGCGTGCATTAGCCTAGGCACAATGTATCGTGCACTTATGTACGTAATAACCAGTACAACACCACTCTTTAATAGCAGCATAAGAATGTCCATTACAATATCGGTAGATTGCCCTCCCATCATGGGGGTAATCAGCATCATGGGCACTACAATAATGTCTTGGAAGATTAAAATAGCCAAGGCATTTCGCGCATGTGGTGCCGACATTTCTTGGCGATCTTGTAATGTTTTTAAAACAATGGCGGTACTTGACAAGGAGAACAGGAATCCCACAAAAACAGATTCGTTCCATGAATTGCCTAAGAAATTATACACCACTGCCGCTACGCCTACAGTAACACCTACTTGTAAAAATCCACCAATAAAAACCGTCTTTTTAATAGAAGCCAATTGCTTGATAGACAATTCCATTCCTATGACAAATAACAACAGAATAACACCCACTTCAGATAAAATTTCTACCTGCTCTACTGCGTGGATGAGACTTAACCCATAAGGACCAATAATTACACCTGTAAGCAAAAAACCAATGATAGAAGGAAGTTTGAGCCGTTGAAGTACAAAAACAATGACCACTGAAAATCCTAATAGTATCAGTATATCTTGTAATAAGGGTATATGCATTTGGTAATCTTGTCTTTAAAAGTATGAACGATAAATATCCGAATTGACTAAAAAATAGTCAGCGCCAAAGCTAAACCAATGACAATAAAATCTTGCAGATAAAAATGCTAACTGGGCAGTAATATTTTGTTAAAACCAAATTTTTATTTGCCACGCGAAGGATAGGGGATGTATTCGGTTTCGTCTCCTTTTATTTTGGCAAACGTTTGATCTTTCCATTTCTGCTTGGCGTCTTCTATAAGCTCTTTGCTGGTGGCTACAAAATTCCAATCTATAAAGCGTTCTTCGGGAAATGGCTCACCGCCAAAAATGTAAATGGTACTGTTTGCGGCCATTGTAAACTCGCACAAACTGCTATCTTTTGCTACCAATAGTTGCTTGGGTTCGTATACATTTTCATCGCTTTTAATACTTCCATCAAGAATGTATAAACCCGATTCGCCATAAAGGTGCTCTCCTATATTAACCACTTGCTCAGCGGTGCTTTTTATTTCAATCATAAAAAGTTTGCTAAAAACCGGCACGGGTGAGGTTTTGCCAAATGCTTGGCCAGCAACTAGCTTAAACTGAAGATTGCCCTCTGTCCAGGTAGGAATCTGTTCTTTTTCAACATGAAAAAACTCTGGCTCCATTTGCTCTTTTTCTTTTGGCAATGCCACCCATATTTGTAATCCGTGCATATACAATTCCGAATCGCGCAAATATTCAGGTGTGCGTTCAGAATGTACAATGCCTTTTCCGGCCGTCATCCAGTTTACAGCACCGGGTTTTATTTCTATTTCATTGCCCAGAGTATCGCGGTGCATAATGCTTCCCTCAAACAGGAATGTGAGGGTAGATAGGCCAATATGCGGATGCGGCAGTACATCAAAATTTTCACGTTCGTTTAATTTTACAGGCCCCATGTGGTCTATATAAATAAAGGGCCCCACCATGCGCTTTTGGCGGAACGGCAACAAACG
>JAUHWL010000003.1 GCA_030424545.1 Bacteroidia bacterium
TATTGCAAATAGTTACAGTAAGCAGAAGAATTACCATAAAAAAGTAATTTTTAAATAACCTTACCAAAGCCCTGTTGCGTTATTTTGCAACAGGGCTTTTTTTATGTTTAAAATAGGAGACTACATAACGCCAATTGATGATACAGGACAATTTGAAATTGTGAGTATGAACAATGGATTAATTTATGCAAAAGATGCAGCAGGCTTTGAACACGTGTTTAGCAAAGCAGAAGTTATTCCCGTTGTAAGCGATTGGGTAAACCTTAATATTAATGAAGATAGTTTTAGAAAAGGCAAACCCATTATAAAAAAGAGAAGTGTTAAATCAAAAAGAAAAAAAGAAAAGCATGTTGTAGATCTGCATGCGGGTGTTATTTTAGAGAGTTTAGCAGGACTTACAAACCATCAAATATTAATCAAACAACTCGAAGAAGCTAAAGATGCGTTAATTGAAGCACGTAAAAACAAAATGAATTACGTTGTTCTTATTCATGGTAAAGGAAAAGGAAGGTTAAAAGAAGAATTACATTTATTCCTTAATTCTGTAGAACGCATAGAATACTATGATGCAGAATTTAGACTTTATAGTGGTGGTGCTACAGAGGTAAAATTATATTAATCTAACGTACATTTGCCTTGTTCTTTGAAGAAATTCGTACAAGTTGCCTTATCGCCTCAAACTTGCTTTGGGGAGGAAAGTCCGGACAACATAGAGCACCGTGCTTTTTGTTAAAAGAAGGCTTTTGCTAAGAAATTAGTAATTGACAGACAGTGCCACAGAAAGGGAAACCACTCTATTTTATAGAGAAAGGGTGAAAAGGTGGAGTAAGAGCCCACCAGTAGTACAAGCAATTGTACTAGCTTGGTAAACCTCGCGGGTTGAAATGCCATGTACATTGCAGTTCTATACTCATTTAGACACCAGCGGCTCGTTGGCTTTAAATTTTAAATTTAAAATGCAAGGGGTAGGCAGACTAGATAAATGATAGGGAATGCGTTTAACGCAGAACAGAAACCGGCTTATAAACTTGTACAATTTTTTAGCCTCTGCATTAAAGCTTGCTTTATGGAGAGGCTTTTTATTAAGGATTTACAAAAGAAGTTTAAAAATTGGGTTCACTATTTAAAAAAATTACGCCACGCTGGATTAGAAAGTACGTTGCTATTTATAAAGAGCAAGGTTTTAAAGCTGTTGTAAAACAAGCAGGCTGGAAGGTAGTAGTGGGTATTATTGTCTATTATTTAGTTAGAGACACACTTTTGTATATCGTTATTCCATATTTAATTTACAAAAATGTAAGCCAGTAAATGAGCTTTAATTTTTCTCAGAATACTGTATACAAAGGGCTTACATTTGCAGAAATTTTAAAAACAATAATTCCAGAAAATCGTAGTCGTAAATAGCCTAATACTCTGGAAGTTATTTTCATCAATTTTTATATATGAATTTATTTGAACAACTAGGTTTAATACCTGAGCTTGTAGAGGCGGTTACTAAACTGGGATTTGAAAAACCAACAGAAATACAAGAAAGAGCTATTCCTTCTTTGGTTGAAAAACCGATGGATATGATTGGACTTGCCCAGACGGGTACAGGAAAAACAGCAGCATTTGGATTGCCACTTCTGCAAAATTTTGAAAAACAAAAATTACCGTTTGGGTTAATAATGGCTCCAACTAGAGAGCTTTGTTTACAAATCACTAAAGAACTTCAGAACTTTAGTAAAAACATGCCGCGCGTAAAAATTACGGCCATTTATGGTGGCGCTTCTGTTGGGCCACAAAGAAAAGAACTTGAGCAAGGCACTGATATTATTGTTGCTACTCCAGGAAGATTATTAGATATGATGCGCAGAGGCGCAGCTAAACTTGGCGATCTTAAAGTAGTGGTATTAGATGAGGCAGACGAAATGCTTCAAATGGGTTTTATAGATGATATCAGAACCATCTTGTCCGAAGCATCGCCAGAAAAAAATACGTGGCTGTTCTCGGCAACCATGCCGGATGCCATTAATAGAATCACCAAAGACTTTATGTCTAACCCACTTATGGTACAGGTGGGCCGTAGAAACGAAGGTTCGGAAAACGTTGAGCATTCTTATTATCTCACCAATCGCGATAGCAGATTTAATGCTTTACGCAGATTATTAGATTCGGCACCAAACATTTACGGAATTGTTTTTTGTAACACAAAAGCAGAAACCCAACGTGTTGCAGATGATTTAATAAAATCAGGATATACTGCAAATGCGTTGCACGGAGATTTAACGCAGCAACAGCGCGATATGGTGATGAAGTCTTTCCGTACAAAATTAGTACGCGTATTAGTAGCTACAGATGTGGCCGCACGTGGTATTGATGTGGATGAAGTAACACACGTAATTCATTTTGGCTTACCAAACGATTCTGAAGGATATACACATAGAAGTGGGCGTACAGGGCGTGCCGGTAAAAAAGGAGAGAGCTGGAACATTGTTACAAAAAAGGAAGCCACAAAAATTCCGTTAATCCAAAAGAAAATTGGAAAAACAATTCAAAAGAAATTATTCCCAACCGGCACAGAAATATGTAAAAATCAAATTGGTGCCTTTGCTTATCGCGTGGCATCAACCTCTGCAGATGTAGATGTTGTAAAACCATTTTTAGAAGATTTACTTCCTATGTTCGAGAGCATGTCTAAAGAAGATGTGGTTTCTTATTTCTTAGCCGAAGAGTTTGATTCTTTGTTCCGTCACTACGAAAACTCGTCTGACTTAAACGTTGTTACAGAACGCGTGGTAAGAAACGAATATCGCTACAGCATTAACCTTGGCGAAGACCACGGTTTTACTTGGCCGAGTATGAAAGACTTTTTGCGCGATGCAGGGAACTTACAGAAATATGCCATAGAAGGTGTTGATGTTTTTGGCGCGCAAAGCGAGTTTAGCATTAGAGCCGATGAAGAAGAAAAACTTGTAAAAGGATTAGAAGGTGCCACGTTTGAAGGCACAGTTTTAAAACTTAAAAAATTAAAAGACGGAGGATCTAACCGAGGAAAAAAGAAAAGCTTTGGCGGCAGCAATAGCCGTGGAGGTGGATTTAAAAAGAGCGGTGGAAGTCGCAACAGTTCGGGTGGTAATCGCAGTTATGGCGGTAGCAAAAACGAAGGTGGGGGAAACCGCGAGAGAAGAAGCGGTGGAAAATCAGAAGGAGACAGCGGCAAAAGACGCTCTGCTGACAGAAGGCCTACGGGCACCAGCCAACCTGGACCACGTGCCAATAGTGGTGGTAGCAAAAGCAACTTTAGAAAGAAAAAGCGCTAGAAAATAATTTAGAACGCTTTTGTACATACTAAAACGGCCTCTTATTTTAAGAGGCCGTTTTTATTTGTCGTGTATATATTGTTGAATGTTCATTCTTACAATTCGGCTAAATAACGCTCAGCTTCTAGCGCACCCATACAGCCTGTACCTGCGGCAGTAACGGCTTGGCGGTATATTTTATCTTGTGCATCGCCAGTAGCAAAAACACCAGGGCGGTTGGTTTGTGTAGAATCTGCCTTGGTAATAAGGTAACCCACGTTATCCATATCCAACTGTCCTTTAAAAATATCGGTGTTTGGTTTATGGCCAATGGCAACAAAAAATCCTGTGGCAGGAATTACTTCTTCTTCGCCCGTTTGGTTGTTTTTCACACGTACACCTTCAACACCTTTTTCGCCTAAAACTTCAACGGTTTCGGTATTGTATTTAATCACAATATTGTCTGTGTTTTGCACACGGTGTTGCATTGCCTTACTCGCTCTCATTTCGTCTCTACGCACTAGCATAGTAACTTTAGGGCAAAGTTTGGCAAGGTAGCTAGCCTCTTCTGCTGCGGTATCTCCAGCGCCTACTAAAACTACTTCTTGGCCTTTGTAAAAGAAACCATCACAAACTGCACAGGCAGAAACGCCAAAGCCCATTAATCTCTGCTCTGATTCTAAACCTAAATATTTGGCAGATGCACCTGTAGCAATAATCACCGTTTTAGCATGAATTTCAGTTTTTTCGTCTACCCATACTTTATGATAGCCGCCAACTTCTTCACTTAATTCTGTTTTGGTTACGTAACCCCAGCGGATGTCAGTTCCAAAGCGTTCTGCTTGGGCTTTTAGTTGTTCCATCATGGTTGGGCCGTCAATACCTTCGGGGTAGCCAGGAAAGTTATCTACTTCAGTGGTGGTAGTTAGTTGTCCGCCAGGCTCTAAACCCATATACATCACGGGTTTAAGGTCAGCACGTGCAGCATAAATGGCTGCGGTATATCCGGCAGGGCCAGAACCAATAATTAGGCAATCTAATTTTTCTATGTTATCACTCATTATCTTATTTTTTAGAGGAAAGCAAATGTAAACTTATAGACCTTTTTAAACTATGATTTTATGGTTGAAAAAATCTATCAGCAAATTGACGAATGTTTAAAATGCACCTTACAGTTTTATATATTTGCCGCCCTCTATAAAAGAGAATATCGGGATGTAGCTCAGTTGGTAGAGTGTCCGTCTGGGGGGCGGAAGGTCGCAAGTTCAAGTCTTGTCATTCCGACAAGTAAAGGTCAGCAGTTTTGCTGACCTTTTTTTTGCAATAGAGAATAAAGTCTGAATACCACGCCATAGGCTTGGAAGTTTAAGTTTTCATATTCTCAAGATATAGTAAAACGTAATGCTGGCCTTTTTTGTTTCTTGGCATTTCAAAAATGAAAGCAAGATTTTTTTCTAAAATGGTGCATTTGCAGATTGTAGTCAATGATTGATCAAACTATTTTTTGTGATGGAATAAACGTACATGCCACGTTTCGTAGCCGTGTAAACAAACGTGTAAAGTTTGCTCTGGTGGCGGCAAATGTTTTGTTGTACGGATTGTTAATATGGGGCATATCGCAAATTCCAGCTAACGAACTCAACACATTTATTTTTGTGATTTTTGGGTTGCCTTTTCTGTTGTTTTTTACTGTAACCCGATATACGCTCTGGAATTTATTTGGAACAGAAACCATAATCATCAACACAAAATCGTTTAGTTACAAACATGATTTTGGTTGGTTTGGTCTGCCGCTAAAAACTTATCCTACCTCAAATGGTATTCGCTACGGTATTCAAGATGATTTTATGGAAAACGGCAAATTGTATGTGTCAATATATTTTGAGTTTTATGATGAAAATAATTTACCTCAAAAATTGTATACTACTGCTTTACGTACTGAAATTACATCATTTCATAAAATATGCGATTTCATTGACGACATCTATCGCCAAGAAGAAGTAAGCGGGTTTTCATTAAATTGATTCTATTTATAAAGAAAATGCACCTGTTTTTCAGTTCTTTTAGAACTTTTCAATGCGCCCATCAAATTTTATTTGAAGAACAGGCATCTAAAGGCTTTTAACTAGCATTTGCTTATTTAGTGAGGCAAAATGAGGTTTGATTTTTCTGTAAATTTCTCTACCCATAAATCATGCATT
The DNA here is from genome assembly GCA_030424545.1 of Bacteroidia bacterium. GTDB lineage: Bacteria > Bacteroidota > Bacteroidia > Flavobacteriales > Schleiferiaceae > JAUHWL01. The sequence goes on from JAUHWL010000003.1 coordinate 5,483, forward strand.
TGCCCAGAAAAGTGCAACTGATCGGGAGCTACTAAATGTTGGTTTCCTAATGCTTGCCGGCTTATTGGGGTAATGTCTATATATTTAATTCCAACCGAATCGCAAATATGTTTGTTAATAGCATTAAACTGATTAATGTCTTGAGCAATTTGATTTTTGTTAGAAACAGCTGCTGGGCAAACACCATAATCTGGAATGCTAAAAGCAATCACGTTGCTTTTATTGTTTGCCGCTAGGCTTATTGCTTTTTGTATAAGGTCCAAAAATTCAATATGGTATTCTTCTTTACTTAAATGTTGATATTGATTGTTTACACCTATAAGCATTGTTACCAATTGAAATGGGCCTTGTGGTTTTTCATTGAGAATACCTTGACGCAAATCAGCGGTGGTCCAGCCGTTTTGCGCAATAATTTTTAATGAAACATGGCTATTGGGTAACGAGTCTTGAATGCGATCAGCAATCTTGGTGGCATAACTATTTTTTTCGCCAATGGCCGTGCCAATGGTATAACTATCGCCTAAAGCTAAGTAGGTAAAAGTGTTTTCTTTTTTGTTGCATCCTAACAATACGCATGTGGCAAGGATGAAGCAAATAAATGTGGGTTTTCCCAACATTAATCAACTTTTACAATTTTTTCTTCCATGCTAAAACCAGCACTTCCTTCTATACGTAGAATGTAGTTCCCGCTCGCCAAGGGATGGGTAGTAAAAATAATTTCGTTTAATCCTTTTTTAGCAGGTTGATCTAAAATTAGAGACACCATTCGGCCAAGCTCATCATAGATTGTTGCTGTAATGGTTTGGTCTTGACTAAGCACAAACTGGGCAACCATTTGGCCACTAAACGGATTTGGAAATGCAGCGGGTTGTTCTTTTGAGATGGTCTTTTCAAATACCTTTTGTGATTTAAATTGGCAACCTCGAGCATCTTCAACTAAAATATCAATGGTATCGCCACCGCAAATATTTTCAATAATGTTGAGCGCATTTAATGGCTCATTATTAAAACTAAATTGATAGGGTGGTGTGCCACCATCGGGGTTCAACGTGATTTTACCCGTGCAGAACAAAGAATTTCCTTCTTGTAAAACATTAACATGTAAATGATTTGAATCTGGACTGAAAACTTCGGCAATCCAAGTAGTATTCTTTTTGGCAGAATTACCAAAATATCCCGCCATCCATACATTTTTAGGGTCATTCGCTTTGCGTTGAATGCCAAAATAATCTCCCCAGCGTTCATAACTATCAGAGTGTCTATCCGTATAATTTTCTCCGTTTTTAAGATCTACGGCATCAGAGTAACTACTGTCATTGGCAAAATAAACTGTTCCTACGCCAGGAAAATCGGTTGGAGAGGTAAAGTTAAAACCAATTAGGGCTTCTATGTCGCAATCTTCATCGCCTGTCCATGCAATGTTAGGATAACCATAATCACGCGCAGGGTGAGAGATAATATTGCCTTTGATTGAAGTTTGACCTATAGGATCAGTAATTATTCCGTGATAAATAGCTGCATATCCAGTAGTCGGATTGATGGTATTTGATACAAATTGGATTTGGTTATTTAAAGAAAATGCTCCTAAAACACGCGCATCATTGGTTTGTAACCCTTTTGTAGGGTCGTTTAGATCTGTATCGGCTTGTCTGCCATTGGGCGGCATACCATAATCTACATCTGTAGTTACTGCTTTTACGGTTAATGTGCTATTGTGGTCATCTTGTGTGCCCGTAACTTGTAGCACAAAAATGGTATCGTTGGTGATGTCAAAATTTCTATTGGAAAGAAAAAAGGAGTTTTCTGCTATACCTGCTGCACCTCTAACGGGGTGCATATTCCTGGTGTATTTACCATCATGCTTTATTTGCGAATACAGCGTATTGGTCAATACAGAATCGCCTGCGAAACCTTGAAATTTATCGATTTGCCAAATAACCGAACCGTCAAATCCAACCTGCCAAGAAACGCCAGGAATAATCAGATTTCCCGTTATAAATAATTCATCCTTGGTTAGCGAGATGGCTGGGTAATCTGTCCATCTATTGTTGTTTAACGGGTTGCCAGGTAAAACATAGCTGTACCAAGGATCTGTCGGGTCGTTTGTACTTGAAAAACAAACTTTTATTCGGCTGTTTGTTGGTAAATTATTCTGCAGATAAACCAGAATAAACCGGTCTGCATCCTCGTCATAAATTAATTTCGGATCAAAGTCATTATTGGTGAGCGAACCTCCGCCAATTCCTCTAAGGGAAACAATAAAATTTTCAAATATGGTTGTATCCGTATTAGAATCGTAGCCCCAAACTGCCGAATTTACGGCACAAAGAACAATCCCACTATCAGAAACAGCTAATGCATTATCATTTGGAATTCCCCCAAAAAAGTCGCCATAATTGCCATTAGAAATTCTGTACATCCTTGTGCTTTTACCTAGAATTGGTTGTAAAGAATTTGTTTTGTTTGTTGAAGAAACGCCTGCTTTTTGTGGGAACTGCTTCCGCGATTTAATCTTTTGTTTGGCTAAAAAAGCGCGATAACTATCACCATCAGGAGAAGGAGCTTCTAAGTTGATTAGCTGTGCTTGAAAATCGTTTTTAGAGTCGGCAGGATTAATAACCTCTACTTTTTGAGAGGTTATCACCTGTTTATTAAAAGTAGTTTGCGCATATGTTAATGAAGTAAAAATCAGGGTAGATAGAAGTAATTTTATTTTCATGCGCTAGTATTTTAGTTGTTAAATATACGGGCTACAATTCGGCTTTTCAAACCTGAATTATTCCTGGATTGTATGCTTTTTTTATTGGCGAATGATTGGCCATTTCTATACCCATGCTTATCCATTTTCTGGTTTCTAGTGGGTCTATAATAGCATCTACCCAAAGCCTAGAGGCGGCATAGTATGGAGACATTTGCTCGTTGTATCTATCGGTAATTTTTTTAAGTAGCAAATCTTCCGCTTCTTGGGTTATTTCTTCTCCGCGGCCTTTTGCACTTGCTTTTTCTATTTGTAACAAAACTTTGGCCGCTTGGGCGCCACCCATTACGGCAAGTTTGGCATTGGGCCAGGCTACAATTAATCTAGGGTCATAGGCTTTACCATTCATGGCGTAGTTGCCCGCACCATAGCTGTTGCCTGTAATTACTGTAAATTTTGGAACAACAGAGTTGCTCACAGCATTAACCATTTTGGCTCCATCTTTAATAATGCCGCCATGTTCGCTGCGGCTGCCTACCATAAACCCGGTAACATCTTGTAGAAATACCAATGGTATTTTTTTCTGATTGCAATTGGCTATAAAACGGGTGGCTTTATCAGCACTATCAGAATAGATTACACCACCAAATTGCATTTCGCCTTTACCTGATTTTATTAACTCACGGTTATTGGCAACAATACCAACGGCCCAGCCATCTATGCGGGCATATCCTGTAATAATGGTTTTGCCATACTCGGCTTTGTATTCTTCAATTTCAGAGTTATCTACCAGTCTTTTTATTACCTCTATGGTTTTGAATGGTTTGCCATCTCGGGTTATTATACCGTAAATTTCATTTTCGTCAAGAGCGGGTTTGGCGGGTTTTATACGGTTAAATCCGGCCTTATCAAAACTGCCAATTTTATCTACAATGTTTTTAATGGTAGATAAACACTCTTTGTCATCAGCACATTTATAGTCGGTAACACCGCTAATTTCTGAGTGTGTGGTTGCGCCACCTAAAGTTTCATTGTCAATATCTTCACCAATGGCCGCTTTTACCAAGTACGATCCTGCAAGAAATATGCTTCCAGTTTTTTCTACAATCAAGGCTTCATCGCTCATGATGGGTAAATAGGCGCCACCAGCAACACAACTTCCCATAATGGCAGAAATTTGCGTAATGCCTTCGCTGCTCATAATGGCGTTGTTTCTAAATATGCGGCCAAAATTTTCTTTATCAGGAAAAATGTCTTCTTGCATAGGCAAAAACACACCTGCGCTATCTACCAAATAGATGATTGGAATGCGGTTTTCCATGGCAATTTCTTGCGCGCGTAAATTTTTCTTACCGGTAATAGGGAACCAAGCACCTGCTTTTACTGTAGCGTCATTGGCCACTACCAAACACATTCTTTCTTTTATATAGCCAAGAATTACAACTACACCGCCTGCAGGGCAACCGCCATATTCTTTGTACATATTTAAGCCAGCAAATGCACCTATTTCTATTTGTAGTTTGTCTTCATCAAACAAAAACGCCAAACGCTCTCTAGCGGTTAATTTTCCTTGCGCGTGTTGCTTTTCTATTCTTTTTTTTCCGCCACCAAGCGCTATTTCTGCTAGTTTGAATTTTACATCGCTTACAAGCAATTTTAATTCGTCTTCATTTTTGTTAAACTCTAAATTGGTTTTGGCCATAATTATTCGCAGTTGTGATTAAACCATTCAAATGCTTTGCGATAAAGCACATTATTTTTTCTTGTATCACTTACAAAGAATGTAAATGAAAGTCCGTTTTCTCCTGTAGAAAGAAATATAACATCAGGATATAGATCTTGGTTTATATCACCAAACCAAAATATTTCTGGAATGCCGCATGTGCCTAAATCTGTAAACATTGGAGTAAGGTTTTGTACGATTAAATCATCGTTCATTTCACCCGTTACCTGAATTTTATAATCGGTCATTTCTGGGCATAAGCCCACATTTGTTACGTTACCGGTAGCAAATAGTGTAACGTTATGGATGTCGGCCACAGGGTCTTTGGCATAGATTTCAACCATTTGCCCGGGGTAAAGAGATTTGGGGTTTCTAACAAAAAAATCTACATCTTCTGTTACATACCAGTTCGTATCTAACCGTTTGCTAGATTGAATTAGAAAGGTTGGTTTTTCTCCTTTGTCGGCTTTAATGTCAAATTCTAACCCCGTACCCAAGCTGTATTTGCTTCTTAAAATGAGTATATCGGTTCTCTTTAAGAAGTATTCATTCCCTTTTTTGTAAATGCTATACCACAATTTACCAGGGTCTAATTCGGTAATATCACCACAGTAATTATAGGCTTCTGTAACCATTTTAAAATCAATTACAGGAATTTCTTTCACTTCTTCTTTTTCGGGAGTTTTTTCCTCCTCTGCAACAACTTCTGTTTCTTGCTCAAAATTAGATTCTTTGTCTTCTAGAGGAGGGCCAATAATTTTTTCGTAACCATTGTCTATAGCTACTTGGGTTAGGTAAGTTAAAACAGAATCTAGTTTACTTATATCTTGGGCAAGAATTTTATTGATAATCAGCAATTGGGCAATTTTAAAATCGCTTGTTTGTGCGGAAGTTGTAACAGGAGCTAAAAAACCATCAAACATGTATCCGATTTTATTCTTGTAATTTACTTTTCTCCAATTTCCTTTTATGCCTTCATAGGTGGCTGGCGTAAACAAATCGGCACAAACTAATAATTCACTTTTTGCAGGTACGGTAGTTACAGTTGCATAGTTTGTTCCAGGGCCAGAGCGCATTTTTAAACCAGATTTTGTTATTACTTTAAATGGTAAATCGGGGCTACACTCTTTATTCTGCGCATGAATATATATGGAACAGAATAAAATGAAACAGGTAAAAATTTTCTTTGTCATGGATGTTGTAAAGCTGGGCTAAAATAACGTGAAATGTGCAGATGCAAAAGGCATTTATAAGAGATTTCACCAGCTATATTTGTAGCCATGAAATCTGCAAAAAACCAGGATAAAACAAATTTTATTGTTGATGAAAAACGGTATTCTACCCATCAATTTTTGGCAGAAAACTTCTCTACACCTTGGCTAAATAAAATACAAGAAACGGTTGCGTTTTGGTTTGGAAACAATGACCAGTTATGCGTAAAAACAAGTGGTTCTACTGGGGTGCCAAAAGATATTTGGTTAGACAAAAAAGTGCTTGCGCATAGCGCCATTACTACCCTAGAAACTTTACAGATTAAAAAAAACGGAACTGCGCTTTTGTTTTTGCCTTGTGATTTTATTGGCGGCAAAATGATGGTTTTTAGAGCTCTAGTTGGCGAGCTAGATTTATATCTTTTTGAACCTAAAGCTGCACTTCCAACTGCTATAGGCAAATTTGATTTTGTGGCACTAACACCTATGCAAGCAGCCCTTTCAATTGCTGTATTACATAATTTTAAAAATATTTTATTGGGTGGAGGTAGCGTATCTACAGAATTAGAAGATTCATTAAATCAACTTAAATGTGGCGTTTTTCATAGCTATGGAATGACCGAAACTGCTTCTCATGTGGCTTTGCGAAAGATAAACAGCCACAGCAAATCGGCAACGTATAATGCGCTAAACGGTGTATTGTTTTCTGTAGATGAAAGAAATTGCCTCATTATTAATGCCCCGAAATGGCATGTGCATAATCTTATTACCAATGATGTAGTAGAGCTTGTGAGCAATACTTGTTTTGTTTGGAAAGGAAGAGCCGATAATGTAATTAATACTGGTGGTGTAAAGGTTTTTCCGGAAGAGTTAGAAAAACAACTTGATCAACACATAAACTACCCGTTTTTTATATCTAATGTGCCAGATAAAAAAACGGGTAGTAGAATCATTCTGATTGTGCAAAGCGAGATGGCCGTGGAAATAGATTTTTCTTTTCTGCCCAAATCGCATCAACCTAAAGAGGTTTTTTTTCTGCCCAACTTTGTGCTTACAAAAACAGGGAAGTTAGACAGAAACAAATCAAAAGATTTGGCTATTTCTAGAGAATCATATCCAAATCACCAGACCCTTGACGAATAACTACAGGCGTATCTTGTGTTAAATCAACTACAGTAGAAGGAATTAAAGAACCAATTCCGCCATCAATAACAACATCCACCAAATCTTTATAATCTTCAAAAATAAGTTCTGCGTTGCTAGGGTATTCTAGCAGTTCGTCATCAATTTTAAATGATGTAACCGCAAGCGGCTCTCCTACAAGCTGGGTTAATTGGCGCGCAATGTTGTTGTCTGGCACGCGAATACCCACCGTTTTTTTCTTCTTTTTAAAGGCTTTAGAAAGTGTATTGCTGGCCTCCATGATAAAGGTAAATGGACCGGGCAATGCACGTTTCAAGAGTTTGTATGTTGCTGTATCAAACTGCTTGGTGTATGTAGCAAGATGTCTTAAATCGTTAAACAAGAAAGAAAATTTGGTTTTTTCTACCGTATCTTTTTTAAGTCTAGCCATTTTATCAAGCGCCTTACTATTGCTACTATCGCAAGCAAAAGCGTAAACGCTATCAGTAGGAATTACGGCAATACCGCCATTTTTTAAAATATTAGCAATACTTTCTAGTTGTTTTGTTTGAGGGTTTTCTGGATGTATTTTAATGAATTTGCCCATATCTTATTTTGAGTTTTAGTAAAAGTTAAAATAAAGCTTTGATGAAATAATAAGCAACAAATCCACCATAAATAAGTTTTAGCCCAGTACCTAGTAAAAAGCCGGCAAACGAACCTAGCGCACTTTTAAAAGCTTTTTTTGTGTCTTCTTGATTGGCAATTAATTCGCCTATAAAGGCACCTACAAACGGACCGATGATGATACCAATGGGTGGAAATAAAAAGATACCAACTAACAAACCAATGGTACAGCCCCAAACACCTGCTTTTGTGCCTCCTAATTTTTTTGTGCCCCAAATGGGTATATAAAAATCGAGCAACGTAATGGCCACCATGATTAGTGCCGAAACGGCTAAAAAGGTGAATGAATAATTGGCGTATGAAGAAAAATGTATAAATAACAAAGCGAGCCAAGACACGGGAGGGCCTGGCAATACAGGCAGTACAGACCCTGTAAGGCCTACGATAAGGCAGAGGCTTGCCAGAATGATTAAGAATATATCCATTGCAATACGTTAAGGTGTGTAAAACTCAAAAGCCGTGGCAACATAGTGTTTCGATTTTAAATTTTATCCAAATTTAACTTGGTTTTTTCGGTTTTAACATTGCCTGTATTAAGTGTTGTGGCTGGCTCAAACAATAAAACCGAAGCCTCGGTATTTGTAACAGGCCTGTGTTCTACACCTTTTGGGATGATGATAAACTCACCCGGAAAAAGCGGTATGTCTTTATCGCGGAGTTGCATGGTAAATTCGCCTTCAAGCACCAAAAACATTTCGTCTTCGTGGGTGTGGCTGTGCCAATCAAACTCGCCTTTAAATTTAGCTAGCTTAACCTGTTGTTGGTTTAATTCGCCCACTATTCTGGGATGCCAATAATCGGCAAACTGATTTAATTTTTCTTTTAGAATAACTTTTTCAACGTTCATAAGGAATGAGTATAAGTTGTGTTGCGGTGTACAAGAATGGCATAAATATCTCACTATTTTTGAAGCAATGAAACCTATAAAATTTGCGGTTATTGATGTAGAAACCACCGGTGGATATGCTTCTGGGCATAGAGTTACAGAGGTAGGGATTGCAGTTACCGATGGCCAAACAATCTTAGCAGAATATCAAACGTTTGTAAATCCACAATGCGAGATACCACATTTTATAACCACCCTTACCGGCATTACAAACCAAATGGTTGCCAATGCTCCATTGTTTGCAGAGGTGGCCGAAGAAATAAAATCTTACCTAGATAATGCGGTTTTTGTGGCGCATAATGTAGATTTTGATTTTTCGTTTATCCGCAACGAAATGAAGTTGGCGGGTATAGATTTTAGGGCGAGAAAATTGTGCACGGTAAGGTATGCAAGGGGATTGCTAAAAGACCAACCAAAATTTGGTCTGGCACGGTTGGCCCAGCGGTTTAACATTGTCAATAAAAATCCGCACCGCGCTTTGTCTGATGCGTTAACAACAGCACAACTTTTACATCGTTTAATTGAAATTGATGGAGGTAAAATCATCCATAAAAAAATTACCAAACTGGCCACAGAAATTAAAATTCCTGCGGCCTTACCACCAGAAAAATTTCATGATTTACCACATGCCCCAGGCGTATATTTTTTTTATGGGGCCAATGGTAAGCCTCTTTATATTGGCAAGGCTAAAGATTTAAAAGCGCGCGTAACTACCCATTTTCGTCAAGCAGAAACAGCGCGCGGGCAAGCATTTATGCGCAACATTGTAAACATAGAAACATACCAAACCGGTAGTGAATTGTTAGCGCTTATTAAAGAAGATGTTGAAATTAGAAAGTATTGGCCACCGCACAATAGCGCACAAAAAAGAGCAAATGTGAGTTTCCACATCATTACCTATTTAGACCAAAATAAGGGGATTAGGCTAGGGGTAAAAAAAGCTAGAATTGCGGCAGATGCTATTAAAACGTTTCAAACATTGCGCGCGGCAAAAAGTTGGTTGCATGAGCAAGTTAAGTTATATGAGTTATTGCCAACGTTTTGTATGATGCCTGAAGTATGGTACGATTATGAATTGCCAAGCTTAGAAGAACATAACGAGCGTATTGGCTTGTTGCTAGAAGAGCTAAATGCAAGCCAAGGCGAATTTTTAATATTAGAAAAAGGCAGAAAAAATATTGAGAAAGGTTTTGTTTGGGTAAAATCGGGGAGTGTTACTGCCATGGGATTTGCTCCTAGAAATATAGAGTGGAACAATATGGATGCGTTGATGGAATATGCCGAGCATGTTTATACAAGCCCAACATTAGAACAGGTGGTTTCAACCTATTTAATTTCTGCACTTCAACCTGAGGTTATCGTATTAAACCAATAATATTTATTTGGGTACATCTTGGCACAACACAAAAGAGAATATTTTTGGTTAAATTAATTGCGGGTTATAAAAGCTCAATGTCCTAATAATAGTACCATGAAAAAACTACTTTTTATTGCTTTAATTTTTCCGTTCTGCGCGCTTTTTGCGCAAAATACTTGTTGTTCTGCAACGTCCAATTTTGCCAATCTTGCATCAAATACAGGTTTTGTAGATGTGCATCAATTGCCAAAAACAGCAAACAAAATGCAGGCAATGGGTAAATGGGTAGAGTTTGAAACACCTGATGAAAGCACAGGTCGTGCCTACGTTGTTAGAATTAATGCAAAAAGCAATAATTATTTATTTGTTTTTCATGAGTGGTGGGGACTAAACGAGAATGTTCTAGAAGAAGCTGATAAATGGGCGAGAGAGTTGGGCGATGTGAACATTGTAGCATTAGATTTATACGATGGTAAAGTAGCAACAACGCGCGAAGCCGCTGCCGAGTTGATGCAAGAAGCAGACGAAACAAGAATACGCAGCATAATAGAAGGGGCTACAGATTTTGCCGGGCCGCATGCGGAAATTGCAACTTTAGGATGGTGTTTTGGAGGAGGTTGGAGCATGCAAGCTGCTTTACAACTTGGTGATCAAGCGAAAGGTTGCATTATTTATTACGGAATGCCAGAGAAAGACCCAGAAAAATTAGAAGCTTTAAATTGTAAAGTGCTTGGAATTTTTGCGGAAAAAGACCAGTGGATAAACAGAAAAGTTGTGGGTGAATATGAAAAAGCAATGCGCTTAGAAGAAAAACCTTTTGAAACCCATTGGTTTAATGCCGAGCATGCTTTTGCAAACCCTAGTAATCCAATCTATAATGAAGAAGCTGCGCAATTGGCCAATGAAAAAACAAGAAATTTTCTTCATACCGTCTTTGAATAATTGACGTATTTCGCCAAAATTTAATAAGGAAATGGATTTAACTTTTTATAAGTATCACGGTACGGGAAACGATTTTGTCATGATTGATAACCGTGAAAAAAAAATTAAATTATCCACCAAAGAGATAAAAAATATTTGCCACCGCAGATTTGGCGTGGGCGCAGACGGATTAATTCTGCTGCAAAACACACCAGAAGCTAATTTTAAAATGGTGTATTACAACGCAGACGGAAACCAAAGCACCATGTGTGGCAATGGCGGAAGATGCATTGTAAAATTTGCTCAACAACTCGGCATCATACAAAACAAAGCAACTTTTATTGCCATAGATGGTTTGCACGAAGCCACAATTGATGAAGATGGACGTGTGAGTTTAAAGATGATAAACACCCCTTTGGCCGAAGAAAAAAACGGAGGCATGTTTGTAAATACGGGTTCGCCACACCACGTTAAGCAAGTAGATGATGTTACCCATTTTGATGTTTTTAGCGAAGGAAAAAAACTAAGAAATGCGTATGGGGCCGAAGGTTCTAACGTAAACTTTGTAGAAATTTTAAACGATGGCATCTCGGTACGCACCTACGAAAGAGGTGTAGAAGACGAAACGTATTCTTGTGGAACGGGAGTTACGGCATCTGCAATTATTGCCTACCAAAACAATTGGATTGATACAGATTTTGTTTCAATAAAAACCCCGGGTGGTGCCTTGGCTGTATCGTTTACAAAAAGTAAAAATGGCTACGAGAATGTTTGGCTGCACGGCCCAGCACAATTTGTGTATAACGGAAAAATTACGGTTTAATGTTGGTTGCTAAAACATGTTATTTAAGAGCAATAGAGCCAGACGATTTAGATTTTTTGTACGATGCAGAAAATGAATCGGACCTATGGCACGTTGGCGAATTAAAGCAACCACTTAGTTTACATACCATACAAGCTTATTTAGATAACGCCCACCAACCCATTGATGAGGCTAAACAAGCGCGCTTTGTTATTTGCACGCAAAACCATATCAGGGTGGGCATGGTAGATCTTTTTGATTATGATGCAAAAAACCAAAGAGCAGGTATTGGCATTGTTATTTTAAAAGAATGTAGAGAAAAAGGATTTGCCAAAGAGGCCATTTTGTGTACGTTAGATTATGCCAAAAAGCATTTACTCTTGCACCAATTGCATTGCCAGATACAAGAAAGCAATACCAAGAGCGTAGCTTTGTTTTCTAAATGTGGTTTTACAATTATGGGCACTTTTATAGATTGGCAAAGAACCAAATCGGGTTTCGAAAATGTTTTATTCATGCAATGCATACTTTAACCAAACGCACATATCGGGTGCTTTTTGGCGTTGTCGTTCTCATTATTCTGGTGGCAAATTGCACAGAGCAGCCTAAAAAACCAGAACTAGAAGTTGCAAAAACCTATTTAAATTTAGGCGATTCTGCCCAATACGTTGGGAAAAGTGTTTGCGCGCAATGCCATGCAGGGCATGCCGAAACTTTTTCGCATACGGGCATGGGGCAAAGTTTTGATACCGTTTCTAAAGCAAAAAGCAAATTGGCTGGCCATGTCGTTTTGTTCGATGAATTTTCGGGATTCTCATATTTTCCGTTTTGGAAAGGCGACTCGTTGCTGATTAAAGAATTTAGGCTAGAAAACTCAGATACGGTTTACAAACGCATTCAATCTATAAACTACATCATTGGTAGCGGTCAACACACCAATTCTCACATTTTTGCCGAGAACGGATATTTATATCAAGCCCCTTTTACGGTTTATACACAAAGCGGAAAATTAGATTTTCCTCCCGGTTTCGAGCATGGAAATAACTCGCGCTTTAGCCGCCCCATTGGCTTAGAATGCATGAGCTGCCACAACGCAATGCCAACTAAATTTGTGGCAGGTAGCGAGAATAAATTCAACATTGTAGAACGAGGCATAGATTGCGAAAGATGCCATGGCCCCGGTAGTTTGCACGTAGAAAAAATTGGCCGTGGCGATATAACAGATACCGCAACGGAGGTTGATTGGAGCATTGTTAATCCGAAAAAATTAGGTGCCGAGTTGCAGTTTCAGCTGTGCCAAAGATGCCATTTGCAAGGCAACGCGGTTTTGGCAAAAAACAAGAGTTTTTTAGATTTTAAACCGGGCATGTATTTAGATTCTGTAATGGATGTTTTTTTGCCACGCTACCAAAACAGCGATGATGAATTTATCATGGCTAGTCATGCCGATCGGTTAAAACAAAGCGAATGTTTTAAGTTAAGCAACGGGAGTTTTAACTGTATTTCTTGTCATAATCCTCATGTTTCTGTACAAAATACAAACACCGAAATTTTTAATACAACGTGCAAAAGTTGCCACAGCAATCAAGAAACAAACTTTGATTGTACGCGCATTGTAGAAGATTTGGATGACAATAACTGTGTAAAATGCCACATGCCCAAAAGTGGAAGTATAGATATTCCGCATGTTACGGTGCACGATCATTTTATTAGAAAACCACAATTGGCCAACATTGCCGCGGTAGAAAAAGGTGAGTTTTTAGGGCTGAAGTCAATTAACAATCCGGCACCATCTCCTCGAAGCCGGGCAATAGCCTATTTGCAACAGTTTGAGCGATTTGAAAAAAACAGCATTTATTTAGATTCGGCCGAGCAAATTTTAAGTACGCAAAACAAAATGGTGTTTTGGCAAGAGTGGGTTCATTTTTATTATTTAAAAAATAACCCATCGGGCATTTTAAAATTTTTAGAAGAAAACGGTAAAAAATCTGATTGGCTAACCAAGCTAAAGCGCACAAGTTTAAGCAATACGGATGCATGGGTAGCGTATAGAATTGCAGAGTCTTATCGCCAATTTAACGATTACGAAACAGCACTTTTGTATGCCAAAGTAGCGGTAGATTTAGCGCCTTATCACTTAGAATTTAAAATTAAGCAGAGCAGCATTTTTGCAATTAATAAAGATTTTAAAAATGCCGAAAAGGGTTATTTGTTTGTTATTAAACAAAACAAATTGTTGCCCGAAGCATGGAGTGATTTGGGCTATGTGCAACTGGCGCAAAACAATTTTTTTGATGCCGAAAACGCGTGTAAAACAGCCTTAAAATTAGACCCAGATTATACAAAAGCAAAGGTAAATTTGGCATCGGTGTATTTGGCGCAAGAAAACTTTGTTTTGGCCAGAAAATGGTTGGAAGAAATATTGAGAACAGAACCCAATAATCTGCGTGTAAAAGGCACATTAGATTATTTAAACGAAAATAATTTGTAAAAAAAATGTTGAAGAAATTACTCGTAATAACGTTTGGTGTACTGCTTCCGCTGGCATTAATTATTACTGTATTTATTGGGTATGGATGGGTTTTCGATAATAACGTAAAACTGCCGGAAGGCGAGGAGCTTGTTGTGTTGGTTTATCCAGAGCAAAATCCTAGAGATATTTACCAGTTTTTGGTAGACAACGAAGTGCTAGAAAATGAGAAGAGTTTCATTTTTGTGGCGCAGCAAAAAAAATGGAATACCGCCAAAACGGGCCGATACGTTGTAAAAAAAGGCATGAGCAATGATGATTTGGTGAATATGTTTCGTGCCGGATTGCAAGAGCCTTTAAACGTTACACTAAACAATATTTCTAGCATTGCCGATTTGGCGGGTATGGCTTCTCATCAGCTAATGGAAGATTCTACCGCAATATTTGAGGCCTTTGTAAACCAAGAATTCTTGCAAGAAAATAATGTGGATTTTGCAACGGTACGCAGTTTGGTAATTCCCAACACGTTTGAGTTTTACTGGAATGTTACGGCCGATGATTTTAGAGACAGGTTGGTAAAAGCTTACCATGAATTTTGGAACGAAACACGATTGGCGCAAGCAAAAAAAATAAACCTTTCGCCTTTGCAAGTTGCTGTTTTGGCCAGCATTGTGCAAAAAGAAACCGCACAGTTTGATGAAATGCCTGTTGTGGCCGGCTTGTATTTAAATCGTTTAAAGCAGGGAATTTTGCTGCAAAGCGACCCAACGGTAATTTACGCCAAGCAATTGCAAGAAGGCATGGATTTAAAAATCTCGCGTGTTTTGTATGCCGATTTAAAAATAGATTCGCCTTACAATACGTATAAATATGCCGGATTGCCACCTGCGCCAATCACCATTGCAACGTCTCAAGCCATAGATGCGGTGTTGCAAGCAGACAATCATAAATACATATTTATGTGTGCAAACCCAGATAATCCGGGGTATCACAGTTTTGCGGAAACGTTGCGCCAGCACAACATCAACAAAGAAAAATATGTACGTTGGTTGAATAAAAATAACATCAAACGCTAACTAGCACAGATGCTTTTACCAAAGAAATAAAGATTTTGAAAGCTAAAATTGCCCTTTTACTGGTTTTAATATCATCCCTTTTTGTAAAGGCGCAATTGCGAGATTCTACCTTTTTTCAGGTTTCGCCACAGCTTAACAAAACACGCGTAAATACGGTTGCTATTGGCGGTGGAGGCTTGGCCATAGGTTCTTTAGCCGGACTTTATTTTGCATGGTATGCAGATTATCCGCAAAGCAAGTTTCATTTTGTAAATGATAATAACAATTGGGGGTTGATGGATAAAATTGGCCACATGACAACTACCTACAACGTTGGTTTAATTGGTTACGATATGCTAAAATGGAGTGGTGTTTCGGAAAACAAATCAGTTTGGTATGGCGGTTTAAGTGGGTTTACTTATTTAACCATTGTTGAGGTGATGGATGGTTTTAGCGAGAATTGGGGTTTTAGTTGGGGCGATATGGCCTTTAATACCATGGGTGCTGCTTCGTTTATTGCGCAACAAAAAATCTGGAAAGAGCAGAGGATAATGTTTAAATTTTCTGTGCATATGTCAGAATACGCGCAGTATAACCCTGCATTATTGGGCGATGGATGGCAAGAACAATGGCTAAAAGATTACAATGGCCAAACCTATTGGTTGAGCGTAAATCCGTGGAGTTTTACAAAAAACGAGAATAACTGGTGGCCCAGATGGTTAAACATTGCGGGCGGTTATGGCATAGATGGGTACGTGTCGGCCGATGGCAGCAACCCAAATTATCCGGATATAATTTCGCAGAGCCAATACTATTTAAGTTTAGATGTTGATTTAAGAAGAATTAAAGTGAAGAACGATTTTTTAAGGACAGTGCTTCATACCATTAGCTTTATTAAAATCCCTGCACCAGCCATAGAGTTTAACCAGAAGAGTGGTGGCACACGATTTCACTGGTTGTATTTTTAACGGCTAAACCTTACGGGTTGTAAGAGTTTACTTTTTCTTTTTAGAGGCTTTCGCTAGCGGATTGTACGCTAGGCAAACATCAACCCAAAAGGCCAAATCGTTGTCGGCATCCCAACCCTCATCGTTTATAAATAAAAAACCTTTCATTCTTTTTCCGGTAAAATCCATGGGGGCAGCTCCGGGTTTTTGCAACAATTTTTCGCCATCATCCGGATTAGACCGAACCATTAAATTGTCTTTTACAACACCCACACACATTTTATCATCAATCATAAAACAAATGCCCCCAAACATTTTTTTTGCTTCAAAGGCAACTTGTTTTCTGTTTAATTCTATCGTTACTCGTTCTGCGAGATGGGTGTTGTAGGCCATAATATTTTTTTTTAAAAATAAAAAACCCTGCGGTATGCAGGGTTTTTCGTTCACTTTAATTCTTAGATTAATCTTGGTAGCTTTCTGGGCTAGCCGTAACGTTCTGAAAATCTATCTTTCCGTCTTTCTCATCAATTAAGATGATGCTTTCTGGGGTAACAGTTCCGCCAATGATGGCTTTAGAAAGCTGGTTAAGCACTTCTTTTTGTATGGTTCTTTTTACCGGACGTGCACCAAATTGCGGATCAAAACCATGTTGTGCAATAAGTTTAACTGCCTTGTTTGTACAATCTATGGTGATGTCTTGTTTTAGCAATCGCTTTTTTAAATCCTTAAGCTGTATGCGTACAATTTGCTCTATTTGATCTTTCTTTAGCGGGCTAAACATAATGGTTTCGTCTATGCGGTTTAAAAACTCTGGGCGAATGGTGCTTTTTAGCAGCGCCATAACTTTCGCTTTTGTTTCTTCATAAACTTCATCGCTGTTTTTATCCGTCATCTGCTCAAAACCTTCTTGTATAATGTGCGAGCCAATGTTAGACGTCATGATGATGATGGTGTTTTTAAAATTCACCAATCGGCCTTTGTTGTCGGTTAAACGTCCATCATCAAGCACTTGCAACAGTATGTTAAACGTATCTGGATGCGCTTTTTCAATTTCGTCTAGCAAAACAACAGAGTAGGGGCGTCTTCTTACAGCTTCGGTAAGCTGGCCGCCTTCATCAAAACCAACATATCCGGGAGGCGCGCCAATTAGGCGGCTTACGGCATGGCGTTCTTGATATTCGCTCATGTCTATGCGCGTCATGGCGTGTTCGTCATTAAAGAGGTATTCGGCCAAAGCCCTTGCCAACTCGGTTTTACCAACCCCGGTAGTACCAAGGAAAATAAACGAACCAATTGGTTTTTTCTCGTCACTTAATCCGGCTCTACTTCTACGAATAGCGTCCGAAACGGCTTCAATGGCATCGTCTTGCCCAACAACGCGTTTGTGCAATTCATCTTCTAGTTTTAGCAGTTTTTCTCTTTCGCTCTCTAGCATTTTGGTAACGGGAATTCCGGTCCAGCGGCTAACCACATCGGCAATATCTTCTGCGGTAACTTCTTCCTTAATAAGGGGCGAGTTGGTTTGCATTTCGGCCAATTGGCTTTCAAACGATTTTAATTTTTCGTCAGCCTCTTTAATTTTACCATAACGCAATTCTGCCACGCGTCCGTAGTCTCCGCTACGCTCTGCTTGATCGGCTTCGTGCCTCAGATTTTCAATGTCTTCTTTGGCTTTTTGTATGCCCTCAACAATTTGCTTTTCGCTTTCCCACTTAGCTTGCAACGCATTGCGCTGTTCGCGAAGGTTAGCTAAATCTTCTTTAATAAAAGCAAGTTTTTTCTTGTCGTTTTCTCTTTTAATGGCCTCTTGCTCAATTTCTAACTGCATTATTTTTCTATCCAGAACATCAATTTCTTCTGGTTTAGAATTTATTTCCATGCGAAGTTTAGAGGCAGATTCGTCCATCAAATCAATGGCCTTGTCTGGTAAAAAGCGGTCGGCAATGTAACGCTGACTTAAATCTACAGCAGCAATTACAGCTTCGTCTTTAATACGCACTTTGTGGTGAGCTTCGTATTTTTCTTTAATACCGCGTAAAATGCTTATCGAAGATTCTCTATCGGGTTCTTCAACCATTACTTTTTGAAACCTTCTTTCTAAAGCTTTGTCTTTCTCAAAATATTTTTGATACTCATCTAGAGTTGTAGCACCAATGGCTCTTAACTCGCCTCGTGCCAAAGCAGGTTTTAGAATATTGGCGGCATCCATGGCGCCTTGTCCGCCACCGGCACCCACCAAAGTGTGAATTTCATCGATAAACAAAACTATTTCACCTTCGGCAGAAATTACTTCTTTTACAACGGCTTTTAGGCGCTCTTCAAATTCTCCTTTGTATTTGGCACCGGCTATAAGCGCACCCATATCTAAAGAGTAAATGGTTTTGTTCTTTAAGTTTTCGGGCACATCTTCTTGTACAATTCTGTGTGCTAAACCTTCGGCAATGGCTGTTTTACCAACTCCGGGTTCTCCAATAAGTATGGGGTTGTTTTTGGTTCTTCTAGAAAGAATTTGTAGCACTCTTCTAATTTCTTCATCACGGCCAATAACAGGGTCTAGCTTATTTTGCTGCGCTAACTGATTTAAATTTTTGGCGTATTTGTTTAAAGAATTGTAGTTGTCTTCGGCACTTGCACTAGTTACTTTTTCGCCTTTTCTCATTTCTGCAATGGCAAGCTTTAATTCTTTTTCAGAAACACCTGCATCTTTAATCAGTTGTGCAACTTGGTCTCCCGAAGCCAAAATTCCAAGCAATAGAATTTCTAAAGACACAAATTCGTCTTTCATGTCTTTAGCAAATTTGGTAGCCTTGTTTAGGGCATCTTGCGCAGATCTGCTTAACATTTGTTGACCGCCCGTAACTTTAGGGTAGCCATCTACCATTTTATCAATGGCGGTTTTTACGATGGATGTATTTACCCCCATTTTATTAAATAGGTGAGCTATTATGTTGTTGTCGTCAGATAATATTCCTTTTAGAATGTGCCCGTTTTCTATGGCTTGATTGGAATATTCTGAAGCCAGCTGTTGCGCATCTTGTAGCGCTTGCTGTGTTTTAATGGTGAGATTATCTATATTCATTTTGTATTGTTTTATTGATTCTACATCCATTTTATCAAAAGCAAAGCCAATGGCCTTTGCTAAGTCATTATGTCGCGAAACTCATATTATTTCTGACTATATGTCAAAAAAAATCCCCTTGAGGTTATCAAGGGGATTTTAAATATTAAGAAGGCTAATGATTATCTAACCATCATTTTCTTGGTGATTTGTTCGCCATTAACTTGAATCGCTACAACATACATTCCAGGTGCCCAACCAGTAACATCAAATTCTAAGCTATTCACGCCAATTTCAGAACGATCTGCAAACGATAGCATTTCTTGTCCTAGCATATTATAGATACTTACTTTAAGGTCAGCTGGGGTATTCATAAAGTAAGGAATACGCGTAAGTCCATTTGATGGGTTTGGAATTATATTTCCAACATCAATAAAGTCTAGGCTATTCATTTCTTCTACACCAATAAAGTCATCTGGCGTATCAGTACCATCTCTTTGTTTCATACAGAAATCATCAATGGCCCATCCTTGATATTCGAAAGATTGATCTGAGGCAAAACGGAAACGCAACACTGATTTACGATCTTGATCAAACTGAATAGTTAATCCTGATTTAATCCATCCACCAGACTCACCAGACCATCCTGGGTTTAAGATGTCTAATGAAGTAACATGGTTGGTATTGTACCAGTGTACTGAGGTATCAGGGAATACATACCCAATTGTTCTCCAATTAATACCTCCATCAAAGGTGACATCTATTGTTCCACCATCATGATATAGTTCTGTTTTAAAGTTATGCCAGAAGCTAATGTCATAAAGTTTGAAAGAATCAGTCACAAATACTGGTGTAAACAAGCTAGAACTATCTCTAAGTTTATAGTTGTTGTTCAATTTCGTCATCCAGGCATTGGGCGCACTATGCGCACCAATAATTGGTGCTTGATTTGGTGTGCCTTTTTCCCAAGAAACTAGGCCACTTTTCTTTGATGTATTAATTTCAATCCAATCAATTTGATTTGGGTCATCAAAATTATTACAGTAATCAGGATCTGCAGCCGTAAAAGTAATTTCATCCAAAACTTTAAATACTTCACACAAAGTATCATCTGGTGTAAAGTTGTCTTGTTTATTATTTGGACGAGACGTGGCTACACAAATGGTATGTGGACCGCTAATTGGATTTTGCCATTTTATATTAAAATCTACCCAATCAGAAATTTTTCCTGTTATTAGGTTAGGAGAGAAGACTACTTTTTGAGGTGTTGTCCATACTCCGTCTATGGCGTAAGAAACCATACACGAATCAAGCTTTTTAGCCCCTGTATTTTGTACTCTAGCCTGAACTGTTGCCGGTTGATTTGGCATAAGCAGGTATTCTTTGGTCTCAATAGCGTAAGGTGCGGCACTGTTCTGTGGAGGGATTCTAATCTCCACGTTATCAACACCCCAACCAGTAGATCCACCACCGGCAGAAATATGATTCCATCGTAAGATTAATGGAGAGCTAGACCAGTTATAGATATTCAAAGGCCACATACTTGTAATCCATCCGTTTGTGCTACCTGGAAGAGCTGCTGAATTTTGAACAAAACCAGCCCCATTATTAGCTGCTGGGATGTTTGCTCCATTGTACCAATTAATACCAATTTCGTCATCAGGATCGTCAAAGCCCAATGGTAGCCAATTTGCTCCCGTTTGATATTCTACTACACCTACATCATTGCTACCAAAATTAAATTTATGGCTAAACCATAGTTGAGCACCAACAATGGTATCAAATCCCATAAACCTAGGAGCGTTTAAGTACTCATTAGAACTTGGATAAGACGTATAAGGCCAGTACAATGAGTTATATGAGTTCGGTGTACTTGCTGGTGTTGCGGTAGATTCTATCTTAAATATTCTGTAATCTCCACGTTGCCAAAAACCAGAAGCCGTTCCTCCATTACAATTGTCAAAATCTTCGCTAAACCCTGTTTGAATGGAGGTCATAGGCCATCCAACAGAACGTTTACAGAATGAATTATTAAAAGAATATGTATCTCCTGTTTTGTTAGTAGATGCACAGATTTCAAAATCGCCAATAGGGTAATTTGGCATTGCTGAGGCTGGAACAGCATAAGCATATTCTGCTCCTGCTGCAATTGTACCTGTATAGGTAGTGTTATAGGTTACAGATATACCAGCATTTGGCCCACAAGTAGGGGTAATGGTATATGTAATTGGTACACCGGTAACCGAGTTTTTTCCAAAGTTTCTAATTACAAACACGGGAACATCAGGGTTTGCGGTATCTACACGCTGTGAAGGGCCGTTAAAATTGATAATACCTACATCTGTATTTATTTTATCATAAATACGAATGTTATCGATAGCAATATCGGAAGCACTTCCTAAGCCTGTTTTTTGTGCAACAAAACGCACTTTAACAACTTGTCCTGCCCAACTGCTTAAGTCAGCACTTAGGTAATTCCAGTCTTTTACTGAGCTTGTTTGCATTTGACTTGGTTGCGTAACTCCAACTCCAGGAATGGCTACCCATGCGTTTGAGCCATTGGGTACAATTTGCATTGCTAAAGCACCGATATCTGTTCCGTACATATGGTACATAAAATCTAAAACAGGACTTGTTAATCCAGTAAGATCAAAACATTTAGATACAAATAGTGCGCTTGTAGGACTGGTTCCATAATTCCCTTCTGTATAGAGGTAATTTCCATCTCCGCTTGAAGAATAATCTGTTCTTGGACCTGTAGCAGCAGATGGTGTTTTTTGTGTTTTTACGTGGAATGCATATGATGCTGTTGTTGGGTCTGGAATTCTTTCCCAATCATCATTACCAACAGTTCCAGGGTTATTATTTGTACCGTTTCCAGGAACAGTTGTTGGGCCATCAAAATCTAAAATATAAGGGAAGCCCGAAAATGGTTGGTTATGTACGATTGTATATGCGTTTGTTGTATCATTTCCATTTACTGTATCGCCAGGAACATCAGAATAAATCCAAAGTTTGTAAGTTCCATATGCACTTAAGTTAGCAGTAGGAGTAAAAGTGAAAGTGGTATCATCACCTAAACCGAAACTACCAAAGATTGTATCTCTAATAAAAGTAGGAGGATTTGGAATAGTAGTTCCTGGTGGTGTACGTTGTATTTTACATACAACCGGCACAGCAGTAAGCG
Source organism: Bacteroidia bacterium (assembly GCA_030424545.1). Lineage (GTDB taxonomy): Bacteria > Bacteroidota > Bacteroidia > Flavobacteriales > Schleiferiaceae > JAUHWL01. The sequence continues at coordinate 27,607 of JAUHWL010000003.1, forward strand.
TTTGACATCCTAAATTTTGAAATCTTCCGCTCACAACTTCGGCATTGCTGTAACCACAATATCCATTTTTTGGAGTGTAGTAATTTGTTGCCTCAACATCAACTGGAGTAGGTTCAAAGATGCGAATGTCATCAATAGCCATGTCATTTTTATCATTGGCAACAGAAGTATTTTTTCTAGCTAAAAAGCGAATTCTGATGATTTTACCAGCAAACTGCTCTAAGCTAACAAAAGCTTTAGTGTATCCGGCATTGCTGCTGTTTTGTTGTTGATCTTTAACTATAAAAATGTTGTTTACATAGCTACTTACCGTGGTTCCTGTATCAACATCAATTCTAATTCTGTCAACATCAGCCCCATACATGTGGTAGTAAAACTCTAAAGCTGCACAGCCAACAGTACCAAGGTCTATACAAGGCGTAATTGCTTGTGTAAACTTGGGTGATCCTGATCCATTACCTTGACTAGCTTCTGTATAAATATATTTTCCAGAACCAGTTGTATGGTCTCCATTTGGACCTGTATTGTTTGTTGATGTTCCACCAGATCGGATAGACCATGCAAAACCTGTAGATGTTGCATTTGGTGCGACTTCCCAATTTAATCCAGTGGGTGTATTATCTGTGGGCCAGACACCTCGATGCGCGGTTCCAGTGGCTCCCGTTCCTGTACCGGGTGTCCAATAGGCATTGCTTTCAAAATCTTCTACCCAAGGAAAAGATTGAATTACTAAGGGGAATGAATTAGGATATGCGGCTCCACAAATTGGGGGCGGGGCTAAATCTCGCCAAAATGTATAATAATTTGGGATGGTACTCATATTTGGGTCTCTGGTCATGTTCGGACATGCACAGTCATAGATTTCTACATACCAATCTATAGTATCGTAAAGGTTGATGTTTGTCCAATTATGCGTAAACTCAATAGAATCAGGACAGCTAGTTGGCGTAGTCATAGTATCTACGGTCCATGGGCCTTTGTTTAATCTCCAATATACCAGCATGCTGTCAATACCTGTGTTATCACGCACTCTAATCTTCATTTGTTGAGAGGCATTGTATCGCGCACCAATTGGTTTTCTAAACGGAATTACATTGTAGGTAAGAGTTGGAGGCTCAAGCTCACAAGGAGCAGCTTCTACCAAAAGGTTATCTACATACCAACCCGATAAAGTAAAAGGCGCACTTAATTGATGCACAACTATAAATCTAATCTTACAGTTTGGATACCCGTTTGTTCCACCAAGAATAGAAGAAACATCAAAAGTTTCTTCACTCCACCAATTGTTTGTAGGGTTTACAATATTGGTGGGAGAAGTAGTTGGTCCATGCCAATAAGGTGTAATTTGTGGTGATGGATAACTCAATTCGTTAAAATAGCCAACCGAAGAAAACTGCGGGCTATTTCCTTGGTACATAGGGCCAGTAACGTTTGACCAAGTAGTTCCACCATCATTACTAGCTTGGATGTATCCGCGTTGACCGAAATAAATTTTACATATTTGATTGAACTTAAATCGGATAAAGATATTTCCAACCGTTGAAAAATTGTCAGTTTCAAATATTACAGAATCAAAAGGAACAACTCTTGAATGATAACTCATCGGTGAACTTACCCACAAATGGTTGGTATCGTTCCACTCAGAATTTAATATTGCACTTGTGTTGTACGTTGAAACACTATCGGGGCCAGAGGGCGGGTCAAAATTCTCTGAATACACGGTAGTAACTTGAGCCGAACCAATTAAACAAAATAATGTTCCAAATAAAGTTGCGAGTATCTTTTTTCTCATATTGATTTTTCTAAATCTTTAATTCTAACTAATGGTGAAACGTTAGCGAACAAATATATAAAAGTAGACCGTTGAAACGGCCTTGCTTGAGCATTAGTGCAATAGTTTTTATTTAACGTTAATGTTAAGCAGTAAATCTGAGTCTATAAATCCTTTTAAATGATCATTCGGTTTTACAGAGCCGACCCCCGCGGGAGTGCCCGTATAAATTAAATCGCCAATTTTAAGGGTGAAGTATTTAGAGGCTTCGGCAATAATTTGGTTTACCGTAAAAAGCATGTTTTTTGTATGGCCATCTTGTACAACTTGGCCGTTTTGCTCTAGTTTAAAATTGATGTCTTGTATATCTTTAAACTTATTTTTATCTACAAACTTTCCAACGGCCGCAGAGCCATCAAAGGCTTTTGCACGCTCCCAGGGTAGTTTTTTTTCTTTTAATGTGGCTTGTAAATCACGGGCTGTAAAATCTAATCCAACACTTATTTCGTTGTAATATTTGTGTGCAAAGCGCTCTTCTATGTGTTTTCCTAAACGGTTAATTTTCACAACCAATTCAATTTCGTAATGCACATCGTTGCTAAAATCTGGGATAAAAAACGGGTGTCTTTTTAGCAGAAGTGCCGTTTCTGGTTTTAAAAAAAGAACAGGTTCTGTAGGGATGTTATTGTTTAATTCTTTGGCGTGGTCTGCATAGTTTCTGCCAATACAGATTATTTTCATGGCTTGATTTATTTATTAAAACTGCGCAATTTTATTGCGGTTAGCACTTTTTTGGTGTACAGTGGGAAATCAGATTTTTGTATCCAACCATAATAACCGGGATCTTGTACCAAAACATCTTCTACCAATTTACCCTTGTGTTTGCCAAAGGTTATAATTTCTTGGTTGTCTTGATTGTAAGCAATAAATCCGGCAAAATCTACCACCTTTTGTCTGTTGCTAAATTCGCTTAAAAATTGGGTGTTGTTTTCAAGATCTTTGGGGTAGCGGTCTAGTTGAGATTTTAAGATTTCGTAAGTCGCTCTAACGTCAGCTTCGGCACTGTGCGCGTTTTCTAGGTTTTTCTCACAATAAAATTTATATGCGGCACTTAATGTTCTTTGTTCCATACGGTGAAAAATATTCTGAACATCTACGGCCACGCGTTTGCCCATATCAAAATCAATATCAACACGTAAAAACTCTTCGGCCAACAGGGGAATATCAAATTTATTGCTGTTGTAGCCGGCCAAATCAGAATCTGATACAAGCTCATAAACGCGTTTGCTTATTTCTTTAAATGTGGGTTTATCGGCCACATCGGCATCGTATATACCGTGTATTTCGCTTGTTTCTGGCGGTATGGGGCGTTCTGGATTTACGCGCCATGTGTGACTTTCTTCTTCGCCACTTGGGTGAATTTTTAATAACGAGATTTCTACAATTCGGTCTTTTACAACATCTACCCCAGTTGTTTCTAAATCAAAAAATACAATGGGTCTTTTTAATTTTAATTCCATGGCTTAAAAATAAAAATCCCGCCCCGAAATTTTTCGAAGCGGGAGTGATTTTACTATTTTTTATTAACGTTTGTGGTTGTTTTTAAAACTCACGGTTTACATCCCATTGTTCTAAATAATCGGCAACGCGTCTTACAAACATTCCACCAAGTGCACCATCTACAACGCGGTGGTCGTAGCTATGGCTTAAAAACATTTTATGGCGGATGGCAATTACATCGCCTTCTGGAGTTTCTATAACCGCTGGTTTTTTAACAATTGCACCCATGGCCATAATGGCCACCTGTGGTTGGTTAATAATAGGTGTGCCTAGTACATTGCCAAAGGTTCCTACGTTAGTAAGTGTGTAAGTTCCACCAGAAATTTCGTCTGGTTTTAATTGGTTGTTTCTTGCACGGTTGGCTAAATCGTTAACGGCTTTGGTTAATCCAACCAAATTTAATTGGTCTGCATTTTTAATTACAGGTACAATTAAGTTTCCGCTAGGCAATGCTGCTGCCATACCTATATTAATAGGTTTGTGTTTTACAATTTTAGTTCCGTCTAGACTAATATTAATCATCGGGAAATCTTTAATTGCTTTTACAATTGCTTCTATAAAGATTGGGGTGAAAGTAATTTTTTCGCCTTCTCTTTTTTGGAAGTTGTCTTTAACCTTACTTCTCCAACGGAAAATATTGGTAACATCGGCTTCTACAAAGCTTGTTACGTGCGGAGATGTATGCTTACTCATAACCATGTGGTCTGAGATAATTTTGCGCATACGATCCATTTCTATGATTTCATCGCCAGGGAAAACCGGAACGTTTACAGATCCTGCATCGGCTGGTTTTGCTGCTGGAGCACTTGGTTTTGCCGGTGCAGCTGGTGCTGCCGGAGCCGCGGCTTGTGGTGCTGCTGCTGGTGCAGTGCCTCTTGTAGCTACATAAGCAAGAATGTCTTTTTTGGTAACACGGCCATCTTGTCCGGTACCTGTAAGCGCATCTAGCTCTGCTTGGCCAATGCCTTCGGTTTTAGCAATACTGCGTACTAGCGGAGAATAAAAATTCCCGTTAGATGATTTTGCAACCTCTGCTACAACCGTATTTGCTGTAGATGCTGCCATAGCCACAGTTTCTTCTACTGCCGCAACTTCTGCTGGTTTTTCTTCTTTCTTAACTGCTCCGTTATCAGAGGCAGCATCTGCACCACCGGTGTTTATAATAGCAATTGCTTGTCCAACTTGAACAACGTCATTCTCGTTAAAAAGCTTTTTTACTAAAACGCCTTCTACAGGCGAAGGAACCTCAGAATCTACTTTATCTGTGGCAATTTCTAATACAGATTCGTCTGCATCAATTGTATCACCTTCGTTTTTCAACCAGTTGGTAATTGTTGCTTCTGCAACACTCTCGCCCATTTTGGGCATAATTAATTCATACTGCGCCATTGGTATGTATTTAGCTGAATTTTGGGTTGCGAATTTAGCGAAAGAAAACGGTTTGAAAACCTAAAAATATGCTTTAGGGCAACTGATTGATAATGAATGAAACTCGGTTTAAACTACATTTGTTGCATGGCTAAAATACTTGCATTTGATATTGGTAAAAAGAGAACGGGCGTGGCCGAAACAGACCCGTTGCAAATTATTGCTACAGGTTTGCCTACGGTAGATACGCAGCAACTTTTAAAATTTTTAAAAAAATATGTAGCGCAAGAAAATCCGGAATTGCTTATAGTAGGCGAGCCCAAACGCTTGCACGGAGAGCCCAGCGAAGTAGAAGGCTTTATTTTAAATTGGATTTCTATTTTTAAAAAACACTTTCCAAACTTACCTGTACAGCGTGTAGACGAGCGTTTTACCAGCAAGATGGCATCGTCTGTAATTGCCCAAAGTGGTTTGCCAAAAACAAAGCGGCAACAAAAAGGTTTGGTAGACGAGGTTAGCGCAGTAATTATCTTGCAAACGTATATGGATAGAAAATAAAAATCTACCATACATTATATATATAGTAAGAATTCACATTTGCATACTATGCGCTTAAACTCATCCATTCATTAAATTATATTTGCAGCCCTAAAAAAAATGGCATAGATGATTTTACCCATTGTAGCATATGGCGACCCAATTTTAAAAAAGGAATGCGAAGACATTACTGCAGAGTACCCAGGTTTGCAGCAACTAATTGCAAATATGTTTGAAACCATGTATGCCGCACATGGCGTAGGTTTGGCAGCTCCGCAAATAAATAAAGCAATACGCTTGTTTATTATAGATGCTAGTGGTTTTGTAAAAGAGGGCGATGAAGATTACGAAGAGTTAAAAGACCTTAAAAAAGTTTTTATAAACCCCATAATTGCCGATGAAGAAGGCGAAGAATGGGCATTTGAAGAAGGTTGCCTAAGCATACCCGATATACGCGAAGATGTGTATAGAAGGCCAGATATTACGATTACCTATTTGGATGAAAACTTTAAAAAACATACCGAAAAATATTCGGGACTTGGCGCACGCGTTATACAGCATGAGTACGACCATATAGAAGGTATATTGTTTACAGATTACCTTTCTCCGCTGCGTAAAAGAATGTTAAAAGGGCGATTGAATAATATCACAAAAGGAAAAGTTTCCGTTGATTATAGAATGAAATTCCCAACAAAATGAAATATATCTCTTACCTAATTTTTAGCGTACTCTTTTTATCGGCTTGCCAAGACAATGCAGAAGTAGTAACCGTAGGCAATAAACCAGATACATCGGTAGTTTGGCTAGAAAAATTAGATAGTATAGATAGAGATTTGTTGGCCGATGAAACCATGAATACCGAGAAAGGCTGGAAAGCTTTTACGGCATTTAGAAAATTTGCAAGAGAAAATCCAGATCATCCGTTGGCGCCCGTTTACCACATGAAAGCTGCATCTATTGCGCGAAACATACCGGGCAAAACATTAATGGCCATAGAAGAGTACATGACCGTTTATAAAGAATATCCAACCGATTCTTTGGCACCACAAGCACAATTTTTAGTCGGTTTTACTTTCGATCAGAATTTAAACGATGCCGAAAGAGCCATTAAAGCTTACACGCTTTTTATAAACAATTATCCAGATCACCCACTGGCCAACCAAGCAACAGATTTGGTGTCTATTTTAAAATCTTCAGAAACAGATTTGGAGCAAGTTAAAGAGTGGGAAAACCAAGCAAAAGCTAAAAAATAATTACATTTTAATAGATATGAATTTAAAAGAAATTCTTTCAATTTCAGGCAAACCAGGCTTGTACAAATTAATCAGCCAAAGCCGCAATGGTGTTATTGTAGAGTCAATTTTAGACGGAAAAAGATTTCCAGTGATTGCTAGCCAAAACGTAAGCACATTGGGCGACATTGCCATTTATACCTACGCAGAAGAAGTGCCTTTGGCCGAGGTTTTTAAAACCATTATGGAAAAAGAAAATAGCGGAGAAGCCCTTAGCCACAAAGCAAGTGGTAATGAATTAACCGACTATTTTTTAACCATTCTGCCAGAGTTTGATCGCGAACGCGTGTACACATCAGACATTAAAAAAGTATTAAACTGGTATAACCTTCTACAAAAAAACAACCTGCTTAATTTAGAAGAAGAAGCAGAAGAAGTTGAAGCTGCAGCACCAGAAGACGCAGAAAGTAAAAAAGATACCAAAGAGGCAGAATAATGAATAGCATGGCTAGCAAGCTCGAAGCTTTTGAGCGCCTCTTAAACATAATGGACGATTTGCGCGAAGGTTGCCCGTGGGATATGAAACAAACCATGGAAACGCTACGCCATCTTACCATAGAGGAAACCTACGAGCTAGGCGATGCCATTCTAGAAAACGATATGGAAGAAATCAAGAAGGAGCTTGGCGATGTCATGCTCCATCTTGTTTTTTATAGCCGTATAGCCAGCGAAACCAAACACTTTGATGTGGCCGATGTGCTCAACAGCATTTGCGAAAAACTCATCAGTCGCCACCCACATATTTATGGCGATGTAAAAGTGGCCAACGAAGAAGAAGTAAAGCAAAACTGGGAAGCGCTTAAACTTAAAGAAGGCAAAAAAAGTGTGCTAGAAGGCGTGCCCAAAAGTTTGCCTGCTATGGTAAAAGCCACCCGCATACAAGACAAAGCACGTGGTGTGGGCTTTGATTGGGAGCACCCCGAACAAGTGTGGGAAAAAGTGCAAGAAGAGATGCACGAGTTTAAAGAAGCGGTAGAAGAGGGCGATGCCAACCAAATAGAAAATGAGTTTGGCGACATACTTTTTTCTTTAATTAACTACGCCCGCTTTAAAGATATAGACCCTGAATTGGCGCTAGAACGTACCAATAAAAAATTCATCAAAAGGTTTCAATACTTAGAAACCGAAGCCGCCAAAGCTGGCAAAAAACTGCACGACATGACGCTGGACGAAATGGACGTGCATTGGAATGCTGCGAAGTTTTTGTAAAGGAAGGATCCCCTTAAATTATTGAATCACAACTTTTTTTGAGGTAACAAAGTCAGCGTGATTTATAGAAATATAATATATGCCGGCTGGAAGATGTGCAACGCTAATTTGTTGTTTCTTTTCGTTTAATACTTCATGCAATGCACGTTGGCCAAGTGCATTGTAAAAATCAATTTCACCATTGTTAAATTCACTTTCTACAGTTATAAAATTAGTTGCCGGATTTGGATAAATTTTAATTTCTGGAGAAGAGAATTGTTCTTGTAAGCCGATGTAGTTTTTTAGATCGCAACTGCCATAAATTAACGTGTCGCGATCTTTAAAAGCACATTTTAGTTGGCTGCTGTATAAAGAATAATGAGGGCTGAGCTGACCCTGAGGAACCGATTCTGAAAATAGCATGAAGTTGTTAAAAAAATCGGGCACGTCTGTGTAAAATGTTTTTATTGATTTTCCATCTATAATCATAGAACTGGTTGTTGTTATTTTTCGCCATTCCCAAGGAGAGTTTTGATATGGAAAATAACCTCTAGTTAAAATAGAGTCTCCAGCTTCAAGGTTAAAATTGTATAGCACCTGCTCTGTATTATAGTATGTAGAATCTGGATATGCATCTAAAACGTATTGATAGACAATTTTAGCATTGGTATCTTCTCGCATCAATAAACATACATAAGCATTTTTATTAGGATCTTGAACGGAATAGTACCATAGTTTGTCATATACCTTATTTTTAATTGTTGTGTCGTTTTTAAAAAAATAATGATACGTATGAGTGCCTGATGGTAGACCTTCATCTAAGAAAAGAGTGAATTGTTTTCCTGGAGTAATAAATGGCTGATAACTTTGAGCATGGTTCGTGTAGCCAATAAATACGAGTAGGGTAGAGGTTAAGATTTTCATAGCTTATTGTTTATTATTGGTAGCTAAATTACAACATGGTTGCTTAGCATTTATAAAAAAGATGATGAACGAAGTTGATGCTTACATAAAAACATTTGCTCCAGAAATACAAGAAAGACTAATGGAAATTCGCGCTGCAATACAAGAAACAGCTCCAAATGCGGTAGAAGGAATTAGTTACGGCATGCCAGCGTACAAGCTAAACGGCAAAGTGTTGGTGTATTTTGCAGGCTACAAAAATCATGTTGGGTTTTACGCCACGCCAACCGGCCACGAAGCTTTTAAAACAGAATTGGCTGGCTATAAACAAGGAAAAGGTTCGGTACAATTTCCCAACAATCATAAATTACCGCTCAATTTGATAAAAAGAATTGTTGCCTTTCGGGTTAAAACAATGAGCTAATTTTTTACCCCCCTTTGGGGGCGGGCGTGGGGACTTTTACATCGTTACATTCTCCACAATATGTAAACCATAACCCTCAATACCTACGCGTTTTATGGGGTTGTTGGTAAGCAAGCGTACCTGGCTAACGCCCAGCTGGCGTAAGATTTGCGCTCCTATACCAAAATCGCGATTGTCCTTTTTAAAACTCATTTTTTTAGGAATTTCGCTGCCTTCGTTTTGCGCATCTTTAAACTTACGCAAACGTTCTAAAAGGCTATTGTTCATCTTTTCCTGATTCATATAAACAATTACTCCGCTGCCGGTTTCTTGCACTTTTTTCATCGCTTTGCGCAATTGAGAAACGGTATTGTTTGTAAGCATATGAAAAATATCGTGCTCCGTACCTAAGCTGTGCATACGCACGAGCACGGGATCTTCTTTTTTCCATTCGCCCAGAGTTAGCGCAAGATGTATTTGACCGTTTGTGGTTTGCTCAAACGCATGCAACATAAAGGTGCCGTACTCGGTATCTAGCGGAAATTCTTCACGCAGCTCTACAAGGCTTTCTTCGGCCATGCGGTAGGCTACCAAATCTTCTATCGAAATTATTTTTAAATCAAGGCGCTTGGCAATTTTTAGTAGTTCTGGCAAACGCGCCATAGTGCCGTCTTCATTCATCACCTCTACAATAACACCTGCGGGATATAGACCAGCCAAACGGGCTAAATCTATAGCCGCTTCGGTATGTCCGGTTCTGCGCAATACGCCACCTGGCTTTGCAATAAGTGGGAAAATGTGGCCTGGGCGAGCGAAGTGTTTTGCTGTTTTGTCTGGGTTTATGAGGGCTTGTACCGTTTTGGCCCTATCGGCTGCAGAGATTCCTGTGGTTACGCCATCGCCCATTAAATCTATGCTTACCGTGAAATTAGTATGATGTGGATCTGTATTGTTGGTAACCATGGGTTGCAAATCCAATTCTTTACAACGGTTTTCTACCAACGGAGTACAAATTAATCCGCGGCCTTCTGTGGCCATAAAGTTGATCATTTCTGGCGTGGCCATTTCTGCTGCTGCAACAAAATCGCCTTCGTTTTCTCTGTCTTCATCATCAACCACAATAACAACTTTACCGGCTTTAATATCGGCAATGGCTTCTTGTATTGTGTTTAAACTACTGGTTGCGTTTTGTGGGTTGCCAAACATTGCTTTTAACTCCTTTAGTGTACTTAATAAACCCAACAAGTAGTGCAAGGTTCATCATGATAAAATGATTGATAAATCTCAATAAGCCGGTGTGCATATTTTTTTTGAGAAGCAGAAAATCTAGTGGTAAAAGCAAGACTACAATGCCGAAAATCATGATTAAGGCGCTGTAAATATTGCCGGGCGCTGCCAACATAAATGCCATTCCAAACGAAAATATAAACAGAAACGGGGTAAACCAGCGTAAGATTTTATGGATGAAAAAGGCCATTCCGATGGGGAAGAAATTGGTAAAAATCAATCCAGAAAAACGGCTTAAGTTTTGCCAATTACCAATACTAATTCTTACTTTTCGTTTAAATTCTTCCGAAATTTCTGTAGACACATCTTCGTAGCAATGAGCCGATTCTTCAAACCAAACTTTACCACCTTTATGTAGAACTGCCATGGTGATATAGAAGTCTTCCATAAAGGTGAGTTTGGGTATTTCTGAAAAAGCTCTTTTACGGATGGCGTAGCAACCACCTTCTACACCTAGTGCAATCCACCAGTGCTTGCTTTCGGCTTGTTTAATGCGGTTTTCCCAATTCAAATAAAGATTTTCTTGACTAGATATGCCCGTATTTTTGATGGCTTGGTAAATAATATTGCCGCCTACTAAGTTTATTTTTGGCTCTTTAAACCTTTTTATAAGGTTAAATATGGTGTCTTCATCAAACAGAATATTGGCATCTGTAGCAATAAGTAAATCGGTTTTACAGTGTGCCACCAATGTATTAATAATACCCGATTTACCCGTGCGGTTTTTAAATTGAACCAATTGTAGATTGGGATATTCTCTACTTAAGTCTAATACAATTTGGTTTGTTGCATCTGTAGAATTATCAGATCCTACTAAAACCGAAATTTTATTTGCGGGATAATGGGTATTAAATACACTTTCTAGTTTAGATTTAATAACAGCTTCTTCATTATAAGCAGCCATTATTATGGTTACTTCTGGCAAATCATCTTCTACATCAAAGCATACTGGTGTTTTTCGCTTGCTAGGCAAGTAAATAATTAAAGCAGGATAAATAATGTAGCTGAGTAAAATAAGGCCTGTTGCTAGCCAAAATAATACTTCTAAGATGTTTGCCATACCGAACTGTAGAATGCCACTAACTTGCTTGCCAGGTTATTATTCATAAAATTTTCAGACGCCAAATTTGCAGCATTTTTTCCGATTGATTCGCATTTTTCGATATTATTCGCGAGGAGCAACATGGCCTCGGCAAATTCTTGCGCAGAATCGGCTAAAATCATTTCTTTTCCTTGCGTTGCATCTATGCCTTCTGCGCCAATAGATGTTGATATGACTGGGATTCCTTCCGCTATTCCTTCAATAATTTTAATTCTAATTCCGCTGCCAGCCAAAAGTGGTACAAGCATGATTCCGTATTTGGCTCTAAAGGTTTTTGCGTTTTCAATTTCGCCATGTACTTGAATGCCTTCTTGTTTTAAATGTAGAAGTTTATCATCCATGGCACGTCCGGCCAAATGCAAGGTTAGTTTACTGTTTGCGGCATAAACTATGGGCCAAACTTCATTTACTAGCCAATTAACACCCTGTTTATTGGGCATCCAATCCATAGCACCTAAATGAAAGAAATGGTGGTTGTTTATGTGATCTATAGGACGAACATTTGGAATACCGCATGGAATAGTAATGCTATGCGGATTTAATTTTTTAAAATAGTTCTCGTCATTAATACTGATGGCAACAATAAAGTCGGCTTCTTTGGCGCACCAATTTTCATAGCGAATTAGTTTTTTGGTTTGCGTTTTTAAAAAAACTTTAAGAACGTGTTGGGTGGTGTTTTCAATAGCCCGTTGCCAAATTTGATGCTCTATATTGTGTGTGCGCAGGGCAATTTTTGCCGAGCTTTTTTCTCTAATCAGTTTTAGGTAGGGCATCATAAAAATGCCTTCAATTTGTACAATATCAAATTCCTGCTCGGTTAAAAGTTGTTCTAATTTAAGCGCAACTTCTGCTTGATAAAACCGATTAACATGAAAAGGTAACTTCTGAAATAAGTTAGCAAATGCACCTCTCGCTGTAGGGTTTGTGTTTACATCAATGATAGAAAAATGGGCTTTATCTAAGACTTCTTTCGGAATGTTGTTGGCATCTTTAAAGTGCTTTTTTGTGTTTAAACTAAGCACAGAAACATGGCAATTTTGAGAGATAAAACCTTCAATCATTCTGGCGATGGCGATGCTGCTGCCATCATTCGTAGGGTACGGAAGTTTGTTACAGAGTAAAAGTATTTTCATGCGCTAGCTTTATCTTTTTTCCGCTTGAATAAGGAAACGACAAAACGAACAATTTTAGTATAAAATTCAGAGTTTAGAATTGAGGAATCTGTGGCCGCCTTGTAGGTGAGTAAAAACCCAAATGGTGCTAAAATGAGTGTGCCAATCCAGACAGCGGCCCAGGGTTCTATCACCATTTCTCTTCCTGTTTTTTCAAAAGATGTGTTTATAATGTGGTAAGTAATAAAAACTAAAAAACTAATGACTACGGGCATACCAATGCCACCTTTTCTAATAATTGCACCCAATGGTGCTCCAATAAAAAATAAGACAAAGCAGGCAATGCTTAACGAGAACTTTTTGTGCCATTCTAAAAAGTGGCGTGTAATGTTTCTTTCGCGCCAATCATACTCTTCTATTTTTTGGTTAAGAAACTCTGTGTTGCTTCTAGCTAATCTAAGCGCATTTTCTACGGCCCTTTTTTTCATGGCCATGCTTTCTAAATTGGCCAAGATTGTTGGGTTTACATGTTGCGGTTTTGCAGTATCTAGGGTTACTTGAGAAAAATAGTATTTGTCTGAAAAGTTTTTGGCAAACTCATCTTTTACCCAATTGGTAAGATTTATTAAAGAATCTGCCGCATGGTCCAATTGGTTTACATTCATCATGTAAAAGGTGCGGCTGTTGCTTTCTCTTAAATCGCCCGTTTGAAATTGCCTTAAATCAAAGCGAATTATTGCTTCATCAAAACTTGCTTTAATGAAAGGCTTTTTTTCTCGTTCTTGTCTGGTTTTGGCTTTTACTTCTTCATACGCATGACCATCGTATAAGAAAATTTCCATGTACCTGCTATCTTCTGTAATGGCCATTAACCCTGTTTTTGCAATGGTCATTTTTGTGTTTCCGCTGTTGTCGGTATGGTCGTAGATGATGATGTTTTCTAGGTTGTTGCCATCTTCACCTGTTTTGTTACCCACCTTAATGCTGTAGTTCTCTATATCAGCATTAAAAATACCTTGGCGTATGTTTAGTGCGGGTTTTTGCTTGCTGATGTTTCTAACAAGTGCTTCGCTTTTTAGGTTGGCCACGGGAATAACAAAGTTGTAAAAGAGAAAAGCACCAATGCTTAAAAAGAAAATAAACACAATAAGGGGACGCATAATTCTAAACAACGGAATGCCGGCAGATTTCATGGCGGCCAGCTCGTTATTCTCGCCAAATGTGCCAAATGTTGTAAGGCTACTAAGCAACACAGATATGGGCAAAGCAATGGGCAATACACCTGCCGACCAATAAAATAAAAGTTCTAAAATGTAGTACCACTCTATACCGCGGCCGGCTAAATCATCAATATACATCCATACCATCTGCATTAAAAAAAACAGAATCATTACCAAAAAAGTTGGTAAAAACGGTCGTAAAAACGACTGGATAACGAGTATATCTAATTTTTTAATCACAAAGGCAGGAATAAATTATTCCTCAAAAAGTTCGTATGCTCTAAATTCTGGAGATTGAATAGAAAACAACTCGTCTTTCATGGCTTTGTTTACTTCGTAAGTAACTACTTCAAACGTGGTAATTACGCCATCTTGCCCAAATTGCTTAAACGAAAAAAGTCGGCTGTTAACCACATCAATGCCTACAATAATTTCTTTTACTTCGGCACTAGCTTTAGGCTTTAAACGTACATATTGAATGGTTTTGCCCTTAACGGTTTCCTTGCCTGCCATGGCATAGCTAAAGCCTTTTTGGTAATTGGCTAAGATGCTAGAGGGGGTAAGGTTTAAGGTGCCTTCACTATCGCTTAAACTATTAATTTCTTCTTCACTGGGATAAACAATGAATGATTTTTTTCCATCGTTTAATAGAATCATATCATCCAATTCTATTCTAAACATTTTACCTTTTACCAAGGCTTTTCCGCTACTTTTTCTTTGATTCCTAGGTGATGCGGTATTGCCTGTGGGCGCATCTAAAATGTTGGTGAATGTGATTTTTTGTGTGGCAAAAGATTCCGTGTTTTTACGCACTTTATTGAGTAATTTTTCGGCTTCTTTATTGCTTTGGCTAAAGCCACAAGTGGCAGAAATAAATAGCACGGATAATAGGATATATTTCATCTTAAATTATTGTAAAATTAATTCTCATTCGTTCCATTCAAAAGTCGTTCCAAGCTTGCTTCGTCAGGTATTAAAACTTGGCGAGCTTTGCTTCCCTCAAAAGGGCCAATAATGCCAGCAGCTTCTAATTGGTCTACAATACGGCCAGCACGGTTGTAACCCAATTTAAGTTTTCGTTGTAATAATGATGCCGAACCTTGTTGATGTATAACAATAACTCGGGCGGCATCTTCAAACAAAGCGTCTCTATCGCTGGCATCTAAACCATCTATAGAGCTGCCGCTTTCTTCGCCAACATACTCTGGTAACTCATAAGCGTTACTATAGCCCTGTTGTCCGCCAATATAGTCGCAAATTTTTTCAACTTCTGGCGTATCTAAAAACGCACATTGTATACGTATAAGCTCGTTACCACTGCTAAAAAGCATATCTCCTTTACCAATTAATTGGTCTGCACCACCGGCATCTAAAATGGTTCTAGAATCTATTTTACTAGTAACCCTAAATGCAATTCTTGCCGGGAAGTTTGCTTTAATAATACCCGTAATTACGTTTACAGATGGACGTTGTGTGGCAATAATCAGGTGTATACCAATGGCTCTGGCCAATTGTGCCAAACGCGCAATAGGGGTTTCTACCTCTTTGCCCGCAGTCATAATTAAATCGGCAAACTCATCTATAACCAATACAATGTAAGGTAAATATCGATGCCCATTTTCGGGGTTTAATTTTCGCTGTACAAATTTGTGATTGTACTCTTTAATGTTTCTAACCATGGCCGTTTTCAGTAAATCGTACCGTTGGTCCATTTCTATACACAAAGAGTTTAATGTAGCTACAACCTTGCTGGTATCAGTAATAATGGGTTCTTCGCTATCGGGCAACTTGGCTAAATAATGCCTTTCTATATGGTTAAATAAAGTAAGCTCAACCTTTTTAGGGTCTACCAACACAAACTTTACTTGGCTTGGATGTTTTTTATATAAAATAGAAGCAAGGATGGCGTTTAATCCAACCGATTTACCTTGCCCTGTTGCACCGGCCATAAGCAAGTGCGGCATTTTGGCAAGATCTGTAACTAAGGTTTCGTTGCTAATGGTTTTACCCAACGCTATGGGCAACTCCATTTTAGAATTTTGAAACTTTTCTGAGGCCAACACATTGCGCATAGAAACCATTTGCGGCTTTTTGTTTGGAACCTCAATACCAATGGTTCCGCGGCCCGGAATTGGTGCAATAATGCGTATGCCCAATGCCGATAAACTCAGCGCAATATCATCTTCTAGATTTTTTATTTTGCTAATTCTAACCCCTGCAGCAGGTACAATTTCGTACAAGGTAACCGTTGGACCAATGGTGGCTTTTATTTTGGCAATCTCAATTTTGTAGTTGTTAAGTGTTTCTACAATTCTGTTTTTATTGGCCTCAAGTTCGTCTTGATCTATGGTAATGTTGCTGCCGCCATAGTCATTCAACAAATCAATGGTAGGTAATTTAAAACGAGATAATTCTAACGTAGGGTCGTATTCGCCAAAATCTTTTAGTTTTTTGTTGATTTCAGATTCGCTTACTTCCTTGTCTTCATGCGCCTCAACAATAACTTCTAAATCGCTTTCTTCCTCAACAGCTTTTGCTGGTTCTGGTTTTTTCTCAGGTACGGTATGCTGTACCTCAATGGTTGCTGAAGTTTTACCCTCAGTTTTTATAGGTTCCTCTTCGGGTTCTTCTTCAAAATTTACTTGGATTGGATCGGGCTCCTCTTCTGGAATCAAAGGTGCCGCATCTTCTGGAATGGTGTTTTTTAATTTTCGTTTGGGAATAAGGCCTGCAAGAACCTCGGGGGTAGCTCTAAAATAAACAACCAAATAGGTGCCTAATACAAAAAACAAAACGATACCCGTGCCAACGAAACCTAGCGTATTATTGAGCCATTTGTTTGCATAAAAGCCGATTCCACCAGAAAGCACGGTGTACTTACCTCCCGCGGCAAATGCTATGGTAACCATTAGCCAGAGTACCCAAAAACTGGCATTGCGTAAAAACGTAACAAGTTTTACAAGCTTAGCCTGAAAGGAAATGCGCAAGCCTACTAGGGCAATAAAAATGGCAACGAGTAGGGCTGCAGCGCCAAACCATTTGTAAACAAACGTATATGCCAAGGCAAAACCAAAATTGCCAAAGATGTTTTTTGCTTTTAAATCAGGATTTTTAAGTAAATCGGAAAAAGAATAATGACTGAAGTTAAAATCGCTTTGCCAATTAAACAAAAACGAAATGCTTGCAGATAGCAAAGCAATGGCAAAAAACAAGATAACAAGGCCTGCCGCAGCATGCGTTGTTTTGTTTTGCACAAAATCTTTTACTTGATTAATGAAATTGCGGATGGCTCCCGCCTTCGCTGATTTACTTTTCTTGGCCATAGTTTACGTAACGCGCCAAAAATAGGAATATTTGAGGCCATCTTTTCATGTTTTTAAGAGATGTTTCAACAACATATAAAGAGGTGTTTTAATTAGGTGTTTCGGTGAAATTATCTCTTTCCTAATTCTACAACTTCTAGGTCTTTAATTTCGTCACCATCAATGGCAAAACGCAAAAATGTGCGCACCTTATGAAAGCCGCTTTTTCCGGCTGCGCCCGGATTCATGTGCAAGCAGTTTAGTTTTTTATCGAACATAACTTTTAAAATATGGCTATGACCGCTTATAAAAAGTTTTGGCGGATTGCGTTGTATTTCCTCACGAATGCGCACATCATAATGGTTGGGGTAGCCGCCAATGTGGGTAATCCAAACATCTACATTTTCACAAAAAAATCTATTGTTTTCGGGGAACTGGGCTCTTGCTTTTGTGCCATCTATATTGCCCCAAACGGCCCGCAATGGCTTGTGTTTTTTAAGCGTATCGGTTACGGCAATATTGCCAATATCGCCTGCGTGCCAAACTTCATCGCAAGGTTCTATTAGGCGAAGAATTTGGTCGTCAATATAACCGTGGGTATCAGAAATTAGGGCAATACGGGTCATGCTAGATGTTTACTTTTGCGTGGCAACGAAGATACATTTGAGATTAAATGTTAGGCTACCGAAAAAGTAGATTACAAAAATATTCTTGGACACTTATAATTCTAGCCCTTTTGGGGTTTGCGTTCTCGTACGCTATTGCGTTTTATGCTAAGGGTACATTTGGCATTACAGAAAAAAGCATTGCCGCAAAATTGCAAAACCAAGTTGTAAAGGAGGGCGATATTATTTTTCAAACTTCGCGATCTGGCCAGAGCAAAGCCATACAATTGGCTACGCAATCGGTGTACAGCCACATGGGCGTAATTTTTAAATTAGAGGATGATTTTTACGTTTTTGAAGCTGTACAACCTGTAAAATTTACCTTGTTAGAAAGCTGGATAAAACGAGGAAAAGATGGGCATTTTGTCCTGAAGCGATTGAAAAATTCGGATGAACTTCTAACTCCGCAAAACATTGAAAAAATGAAAGTGATTGGAAAATCTTTTCTAAACAAAAATTACGATGGCACCTTTGAGTGGAGCGATGAGAAAATGTATTGTTCTGAATTGGTTTGGAAGATTTACAACCGCGGAATTGACGTAAATATTGGCGAATTACAAACGCTAAAAGAATTTGATTTAACCCATCAGGCCGTAAAAGAAAAAATAAAGCAACGCTACGGAGATAACATTCCTTGGGAAGAAAAAGTAATTTCGCCAGCTCGGATGTTTAACGCAGAACAATTGTATACCATTCTCGAAAATTAATGCGCTACTTTATTCAACTTTCTTACAATGGCACCCATTTTTGTGGATGGCAAATTCAGCCCGATAGCCCATCGGTGCAAGAAGAATTAAATAAAGCTTTAAGTACGTTGTTGCGCCAAGAAATACTTGTAGTAGGTGCCGGAAGAACAGATACCGGTGTGCATGCCAAGCAAATGTTTGCGCATTTCGAATCTACAATTGATATTGATGTAGAAGATTTGGCTTTTCGGTTAAACCGCTTATTGGTGCCCGATATTGCCATACAAAATATAACTACAGTTGATGCCGATGCCCATGCGCGGTTTAGTGCAACATCCAGAAGTTACCAGTATTTTGTCTCAGCAAAAAAAGACCCGTTTCTTGTAGATTGGTCTTGGCAAATAGAACGAAAGTTAAATCTTGAAGCCATGAATAATTGCGCCAAGGCGCTTTTGGGCGAGCAAGATTTTAGCTGTTTTAGCAAGAGCAAAACCCAAACAAAAACAAATTTGTGCACCGTAGAAACTGCTTTTTGGGAAGAAAAAGAAGGGCTCTTAATTTTCAACATTACCGCCAACAGATTTTTACGCAATATGGTACGCGCCATTGTGGGCACCTTAGTAGATGTTGGATTAAACAAATTAGATTATAACGGGTTTGTTTCTATAATCGAACAAAAAAACAGGGAAAATGCAGGACTTTCTGCGCCCGCAAAAGGTTTGTATTTAACCCAAGTAAAATACCCAGAAACAATTAAATTAAATGTCTGAAGTTACCGGCCGCGCCTTTGAGTTTAAGCTTTTTAGAAAAGTATTGGCGTACGCTTTACCGTATAAAAAAGTATTTGCCTCGGCAATTGTTCTCACGGTATTGTTGGGTGCTTTTGGTACCGCAAGGCCCATATTAATCCGCACAGCCATGGATGAGTACATTCTTGGTTTTGATGGGCCCGGACTAACAAACATTACCATTTTGTTGGTACTGCTTTTGGTTCTAGAGTCGGTGTTTCATTTTGCATTTATGTATGCCACTAACTATTTGGGGCAGGCCATTATCAAAGATATTCGGGTTAAATTATTCAACCATCTTTTAAAGCTTAAGCTTTCTTTTTTCGATCGCACCCCCATTGGCACCTTGGTAACTCGCGCAGTGTCAGATATAGAAAGTTTGGCGTCAATTTTCTCAGAAGGCATTCTCACCATTATTGGCGATTTATTTAAAATCGTTGTTATGGTAGCGGCCATGTTTTGGTTTTTCGATTGGAAATTGGTATTGATTTCACTTTCGGTCATTCCCATCCTTTTTTACGCCACACGCTGGTTTCAAAAAAATATTAAAAAAGCGTTTCAAGATGTGCGCAACGAAATTTCTAACCTAAATGCGTTTGTGCAAGAACACATTGTGGGCATGAGCATTGTGCAGCTGTTTAATAGAGAAGATGCTGAGCTTAAAAAGTTTAAAGAAATAAACGACAGACATAGAAAAGCAAACGTTAGAAGCATTTGGTATTACAGTATTTTCTTTCCCATCATCGAAATTCTCTCGGCCATCTCTATAGGTTTGGCGGTTTGGTATGGTGGCTTGCAAGCAGCAAAAGGTGTAGATGTAACCATTGGCGATTTAACCGCTATGATTATTTTCATCAATATGCTATATCGGCCTTTGCGCCAATTGGCCGACCGATTTAACACCTTGCAAATGGGTATGGTGGCTAGCGAACGGGTATTAAAACTATTGGCCAACCAAGATGATGTAGAGCATTTTGGTATAGAAACTATTGATAATGTTAAAGGCCAAATTGAGTTTAAAGATGTAGAGTTTTGGTACAAAGAAAACGAGCCCATTTTGCGTGGTGTAAGTTTTCATGTAAAGCTTGGAGAACGCTTGGCTATTGTGGGTGCCACCGGTGCCGGCAAAACCACCATCATAAGTTTGTTAATGGGTTTTTATGCCTATCAAAAAGGGCAGATTTTGCTTGATGGCAAAGAGCTTTCTACACTAGATTTAAAGGCGCTGCGCAGTCAGTTTGCGTTGGTATTGCAAGATGTATTCTTGTTTTCTGATACCATTTTAAACAACATTACCATGAAGGAAGAAATGGATGTTGAAGAGGTGATAGCAGCCAGCAAGGAAATAGGTGTGCATGAATTTGTAAAAGATTTGCCGGGCGAGTATGATTATGATGTAAAAGAGCGCGGAGGCATGCTAAGCGCGGGGCAGCGCCAGCTATTGAGTTTGTTGCGTGCGTATTTAACCAATCCGCCCATTTTAATTTTAGATGAAGCAACAAGCAGCATAGATACCCACACCGAAGAATTAATACAACGGGCCACCGATGTACTTACCGAAAACAGAACCAGCATTATTATTGCCCATAGGTTAAGCACCATACAAAGAGCTGATACCATTTTGGTGATGGATAAAGGCAAAGTAGTAGAGCAGGGCAAGCATGAAGAACTGCTAGCACTTGGCGGTTACTACGCCAATCTGTACGAAATGCAGTTTAAAGAAGCCGAACAAAAGGCAAGCTGAGCTTAAGATTACTTCAATTTTAGCAATACCACATTTTCTATGTGGTGGGTTTGCGGAAACATATCTACAGCACGAGATTTTACCAATGTGTATTTTTCGCCCAAGGCTTCTAAATCGCGGGCTTGCGTTGCGGGGTTACAACTTACGTACACAATTTTTGGCGCGTTTAGCGATAGTATTTTTTGCACCACTTTGGCATGCATCCCGTCTCTTGGTGGGTCGGTTACAATTACATCAGGTTTGCCGTGCTTGGCAATAAACGCATCGTTAAGCTCGTCTTTCATATCGCCAGCCACAAAAAGTGCGTTTTCTATGCCGTTAAGTTTTGCGTTTTCTCGGGCATCATGCACAGCCTCGGGTACCGATTCTATACCAATAACTTTTGTTGCTTTTTGTGCCATAAATAAGGCAATGGTTCCAGTGCCTGTGTATAAATCGTACACGTTCTCGCCTTCTTTTAAATCGGCAAAATCTAATGTGGTTTTGTAAAGCTCAAAGGCTTGTTTAGAGTTGGTTTGGTAAAAAGATTTTGGTCCAATTCTAAAATTTAGCGGTTTGTTGCCTGCGTAATAAGCGGGCATTTCTTCTAGAATAAAAGATTTCTCAGAAAACGGAATAATATCTAAATCGTAAATAGAATCGTTTTGTTTCTCGTTAATGGCGTACTGAAGTGACGTGATTTCTGGAAAATCCGTTGCCATTTGGTTGATTATGAGGTTAATCCATTCTTTATGGTCTTCGCCAAACTGAAAAACAACCATAATCTCTCCGGTGCTCGAAGTTCTAACCATCATGGTACGTAAAAAGCCCTGTTTTTCGCGGATGTTGTAAAAGGTCATTTCGTTTTCAAAAGCAATTTCGCGTACTCGGTTGCGAATGGCATTGCTTGGGTTTTCTTGCAAATGACATTGGTTTACATCAAGCACCTTGTCCCAAAAACCAGGTATGTGAAAACCTACACCATTGCGATTTTTAAACTCTTTACCGCTTTCTAGCTGTTCTTGCGTAAGCCAATAATTATTGGTGAAAGAAAATTCTAATTTATTGCGATAAAAATACTGTTCGGTACAACCTAAAATGGGCAGAGCTTCTTCGGGTTCTAAATGAGCTATTTTTTTGATGTTGCTCAACACATAATTTTCCTTGTATTTAAGCTGAGCATCATAGCTTAAATTTTGCCATTTGCATCCTCCGCAAACTCCAAAATGATCGCAAACGGGTTTTACCCTATCGGGCGATAAAGAATGAAAATGTACAGCTTTACCCTCGGCAAAGTTTTTTCTTTTCTTCTGTATTTGAACATCAACAACATCTCCGGGAACTGCGCCCGTAACAAAAAAAACTGCAGAATCTTTTTTTCCTACAGCTTTTCCCTTTGCACCAAGATCTACAATGGTAACCTTAGTTTCTATTTTGTTTTTATTTCTTCTGCCCATGCCGCAAAAATAGTTTTCTTACCAACCTACAAGAGCAGAAAAAACGGGATTTATTCTATAATTAATTTTTTAGTGATTACTTGTTGAGGAATGGCCACATGTACCATGTAAACCCCTTTGGCAAGTTGTGATGTATTTAACGAAATCAAGTTGTTACCAGCTTTAGTTTGGGCCGTTTGGGTTGATGTAATTTGCCCGGTAATATTAATGATTTGAATTGTTGCTTCTGTAGATAAATGGGTTTGCAACAAGAGTGTAGCTTGGTCCTTGGCAGGGTTTGGATACACTTGTGCATGAAAACCTTCCAAAGGCATTTCATTCAAACCAATAGTAAATGCGGCTTCAGAGGCTTGATATACTTCTTTGGTAACTTCATCTTGCAACCAAGCTGATACACCTAAATCGTTAAAGTCTTCTATGGTATGTCTGGTACTAAGGTTTACTGGTTGAGTTCCATTGGGCGGCAAAATGTATGTTCCTTTAAATGTAAAACACAAATTTTCTATATGTGCTTGACCAGAAACCAAACTGCTTATTGAAGTGCCGTTGCCATTGGGCATCATTTTTTTCATCACATGATAAAACTCTAAATCTCCGCTAGATTTAGTGTTTGCAAGCGATTTTTTCTCGTAAATAGCTACATACAGTTTTAGGTTGGGATTGCTAATATCAACCAGCGGATTTAGTTCTATTTCTGTACAAACTTCTTGGCCATTCACATAAAACTTAGACGTCATGTTTAACAAGGCAATTTTTTCCCGTGCAGTATTTAGCGTGTTGGCCGCAAGCATATAATTGTATTTCGCCCAATCTTCACCATTTACTTGCAAGTTTGGCACGGTAGAAACACCATAAAATTGCCTTCTTGCACCACCTTCGTTGGTATAATATGGGTCGCCAGTACCGGGCCAATTCATAGGGTATTTAATGTGTACATAAGGCAACGATTGTTGGTCTAAAACATTTTTTAGTTGGTCGTTTAAATTTTTGCTTTGTGCACTTGTGCTGCTTGTAAAAGATTCTAACAAAGGCACACGTGGCGCAGATTGTTGCAATACAATAATTGATTTTTTTGCTGTGTCATTTAAATTGTTCTGATCAGTGTTTCCGTTTAAGTTGGTTGCCCAAGCTTTTAAAACTGTTGTAGAGGCGTTTGGCGACCATGATTGAGGGTGAACAACCGTATCGATTTGCCATGGCAATAAATTTAAATTGGTGAGATTTCCTGTTACAATACCAGTAGCACTCGTATAGTTTAAATCAAGTGATTGTATTGTATCACTCCCTCTATTCTCTAAAATTACTTTAATGTCAAAAGGTCCTTTCGGGGCAGCAATGATATCATCTAGCAATATAGCCGTTGTGGTAATGTCTCTGTTGGGTAAGTTTCCTGGGTGAAAAGTATATACAGTATTGTCTGTTCTAGTTGGGCTGTTGCTAGATGCTGAACTTATTTGAGGAGACCCAGCAACGTTAAAAGCCGTGGTATTATTTATTTGAATGCCTAATGTTAAAGCTTGAGTAAGGTTGGTACTGGTGCGTTGATCTACTATATAAATGCTGTTGGTAGATTCTTCTAGCACAATGCTCCAATATGTGTAATGGCTATTAAAAATAGCAGGCATAGAGTAGTCATTAAAAGTAATCCAATGTTGTCTGTTTGGCGCGGTTCCAAAGGTTTTGGTTACAATTTTGTCATTGCTCCCTTTGCCAGAAATACCCCAAACACAAATAGAATTATTGGGGATTGAATTTTTAGGTAAAAGGTAGTTTATGCTTGTAGGAGCTGATGTAGCCCCTGCCAAAGTAGTAAATGTAAGTACGCCTGAAGTTGAGACGATGTACTGTGTTTCTGCAACTCCGTTAAACAGAAAATTAAAAGGAATATTTTGTACAGGTGTCCAGTTGGGTGTGCTCTGATTTCCAGCATGTATTACTGTCCAGCCAGAGGGTAAGCCTCCATTAACAGGATATTCTAAATCTTCTAGATTTATGTTATTTGGGTTTCCGGTTTGTACGGGTGTGCTATAATATTGTGCATTGGCCAAATTGATAACAGCAACCAAAGCTGTGGTAAAAAGTAAATGTGCTTTCATCTCAAGAATTGTTTCGTTCAACCCTTGAAACTACCTCACAATCAAGTTAAAGCGCGTTTTGTATAAAATAGAAATAACCAATGCATTGTTGAAAACCCTGTTATTTGTTAATAACTGCGTAAAACCTTGTGAACTAAAACTTTGTACATTATTTAGGTGCGGACGTTGGTTTTTCATGCTGCACCCTTGTAAGAGCAATCTTGCAAATACGGTTGTTAAACAAGTGTTTAAGGTATAGCGCTTTTTCGGAATCTTTATTTTCGACCTCTTTTTTTGAGAATAAATGTGAGCAAACCGACAATGTTGGCCAAAAAAAATCCCAGAATAAACTGGGATTTTTTAATACTCGGATTGAGTTTATTGAACCGTTAATTTTTTAATCTGTAGGTTTTTCTCTATTTCAACTTTAACAAAATAAATGCCTGCGGCAAAATTCATGGTTTCAAGTTTAATTTTATTTATTCCTTTTTCTACATGTTTTGTTTCGGCATACATTGTTTGCCCTAATGCGTTTACTACAGATATTTTGGCAACCGAATTTTTTGGAGATTCTATGGCAAGTGTAGAATAGTCTGATGCCGGGTTAGGATAAACTTCTAATTTGGTTTGCTCTAAATCACGGTCATCAACACTTAGCACATATACGGCATTGGCAGCTTGGTACACTTCTTTTGTGCTTCTTCTTTGCAACCATACGGCAACAGAAATGTCATTAAAATCTTCTACGCTGTGTTCTGTTGCATGATTTATAGGGTCGCTAGCATTGCCAGGCAAACGATAGCTTCCGTTAAACGTATAGCAGTATGAGTAATTTACTTTTTGTCCTTTTACAAGTGGTGGCATTGTTTTGCCAATCCAATCTGGGGCAAGTTTTTTCATGACATCAAAAAACTCTGTTTCTCCATTGGTCTTTACATTGGCTGTCGTTCTGTTTTCTTTTATGCCTATAAACAGTTTTAAGTTGGTAAAGTTGATGTCTTCTAGCGGATTTAATTCTACATCCACACAAACTGTTTGCCCTGAAATGCTGTAAACGGCATCTATTTCTAACACAGAAGGTACATTTTTATATTGGTTGTAAATAGCTTGCGTTAGATTGTTACCATTGTTGTTCCAACCGCCATCTATAGCCACATTAGGCACAGAATTTACATTGTAGTAATTTCTTCTTACGCCTCCTTCTGTAGTGTAATATGGGTCACCTGTTCCTGGCCAACTCATTTGGTATTTTATAGAAACATGTCCGCCTGGATTATTTGCAAAAAGTGTTTCCATAGTAGAATTGGCAGGTGTACAAGGGCCACACGTAGAGCTCGTAAATGTTTCAAAAAGGGGCAAGCGGGTG
The DNA here is from genome assembly GCA_030424545.1 of Bacteroidia bacterium. GTDB lineage: Bacteria > Bacteroidota > Bacteroidia > Flavobacteriales > Schleiferiaceae > JAUHWL01. The sequence goes on from JAUHWL010000003.1 coordinate 53,412, forward strand.
GTAGTGGTTTGCGCCAAGGCTATAAACCCAACCAATATTGTAGAAAGTAAAAATGTAATTTTTTTCATAATATGTTATTTAAATATAGAGCAAAAATAGAGGAATTGTACCGATGTAAAAGAAAAAAGCCCAAAGGATTAATCCTTTGGGCTTTTAAATGATTAAACGAGAATATCGCTTATTGAACTGTTAATTTAACGGTTTGAGTGCTACCATCAATATCAACAATTACAAAATACATTCCGGCTGTTAAACCATCTGTAGTAAGGTTTACTTTGTTGTTTCCAGAAACTAAAGATTCTGAAACATTCATTACTGTTTGACCTAAAGCATTAACAACGCTAATGTTTGCAACGGCATTTTTAGTCATATCAATATTTACAGATGTAAAGTCTTTAGCAGGGTTAGGATAAACCAACAAACCAAAAGGTTGTGTGTTATAATCATCAATGCTTAACACTTGTGCAGCTTCTGCAGCTTGATAAACTTGCTTAGTACCTGCACTTTGTAACCATACAGCCACTGCTAAATCGCTAAATTCTTCTACAGAATGCTCGGTAGCATGGTTAATAGGGTCAGATGCATTGTTCGGTAATCTAAAGTTTCCGTTAAAAGTATAGCTAAACGAATATTTTACCTGATTGCCACTAACCAAACCTGAAATATTAGTTCCATTTTCATTCGGCACCATTTTTTTCATCACATTATGAAACTCAGTTTCGCCATTTGTTTTTATATTTTGAGTAGTTAATTTTTCTTTGATGGCTACATGTAATGTTAAATCACTAGCGCTAATGTTAGCCGTAGGATTAATCATAACATCAACATAAACTGTTTGACCGCTAATTGAGTAAAGCGCTTCCATTTCTACTGTAGTAGACACTTTTTTATAGCTTGTATAGATTGCTTGAGTCAAGCTGTTTCCATTATTATTCCAACCACCATCGATGGCAACATTAGGTACAGAGTTAACACTATAATAGGTTCTTCTTGCATTTCCTTCGGTTGTGTAATATGGGTCACCCGTTCCCGGCCAGCTCATTTGATATTTTAATGAAACGTGGTTAGGATTGTCACCAAAAATAGCTTCCATGTTTGTATTGGCCGGAGTACATGGTGCGCAGGTAGAGCTTGTAAATGTTTCGTATAAGCTAAATCTTTCTATTCCTTGAATGATTTCAACAGATTTAGACACTTTATCATTTACAGTATTTAAATCGGCATTTCCGTTTAAGTTGCTTAACCAAACTTCAACAGTATGAACACCTACACTACCATTACTCCATTTTGTAGGGCTAGAAAGTTCAACTTTAGCATTAGAAGCAATATTTAATCCTGTTAAGTTTGAAGTTACTGTGGCGCCACCATCAATTTTATAATTGATATCTGCAGATGTAATGGTTGCCGCACCTTGATTATAAAATTCTCCTTTTATTGTGAAAGGTGCTTTAGAAGTATATAGCAAAGAATTGGTTGTTACTTTTTCACCTTTCATATCAAACTGTGGCTGTGGGCCAGGTAAGAATGCGTAGTAAAAGTTGTCTGAAGAAGTTTCACTTGCTCCAGAAAGACATCCAACATTTGGAGATCCTGCAACAGAATAGGCTAAAGTAGAACTAATTTGAACTCCTAAAGTAGCAGATAATGTACCGTTAGCATTACGTTGGTCAACAATATAAATGGCATTAGAAGATTCTTCTAAAACAATACTCCAATATGTCCATGAGCTAGCAGCTCCGGGCATTGTATAAGAAGTAAAGAAAATCCAGTGCTGACGATTTGGAGAAGTTCCAAATGTTTTAACAGTAATTTGGTCGCTAGCACCTGTTCCAGTAATACCCCATACCATGATTGAATTGTCTGGAATAGACGCACTAGGAATTACAGCTGGAGTTTGTGGAATTGTTGCAGAAGACGCAACATCAAAAGTTAATACACCATTGCTATTTACTTTAAACTGAGTAACAGGAATTCCATTAAAATTAAAAGCAAAAGGAATAGATTGTGTAGTTGTCCAAGTTCCTGTAGCTGGTTGACTACCAGGTAAAATACTTGTCCAAGATGGATCTAATCCACTTCCAACAGGATATTCTACATCTGTATTTAATCCACCAGGATTACCAGGTGCAGGAGGTAAATAGTAATAGTTTTGCGCGCTCGCTACAAAACCAAATACTAGAAATAAAATTAACGTAATGTTTTTCATCATTAAATTTTTTGAGTTTAGGGCGTGAATATACTATTTAGCCCGTTTAATCTATTGTTTTTATTGTCAAAAAATTGATTTTTTCATGTTAAAGTTTTATTGTTTAGTATTATGTCATATAAATTTTTAAATGCAGTAAGTTTTATCGCTCATTAAAATGAAATGGTTCTTACCCAAAAGCTAAATATTTCTATTCAGTTTTGGCATAAAGAGGATTGTATATTTGCCACCCAAATAAAAAAACAGAACATGAGTACAGTTGCAGAAAAAAATAGTAATACAGCCCATTACATAGCCCTAGAAGACAAATATGGGGCGCATAATTATCACCCGCTTCCTGTTGTTTTAGAAAAAGGAAAAGGCGTTCATGTTTGGGATGTGGATGGCAAACAATACTTTGATTTTCTTTCTGCATATTCTGCTGTAAACCAAGGCCATTGTCACCCAAAAATTATTGGTGCTTTGCAAGAACAAGCCAATACATTAACCTTAACTTCTAGAGCGTTTTATAGCGCGCAACTTGGTCCGTTTGAAGAGTACATTGCAAATTACTTTGGCTTTGATAAAGTTTTGCCCATGAATTCTGGAGCCGAAGCAGTAGAAACGGCCATTAAGATCTGTAGAAAATGGGGATATGAGAAAAAGGGAATTGAAGAGAACAGAGGTAAAATAATAGTTTGTGAAAATAATTTTCACGGACGCACAACTACCATTATTTCTTTTAGCAACGATGAGGTTGCCAGAAAAAACTTTGGCCCTTATACAGATGGTTTTATCCGCATACCTTATAATGATTTAGATGCCTTAGCACATGTCTTAAAAGATAATGATGTTGCCGGATTTTTAGTAGAACCCATACAAGGCGAAGCAGGCGTTTTTGTACCAGATGAAGGATTCTTGTCGGGTGCACAAAAACTTTGTAACCAAGCCAACGTACTTTTTATTGCAGATGAAGTGCAAACCGGTGTTGCCCGCACAGGCAAGTTGCTAGCCGTAGATTATGAAAATGTAAAACCAGATGTTCTTATTCTAGGTAAAGCGCTCTCGGGAGGTGTATATCCCGTATCGGCAGTGTTGGCCAACAATGGCATAATGGAGGTGATTAAGCCTGGTCAACATGGCTCTACTTTTGGCGGTAACCCATTGGCAGCAAAAGTAGCTATGGCTGCACTAGATGTAATTAAAGAGGAAAACCTTGCTGAAAACGCCTACAGATTAGGCGAAATTTTTAGAAGTAAAATTCAAGAATTGGTAGATAGCAGCGATTTATTGTTGCAAGTGCGCGGCAAAGGATTGCTAAACGCATTGTTAATTAATGATACCGAAGACAGTTCTACCGCTTGGGATATTTGTGTTGCGCTTAAAAACAACGGATTGTTGGCCAAGCCAACACATGGTAATATTATCAGGTTTGCGCCACCATTGGTGATTACAGAACAAGAACTTTTAGAATGCATTGCTATTATCAAAAAAACAATAGAGTCGTTTAAATAAATGAAGCATTTTTTAATCGTGTAAAAAGCCTCAGTATGCAAGTTCTGGGGCTTTTTTTGTGGTATGTAATTGTACTGACAATCGTCATGTAGTTCTCAGTTTTGAGATTCTACTTTTGCTGTAAGTTTTAGGAATTAAAAGAGTCTAAACCAGAACTAAAAAGTAAAATTAAGATGAATGATATTATTTTAAACGCACTGAAATACGCATTGAGTTATGAGGATTATAGAGCGCTGCACCAAGAGCAGGTGCGCGATAAATTAACCAGTGGCACCAATCAAATAGATTCGTTAGTTGAGTTTACAAAACTGAATAACTCTAGAACTAGACGCTGGGAAAAACGCTACACCCCAGAAACAAATTTTGCCAACCTTAATCCAAGCGAAAAAGAAATTTGGTTGATTATTTCTGAAACGTGGTGCGGAGATGCGGCACAAAATATTCCTGTAATACAGAAAATTGCAGATCAAATGCCGCATGTAAAAACACGTTACGTTTTTAGAGACGAAAACTTAGAGTTGATGGATAAATTCTTAACCAATGGAGGAAGAAGTATCCCGAAATTAGTTAGAATTATAGAGGAAAGTTTAGAAGTATTAGGTACTTGGGGACCTCGCCCAGCGGCATCGGGCTTTTTGTTAGAAAAGTATAAAAATGATGAGGCGTATACCAAAGAGATGTATAGCGAAGATTTAGCAAAATGGTACGTAGATGATCACGGCAAGAGTATTGAAGATGAATTTGCAAAACTCTTAGATCATCAAACAGTGGCTTCTTAGTTTATTTAAAAACTATATTCCATAAAAAATGCCCTTGCAAAGTTGCAAGGGCATTTTTTTACTAATTGAATTTTGTTTTTACAGTTGAGGTCCGGCAGCCACTAAAGCTTTTCCTTCCTCGTTGTCTGTATATTTCTCAAAATTGGCAACAAACATCTCTGCTAATTTTTTCGCTTTTTCGTGCCACTGGTCGGCATCAGCATAGGTGTCTATCGGATTTAAAATTCCGGTATCAACACCTTTTAAGCTAGTAGGAATGTTTAAGTTGAAATAAGGAGTTTTTTCAAACTCAGCCTCATCTATGCTACCATCTAATATAGCGTTAATGATGCCGCGAGTATCTTTAATAGAAATGCGTTTTCCGCTTCCGTTCCAACCGGTGTTCACCAAGTAGGCTTGTGCGCCATGCTGCTCCATTTTCTTAACCAATTCCTGACCATATTTGGTTGGGTGAAGTGTTAAAAATGCGGCACCAAAGCAAGCTGAGAAAGTAGGAGTAGGCTCAGTAATACCTCTTTCTGTTCCAGCCAATTTTGCGGTAAACCCACTTAAGAAGTGGTATTTGGTTTGGTCTGGTGTTAATTTAGATACAGGAGGCAAAACACCAAAAGCATCGGCTGTTAAAAAGATTACTTTCTTGGCGTGACCCGCTTTGCTAGGTACTTGTATGTTGTCTATATGATAAATTGGGTAAGAAACACGCGTGTTTTCTGTAACAGAATTATCGCTAAAATCTATTTTACCATTTTCATCAACAGTAACGTTTTCTAGTAGTGCATCTCTTTTAATAGCATTCCAGATTTCGGGTTCGCTATTTTTATCAAGGTTAATTGTTTTGGCGTAGCATCCACCTTCAAAGTTAAATACACCGTTATCGTCCCAACCGTGCTCATCATCGCCAATAAGTGCGCGGCTAGCGTCAGTACTTAAGGTAGTTTTTCCGGTGCCAGAAAGGCCAAAGAAAATAGCTACATCACCTTTTTTACCAACGTTGGCAGAGCAGTGCATGCTGGCCATACCGTTTAAGGGTAGGTAGTAGTTCATCATGGCAAAAAGTCCTTTTTTCATTTCGCCACCATACCATGTACCGCCAATAATTTGAATTTTTTCTGTTAAGTTAAAGGCTACAAAATTCTCAGAATTTAAACCTTGTTCTTTCCAGTTTTTGTTTGTTGTTTTTGATCCATTCATCACAACAAAATCAGGCTCACCATAGCTGGCAAGTTCTTTTTCTGTTGGGCGAATAAACATATTGGTTACAAAATGAGCTTGCCACGCAACTTCGGTTATAAACCTCACTTTTAAGCGCGTATCTTCATTAGCACCACAAAAAGCATCAACAACAAATAATCTTTTGTTGGTAAGTTGGTCAGAAACAGTGTGTTTTAACTCGCTCCAAACCGATTGGCTAATTTTTTTATTGTCGTTTTTTGCTTTGTCTGATGTCCACCAAATGGTGTCTCTGGTTACATCATCTTCTACAATCCATTTGTCTTTAGGAGATCTTCCGGTAAAAATTCCGGTCATTACATTAATAGCACCCATTTCAGATACTACACCTTTTTCAAAACCTTCTAAATTAGGTTTTGTTTCTTCATCATAAAGAACATCGTAACTTGGGTTATGAATAATTTCTTGTGCATTCAAGATACCGTATTGTTCTAAATTAATAGCTTGAGTTGTTATATCTAAGCTCGTCATAAATGATTTTTTTTCAGAATTGAGGGCCGCAAAGTTAAGAGGATAGAATTAATATTAATTGATGATTATCATTTTTCTTAACCGCCCTTGTTAGTAATAAGTTTTACAAGAAATACACACCAACCAATAATCATAAAAAGGCCTCCGAGTGGGGTTACAGGCCCAAGAAAGCTCATTTTTACATTTAACACATCTTGAAACGAGAGCAAATAAATAGAGCAAGAGAACAATAAAACGCCAATAACAATGAAGTTTTTAACACTTTTAAGTTTTACATCCGGATTTAATTGCGCAAATAGGCCAAGAAAAAGCAGAAAAAGCGCGTGGTACATTTGATATCTAACGCCTACCAAAAAGCTAGCAAGTTCTTGTTCAGTTAAAAATTGTTTTAAGGCATGTGCCCCAAAAGCTCCTAGAATAATAGATGTTAGGCCAAAAATACTGGCCCAGATTAACGTGTTCTTCACTTGTCAATATTTAAGATGGTGCTCCTCATTTCTGGGGCAACCGTTTGTTCAAGTAATTTTAAGCATTCTGTTGGTATGCTTTCTATATGGTCGTTGATTAATGTAATTCGGCTAGCATCAAATTTTAAACACAAAAGCAGTTCTTTAAATGTCTCGCAGCTTGGTGCTTTGGTGGCAATTTCTTTTCTAATCTTTTCGCTTTTTTCCCATTCGTAAGGCAAGGCGTTTATTTCTATAATTATAGCATTCCAAGCCGTGTTATTGTTGGTTTTGGCTTCAGGTTTTGTAGAGGTTCTATCTAACAACTTTAACGTGTCTGCTTTTTGAGTTGCTAGGTTTGGCCGGTATCGGACTTTGTTGTTTTCTATAACATAGTACGGTTTTGCAATCGGCATGTTCATCTGTCTATACAGATTTTTACCATTTGCCAAGGCAATTTCTACATAAATAGTGTCCTCTGTTGAGTTGATCCAAATAGCCTTTGTTTTAATTGGAGTTGTTGTATTTGTAATGGTAAAATCTTGGTCGCTTTGTAAAAAAATATACTGGCCTCTTACCATTAAAACGGAGAAAACAAACGATAAAAAAAGTATCACTTTCATTTGGCGAATATGCGTGTAAAATATTTACTGAGAAATAGAAGAACGCAAAAACCAAGGTGCTTTATTGCTTAAAAAACAGGGCGATATGTTTAAAGATGAACATAATATTAGGCATAAAACAGTTTGCGTTTTTTATAGAATTATTGTGCTCATTATGGCTGTTTTTGCACTTGTCATTGCTACTTTCGTTACCGTTTTTAGAATTAAATTTTAGCAATGAAAAGCATACTCATAATAGGTGCAGGTAGGTCTGCAACAACCCTCATAGATTATTTAGTAGAAAATGCCAAAGCGCATCATTGGCAACTAACCATAGCAGATTTAAACGTTGCTGCTTTTGCCGAAAAATTCTTAGGTGTTGATTTTGTAAATACTCAAGTATTAAACATTACACATAAAGAAGCAAGGGAAGCCGCTATAAACAATGCAGATCTTGTTATTTCTATGCTACCCGCCCATATGCACGTTGTAGTTGCCCAAGATTGTATTCGTATGAAAAAGCATATGGTAACGGCCTCATACATCAGCGCAGAAATGGGAGCTTTACATGAAAAAGCAAAACAAGCAGGCGTTGTTATCATGAATGAGATAGGCGTAGATCCCGGCATAGATCATTTATCGGCCATGAAGGTAATTGATGAAATACGAGATGAAGGAGGGAAAATGTTGCTTTTTGAATCGTTTACAGGAGGGTTGATTTCTCCAGAATGTGTAAAAGATAATCCGTGGGAATATAAATTTACTTGGAACCCGCGTAATGTAGTTCTTGCAGGCGCAGGAGGTGCGGTAAAATTTAAGCAAGAAGGGTTATACAAATACATACCATATCACCAAGTATTTAGGCGCACAGAAATTATAGAAATAGAAGGTTATGGCCGGTTTGAAGGCTACGCGAACCGCGACTCTTTAATGTATAGAAATGATTATGGATTAAATGATATACCTACTATATATAGAGGCACGCTGCGTAAACCAGGTTTTTGTAGAGCGTGGGATGTATTTGTAAAATTAGGGATGACTGATGATTCTTATACCTTAGAGAATTCTGCACAAATGACCTTTAGAGATTTTACCAATACATTTTTGGCGTATTCTCTTTCGGATAGCGTAGAATTAAAAATGATGCATTATCTGCAAATACCGCAAGATTCTGAAATCATGGAAAAACTAATGTGGTTAGGCATTTTTGATAAAACGCCTATACCTTTAGAAAATGCCTCTCCAGCCCAAATTTTACAATACATTTTAGAGAAGAAATGGACCTTGAATAAAGATGATATAGACATGATTGTTATGCATCATAAATTTGGATATCAAATAAATGGTGAAAAGAAAATGTTGGAATCTTCTATGGTTGCAAAAGGCAAAAGCTCTGTGCACACAGCTATGGCCAGAACAGTAGGGTTGCCGGTAGCTATAACCGCAAAATTGATTTTAACAGGAAAAATTGTGACCCCCGGAGTACACAGGCCTATAACCAAAGAAATATATCTACCGGTGTTAAAAGAGCTAGAGGAGCATGGAATTGTATTTACTGAAAAAGAGATTCCCTATTTGGGATATTGATTTTCTATTCAAAAAAACGCAATACATATCCGTATAAATTAAAGGAACGTGTTACCAAAACTTTAATATTTAGCACACATTATTAATTATCTATAATTAATGCTATTTTTCTGCCTACAAATTGGGTATATGAAAACACTTTTTTTGGTAAGACATGCAAAATCTTCTTGGGAATATGATGGTGTTCATGATTATGACAGGCCGTTAAAAGGAAGTGGTATTAGAGATGCACATATTGTTTCTCAATATTTAGCAAATCGCGTAGATTCTCCTCAAAAATTAATTAGCAGTGCGGCTACCAGAGCTTTGCATACCGCTATGATTTTTGCTAGAAATTTAAACTACCCTTTCTCTAAAATAGAAATTCATGAGGAGCTCTATTTATGTAGTCATAAAGAGATGTTGAGTTTTGTAAAAACATTAGATGATAGTGTTGATTCTGCCATGGTATTTTGCCATAACCCAACCATCACCAATTTTGTAAATAAGTGCATAGATCAAAGTATAGATAACGTGCCAACAACCGGAGTGGCAAGTTTTAATTTTGATATATCTTCTTGGAAAGACGCCACATTTAATGCGCGTTTAGCTTTATTTGAGTATCCTAAAAAGCACAAAAAAGAATAGTAGTAGAACTTTATGAGTCTTAAAAAAAAATACATCAACCGCGATAAAAGCTGGTTGCAATTTAATGCACGCGTTTTGCAAGAAGCGGCAGATAAAAAAACACCGTTAATAGAGCGGATGCGTTTTTTAGGTATTCACAGTAATAACTTAGATGAGTTTTTTAGGGTGCGCTACGCCAGTATAAGGCGCATGAGCGGTTTAAAAGGCAAAAAAATAATGCATGAGTTGGGTGGTTATACGGCCAATGAGTTATTGCCAGAATTAACCGATTTGGTAATAGACCAGCAAAAAAGATCTCAAGAAATTTACGACAGTTTAATTGAAGAGTTGCGTGAAAATGAGATTTTTATGATTGACGAAAAGAGCTTGACTGCAAGCCAGCAAGACTTTGTACGAAAATATTATGTAGAAAAAATTAGCCCATCTGTTTTTAATTTAATTCTTAGTCCAGAAAGGGCTTTTCCAGAACTTAAAGATAAAAGCATTTACCTAGCCATAAAGCTAGAAAACAAGAAAGAGCTTGAAAACCCAGTCTATTCGCTCATAGAAGTGCCCAGCGAATTAAACGGTCGTTTTGTGATTTTGCCCAAATATGGCAAGCATTACATCATGTATTTAGACGATTTAATTCGATTTAATTTAAATTATGTTTTCTTCATTTTTAAGTTTGATCAAATAAGCGCTCATACCATAAAAATTACGCGAGATGCCGAAATGAATATTGACGATGACTTGAGTAAAAGTTTTTTAGAAAAAATACAGAAAGGAATAAAAGATAGAAAGCAGGCCGACCCCGTTCGTTTTATTTATGATAGAAATATTGATGAGGATGTTTTTGATAAAATAAAAAAAGGCATGGGCCTAACTCAATATGATAGTTTAATTGCTGGTGGAAAATATCACAACAAAAAAGATTTGATGAAATTTCCCAATGTGGGAGGGCCAGAGCTTGAATTTGGAAGCCATGAACCAGTAGCTCATCCAGATTTAGACATGGATCACAGCATCTTAAGTGTGCTTGATAAAAAAGACGTGCTTCTTTTTTTGCCGTACCACTCGTTTTCATTCATCATCCGTTTTATTCGCGAAGCCGCAATAGACCCCAAGGTAGTAAGCATAAACATATCATTGTACAGACTTGCAACCGAGTCTAGAATTATAAGTGCATTAATTAACGCGGCTAAAAACGGTAAAACAGTTACGGTAGTTGTAGAGCTACAAGCACGGTTTGATGAAGAAAATAACATTAAATGGACCAACCGCTTGCGGGCAGAAGGTGTTAAGGTTATTCATGGCGTAGCGGGCTTAAAAGTACACAGCAAGATTTGTTGGGTAAGAAAGGTAGACCAAGGCAAGAATAAAGATTATGCAATAGTTGGTACTGGAAATTTTCATGAAGGAACCGCAAAATTTTATACCGATTACCACCTTTTAACAGCCGATAAACGGATAACAAAAGAAGTACGTAAAGTTTTTGATTTTTTTAAATCAAATTACAAGGTGTATAAATACCAACATCTAATTGTTTCTCCGCATTATACACGTGGTGGCTTGGTAAGGTTAATCAATAACGAAATAGAAAACGCAAAAAAAGGGCTGCCATCAGGTATGATTTTAAAAATGAATAGCCTTAGCGATTTAGATTTAATAGATAAACTGTACGAGGCAAGCAGCTGTGGCGTAAAAATAAAATTAATTGTACGAGGCATTTGTTCATTAATTCCGCAATTGCCCGGTATAAGTGAAAATATAGAAGCAATAAGTATAGTAGATAAATATTTAGAACACAGCCGTGTATTTGTTTTTACAAATGGTGGAGAGCCAAAATATTACCTTTCTAGTGCCGATTGGATGAGGAGAAACGTAGATTACAGGGTAGAGGTGTCTGTACCTATTTATAGCAAGAGTATTCAAAACCAGCTTAAAGATCATTTAAATATTATCTGGAGTGATAATGTGAAAAGCAGATTGCATAATCAAGAGCAAAACAACGCATATCGAAAAATATCGGGTACACTTGTCCGATCTCAAGAAGAAATGTTTAATTATGTGCTCAAATCATCAAAGAAAAACCAACTAGTTTGAATTACGTAAAACTTGCCGCTATAGACATTGGCTCAAACTCTATTCGTTTATTGATAATGAATATTATCCCTACCGATACTTATACCTATTACAGAAAAGTAAGCATGACGCGCTTGCCCGTGCGTTTAGGTGCTGATGTTTTTACCACAGGTAAAATATCTGATGCCAACGCCCAACGATTGGTTGATGCCATGCGTGCTTATAGTTATGTAATGAAGGTAAACGGAATTCAAGGGTTTAGAGCCTGTGCAACATCTGCCATGCGCGAAGCAAAAAATGGAGCTAAACTTGTAAAGAAAATAGCCAAAGCCACAGGAATAAATATTGAAATAATAAGCGGAGAAGAAGAAGCACGATTGATTTTTGCCTCTAAAATGTTTGATGTAATTAATCCAACAGAAAAAAACTTTGTTTACATAGATGTTGGTGGTGGAAGCACAGAACTAACCATTTGGGAAAACGGAGAAATAGTGAATTCTAAAAGCTTTAAAGTGGGTACGGTACGTTTGTTAAATAACCTAGTAAACCCAGACGATTGGAGCGAAATGGAAAGTTGGGTTAAATTATCTACGGCTCATATTACTGACCTTGCCATGATTGGTTCTGGGGGAAACATTAACAAAACCCATAAAATGTCTGGTAAAAAAATGGGAGAACCGCTATCAATAAAATATTTAAGCACGCAGCTCAAAAAAATAAGCAAGCTTACGCCAGACCAGCGCGTAACGGAATTAGGGTTAAATTTTGACAGAGCAGATGTTATTGTACATGCACTAACTATTTATACATCTGTATCTAAATGGGTTGGGGCGCAAAAAATATATGTGCCAAAAATTGGTGTTAGCGATGGCATTGTGCGCGATTTGTATCATCGAGATTTTAAATCTCAATATGAACATGAATAGCATAAAAAAAACCGCCTAAAAAGAACTTTTTAAGCGGTCGATTTTAAAAGGTGTAAAACTTATTTTTTCAATAAATCTCTAATTTCTCCAAGTAAAACTTCCTCTTTGCTTGGAGCTGGAGGGGCTGCAGGAGCCGCTTCCTCTTTCTTTTTAAACTTATTGTAAGACTTAATCATAACAAACATAACAAGGCCTACAATAATTAAATTCATAATTGTATCAATCCAAGCGCCATAAAGAATAGCGTTTTCTGGGGTTGTAACAGTTCCAGATGCATCAATTACGGCTTCGGAAAGTATGTATTTTTGATCTGCAAAACTTGCTCCCCCGGTAAACACACCAACTATAGGCATTACGATATTACTCACAAACCCTTTAACAACAGCGCCAATAGCACCGGCCATAATTACGGCAACTGCAAACTCTATCACATTGCCACCTGTAATAAACTCTTTAAATTCTTTTAACATAATCTTGGTTTTTGTTTAAAATTAGTTCTGCAAAATATAATTTTTGATTGAGAGAATATAACTACGCAAATGGTACAATGAGAATATGCATTTTTTAATTGCAGAGCTTACATTTGCATCCCTTTTAAATAGTATGGCTTTAAAAATCACTCTCTTATTTCTTTTTATTCTGTCAATTGCCTCATTGTTGGTATTGTATGCTTTTAAAATGGCTATACATTTTAAATTTTTACGCCTAAAAGACAGAAAAAAAGTTGGAGCAACATCTGATTTTTTTTACCGTGCTTTTAATGACAAAAAGGATGCAGAAAGATGGAAAAAGGCTTGGATGATATTTCCGTTAATGTTTGCTGTAGTTTTAGAAGAAGAAAGAACGGAGTTAAACGGCCTTTTAAAGGAAATAAAAAAAATAAACTTTGCCATTTATAGCGTATTAATAGTTGCAATGTTGGTAACGGTATATGCAGCAAAGGCTTTTCCAGAAGGAATTTTTTAGTGATTGTTCTCCCAGAAAATACTCAACAATATGTTAATGCAACCGTATTTAAAGAAGTTGCAAAAGCTGCTAAGCAATTAAACCTGCCTGTTTATGTTGTAGGCGGTTATGTACGCGATTGTTTGTTAAATAGAGGCGCACCAAAAGATTTAGACTTTGTTACGGTGGGCGATGGAATTGCGTTAGCTAAAAAGATTTCAGAAAATCAAAAGCAAAAACCAAAAGTTGCTGTATTTAAAAATTACGGAACTGCGCAATTAAAACATTTTGGATTTGACTTAGAGTTTGTAGGTGCACGCAAAGAGTCTTATCAACATAACTCTAGGAACCCCCAGGTAGAAAATGGTAGCTTAGAAGACGATCAAAAAAGAAGAGATTTTACCATCAATGCCATGGCTATCTCGTTAAACGATAACGATTTTGGTCAACTTTTAGATCCCTTTAACGGGATTAAAGATTTGCAAAATAAAGTTATAAGAACACCGCAAGACCCGCATGTTACTTTTAGCGATGACCCGTTGCGGATGATGCGGGCTATTCGATTTGCATCTCAACTTGAATTTAAAATTAATGAAGATGCACTTCAAGCCATTTATGAGAATAGAAAACGGATAAATATTATCAGCAAAGAAAGAATAGCAGATGAATTAAATAAAATTCTTCTGTCTAAGAAACCAAGTATTGGTTTTGCTTTGCTCTTTAAAACAGAGCTTTTGCATGAGTTTTTTCCAGAATTGGTTGCGTTGCAGGGGGTAGATGAAGTTGATGGGCAAGTTCATAAAGACAATTTTTATCACACGTTAAAAGTTGTAGATAACATTAGCGAAAACACACAGAATTTATGGCTTAGATGGGCAGCCTTGCTACATGATATTGGAAAGCCTAAAACAAAAAAATTAATAGAGCCAATTGGATGGACCTTTAGAGGACACGAGTTTGTAGGAGCTAAGATGGTACCAAAAATTTTCAAAAACTTAAAACTACCTCTTAACGAAAAAATGAAATATGTTCAAAAAATAGTACGTCTTAGCTCTAGACCGACAGCCTTGGTAGAAGATCTTGTTACAGATAGCGCAATAAGACGACTTCTTTTTGAAGCCGGTGAAGATGTAGATGATTTAATGTTTTTATGTGAAGCTGACATCACCACAAAAAATGCGAAAAGAAAAAATATATACTTAAAAAACTTTAAAGAAGTACGTAAAAAACTTCAGGAGGTAGAAGAAAAAGACAAGCTAAGAAACTGGCAGCCACCAATTAGCGGTGAATTAATTATGAAGACTTTTGACATTTTACCAGGTAAAGAAGTTGGATTAATAAAATTAGCTATAAGAGAGGGGATCTTAGAAGGAAAAATTGCAAATGATTATGATGCGGCTTATAATTTCATGTTGCTGAAAGGCAGTGAGTTAGGTTTGGTTCAAGGAGGTGAAAAGAAGGACATTAAATAATTGTCTATTTTTTCCATTAAAAATTAGTAAAATGTTTTTGTAATTTAAAATATGGCTATATATTAGCACCATATTTAGAAGGAATTGAAACAATAGTTCCACGCTAAATACTAAATATTAGTAACAGCTACTATGTAAATAGTAGGTTTTCATAGGTTGATTGGTTAGGTTGCGCCTCGAGTTTTCTCGGGGCGTTATCTTTTTAGATTAAAATGTCAACTATTCTATGTACAGGCACCTGGATGTTGTTTTTTAAATAAACATAATCCTTATTCTGAGCCCAAATCGTTGTTTTAACATTCTTTAATCCTTCAGAATCATTAAAAAGTATATTTACTTTTTTCTGTTCTAAATTTCCCAAATAAGTTGCCTTGTGAATTTTTAATGCTAATGATTTTTTGCTTTTGTCGCAAACATGCACACTTTCAACAGGAAATTTAAGCTTTGATATGGCCTCGCGCACTACGCGCGCACTTCTGGCTAAAAGTTTGTTTTTCATTAGTCTAAGTTTATTTTGTTAAAAATAATCTTAGGTTTATTGGTTTGTGAACCAACCAATATACAAAATAATTTTTGGTTGATGATGGCTATTTGAGTGATTTTTGTCATCAATAATTGGTGCTCGATTATTTCAATTCAAGTAGTATCTTGGTCGCTTAATCATAGATTACATGAGCAAATCAGCTTTAAAGAAAAAAATACATTTAATAATTTTTGGCACAGATACTCCAGCAGGTAAAGCTTTTGATGTTGCTCTTTTGGTGGCCATTCTAGTAAGTGTTTTAGTAGTTATACTAGAAAGTGTTAAGTCGATAAACGCAAAATATGAATTTCAATTTGATGTTATAGAATGGGTATTTACAGTCTTTTTTACCATTGAATATGTATTGCGTATTTATGTAACCAAAAAGCCGATTAAATATATTTTTAGCTTTTATGGCATCATTGATTTTTTATCAATAATTCCTACCTATTTAAGTTTTTTTATTGGTGGAGCAGAGTCTCTACTCGTGATAAGGTCTTTGCGTTTGCTACGTGTTTTTAGAGTTCTAAAATTAACGAGATACCTTGGCGAATCGATGCATTTAGCATCTGCAATCCGCGCTTCTAGAAGAAAAATACTGGTTTTTATTTTTGCTGTTTTAGCAACAACAGTTGTTTTAGGCACAGCAATGTATATGATAGAAGGTGGGAAAAATGGTTTCGATTCCATTCCGCATAGTATTTATTGGGCCATTGTAACGCTAACAACTGTAGGTTATGGAGATATTTCTCCGCATACTGTAGGAGGTATGTTTCTCGCATCTTTAATTATGATTCTGGGCTACGGTATCATTGCAGTACCAACGGGAATAGTAACTTCAGAATTAACGAAAACTAACCAGCAAATCTCTAACATAAAGTGCCATACTTGTGGTTTAGTTGGCCATCACGCTAAAGCTGAATATTGTTATGAGTGTGGAGAAAAACTAATCAGGCATTAATGAACAAGCCGTTATTGATTGCCGTTCAAGGTCCTACTGCTAGCGGAAAAACCAAAGTATCTCTTCAATTGGCTGAATGGTTGAATACTGAAGTTGTTTCGTGCGACTCACGCCAATTTTATAAAGAATTAAAAATTGGTGCTGCACCGCCTACGGCTGAGGAATTGGCGGGTGCAAAACATCATTTTATTCAGCATTTAAGTGTAGAAAAAGGCTACAATGCAGGCGATTTTGAAAAAGATGCATTGGCTGTTTTAGACGATATTTTTATAAATAATAAAATGGCAATTTTAGTAGGCGGCAGTGGTTTGTACGCCAATGCCGTTTTGTTTGGAATGGATGATTTTCCCACGGTAAATCCGGAAATCAGACAAAAATTGAACGATGATTTTGCGCAACACGGCTTGTCTTTTTTACAAAATCAGCTCAACGAAAAAGACCCTGTTTATTTTGAAGAAGTTGATCGTGAAAATCCGGTGCGATTAATTCGCGCGCTGGAAGTCATCGCCCAAACGGGGCAACCGTTTTCGGCACAACGCAAAAAGAAAAAGGCAGACAGGCCGTTTAAAATGCTCAACTTTGTGATGGATTGGCCGCGCGAAGAGTTGTACAAACGCATTAATTTGCGCGTAGATGTAATGATGGAAAACGGACTTTTGGCAGAAGCAAAATCGTTGCTGCCCTTCCGAAATTTACAGCCGTTAAACACGGTGGGTTACAAAGAATTGTTCGATTATTTTGACGGAAAAACAGACCTTGAAACGGCTGTTAGCCTGATTAAGCAAAATACCCGCAGGTTTGCAAAACGCCAATTAACATGGTTGCGCAGAGACGAAAATGCCATTTGGGTGCATCCCACCGAAATTGAAAAAATGAAAGAAATTATAGCAAATAAAATGGAGCAGTAAAATGAAACTAACGCGACCATTTCTCATATTTTTAAATCCCATTTACTGGGTATTAACGTATGTGCGCAATTTGTTTTTCGATTTAGGATTATTCAAATCAACGTTATTTCATGTGCCGGTAATTGCTGTGGGCAACTTGAGCACGGGCGGCACAGGCAAAACGCCACACACCGAATATTTAATCAGGTTGCTAAAAAACGAAAATAATGTGGCCGTTTTAAGCCGCGGCTACAGACGTAAATCGGTTGGATTTCAGTTGGCCGAAAATCCACCAAGCGCAACAATTTTAGGCGATGAACCCACACAAATTAAAAACAAGTTTCCAGAAATTACTGTGGCCGTTGATGCCAATCGCGTAAATGGCGTGCAAACGCTGTTGGCGTTGCCCAATCCGCCTCAAGTTATTTTGTTGGATGATGCCTATCAACACCGAAAAATACAGGCCGGATTTTATGTTTTGCTTACGCCTTTCCACCATTTGTATGCCGATGATTTGGTGTTGCCAGCCGGAAATTTGCGCGAGCCAAAAGCTGGAGTACATCGGGCCAATTGCATTGTTGTTACCAAATGTCCGGTAGATTTATCGGCAGAAAAACAAAGAGAAATTACGGCCAAATTAAAACCAACGGCTTCGCAAAATGTATTTTTTAGCGCCATTAATTATGGCGAAATTGAAGATGAAAGTCGGCAGTTTAAAACTGAAAAGCCATGTGTGCTTTTAACAGGCATTGCAGATGCAGCGCCACTTGTAAAATATGTAGAAAATAAGAAGCTAGAATTCACACATCTCGATTTCCCCGATCATCATCATTTCACAGATGCACAATTAAACGCGATTATTGAGACGGCCAAACAAAAGGGCGCCAATCAAATTTTAACCACCGAGAAAGACTTTCAACGTTTAGACAAAAGCAATTTTGAAAGCCAAAATATCACGTTGGCGTATTTGCCCATTCGTGTAGAATTTTTGCAAAATGGAAATGAATTTGACCAACAAATTTTAGATTTTGTTGGGGCGTATGCCGATTGAAATAATAACTGATAGGTTTATTTCTAGAAGAAAATAGACTTATCAGGTTTATATTAATAGTAAGTTATTCTAATTCCCATCCCATTTCCCCACAAAAAACTCACAATTTCTACTTCTTTTTCTGCGACTAAATTTGCGTTCTTTGCAGGGCAAAATTTCAAAGCATGTCTGCAACAAAGGTTAAATTCAGCCCGGTAATTGGGTTAGAAATTCACATACAATTAAATACAAAATCTAAAGCGTATTCTACCGATGCCACCACTTATGGCGCGGCACCCAATACGCAGGTTAGTCCGGTAAGTTTGGGCCACCCGGGCACCTTGCCAATGTTTAACGAAATGGCCGTGAAAAGTGCCGTAAAGTTAGGCGTGGCGTGTCATTCTAACATTCGCGAGCGCAACGAATTTGCCCGTAAAAATTATTTTTATGCCGATATGCCCAAGGGCTATCAAATCACGCAACATCATACACCCATTTGTTATGGCGGATTTATTGCCATAAAAGATGCTGATGGAAACGAAAAGAAAATCGGAATTACACGCATACACATGGAGGAAGATTCGGGGAAAAGTATCCACGACATCGATCCATTTCACACGCTTATCGATTTAAACCGTGCCGGTGTGCCGTTGCTCGAAATGGTTTCTGAACCCGATTTTAGAAATGGCGTAGAAGCGTATAATTACCTTTCTGAAGTAAGAAAACTGGTTCGTTACCTAGATATTTCTGACGGAAATATGGAGGAAGGGAGCATGCGTTGCGATGTAAACGTTTCGGTACGACCAGAAGGCCGCGAGAAATTCGGAACGAAAGTGGAGGTGAAAAACATGAACTCGTTTAGAAACGTGCAACGCGCCATCGATTTTGAAATTAAACGCCAAGTTGCGTTGATAGAAAGTGGGGGCGAAGTGCAACAAGAAACCATGAATTTTGATGCCGCCAAAGGTGAAACGGTTTTAATGCGTAGCAAAGAAGATGCACACGATTACCGCTACTTTAATGAGCCTGATTTGCAGCCTGTAATTGTTACAGAAGATTACGTAGAAAACGTAAAAAACAACATGCCACCTTTGCCAAGCGCTTTGGTTGAAAAATACGTAAATGAGCTAAAATTAAGCGAATACGATGCCGCTGTTCTTACAGAAAACAAGCAAATGGCCTGGTATTTTGAAGAATTAATTAGCCACACAAAAAATTATAAGTCTGCCGCCAACTGGATGATGGGTGCCATAAAAAGCTACCTAAACGAGCGTGCCGTTGACATTGAAAATTTCACTGTAAAACCAGCAAAAATTGCCGCTTGTATACAATTGGTAGACGATGGTAAAATTAGCAACACCATTGCTGCGCAAAATGTGTTTCCGAAATTGGTAGAATACCCAGATACCGAACCGTTGCAAATTGCCCAAGAAAACAACTGGATTCAAGAGAGCAATCAAGATGCATTGTTAGAAATTGTGCAACAAGCGTTGGCAAAATATCCAGCAAAAGTAGAAGAGTATAAAGCCGGTAAAAAAGGTCTTTTGGGTTTGTTTATGGGCGAAGTAATGAAACTTTCACGCGGCAAAGCCGATCCTAAAGTTGCAACACAACTGCTAACTGAAGAATTATCTAAATAATGAAGTATCCCATTTCAAGTTTACCCTTATTTATTGTTTTAATATCAACTGCAACATTCTTACATTCTTGTCAGAAAAGCGCAAATTATCAGCTTTCTGGTACGGCAATCGCAAGCGAAGATGTAATCATTTCCGAAATCCTCCCGCAAGAATTAAAGGCATTAGATACCATTGCTATTGTAAATGGCGAGTTTAAATATGATAGAATGTTTAGCTCACCCACGTTTTTATTGCTTGAATTTAGCACGGGAATTAGGCTGCCCATTTTTATAGAAAAAGATGTTGAGGTAGTGATGAATGTGATTGATACGAGTGAATATGGAACGTTTGTAGCAATGGGCTCTGTAAGTGCAGAAAAAATGGCCAAGCAACGAGATTTGTTTGTTGGCTCGTTAACGTTTAGAGATTCGCTAGAAGATTTAAACTACTATTATCAAGGAGATGATAGTTTGGCAATTCTTCGTCCACAATGGAATGAAAGCTTCTTGGAGCGCATAACATTTCATAAAAATGAAATTAAAAAAATCATTAATCAAGACACTACAGATCTATCTAACATCATGGCGTTTTACCAAAGTTTAGGTCAGTTAGAGTTGTTTAGTTTCGAAGAAGACGAAGCTTATTTTCAAAAAGTAGATAATGGTTTGCAGGCCCGATATTCTGAAAACGAACATGCCAAGTATTTTCATAATCAGTTAGAAAAGTATAAAACAGCGCTGTTAAAAAGAGCCCAGATAAAAGAGGCGGCACAAAACATTGCGGTGGGAAAAATGGCTCCTGAAATTGTTTTAAACGGCCCCGATGGCCAAGAAAGAAAGCTTAGCGATTTACGAGGAAAAGTAGTGTTGATTGATTTTTGGGCTTCGTGGTGCGGACCATGTAGAAGAGCTAATCCAGAATTGGTTGCGCTTTACAATGTGTATAATCAACGTGGTTTTACAATATTCTCGGTTTCGTTGGATGGTTTAGATCAGCAAAATAATGCCAAAAACGATTGGCTAAATGCCATAGAAAAAGATGGCCTAATTTGGGAGAATCATGTTAGTGATTTGCAAGGATATTCCAGCGAAGTAATTACCAAATACGGGTTTGAAGGCATTCCGTTTACCGTTTTGATAGATAAAGAAGGAAAAATTCTAGGTACAAACCTACGAGGTAAAGAGCTGGAAATAGCCTTAAACAAAGCCCTAAAATAGATGAAACCTACTGCGCATTTAGTGGCTACAGACATTGTGTTGTTCTCTAAATTAAATAACCAAAATGTTGTTTTATTAATCATGCGCAAAAACCCTCCGTTTAAAAATGCGTGGGCCTTGCCAGGTGGATTTTTGGATGTAGATGAAGATTTAGAAAACTGCGCGTTAAGAGAGCTTGAAGAAGAAACCAGCGTAAAATTATCTCAGCTAAATTTTGTGGGCGTTTACGGAAATCCAAATCGCGACCCGAGGGGGCGTGTAATTTCTGTTGCATATGCGGCACTGGTAAACATCAATCAGCATGAGCCAAAAGCTGCCGATGATGCAAAAAATGTGGGGTGGAAAAACCTAGAAGACCTACCCACGTTGGCATTCGATCATCAACAAATTATTGCCGATGCAGCCCGCATTGTAGAATTTTAACGGTAGCAAATGAGTTTGCATATAGAACATCTCTCATTTTCATATCAAGAAAATAAAATTCTTGTTGATGTTGATTTACAATTAAACAAAGGAGAAATAGGCGTAATTATTGGCAGAAGCGGAGAAGGGAAATCAACCTTGTTAAAACTTATTGCTGGATTGTTATCGCCCAAAACGGGCAAAATACTTTGGCAGTACAACCAAATTGAGCGTCCAGAAACCAAGCTTATTCCTGGCGATGAAAGAGTGCGCTACGTTGCTCAAGATTTTGATTTAATGCCTTTTATAAGTGCCGCAGAAAATATTCACCAAGGGGCAATGCACTTGCTTGATGAAGAAAAAATAGCCTTTGCTGCTGAATTACTTCAGGTTTTTATGATTAGCGATTTGGCCAATCAAAAAGCAAGAACACTAAGCGGTGGAGAACAGCAACGTATTGCGTTGGCCAAGGCGCTTGCCAGCCATGCAGAATTGTTTTTGTTTGATGAGGTTTTTTCTCAACTAGATTTAGCTACCAAGCAAGAAGTTTTGTGGCGACTAAAAAAGCACATCAAAAAGCACAACAAAACAGCTGTTTTTGTATTGCATGAGCCGCTAGATGCTTTTTTTCTGGCAGACAAAGTCTTTGTTTTAGAAGACCATCATCTTATACAACAAGGTGAGATAAAAGAGGTTTTTCACAACCCGGTAAACAGCAAA
Source organism: Bacteroidia bacterium (assembly GCA_030424545.1). GTDB lineage: Bacteria > Bacteroidota > Bacteroidia > Flavobacteriales > Schleiferiaceae > JAUHWL01. The sequence goes on from JAUHWL010000003.1 coordinate 75,620, forward strand.
GTAGCACAGCTTTTTGGCCACGTAAACAAATTGCCTTTGGCCAAATTCAGCAAGATTTTTAGCGATACAAAACCTATTAATCTAGAAGGTAATTTTGTTTGGTTTACCCCGAAAGATGTTTCATTGAATGACGTAAACACCCAATATAAAATTGTGGATGAAATATTTCTGGGTTCAGAAACCGTTTTAATTATTGAGGTTTTGGGTGAAGTAATTTGGATTTCGCACTAAGGTAGCTCCCAATTGATAGGCTCTATATTATGCTTTTTCAAGTATTTATTTGTTGTAGAAAAAGGCTTGCTGCCAAAAAAACCTCTGTGTGCCGAAAACGGAGAAGGATGCGCTGATTTTAGAATTAAATTATTACCCGCGTTTATTTGTGCTGATTTTTGCTGGGCGAACTGGCCCCATAATATGTAAACAATGTTCTCTTTTGATTGCAAAGCGTTTATTGCCGCTGAGGTAAATTGTTCCCACCCTTTGTTTTGATGAGAGCCAGGAGTAGCTTTTCTTACGGTAAGTGTAGCGTTTAATAAAAGTACACCTTGCATAGCCCAGGGTGTTAAATCGCCCCATAAAGGTGGGGCTATATCTAAATCGGTTTTAAGTTCTTTAAATATATTACGCAATGAAGGGGGGAATTTAATTCCTGGATTTACACTAAAGCTTAAACCATTTGCTTGACCTAAGCCATGATATGGGTCTTGACCAAGAATAACCACCTTTACTTCATCAAAGGGCGTACTATTAAACGCATTAAAAACTTGATTTTCCGGAGGAAATACGTGGTGTTCTTTTTTTTCTTTTGTTAAAAAGTTTTGCAGATTTTTAAAGTATTCTTCAGAAAACTCATTTTTTAGAGTTTCACGCCAAGTTCTTTCCATTTTGAAAAAATATATTTCATTAGACATACATAAAAAGTGGTTAATATCGTTTACTTATTAGCTTAGGTAACAAAACATTATTTTTGTTGCTTTGGAGCACAATACAAAAGTAATAACAATGAAGAAGGCACTTTTTACAATTTTTATGTTGGCAATTATCGCTATCGGTTTAACATCATGCAGTTCTGGTGAAAAATGTCCTGCTTATTCACAAGTAGAACAAACTGCTGAAGTACCAGCATGATAAACTTTATACCGTTAACTCATTTAGATTTGTTAACGGAACATTTAAGATTTCAAGACAAACCCCTTTCGAATGGGGTTTTCGTATTTAAGCACAGTACTAGATGTTTTATTAGTAAAATGGTAAAGCAAAATTTAGAAGTAGAGTGGGATTCAGAAAAAATAACTGAACCAGTTTTTCTTTTAAACGTTATAGAGAATAGGAATCTATCAAATCAAATTGCAGAAATGTTTCAGGTAGATCATGAATCTCCACAATTATTATATTTAAAAAATGGTAAATGTGTAGGCAACGCTTCACATCAAAATGTGTCAATACAAACAGTAGATGGCTGGTTAAATGGCTAAACTAAAGTTCATATACATACTTCTATTTGCCCCATTGGCAACATTGGCGCAGTTAGAAACAGCCGCAGATTGGAAGCGGCAGGTATATGACAATGAGTTTACAGCTGGAATCATGTTTCATACCAGAGGGTTTGGGGCTAATGTTCGTTATTTGAAATATAAGGATGGGTTTAAAAAAAGAGGTTTTGATTTTGATATGGTGAATATCCGTCACCCAAAGGAAATAAAAATCGAACAATCAAACTCCAATTCTTCTCGAGGCTATGTATATGGTAAATTAAATGGATTATTTGCCATTAGAGCAGGGTATGGACGCGAGCGAATATTAGTAGACAAAACAGATCAAGGCTCTATTTCTATTAGTTGGATGAATTTTTTTGGACCTAGTATTGGGATATTAAAACCAATTTATTTACAAGTTCAAAAAGAGGCAACCACAGGAGCTATGGTAATTACTACAGAAAGATATGACCCTGAGGTACATGATTATCAACAAATTTATGGTCAAGCACCCTTTTTTACAGGAATTAGTAAAAGTAAAATTAGACTAGGATTATATGCCAAAACGGGGTTTGCATTTGATTATAACTGGAAAGACGAAAAAATTACAACGTTAGAGTTAGGAGCCGTTGTGGATTATTACCCTTCTTGGTTTGGAGCTTATAAAGATGAAAAAGTGCCAATAATGTATCAAGCAGAAAACTATAACATTTGGTTACAGTTTTACGTAACGGTGAATTTTGGTCAAAAATGGAATTAAATTAAATGACTGAAACAGTTAATTTAGAACGAGGCAATACACAAATAAAAAAGCCAAAGTGGCTTAGAGTAAAATTGCCTACAGGAGATAATTATAGAAGTGTTAGAAAACTTGTAGATAATTATAAACTGCATACCATTTGCGAAAGCGGCAATTGCCCAAATATGGGCGAATGTTGGGGCGAAGGAACAGCTACATTTATGATTTTAGGAAACATTTGTACAAGATCTTGCGGGTTTTGTAATGTAGCTACCGGAAGACCGGAGTCTGTAGATTGGGAAGAACCAGACAGAGTTGCACGGAGTGTAAAACTGATGAAAGTTAAACACGCTGTACTTACTTCGGTAGACAGAGATGATTTGGCGGACGGAGGCTCAATTATTTGGCAAGAAACGGTGAATGCAGTAAGAAGATTAAGCCCAGCTACTACAATGGAGACTTTAATTCCCGACTTTAAAGGAGAGTTAAAAAATGTAGATAGAATAGTACAGGTACACCCAGATGTAGTAAGCCATAATATTGAAACAGTAAAACGGTTAACCAGAAAGGTGCGAATTCAAGCCCAGTATGATCGGAGTATGATGGTGTTAAAACACTTAAAAGATCAAGGCATGAAACGCACAAAAAGTGGAATAATGTTAGGTTTGGGAGAAAAAGATAATGAAGTTATTGAAGCAATGGAAGACTTGAGAAAATCAAGAGTTGATATTCTAACCATTGGACAATATTTGCAACCAACAAAACGGCATTTGCCTGTTGCTGAGTTTGTTGAACCAGAACGATTTGATAAATATAAAACGTTAGGTTTGGACATGGGCTTTCGATTTGTGGAAAGTGGACCCTTAGTTAGGTCATCTTATCATGCAGAAAGGCATTTATTTTAATTAATACGAGCGTATAAAAAAGTGAAAGCTATGTGTTTTTTGTTATTTTTAGGCGCTTTTTAGAGTTTAGATATTTAAAAAAGAATATGAAGAAAAAGTTACTTTTTAGTTCAGCAGTTGGAATGTCGATTTTAGCTTTAGGTTATTTGGCATTAACAACAACCCCGGAAAAACAGTATCAACCAAGAGAAACTTCTAAGGTAGAAGCGGAAGGTGCCATTAAGTATTTGCACATGATGCGTGCAAATCAATTAACGGGAGAGATAAGTGAAGCAGATGTTATTGCTGCAAGACAGCAGCTTAATAAAATGACCCAGTCTCAAGCGGATGCATTAAGTTTAAATTGGGATGCAAAAGGTCCTGATAACCAAGGTGGCAGAACGCGGGCGTTTATTATAGACAGAAATAATAACAACATATTGTATGCTGCCGGAGTTGCCGGAGGTATTTATAAATCTTCAAATGCAGGTCTTTCTTGGATCTCAATATCTGATGATTTAGACAATATGGCCGTTGTAACATTAACTCAAGCTGCTAACGGAGACCTTTATGCGGGTACAGGAGAAAACATGTATGCCTATACTCCAGGTATAGGATCAGCTACTTCGCCAGGAATGACTGGAGGAGGAATCTATAAATCTACAGATGCAGGAACAACATGGACATCTTTAAGTGCTACAGTACCACCTGCCAATAATAATGGTTCAGCTTGGTCTGCAGTTGGTTCTATGGGTGCAGATCCTACAAATGCATCTCGTATTTATGCGGGTACTTCAGGAGGTTTGAGAAGAAGCGATGATGGAGGAGCTACTTGGTCTAACCCAATTGGTCAAGGAGGATTGGCTACTGATTTAGCTGTTGCCACAGATGGTTCTATTTGGGTTAACGTGGGAGGCAGAACTTTTTATTCGTCAAATGGAGATGATAATAATTGGACTGAAATATCTAAAAATGTAGCAGGAGCAACTGACTTGCCACGTTCTAATGGTCGTCAGAAATATGCGATTTCACCTCAAGATCCTAATGTAATTTACTGCGTTCAAACGGCAGGAAGTGCTTTAACAGCATTGTATAGAACAGGAGATAGAGGAGCAACTTGGGAAGTAATTCAGGAAAAAACAGCATTGTTTGATCCACTTTGTAGAACAGGTGCAAGTCCGGGTTGTCAAGGGACATGGGATTTACTTTTAGGTGTTTCTTCCACAGATAAAAACCATGTTTTCTTAGGAGGAATTACAGTTTGGGAATGGAAAAGACAAACAGGTTGGAGAAAAGTGGACGGTTTTGGCCCATTCTATATCCACTCTGATAAGCATGCCATTGCTTTTGATCCTGTAAATCCGAATATTATTTACATGACTACAGATGGTGGAATTCATAAATCATCTGATGGAGGATATACATGGCAAGACATGAATAAAAATTACATCACCACACAATTTTACGGCATAGGCATTGGTCACGATAGAAAAATTGTTGGAGGTACTCAAGATAATGGTTCATGGTTACTTGATGGAACAGGTAATACGGACAAACAAGGAAAGGTTTTAGGGCCAGTAGACAATTTTTCTGGAGACGGTGGCCACTCATTAATTTCTTGGTTGTCATCTGAACAATACTTTACAGAGTATCAATCAGGTAGAATGGGTAGAAGTGAAAATGCTGGAGAATCATTCACATCTTTTTGGGATAATAGAATGGTTGCAAATGGCGGGCCTGGTTCAAACGGTTTCTCTGGTTGGATGTTACCTTACTATTTAGATGAAAAAACCAATGATCCTTTAAGTGAAGATTCAGTTTACTTTTTTGCAAATCCATCTATAAGAAGCGAAGGTTTTGGAAATATAGATACGCTAATTGGCACATTGGTGAAACAACAACCAGCTGGAGAATTTGATGCAGCAAGCTTTACCGCTGTTTCTGGTGGTAAGTTAATTACAAGTGATGCTCAAGGAAATTTATCTGGAGACGGTTACGGAAAATTTGATAAAAACACAGGAGAGTATCAAGTAAGTTTTACAGGTACAACCGTAGCGGAAAGAATAATGTCTTGTGATGTTAACTACGCAAGCGGTTCTACTTTAAGCATGGAGTCTAATATAAATGGGTTGCCATTTAAATATACCCTTTCACAAGGCCTAAATGCTGGAGATTCAATAAAAGTTCAAGACCCAGTTCAAGGTGTTTTGGTTGCTGGTTTAACAGGAGGTGTTTGGATGACTCGTATGGCCTTTAATTGGGATGACCCTACAAAATGGTGGAAAATTGCAAACGTGAGCGGAACACCACAATGTGTTACCATGAGTTCTGATGGAGATTACGCTTGGGTAGGAACAGAATCAGGTAGAGTTTATCGCATTGCCAATATTAATAAAGGAAGATCTTTAAACACTGCAGACGTTGCGCAAGGAGATACAGCCACAGTGCAAGTTACTTACAAGCAAGTTGCTAGTTACGGAGGTCGTGCGGTTACTGATATTGCTGTTGACCCGAACAATAACGATAGAGTTGCAATTACTGTAGGTAATTATGGTAATTCAACATACGTTTATTACTCTGATGATGCTACTGCTGAAACTCCAACGTTTATGTCTAGACAAGGTAACCTACCTGAATTCCCTGTATATGCGGTTACTTTTGATAAAGCCAATAGTTCTAACCTAATCATAGGTACAGAATATGGAGTGTTTAGCACAGAAAACATTACATCTTCTAGCCCAACATGGACGGAAGAGAATAATGGAATGCCAAGAATTCCGGTATTTACTTTAATTCAATACAGAACAAATGATAACTCTTCAGACCCTTCTAACCCAATAATGGAAGGTGATATTTTTGCAGGAACTCATGGTAGAGGAATTTATTGGTCAAATACGCTTCAAACTTCTAGACCTATAGGGGTTGAAGAAAAAGATCCTATTGTTTTTGAAGAAAACAATGCTCAAATAAATGTATTCCCAAATCCGGCTAGAGATTTTACAAATGTTGAATTAGCGTTAAGAAAAAATAGTGATGTAACTATTATGGTAAGAGACATTACTGGGAAGTTAATCAAGCAAATTAAGCTAAGTAAAGTTACACCTGGTAATAAAGAAATTAGAATTAATACTGCTGATTATGCATCTGGAAGTTACATTATTACAGTGCAATTTGGAGAAACAGTTAAATCAGGAAAGCTTGTTGTTTCTAAATAAATATCAATAATTAATTAATAACCCAGACGAACATTTTCGTCTGGGTTTTTTTTTGCTATGGAAAATAAAATTAGAGTTGGAATAAATGGTTTTGGTAGAATAGGTAGATGTGTTGCTAGGTTAATTGCAAATCACCCTAAATTAGAGCTTGTTGCCATTAATGATTTAGCAGATGCCCCAACATTGGTTCATTTGTTTAAGTATGACTCTGTGCATGGTCACTTTAAAGGAACCATTTCTATTGAAGATGATGTGGTGTTGTTGAATGGAAATAAAGTATATTTTTCTCAACATAAAAATCCAGATAATATTCTTTGGAACGACCATAAGGTAGATGTTGTATTAGAGTCTACTGGTTTATTTAAAACGCAAGAATTGTGTAAGGCTCATTTAAAGCCTGGAGTAAAAAAAGTGATTATAAGTGCGCCCTCATCTGATACCGAAACCAATAATATTGTGATTGGTGTAAATCATGAACTACTTAATCCAGAGGATAAAATTATTTCTAATGCCAGTTGTACAACAAACTGTGCCGCACCAATGGTTAAAATTATTGATGAAAATCTAGGTGTTGAGTCAGCTTATATTACAACGATTCATAGCTATACGTCAGATCAGCGTTTGCATGATGCTCCACATAAAGATTTAAGACGTGCACGTGCAGCCGCCTTGTCTATGGTTCCTACAACTACCGGTGCAGCAAAAGCATTGTCTCGTGTCTTTCCTCACTTAAAAGGTCATCTAGGAGGATGTGGCATTCGTGTACCTGTTCCAAATGGTTCGTTAACAGATATTACATTCTTAGTTAAAAAAGAATCTTCGGTAGAAGAAATCAATAATTTATTCAAAAAAGCTTCTAATGATTCTTTAAAAGGAATTCTAGGTTATACAGAAGAGCCTTTAGTAAGTATTGATATTGTTGGAAGTTCTTACTCGTGCCTTATTGATTCTCAATTAACCAGTGTGCTTGGTAAAATGGTGAAAATTGTAGGGTGGTATGACAATGAAATGGGGTATAGCTGTAGATTGGTAGACTTGATTTTAAAAGTAAGTGAATAGCTAAAATTTGCTTTTAAATTTTTCTTTTTGGTGGTGTTCTGTGTTGTAAAGGCAAAGAGCACAAGTAGCTTAATTTATAAAAATCATACAGTTTTAATGAAGGATTTAATGCGGTGAGCTTTACTTCCCATTTTTTATGGTAATTGATGAATAGCTTACCCAGAAGTGTGTGAACATGCATTTTACGCATTTTTACATACCACGCATACAATTTCACATCTTCATCAACCAAACCTAAATCTATTAATTCTTTTAGGTTTTCTACAGCCTGTCTCGTTTTGGCCAAAAAGTCTTTGGTGGTATCTAGGCCTAAATGAAGCGCAGCATTGTTAATGTGTTTTACAGGAATGCATCTATATTTTAATTCATTGCCAAAAAGCGTGTCTTCGTGACCGTATTTAGAAAAGCGTTCGTTAAATTTTAAATTAAAAAAAACAGTTTTGGGTATTAAAAAATTAAATGCCGAAAAACCCGTCCATTGTTCCTTTTGGCGGATATCCGCAGGTTTTTCCTCTCTTTCTTTTCCATAAATATAACGCAAATGCAAAGCGGCATTTTCTGGTGGCGTTGCCTTATAAGAAGTTCCTCCGCAAACCACAGTATTTTCTTGGGCTGCTTTGATGTAATTCGCTATAAAATCAGGGTTTTGGCTTAAATCAGCATCACTATCTAAAAACAGTAAAAAGTTAAATTGCGCGGCCTGTGCCAAAGTATTGCGGTTTTCGGCACGACCTAAGTTGCGATTGTTTATTTTAAAAGTAACGTGGCTTAGGCTATTTAATGCCATGTTTTCTATTTTCAACCCTGTATCTGGGCAATCGTCAAAACACAAAATTTCAAACGTTATTTTGCTTTTAAGAAGTTGTTGATGCAACTGATTTACCAACCTTACTACAGGATAATTATAGCTAGCAAGTAAAACAGAAATGGAAATTGAATTTGAGGGCATTAAAGTTTAAAGATGAGTTTGAACCGTTTCGTGAACTCTGCCATTTTCTATTTTTAACGTGTTTTTAGGAAATTTTAAAATGAGTGCATAATCATGCGTAGCCATTAAAATAGCTTTGCCGTTTTTGCAAATTTCTGTAAGTAAAATCATGATTTCTTCACTCGTAGCAGGGTCTAAGTTTCCGGTGGGTTCATCGGCTAATATTAAATCAGGGTCGTTTAGCAAAGCACGGGCTATAGCAACGCGCTGTTGCTCGCCACCAGAAATCTGAAAAGGCATTTTATGTCCTTTTGTACCCATGCCTACTTTTTTAAGAACTTCATTTATTTTGTTGTCCATTTTTGTTTTGTCCTTCCATCCGGTTGCTTTTAAAACAAAAAGAAGATTGTCGTAAATATTCCGATCTGTAAGCAACTGAAAATCTTGAAAAACAATGCCCAACTTTCTTCTTAGATGCGGTATATCATTGTCTTTTAAGTTCTTTAAATCATAGCCAGAAACGGTGCCCTCACCTTTGGTTAGCGGTAAATCTCCGTACATGGTTTTTAAAAGGCTAGATTTTCCAGAGCCGGTTTCGCCTATTAAGTAAATAAATTCGCCAAGTTTTAATTCTAAATTAACATCAGAGAGAATTAAATTATCTCGTTGTAGAATAGAAGCGTTTTTTAGGGCAAGTACCATAGAGAAAACATTTTTACAAAGAAAACAAATAGAGCAAGCTAATTACATAGTATGGCACTATTCAATAAACTTTTACGTTGATATTTCAATAAATCTATCAACAGCCATTTATTAAAAACTGCTAGATAAATATATAAACACGGCTACTCTTACAATTACATTTACTACTTATTTATAAATAATGAAAAGATTCTTTTTATCTCTTTTGGTGGGCTTAATTGGTTTTACGGTTCAAGCACAACAAACCCAATGGGAAAACTCTGTACAACAATCGTTTGATGAGGCAGTAGAATTGTATAATAAAAGACTGTATAATTCTGCCAAAACAAAGTTTGAGTATGTATTGACTTTTGATATTTCTAAACATACGCGCTGGGCAGAAGAAAGCAATTATTACCGTGCCATGTGTGCGCTTTATTTGCTTAATGAAGACGCAGAGGTATTGTTAGAAGAATTCTCTTTACAATATCCCGCCAGCCCTTTAGAACATAAAGCTTCTTTTGCTGCGGCCGATTATTTTTTTAATAAACGCAATTATAGAAAAGCAATAATTTGGTACGCAAACCTAGACCAAGATGATTTAAATGCCGAAGAAAAATCTGAATACGCATTTAAAATGGGGTATTCTCAATTAATGACCAATGACAGGGACAATGCAAGACTAAATTTTAAACGAGCAAAAGAAGGCAAAGAGAAATACAGCAACTCGGCAAAGTATTATTATGCCCATATGGCATATGAAGATAGCAACTATGTAACGGCACTAGAAAACTTTAAAGAGTTGCAAAACGATGATGCTTTTGGCCCTATTGTACCTTACTATTTAGCCCAAATTTATTATCAAAACGGAGATTTAGATAAGCTAATAGAGTATGGCCAGCCGCTTTTAGAGCGTGCTACAGAAAAACGTAAACCAGAAATCGCAAAACTTTTGGGCGAGGCCTATTTGGCGAAGGAAGATTACAGAAAAGCAACAGAGTATCTAGAAATTTATAAACAAAACGGAGGAAAAATGAAAGCCGAAGACCATTACAGTATGGGCTTTGCCTTTTACAAAACCAACAGATATGCAGATGCCATTCAAAGCTTTAATAAAATAACGGGGCAAAAAAATAATTTAGGCCAGAATGCATATTACCACCTGGGAGATTGTTATTTAAAAACCGATAAAAAACAAGAGGCCTTGGGCGCGTTTAAAGCAGCCTACGAAATTGGAGATAATGAGGTAATAAAAGAAGATGCACTTTTTAATTATGCCAAATTAAATTATGAATTGGCAAGCCCATACGGTAGTGCTATAGATGCATTTAAAAAGTTTATAGATACATATCCTAATGCCGTAAAAAGAAAAGAGGCCAATAAATACTTGGCCAATTTGTATTTAACCACAAAAGATTATGAAAATGCGCTGGTAGCCATTAGCAATACCGGATTAGATAGCCAAGAAATGAAAGAAGCATTTCAAAAGGTTTCTTATTTCAGAGGTGTACAATTGTACAATGCAGTAAAATTAGAAGAGGCTAGAAGGTTTTTTACACAATCTTTAAAATATCCATCTAACCCAACCTACAGCGCACTTGCACATTTCTGGATGGCAGAGTCTTTTTACAAACAACAAAATTACAATGAGGCGCTTAAGCAAATAGAGCTGTTTGAAGCAACTACAGGATCCTACAACCTAAGTGAATTTTCTAATGCTAGATACAACAAGGGCTATTGCTATTTTATGAAAGAGAATTATACAAGCGCAACAACGGCCTTCAGATTATTTATAGATAACAAACAAGCCGAAAAGCAAAAAGTAAAAGATGCCGAGTTAAGATTGGGCGATGCTTATTTTATGCAAAGAAAGTACGGAACAGCCGTAACATATTATTCTAAGTATTTAGCCTACAACCCTGCTGATGCGGATTATGCCATGTTTCAAAAGGCGCTTTGCCAAGGGTTAAATGGCGATAAAGCCAATAAACTGGCTACGTTAGATAAGTTGGTGTCTACCTATCCAACAAGCAAATTTGCTGTAGATGGTTTGTATGAGCAAGGCGAAACATACTTAACCATGGATAAAAACAGCCAAGCTCTATCCATCTTTAAAACCTTTATCAAAGATTATCCGCAAAGCCGGCATACAAGAAGGGTATGGCTTAATATCGGTATCATTTACCGCAATATGGACCAAACAGAAAAAGCCTTAGAAACATTTAAAAAAGTTGTTGCAGATTATCCAGCTACGCCAGAAGCCAATGAAGCCATAGCTTTTAGCAGATTAGTTTATGCAGATTTAAACAGGTTAGAAGAATATGTAAACTGGGTAGAAACAATAGATTTTGCAGACATAAAAAGAAGCTCATTAGACTCTACTATGTTTAATGCGGGCTTTGATTTTTACACCAATAATGATTGCGAAAGCGCTATGAAGTCGTTTGACAGTTATTTAAGAAAATTCCCTGATGGTTATTTCTCTATACAGGCCAATTTCTTTTTAGGCGAATGCGCATACAAAGCCAAAAATGATGTGGTTGCAGAAGAAGCGTTAACAAGGGTTGTAAATCAAACCAGAAGTGAATACACAGAAAGATCTATTTCTATGTTGGCCTCTATTAACTATACCGCGCAAGATTACGCCAAAGCATTATTCTATTATGAGCAGTTGCTAAGCTTTTCGGAAGAAATTGTACAACTAAGAAAAGCTAGAATTGGTGCCATGAGGTGTGCTGTAAAATTAAACCTGCCAGAAAAAGTACAGCAGTTTGCCGAGGTAATTATAAATGATGAGCGCATAGAGCCCGAAGTAAAAAGTGAAGCTTTAGTAGCTCGTGCGCGCAGCTATTGGGCGCTAGAAGATTTGCCCAATGCATATAGCAGTTACCAAGAGGTAAAAACAAAAACCAAAGGCGAATCTCAAGCTGAGGCTTCTTACTTTATCGCTAAAATTCAAAATATTAATGCCGAATATGAAGCCAGCAACACCACTATTTTTTGGATGATAGACAATTTACCGTCTTACCAAAAATGGCGCTTTATGTCGTTGTTAATTCTTGCCGATAATTACTATAAAACAGAAGATAGTTTCCAGGCCAATTACACATTAGATTTTATTATAGAAGAAAACTATAGTCCAGAAATTGTTGCCGAGGCAAAGGCGAAAAAAGAGGAAATTAGAAGAGCCAAAGAGCAACAAGAATTAGAACAAAAGCAACGAGAAGAAGAGCTTAACAACGAGTTAATAGAATTAGAAGAATTACCTGAAGAAGGTGGAGAAGATGAAAAGTTAAACCAAAAAAACAATAATAATTAAGTCATGATGAAAAAAGTTGGTTTAATATTCGCCCTTATTTGTACTGGTTTTTCTTTTGTAAATGCGCAAAACGAAGAGGTAGGCAATGTAGAAGTAAACGTTGTAGATCAATACAAAGCCAATATAAAAGAAGCTGTAAAAATTTCTAATCAGCCAGGATTTGTAGATACAACAACCATTAAATTACCCGTACAATATGGTATAAAGCCTCAAATGTTAAGCTTTAAATATCACCCAGAAGTTTTACAACCCATGCGTGTTGGGCGTATAAGGCTAGGTAAGTTACCGCAAAACATGGTGCGCTTAGGCGCTAGAAACTACGGTACCGCTTTGGCCGAAATTGTTTTAAGCAACTCACGTTCTAAAACGTTTAATTGGGATTTAGATATCCGCCATTTTTCGTCTCAAAAAGGAGTAAAGGATGTAGCTTATGATAAAACACCGTACATGATAAATGAAGTAAAGTTAGGTGGAAGATGGATTTTAAAGAACTACAGATTAGATGCCAAAGCAGGTTTAGATTGGAATAGCCATAGCTATTATGGTATTCCCAATACAGCCGAAGATGTTGGGGTTGTTATACCTGATATTCAGAAAAATGCTTTTCAGCGGTATTTTGGAGCGGTAAACGTAGATCGTGTATTTAAAGGCAAAAAGGCCATCTTTCAGAAGGCCGGTATCAATTACCATTACTTTACCAATAATTGGGAAACCAATGAGCAGCTTATTTCAGGGACTTCGTATTGGCGTTTACCACAAGAAGTGAAAAGCCATTTGCTTGGTGCAGAACTAAATGTAGATTGGCAATCAACCCAAATGGGGGTTAACAATTTCGATAGAAATCAGCTGAATGTTAAATTTTTCCCCAAAGCAATGGGTAGATACATGGGTGTAAACTACACTTTGGGTTTAAACTTAAATTTTTATAACTCATCAGAATCATTAGCAGGTACTGAAGAGAGTGGTTTTATTACCTACTTATTTCCAGAAATTGCGTTAGAAGCTGAATTGGTAAAAAATGTGCTTTTTGCATTTGGTGGATGGACCGGAGATGTAACAGTAAACGGCATTTATAACCTTACCAAAACAAACCCATTTTTGCTGCCAGAAACCGGCATTACGCCTACTGCTTTAAACAAAGTTTATGGTGGGTTAGAAGGTGCAATAGCAAAAAACATTTCATACAAGTTAGAAGGAGGAGTAAATTTTGTGAGAAGCTTGCCTTTGTTCTTTCGCAGTGGTGATAGCTTAACGGTACCTTATAACGGAGAAAATTTACCCGCTTTTGAAACTGTATTTGTGCGTGGCAATTTTGTTTATGCCCGCGGAGAAATTACCTACAACAGAAAAAACACCAGTATAAACGGTTATGGAGAATATTTTGAATACAACTTGTATAAAAATAATTCGGGCGATTTGGAAAATGCCTACCATTTGCCAACCCTTAAAATTGGGGTAGATGCCATGCAAAAGCTAAAAGAAAAGTTTGAGGTAAGAGCCGGTGTGGCATTTGTTGGTGGTAGAAAAGCTTTAGATGCAGACGGCCAATTTTACAAAGCCAAAATGAAAAATATTGTAGATGTAAACTTGGGCATAGGGTACAATGTAAACAATAACTTTTCAGCCCGATTAGACTTTGCCAATTTGCTTTCGCAGGAGTATGAAATTTGGTTGGGCTACCCATCACAGCGTTTTCGCGTTATGTTGTCGCTCATGTATGTTTTCTAATAAAAATACCTTCCAATAGTTTCTTAACATTTAAACGGATTAGATGTTAAGAAAATGTGGAAAAACAGGGTAATTTCATACTAGGGTGTACCCCATTCCCCAAGTGTTAAGACTATATTTGTGATTATCCGCAAAAATTAAAGCGATTTTATGAGCGAACAGAACAAAGAATACGGTGCCGGAAATATTCAGGTATTAGAAGGACTAGAAGCCGTACGTAAACGCCCTGCCATGTACATTGGCGATGTTGGGGTTAAAGGATTGCACCACCTTGTTTATGAGGTGATTGACAACTCAATTGATGAGGCATTGGCCGGTCATGCAGATACAATTTTTGTTACCATTAACGAAGACAACTCTATTTCCGTTAAAGATAACGGTCGTGGGATTCCCGTAGATATTCATGAAAAGGAAGGTAGAAGCGCATTAGAAGTTGTAATGACTGTGCTACATGCAGGTGGTAAATTTGATAAAGATTCTTATAAAGTATCAGGAGGTTTGCACGGTGTAGGTGTAAGTTGTGTAAATGCACTTTCTATTTTTCTACGTGCCGAGGTTCATAAAGATGGCAAAATTTACGAGCAAGAATTTAGTAAAGGAGTTCCTCAATTTTCAGTAAGAGAAATAGGGACAACCGATTATAGAGGTACCATTGTTACTTTTAAACCAGACGATTCCATCTTTGCAGATACAGTTTATCATTATGATATTCTTGCCGGTCGTATTCGCGAACTTTCTTTCTTAAACAAGGGAATTAAAATTACGCTTATCGATAAGAGAGAAAAAGATGATGAAGGCAACGAAATTTCTGAGTTGTTTTACTCGGAAAGAGGTTTAGAAGAATTTGTTGAGTTCTTAGATAAAAACCGTGAGCCATTAATGGCTGATGTAATTAACATGGAAGGCGAGAAAAATGAAATTCCCGTAGAAGTTGCCATGCATTACAACACAGGTTATACAGAAAACTTACACAGTTATGTAAATAACATCAATACGCACGAAGGGGGTACGCACCTTACAGGTTTTCGTAGAGCTTTAACTCGTACACTAAAGAAATACGCAGAAGAAAGCGGAATTCTAGCAAAAGAAAAAGTAGAAATTGCTGGCGATGATTTTAGAGAAGGTTTAACAGCCGTAATCTCGGTTAAAGTAATGGAGCCTCAGTTTGAAGGCCAAACCAAAACCAAACTGGGTAACTCTGAGGTAAGTGGTGCCGTAGACCAACTGGTTGGAGAAATGCTTACCTATTATTTAGAAGAGCACCCCAACGAGGCCAAACAAATTGTACAAAAAGTAGTTCTTGCCGCAAAAGCCAGAATTGCAGCGCGCAAAGCGCGCGAAATGGTGCAGCGTAAAAATGTACTTACCGGTACAGGTTTGCCCGGTAAGCTTAGTGATTGCTCAGAAACTGACCCAAGCATTTGCGAAATATTTTTAGTAGAGGGTGACTCGGCTGGTGGTACAGCAAAACAAGGTAGAGACAGAGCTTTTCAAGCGATTTTACCTCTACGCGGAAAAATCTTAAACGTAGAAAAAGCCATGAGTCACAAGGTTTTTGAAAACGAAGAGATTAAAAATATGTTTACCGCCCTAGGCGTAACCATTGGTACCGAAGAAGACAGCAAAGCCTTAAATCTATCTAAACTACGTTACCATAAAATTGTAATTATGTGTGATGCCGATGTGGATGGTTCTCACATTGCAACGCTAATTCTAACGTTCTTATTCCGCTATATGAAAGAGTTGGTGGAATTAGGTTATATCTACATTGCTTCTCCACCTTTATATTTGGTTAAAAAAGGAGCCAAGCAACAATACGCATGGACCGATCTTCAGCGTGACCAATTGGTAAATGAGTTTGGAGGAGAAACAGGAAACGTAGGCATACAGCGTTACAAAGGTTTGGGAGAGATGAATGCCATTCAATTATGGGATACAACCATGAACCCAGAGCACCGAACGCTTAAACAAGTTACCATAGATAATGTGGCAGAAGCAGATCATGTATTCTCTATGTTGATGGGAGACGAAGTTCCACCAAGAAGAGAATTTATTGAGAAGAATGCCAAATATGCCAACATAGATGTATAACCATTTTAATTACGATTAAAAACGCGATACGCATTTTTATGTGGTAAAGCATAAAAAAACCTCAGCAAGAACATTCTTACTGAGGTTTTTCGTTTTTAAAAAGGCTACTTTTTTAGTGACCAATTTGTTCGTTTAAGAAGCATTTTATTCAATAGGTATTTAGTGTTGGTAAAACGTTAAGCTGTTTTATTTCTTATTCTCAATCAGCTCTTTTAAAGCCACCATTGCATTGCTGGCTGTTTCTACATCGTTAAAATAAAATTGCAGAGAGTTTACATAGTTGCCAACCTCTCCGTTTTTATAGTTCTTTATAATTTTAGATTTAAAATTGGCATTTACATAAACGGATAGTGATTTCCCAGATATTTTGTAGGAAATAGAATTGGGGTCTAAATCAGCTAAATTAAACTCGTACAACATTTCTGTAGATGAAGATTTAGAAAACGTGGTGATCTTGTATTCTAATTTGTTCGGGTCGGTTGCAGAAACACCAAAGGCTTGTTGTTGTGTTTTGCCATCTATTGTCTGGTCAACAATATTGTTTTTAAGCCACGCAATTTTCTCTTCATCACTACCCGTTGGTACTAATCTAATTGCGTTTTCACGGCAATGGGCAATTAAATTTTTTATTGTATAAAGGGCAATTCGTGCTTCTTCGTTGCTGGTAAAAACAAGAGTGAAATCGTTTTTGTAAGATGACAATTCACCATCTTTAATGTGTTTAATCAATTTTTCTTTTTGGTTGGTTGTTACTTCTAGGCCCAATTTTTTTCCAGAAATTTTATAATCTAAAATATGCTCATTTAACGAAGAAAAATTAAACTCATATACATTTTCAGTGCTGGATTTTTCGTTTTTTTCTATAATTTTTAACTGGCTAAAACAGTTTAGGGTAAACGTTTGCTGGTAGTTATCTGCACCTATGGTTACTTGCGCTGCACTTTGGTTTAAAAGGCTAACCATCTCATCTCTTGTTTTAGGGGTTGGAAGATTGTTAAAAACCTTTTGTTTGGCAATGGGCACGGCCATTTTTAATACGGCACTTAAATCTCTTGCCTCATTTACATTATTGGTAACAATAGTAAGATCATCTACAAAATTGCTTTGTTCTTGGTTTTTATAGGCCATGATTAGTTTTTTCTTGCCTACAGTTTCAAGATTTAAGCTTACCGTTTTGCTTTTTACAGATATAAAAATGGCATTTTCATTGAGGTCTGCAAGGTTTAATATGTACTGTTTTGTTTCAGGTGCTTTGCCAGAAGATTCAATCACGTCAATTACCACCAAACCTAATTTGTTTTCGTCTGGTCTAAACGATTGCTTAAAATTGGTTTTTTCCAAATTCACTTCGGTTACATGTTCAATTAAAAACTGAAGTTGCGCTTCGTAGGTTGGTGTGTTAATTCTCTTGGTTTGTATGTCTGCTGCTAACGGAATCATGTCTTTTATGATTTGACTTACAGCGCGCGCATTGTCTATATCTGTGGCATTTATTTTTACCACATTGGTGTAAGGTTCTAGCTCTCCGTTCTCTAATGTTTTTATAAACTTTTGGTTGTCTTTAATTTTTACTTGTACGTAAATAATGTCTTTTGATGTAAATTCATTTACCAAATGGACATCCACATCGGCCATGTTTATGATGTATTCGGTGGTTTCACTTTCGCCTTTGCTGTTTACAAAAACGCTTGTAAATAGGAGTATGCCTGGCTCATTTTCTTTTACAGATTGATTATTGGAGCCTTTTTCTGTGGAAACAGTGTTTAAAGTTTCGTTTAATTTTTGGGTTAGTTCAGTAAAGCTGGCATGGGCAAATGTGCTCAGAGCTAGCAATAGGGTAATGCAAATGTTTACTTTCATGGTAAATGTTATTTTAAAATGTTGCTCCGCTAGTTGTTTTCATCATGAGGAATTAGGATGTTGTTTATACTAGGCCAATAAAGTGGCCTAGGGTAAGATGTTATGTTGGTTGATGCCTAGCAGTTTGTGGATTGTTTTTGATAAATGATAACAAATCTATAAAGTAGGCCAATTGAGTGTGTATTGCATTTTTCATATGTACTTGTTCTAAACTCACATGATACGTATAAGAATAAAAGTACAATATTACTACAATGCCATATAGGGTCGTGAAATTATTTAGATGGTTTTAGATGGCGCTCATAAGTGTCTATCCATTCTTGGCAGCTTATTTTTTGCACCAATTGCCCTAACAACTCAAAGGGTATGTGCTCTGGTTTTTTAAAGCGGATGCAGCTTTTGCCCATGTCTAATTTTGTTTTAACATGTTTAGGATATTCAGCAACGAACCAGTTTAAAACATCTGGGTCTGCATAAATGCCCATGTGGTAAAATGCGATGAAATTTTTTTGAGAAGCAATGCTTAAAAAGGGAAGGGGCAACTTTGTATCGCAGTGATAACCTGCCGGATAAATGCTGTGGGGTACAACATATCCAATCATGCCATAGCTTATGGTTTCTTCAAAACCAGCAGGTAAATGATCTAAGATAGTTTGGCGTAATTGGCGCAAAGGCTCCTGGCGTTCTTGGGGTATTTGCGCTATGTAATCTTCTGGTGTTGTGGCTTTGTACTGCATGCGAATGTTGTTTAAAACCTAAATGTCGGCAAAATAAATTTTGTCACCTTTTTCAAATCCTATTTTATCGCAAAGTCCGCCTTTCACTTCTAAAACGTATAGGGCGGGGCCAGTGCTCGGTAGGCTTTTTGTGTTTAAAGGCTCGGCATTTTTCTGTATGCTCACAACTTGTAGTTCATCATCTATGTAAATAATATCAAGGCTAACGTATGTGTTTTGCATCCAAAAACTTTGTCTTTCTAGCCGATCTCTAAAGAATAGCATGCTCATGTTTTCGTCCATGCTTTTGCGGTACATCATGCCATAATTTTGGTCAACAGCTGATTTTGCATATTCTGCATCTAAGCGTAAAAGGGTATCGCCAGATTCTTTTTTTACAAGCCAAACGTTTCCGTCTTTTCTAAATTTAGGCTCATATACGCCTTTTTTTGTAGGAACAGTTTTTTTGTTTTCGTTGCTATTACAACTTGTTATAGCGGTCATTATCAACACCAAGGCAACAATAGGTATTGCAGCAGTGTAGCTTCTATTTAGTTTCAACTTCATTTTGTTTTTTGTGGGCAGTAAACATAAAATACAGTCCAACCAATACCAATGGGATGCTTAGCATCTGCCCCATATTTAAGTCCATATTTTGCTCAAATGCCACTTGATTAGCTTTTAAATATTCTACAAAAAAACGGAACCCGAAGAGGGTGACTAAAAATGTGCCGAACAAGAAGCCTCGTTGATGGGCCTTGTTCGTTTTCCAATACAAGAAGAATAGCAGCAAAAAAATAATGAAATAGGCTGAAGCTTCTATCCATTGGGTAGGGTAGCGGGGTACGCCAAGAACATCTATTTTAATTTTCAGGTCGTTGTTTGCATCTATTATTTCTGCTGTGGTTCCTTCGGCAATAAACACGTTTTGTTCATCCATGGCTAAATTATTTAACCTGGAGGCTACATAGCGTTCTACAAACGATTTTGCAATAAGCGGTTCATGCTCGTTTATAAAATCTAACGTCATGGTATATTGTGGATAGTCAAGAGAATCTGTTATTAATTTATCCGATTTTTGGTTGAAATCAACCGCTAAAATTCTGTCGCCATAAGCGTTTATTATCGATTGGCGAACGGGATTTAGGAATACCGTTTCTATACTTGAGTTTGCTGCGCGGCCATAAATTTCGCTATTCATAAAATTACCTACGCGTATAAACACCGCAGCTAGTGCAACAACAATTACAATACGGTCTAAAATCCACAACGGACTTTTTTTGGTAACTTTTTTAGAAAACAGAACAAGTGCTACAATGATGGCAACAGCAGCGCCATGGCTGGCTAAACCACCTTCCCAAACAGCCAATATTTTTCCCGGATGGTCTTTGTAATAATCCCATTCATAAAAAAACACATGGCCCAATCTTGCACCTAAAACGGTACCAAGTACCATGTATGTAACCAAAGAATCTAACCACTTATCTGGAATGTTTTCAGCTGTAAAAATCCTTTTTATAATAAAATATCCCGCAAAAAAGCCACCTGCAAAAAGTAGACTATAATAGCGCAATGTAAAACTACCGAGTTCCAAGCCATAAGGCATGTCCCATGTAATGGTTAAAAGTGAATTCATTTACTTTGGATTAAAAGTGGCCGCAAGATAATTTTTAAAAATAGCGTTGATAGGGAAATTCATAAGAAATTGAAGCGTAAAAAAATGTGCATTATTGTTTAGATCTTGCCTTTTTTTCTTCTTCTTGTTCCTTCTCTAATTCTCTTGCTGTTGTTAAGGCAGATGCCAATAAACCTGTAGGTACTGCAACAATTCCTAAACCAAGAAAAAGCACAAAAATGGTAAATGTTTTTCCCCCTGGGGTAATGGGATAAACATCTCCATATCCTACCGTTGTTAATGTTACAACGCTCCACCACATGCTTTCAAAAACACTAGAAAATTTTTCGGGCTGTACCTCGTGCTCAAAGTAGTATATGCCAATAGACGTTAAATAAATTAACATGATAGCTGCCGAAAAGAAAATGATAATTTCTTCTTTGGCAATTTTAACGGCCAGCCTAAACCTATTAAACGCTTTGGTGTACCTCACTAATTTAAATACCCTTAATATGCGTAACATACGCATGGCGCGTAAACTGCGTAAATCTATACCAAAGCTTAAATAAAATGGGAGGATAGCAGCTAAATCAACAAGGCCCATAAAACTAAAAATGAACTTTAGTGGTTTTTTAGCGGTAAGGATCCTCAATAAATATTCAATGGTAAAAACAATCACAGAGATTAGTTCAATGGTGTTTAACCACGCCCTTCTTCTAGGGTTTAAATCGGGTAATGTTTCTAAACTAAAGCTGATTAAAGAAACAATGATTAAAATTTGAATGAGCGTTTCGAATGCCCTGCCAGCAGAATTTTCGCCATTAATAAAAACAGTAAGTTTTTTCATGGGTTAAAAATAAAAAAGGGGATGCAAAGTGCATCCCCTTTTCAAAGAGTTATAAAAATTTAATCTACCCAATCTGCAATAAACAAGTTGGTTGCTTTTGTGCCACCGTTAATACGGTTGCTGCTAAAAATAAGTTTTTTACCATCTGGCGAAAACATCGGGAAAGCATCAAACACACCATCTGCTGTAATTTGTTCTAGCCCTGTACCATCTAGGTTAATCATATAAAGATTAAACGGATACCCTTTTTCGCTAGCATGGTTGCTTGAGAAAATAATTTTTTCTCCACTTGGGTGGAAGAATGGTGCCCAGTTGGCCTGACCTAAATTGGTGATTTTACGCAATTCAGAACCATCTACGTTACAAACGTAAAGCTCCATGTCGGTTGGTTTTACCAGGCCTTGGTTTAGTAAATCTTTGTATTCTTTTATTTCCTCTTCCGTTTGAGGGCGAGATGAACGGAAGATTAATTTGGTTCCATCTGGTGAGAAGAATGCGCCACCATCATATCCTAAATCAAAGGTGATCTGTTTTACATCACTACCATCTGTATTCATGGTGTAAAGTTCTAAATCACCACTGCGCAAACTTGTAAATACTATTTTATCTCCGTTTGGCGAAACCGTTGCTTCTGCATCATAGCCGGGTTCAGAGGTTAATGTGTCTACAATTTCACCTTTTAGATTGGCTACAAAAATGTCAAAGTCCGGATAAATAGGCCAAACATAAGCACCATCGGCTCTTTTTTCTGGTTCTGGAGGACATGCCTTGTTACCAAGATGTGTGCTACCATAAACTACAGTAGTGTCTCCAGGCATAAAATAGCTGCAAGTTGTGCGGCCTAAACCAGTAGAAACTAATGTGGGTTTTGCATTTTGTAAATCATCATTATTCCAATCAAAAACAAAAATCTGGTCACAATTTAAACCCCAACCTTCATTGTTAGATTGAAATACGAGTTTGCTATTATCAAAAGAAAAATAGGCCTCTGCATTATCACCTCCAAAGGTTAGTTGCTTAATATTGGCAAGATGTTTTTCGCTTTTGTAATGCAATTCTGATTTTGTTGTTTCGCCAGAATATGCGTCTGTGTTTTCGGTTTCTTCTTCGCCACCACAAGCCCCAACAGCCAAGGAAGCTAAAATAATATACAATCCTTTTTTAATCATGATTTACGTTGTTTTTACGGCCGGCAAATATAAGATGCCGCAAGTAGAATAAGGTTATAAATCAATATATAATCAAGCAAATGTGTTCTTTTATTTTATAAAATGGCAAACTCATTATATAATTTCAAAACCAGAAAAATCCTTTGTATTATTAATCCTCTAAAAGTTACTTTTGCAGCGCTACCATGAAAGAAAAACAAATCATCGGTAAAAAAGAACTGGACGTAATCTTAAATAGATTGTGTTGCCAGCTCATTGAAAATCATCATGATTTTTCCAATACCGTAATCATTGGCATTCAGCCTAGAGGTATTGCACTTACCAACCGCCTTATTAAATTGCTTAAAGATGTGTATCACATTAAAAATGTGCAATTTGGTTATTTAGACATCACTTTTTTTAGAGACGACTTTAGAAGAAGAGATGAGCCTTTATCGGCCAATAAAACACAAATTAACTTTTTGGTTGAAGAAAAAAATGTTGTGTTTATTGATGATGTTTTATACACCGGCCGCAGTATTAGAGCGGCTTTAGACGCCATACAAAGTTTTGGCCGCCCAAGTAAAATAGAACTTTTGTGTTTGATAGATCGCAGGTTTAGCCGCGATTTACCCATCCAACCCAATTATACTGGCAAGCGCGTAGATGCCATTGCCAGCCAAAGAGTAAAAGTGTTTTGGGAAGAAGAAGATAAAAAAGATGCCGTAACTATGTTAAGCTTGGATAAATGAGTGCACTATCTGTAAACCATTTGTTGGGAATTAAAGAAGTAAGTACAGACGATATTAAACTAATATTGGAAACGGCCAATCAATTTAAAGAGGTGATAAATCGCCCCATTAAAAAGGTACCCACACTTAGAGACATAACAATTGCCAATCTTTTTTTTGAGAATTCTACCCGCACACGTTTGAGTTTTGAACTTGCAGAAAAACGCCTTTCTGCGGATGTGATTAATTTTTCTGCGTCATCAAGTTCAGTATCAAAAGGTGAAACTCTTGTAGATACGGTAAACAATATTTTAAGCATGAAGGTAGATATGGTGGTTATGCGTCATCCTAACCCTGGTGCGGGAGTTTTTCTTTCTAAGCAAATTGATGCAACCATTGTAAATGCAGGAGATGGGGCGCATGAACATCCCACGCAAGCCCTGCTAGATGCCTATTCTATCAAAGAAAAACTAGGCGATTTACAAGGTGTGCGCGTAGCCATTATTGGCGATGTATTGCACTCTAGAGTAGCCTTATCGAACATATTTTGCTTGCAAAAACTAGGTGCCGAGGTAATGGTATGTGGCCCAGCAACGTTATTGCCAAAATATATTTCGTCTTTAGGGGTGCATGTAGAATATAACTTAGACAAAGCCTTGGCTTGGTGCGATGTGGCAAATATGCTTCGCGTGCAGCACGAAAGACAAGACATAAAATACTTTCCTTCGGTTAGAGAATACACCATGCAATATGGCTTAACCATGGACCGATTAAATGCGCTAAACAAAGAAATTGTGGTGATGCACCCTGGACCAATAAACAGAGGGGTAGAAATTACAACCGAGGTTGCTGATAGCCACCAAAGCATCATTTTGCGCCAAGTAGAAAACGGGGTGGCTGTGAGAATGGCTGTTTTATACCTGCTATCTCAATAAGGAATCAGACGGATCTGTGGCTTCTTGGGTTAAAAAAGCTGTTTACAACTTTGTACAAATCTTTTGTATAGCTAAGTGCAAAAGCTAAATTTGTTTAGAACTTAAATTCCATAAAATGAAAAAACTATTACTCAGCATCGTTGCTATTTTTATTGGTTTTATTGCCATGTCGCAAACTTGTGTGCCCGATACAAGCTTTAAAACACCGGGTATTTATCCTATTTCAGGAGGATCTTCTACCGGGTTTTATGTTTACATGCCTGATGCAGAAGTTGGATTGATGTACAATCAAGTTATCCAAATCAAAGCACCTTCAGATACCATTGTAGATACAATGGGATTCCAAATACCTGCCACGATTGATACCATTCAGATTATTGGCTTTAGCGGGATGCCCGCAAGTATTAGTTACCAATGTGACAATGCCGACTGTATTTGGCTTGGTGGAGACAATGGCTGCGCAACCTTTACAGGCGTGCCAACTCAGGCAGAAGTAGGGCTTCATGTTATTGATATTGTTGCTGTAGGTAGCGTAAACGTGGGGATTTTTGGTACCCTTACAGATACCATAAAGTTTAAAATGGAATTAAAAGTTGTACCCAAAACAGGAATCAATGAATTTCTATCCTCGGCATCGGTTAAACTATTTCCAAACCCCACATCCAATTTTTCTAAGCTAAGTTTTCAAGCGGTATCGGCAAACCCATACAATTTGAGATTAATAGATGTAACCGGAAGAACGGTAAGAACGTATAATGGCCAAACAAAACCTGGTTTTAATGAATTATTGATAGAGAGAAATGGATTGCCAAACGGTTTATACTTCTATAGTTTAGAAATAGGAGGAGAGGCCGTATCAGGTAGAATGGCGATAACAGATTAATGTCTTTTGAAGTTACAATATTAGGCTGTGGATCTGCCACACCAACCTCTACACAACACCCAACCGCTCAGCTTTTACAAATGGCTGAGCGTTTTTTTTTAATAGACTGCGGGGAGGGCACCCAACAGCAATTACGCAAGTTTAATTTGCGTATGGGCAAAATCAATCACATCTTTATCAGCCACATGCATGGCGATCATTTTTTTGGATTAATAGGTTTGCTCTCTTCATTCCACTTATTAAACAGAACCAACACGCTGCACATATACGCGCCCCCAGCTTTGCAAGAAGTTATAGAGGTACAACTAAAAGCATCAACAACAACTTTGATTTATCCGTTGGTTTTTCATGCTACACAAGCCAATGAAAAACGATTGCTTTTTGAAGATAAGCGGGTAGAAGTGTATAGTTTTCCGTTGCGCCATAGCACAGCTACTACAGGGTTTATTTTTTGCGAAAAGCAAAGAGAAAGGAATATTATTGCCGAAAAAATTACGGAGTTTCTAATCCCCCATTACGAAATAAGGAAAATTAAAAAAGGAGCAGATTTTATTTTGCCTGACGGAACGGTTGTAAAAAATGAACAGTTAACTCTAGATCCTCCCAATGCTTTGTCTTATGCCTTTTGTTCTGATACAGTTTTTCGGGAAAAAACGGCAGAATATGTGCAAGGTGTAGATGTGCTTTATCATGAGTCTACATTTTTAGAAGAGCATAAAAAGCGGGCTAAGCAAACCAAACATAGTACCGCTGCACAAGCAGCAAAAGTGGCTGCGTTGGCAAAGGCCAAATTGTTATTGCTCGGACATTTTAGTGCACGCTACAAAAACAAAAAACTGTTTGAAGAAGAAGCGTTAGATTTTTTTAAAAATGTAATAGTAACAAAAGAAGGCATGCGTATTATTGCAGCTCCAGATGAAATTATCACCGAATTCTAAATCGCCATTGGCGGTCCTTTTTTTAACTGTATTTCTCGATCTGATGGGATTTGGGTTGATTATCCCCATTCTCCCTACTTATTCTAAATCGTTAGGTGCACCTTATTGGGAAATTGGTGCTATTGCCGTAATGTTTCCGCTCATGCAATTCTTGTTCTCTAGCTTTTGGGGCGGATTAAGTGATCGTTACGGACGGAGGCCCATCATGCTAACAAGCGTTTTTATTACGGTAATTGCATGGCTATTCTTCTCTCAGGCCGATACTATTTTCTTGCTTTTTGCGGCACGTGCGTTAAGCGGATTTGGAGCTGCAAACTTATCTGTTGCACAAGCCTACATCAGCGATGTTACTAAACCAGAAAATCGCACAAAAGCCTTTGGGATTATAGGGGCAGCATTTGGATTGGGGTTTGTTATCGGTCCGTTTATTGGTGGTTTTGTGAAAGAATATTCTCCTTTAGGAATAGAAATGGTTGGCTTTGTTGCAGCAGGTTTTTCATTAATAAACTTGATAATGACGTTTTTTATGTTGCCAGAATCGCTCAAAGAAAAAACCTATGGGCGTAAACTGTTTCCTAACCCATTTGGCGATGTAATTGATGGATTAAAACGAGAAATGACCGGAAGTTTACTTCTTATAAACTTTGTTTATATAGGAGCATTTAGCATGATGCAAATAACGGCAGCATTGCTCTGGGAAGAACGTTATGGCCTTAGCGAACTCGAGGTGGGCTACATGTTTAGCTACATTGGTGTGCTCGCGGTAATTATTCAAGGAGGATTAATTGGATGGATAAATAAACGCTTAGGCGAAAGAAACCTACTGGTTTTTGGAAATATATTGATGTTTGTTGGTTTGCTCATGATGCCTTTTGTCCCCATCCATTTGTTTATTCCTTTAGAGCTTTTGGCCATGGCCATTATCAGTTTTGGAAATTCGTTTCTTACGCCAACCATTAATACGCTTCTATCTAAAAACTCTTCTGAGGCTGAGCAGGGCAAAATTTTAGGAACAAATCAAAGTGTAGGTTCACTTGCAAGATTGGTTGGACCTTTACTCGGAAGCTCACTTTATGGCCTAGCCTATTATTTGCCTTACGTTGCCGCATCTCTCATTATGTTATTGGTTACTTGGTTAAGTTGGCAGATGATGCAAAAGCATCTAAAAAAAATATAAGAAACGGAATTTGAAAGCAAAGGTGACTTGTTATTTATCATGGTTTTAGGTAGGTTTTTAACACATATTTGCATCACTTTTAAATAATTTGCCATGTACATATTAATGGGCATTGTATTTATTTTTGGTTACGGAGCTATTGCATTAGAGCATCCTTTAAAAATAGATAAATCTGCCTCGGCCTTATTTACCGCAGTTGTTGTTTGGGTTTTGTTTGTTTTGGGTAGAGAAATAATTTTACCTCTTAATGCTGAAGAAAGCATGCATTTTATTGAGTCTGATTTGATGCATCATCTTGGTGAAATAGCCAGTATTCTATTCTTTTTGTTGGGTGCCATGACAATTGTAGAGTTGGTTGATGTGCATGGAGGATTCTCCATTATCACAGGTAAAATTAAAACCACTCAGAAGAGCACTTTGTTAATTTCGCTTGCTGTGGTTTCATTTTTTATGAGCGCAGTGCTAGATAATTTAACCACAAGCATTGTAATGGCTGCTTTGCTTAAAAAGTTGGTGGGCAATAAAAAAGATCTTTGGCTCTTTGCGGGAATTATTATCATTTCGGCCAACGCTGGCGGTGCATTTAGCCCAATAGGCGATGTTACAACCATCATGTTATGGATTGGAGGGCAGGTAACAGCTTTAAACATTATTCTTAAACTTTTAATACCAAGTATAGTTTGTGCCGCGGTTCCTATTGCTATTGCTGCAAGCAGGTTAAAAGGAGAAGTTCAAATTCCGAAAGACGATAAGCATAAAAAAGATCATATTGAAGTACCTGAAAATGAAAAAAAATTGGTGCTTTATTTGGGTGTTAGTGCACTTTTATTTGTACCTATATTTAAAACAGTTACGCATTTACCGCCATTTTTAGGGGTGTTGTTTGGATTAAGTGTTCTTTGGGCAATCACAGAGTTTTTACACCTTAAAAAGTCCAATAATATTCGTAAAGAACTTTCTATTTCAAGAACGTTAGAGCGAATTGATACACCAAGCGTACTTTTTTTCTTAGGAATTTTATTAGCCGTTGCTGCATTGCAATCTGCGGGTCATCTATCTCAATTGGCCATTTTGTTAGATAAGAGTATTGGCAATATTTGGGTAATTAACTTACTTGTTGGTTTCTTGTCTTCTATTGTTGATAATGTGCCTTTAGTTGCGGGAGCAATGGGGATGTATGATTTTAGTCAATATCCTGTAGATCATAATTTTTGGGAGTTACTAGCCTATTGTGCCGGTACCGGTGGGAGTGTGCTTATTATAGGCTCTGCTGCAGGTGTGGCCATTATGGGGATCTTAAAAATTGACTTTATTTGGTATTTAAAAAATATCTCATTGCTTGCCATTGCGGGTTATTTGGCTGGGCTTGGAGCATTTTATTTAATGCAACAGTTTGTTCATTAATCACCAGTTTGGCAAGCCTTTCACCGTATTCTTTTTTTAACATTTCATTATTTAGGCGTAAAAAAAGGCTCTAATATTCGTTAATCGATGTTTTTGCTGTTAATTAACAATGCATTTTATTTCGTTAACAATGCATTAACCAAAATCAAAGTAACCATTGTTGAAATTTGAGTGTCTTTATAGATAACACACAAAAACACTTAAAAACACAACATCATGAAAAATTCAGCAATTCTTTTTGGTGGCTTAATTTTATTAGCAGCCACGCAAGTAAAAGCACAAAACACAACATCTCAAGAATTAAATGCACAACCTCCAGCCGTTGTGATGGAGTTAACAACTCAAAATTCTTTAACACACCAAATTGGTGAATCTGAAACAAATGGTACTACCAATTCCTATGTAGGAGAGCAACCACAATCAAAACAGCAAAGGATATATAATTTAACAGATGAGTATCCGCAGTCTGTAGAAATGCAAATTTTACCAGGTTCTGCGCCAAGTGTTTTTATAGTGAGAGCACCAAACAACGAAAAAATAATTGACGTACAGGTGCTAGATTTTAACGGAACTCCCATTCCTGTACGAATTGGCAATTTGTTGAATAAACCCCAAGACAAGGAGTTGGATATGGGCTTTGAAACAGGCGTACCTAGACATATTGTGGTAAAAACAGAACAAGGTATATATACAAAACAGCTTGTGTTAACCCGTTAAAGATGAATAAAAACTAAACACAAGTAGAAGGGTTGCAACAAGCGTTGCGGCCCTTTTTTTAATACAACGCAAGAGTGATTTATAGATGTTTTGTTCTGCCAAAACACAGATTAATCACATTGATTTTCGCAAGAATTAGAGGTTTTTATATTGGACCTAAAGTTTTCTTTATTTTTTTTCAATTAAAAAATGCGTTTTAAATCAAAATAAGACACATATAGTACTTTGCTTAGCTGCTTACTATCTATAAATTAGTACTATGTTTTGCATAGTACTATAAAACTATATATCTTTGACCCACACAAAAACATAAAAACACAACATCATGAAAAATTTAGCAAGCTTATTTACCGCAGCAGTTTTAGTTTTAGCAACATCTGCAACTGCACAAAACACAACCGCGCAAAACAGAAATGCGCAACCCCATAACACAATTTCTGCTACAACGGCCACCAACACAATAACACATCAAAACAATGGGGTATCATCTACAACCACTACGGGAAACGTTTTAAACAATCAGCAACGTGAGCATGATTTATACACTAACGATGCACAGGAAGTAGACATGCAAATTTTACCAGGGTCTTCTCCAGGTATTTTTATTGTAAGAGCACCGAACAATGAAACTATTTTATCTGTACAGGTAATAGATTTTAGAGGAACCCCAATGCCTGTAAGAATTGGTAATTTTATGAATAAACCACAAGACAAAGAATTGGATATGGGTTTTGAGAATGGTGCTCCTCGCCATGTAATTGTAAAAACTACAGGCGGTATTTATACCAAACAAATAGTAATGAAACGCTAACAAAGAATAACTAAAACACAAACAAAAAGGGCTGCAACATTTGTTGCAGCCCTTTTTTGTCGTTAAGAATTTTTAATCTTCTACTGTAGTGTAAGAGGGATAATCACTCATAGACTTTGTTAATGAAATGTCTTTTTCAATCTTCACAACTTCCATAATTACTTTTTCGCCCGATTTTGTTTCTACACTTTCTACCTCTAAAATAGAACCGTGCGGATAGTTTGACGGTAAGTTTTTTGCCTGTTCTTTATTGATTGAAAACATATTTTCAAGCCCAAAAACATCATCTTCGGTTACCCACATTACGGTTTCGGTATCGTCATTAATGGTTTGATAACCCGTGCAGGTATAACCTAAAATAGATTTTGTACCAATATTGGTAAAGGTTGGTAGAGTGCTATTTTCTGCAACGGGAGCTTGATAATTCGTTGGTTGGGCATTCATGGTTAGCCCGTACGCCATGCGCATCTTTTTTCCATCATTGTTCATGAGCATTACCATCGTGTTATTATCAAAATCGTTAATGATAAAAATCTCTTCGTTTTTACTTTTCGGGTCGTTGTCTTTCATCTCTGTGCCCACATATTTTTCTGTGCTGTTGGTATGATTTATAAGCTCCATTGTTTCTTTTAGCTTACCATTTTTCTTAAATGTTTTCACCTCAATATGCACTGCATTATGAAAGGAATAAGATTCTTTTAACGTAACATTTTCATCTGGTGTAAACGGAAAACTACTTTGTCCAGAAGTAGAGCCCGTATTACTAGTTCCACTTTGTGAAGGCATTGTGTTGTAGTGCTTACCAATCACTTTATCCCAATAATTATCTACCATGTTCTGCGCAGCCTTGTTCATTTCTTGATCAATTTTGCGTTCTACGGCATTACCCACAGCATTTTCTGCCGATTTTTTTAATCGATTTAAATACCCTTGGGCAAAACTGTTTGTTGAAAACAAAATAGAGAATAGGAGGAGGACAACAAATGAAGTATTGATTTTCATGTTTTTATGGTTTGAATTTTAAAGTCTTAAAATTACACAAAAACATGAAAATCAATAGGTAGAATAAAAAAGATTGCGCTATTTCTTACAAAGTATAAATAGTTACTGTTCAGTAACTTTTAAAAAGGGTACTTCCATTGCATTTAACTTTTTATTCAGGGCTGGTAATTCGTTTTTCAACAAATTCCATTCTAACAATTCAGCATTAATTTGTTCTTCTAGCTCATTTTTTACGCCATACATCTGCTTGGTTGGGGCGTTAAAACCAATGTTGGCCAATGCGCCCAAATGGCCGTATTTATTGTTTAATCGTATTGGGAAGTTAAGCGGATCTTGAGGGCTTCTGTTTTTTGTTTGATATAGCGCTTCTTCAATGCCGGTCATGGCGGTAACCAAACTATCTATTGAGAGTTGCATGGGTTCATCATCTACGTTAGATTTTACTGTGATTAGCTGATTGCGCACTTGCCTGATTTCTTTAATGGTTTTGTTCAATTCGTTCATTTTATCACGAATAGAAATAACAAAATCAAACTGTTCTTGCAGTTCTTCTGGCGTTTCTGTTTGTGTGGGATCTTTTAATACTACCAGCGGAACGCTTGCTGTATCGGCACCTATTTTAATCATCTCAACAGTATAGTTTCCAGGTACAACATACGGGCCATTTGTTAGTGAAAACCACAAAATCATTCCTTTTACTTGCTCTACGCCATCAACTCTTAAATCCCAAGAAATGCTATTGGCTCCTTTTTTTGGTGTCCATTTATCGGCTTTGTTGTCTGCAAACGATGACAGTTGACGAATTACTTTTCCGCTATTGTCCTTAACCTGTAACAAATAGCTTTCGTTGGCTAAATCTACGCTATCTAAATAGTAGTTAAGAATAGCGCCAGGTAAGTGATTTTCGCCTTTTGTTTTTGATTTTCCGCCATAGCCAGCGCCTAAATTGTAGGTTGGTTTTGGTGTAAACAAATGGAATGTTTCTTTAAAATCTTTGTCTATTTCGTACAGTGGACTTAAATCGTCTGCAATCCAAAAACTACGGCCTTGAGTTGCAGCAATCAAATGGCGGTTTTTAATAGCCAAATCGGTAATAGGCACAAGCGGTAAATTATTTTGAAACGCTTGCCACTCTTGCCCATTGTTGAAGGAGATGTACAACCCATATTCCGTCCCGGCAAAAAGCAAACCTTCTTTGTTTGGGTCTGTACGAATTACACGTGTAAAATGTGCGCGGTTTATGCCGTTGTCTATTCTCTTCCACGATTTTCCAAAGTTTTTGGTGTAGTACAGATAAGGTTCATCATTGCCCCACTTGTAACGCGTTGCGGCTACATACAAACCTCCATCATTAAACGGATCGGCCTCTAGGCTGTTAATCATGGTAAATTCGGGCATTTCTTTTGGCGTTACATCTTGCCAATTTTTACCATTGTTTTGAGTAACAAATATTTTTCCATCATCACTACCTGTCCAAAGAATATCTCCGTTTTTAACACCTTCGGCAGCGGCAAAAATGGTACAGTAATATTCTACCGCGGTATTATCTTTTGTAATTGGGCCGCCACTGGGGCCTTGTTTGGTGGTGTCGTTTGTTGTTAAATCATCGCTTATGGTTTCCCAAGATTGGCCAAAATCATAACTTACATGTACGTGGTTGCTAAATGCATATAATTTATTGTCGTGAAATTTGCTAAAAAACAAAGGGTAATTCCATTGAAACCTGTACTTCATATCTTCCACACCATGACCAAGAGGATTGTTTGGCCATACATTGGTAGCTTGCACATCATTGTTTTTATGATTAAAGCGCAGCATCAACCCTCCATATTCACCACCTAAAACCATATCGTTATCTATAGGCGAAATCGCGTGATGCCCAGCCTCGCCACCAGCGGTAGTTTCCCAATTGTCCTCGTCAATAAAATTGCCGTAGCTGCGATAATCTATGCGAATAGAACTGTTGTCTTGTTGCCCACCATATATGCGAAATGGAAAATGATTATCTGTAGTTACTCGATAAAATTGTGCGGTAGGCTGGTTGTGATAGGTTGTCCAATTTTCGCCACCGTCAAAAGTAATTTGGGCGCCTCCATCATCAGCCATAATCATTCTATTGGGGTCTTCTGGGGCAATCCATAAATCATGATGATCTCCGTGCGGGGCATAGTGTTTCTCAAAAGTTCTGCCTCCATCTTTGCTGGTATGGTAGGCAACATTTAGTACATATACTTTTTCTTCATCTTTTGTATCGGCATAAATGCGGGTGTAATACCATGCGCGTTGTCTTAAATCGCGTTGGTCATTTACTTTTTCCCAATGGGCACCGCCATCATCGCTTCTATAAAGGCCGCCATCAGGTTCATTTTCTACCATGGCCCACACGCGGTTTGGGTTTGCGGGCGAAACAGTTACGCCAATAATGCCCAGCAATCCATTCGGAAACCCTGGGTTGCTCGATATTTCTTTCCACGTTTCACCGTTGTCTGTGCTTTTAAAAAGCTTACAACCTTTGCCACCGCTGCTTAAAGAATAAGGCGTTCTGCGCACCGTCCATGTACTGGCATAAAGTATGCGCGGATTTGTAGGGTCGAATGTTAAATCTACGGCACCACTTCCGGCATCTGAAAAAAGGACTTTCTTCCAGGTTTTTCCACCATCTACCGATTTAAATACACCACGTTCTTGCGAGTCTTTGTATAAATCGCCCATAGCGGCAACAAAAACTATATCTGGGTTTTTTGGGTGGATGCGTATGCGC
Source organism: Bacteroidia bacterium (assembly GCA_030424545.1). Taxonomy (GTDB): domain Bacteria; phylum Bacteroidota; class Bacteroidia; order Flavobacteriales; family Schleiferiaceae; genus JAUHWL01. The sequence continues at coordinate 109,284 of JAUHWL010000003.1, forward strand.
CCGATGTGTTTGCTTTTTTCCAAACCTACAAATTCCCAGGTACGTCCGGCATCTACGCTTTTCCAAACGCCCATGCCTGCAGATGTGTTTCCTCTAACGGTTTCTTCGCCTTGCCCTACGTAGATTACATTTTTATCAGAAGAACTTACGGCTATAGCGCCAATGCTACCACCAAAATAGCCATCCGAAATATTTTCCCATGTATTGCCAGCATCAGTTGTGCGCCATACTCCACCACCGGTTGCTCCAAAATAAAAGAGGGTAGGGTTACCTGGAACTCCCGCTACGGCACAAGAACGGCCTCCCCGGAATGGGCCAATATTGCGCCAAGTTATGCTTGTTATATATTTCTGATCTACGCTTGGAGAAGTTGTTTTCTTTTTTTGTGCTGATAAAGAAAGTGAACTAAAGAGAAGGAAAATTAAAATGAAACGGTAAATTTTCATGTAGGTTTTGTTAAAATGGGTTGCACTAAAATCTCTTCTCGAAAATAATGTAAAATTTAAAAGCCTCTTGAGCATACGTGCTGTACGAAAAAACCTTGCCTAGCTTACGCCAAACAAGGTTTTTTAATCAACCAGCACTGGGTTTATGCGCTACATATGTACGTGTAATGATCCGAGCAATATCATTCCAAGAATAATTAACGCACTAAGTAAAATTCTCTTTTTCATCATTGTTAAAATTTAAGGTTAGTACATATTTAGTTAGTCGCCTGCTGGTGGCGTTTTTTTTGATGGCGCTCTTCCACTTTCTCTAAGTGCCTTATTAATAATCCATTCTATTTGCCCATTCGTACTTCTAAATTCATCCGCGGCCCACTTTTCTATTTGTGCCATTTCAGCTTCGTCTATACGTAGTGCAAATGCTTTTTTTTTAGCCATTACTTTAATAATTCTGCGTGTTTGTGTTTTATTTCATCACGCATTTGCTGCACTTTTTTTGTGCTTATCGTAAATGATTTAGCATTTTTTCTTGTTATGATTAAGGCTTCTTTGCTCAAAATAATTCCTTTGCTTCTTTGGCCAAATCTGTAACCCCACCCGCCATAATCAGACAATGGATTTATTTTTTTAATCTCCAACTTTTCAATGTTTTGCCAGGGTATAGTTTTCCACTCTCTTATTAATGGCCAGTACCTATAACTTATGCCAACCGTGTCAATTCTAGTTTCGGCTTTAGAGTCAAAAACCAAAAAATAAATGATTACCAGAAATACCACCAAACCTAAAATAAGAAAGAGATCGGTTGTCTTTCCTGATACTATTGAAGTGCCGACAACAACAGAAAGGGTTGCTGCAGTTGAAACTATGTATATGAGTTTGAACAACAGTTGATTTATTTTTTGAGTCTCTGTAAACGCCATTTTATTGGTATAAAGTTCCCGTGTTTACTACTGGAGAAGCTGCTTTATCAGAACACAGTACAACCATCAAATTGCTAATCATAGTTGCTTTTTTGTGGTCGTCTAGTTCTACAACATTTTTTTCAGATAGTTGATCAAGCGCCATTTCTACCATACCTACGGCACCTTCAACAATTTTTCTGCGAGCAGCAATAATGGCGGTTGCTTGTTGGCGCTGCAACATTGCCCCTGCAATTTCTTGTGCATAAGCCAAATGGCTAAGTCTTGCTTCTATCACTTCAATGCCCGCCAGACTTAATCGTTCGGTCATTTCTGTTTCTAATACAGAGTTTACTTCTTCTAAATCAGATCTCAAACAAATGTCTGCTTCGTTATCATCAAAACTATCATAAGGATATGCTCCGGCCAGTTTACGAATGGCCGCATCGGTCTGTATGTTTACAAAATCCATGTAGTTTTCTACATCAAAATAGGCTTTATAGGTGTCTTTTACACGCCAAACGAGCACACCACCAATCATGATTGGATTGCCCAACTTGTCGTTTACCTTAATGGGTTTGCTGTCTAAATTATTGGCACGAAGACTAATTTTCTTTTTCGCCATAAACGGATTCATCCAGAAAAAACCATTTTCTTTTATGGTGCCTTTGTATGCACCAAAAAGCAAAAGAACTGCGGCTTTGTTGGGTTGAAGTATTAAAAACCCTCCTATATGAAGCAACCAAAGCGGAATAAAGGCCAATGCCCAAACTTGTCGGTTAGCAATTAAGCTAATGATTGATGCAAGCATGGCTAGGTTGATTGCTATATGTAAAAAGCCTGAAGTTTTTGAAATTTTATACGTGTTTTCCATTATGATATTAAATTAATATCACAAATGTATTAAAATAAAATTAATATGATGTTGATTTGAATTTTAGCCAATTAGAGTTTACTCCATAGCTGTATTGTACATGACTATGTAATGCGTAAAAGACAGCTTGAATTTAGAAGGAAAATTTAGGCGTAGAGGTTGGCCAAAGCGCTATTTATATTCGGATATTGAAAAGTATATCCTGCTGATATAATTTTTTGTGGTGATGCTTTTACACCAGATGTAGCCACTTCGGCCATTTCACCCAGCGCTATTTTTAATACGGCTTTAGGCACAGCAGGTAAAAAACTTGGACGATTAAGTTGCTGTGCAAAAGCTGTGGTAAAAGCTCTATTGGTGATGTGTTCTGGCCCAATTGCATTGTAAGCACCCGAAACATTGGTATGGTTTAATCCGAATAAAATGATTTCACATAAATCATCAATGTGTATCCAGCTCATGTTTTGTGCGCCATTGCCAAGTGGAGATAAAAGTCCTGTTTTTGCCAGAGGTTCTATTTTTTTAAGCATGCCGCCTTTGTTGCTTAAAACCACGCCAATGCGCAATTTAATCACACGCATATTAAGGCTTTGCATTTTGTCTGCGCTTCTTTCCCAAGCACTACAAACTTGACCAAAGAAATCGGTTGCTGGCTCATCAACTTCGGTAAAAACCCTTTCTTTATTGCTTGGGTAAAAGTTAATACCACTTGCCGAAATATACACTTCGGGCAAATTCTCTTTTTGTTTCTGTAGGGTTTTAAAAAGCGTATCGCCTGTTTGCGTTCTAGAGTCGTAAATGATTTGCTTGTACGCGGGTGTCCAACGTTTATCAATAGTTGCACCCGCAAGATTTACAATAGCATCAACACCATTCAATGCTTCAGATTCCATTTTGTATTTCTGCGGATTCCAGGTAAATGTTTGCGTGCCTTTAATGCTTGCCTCTTTTCGGGTAGATAAGATGTTTACGCTAAGGCCTTGCTCAAGCAATTTATTTACCAAATGTTTGCCAACCAATCCGGTGGCTCCTGCAACCAATACTTTTTTCATCCTGCTAAAATCTAGTTTTTTTATGGCTTAAAATATTTTATTCGCCCAAATAACAATCTTGCTTTTTATTTGTTTTTTTATTTATGCACGAGCTAGAACCATTTTACAATTGGAGACATTTATACATAGCATCAGAAGATGAGCTTTCTCCGTTTTATGGTTATTTTAATAGCGAGACTTCTTTTACAGACCACATTTATGATCACATCATCCACCCACAATGGGATAATATTGGTAGTGAAACGCTTTTTATAAAAGTAATTTTTACCGATTATAAGCAAAGTTTTGCCGTTATAGAAATGTTTGGCGAGTGGAATGATGTGCTGCACAATGATGTGATGTTTTTAAAACGCGATGTGATTGACGCCATGGTAGCAGAGGGCATTACCAAGTTTGTTTTGATTTGCGAAAACGTGTTAAACTTTCATGCAGACGGAACGGATTACTACGAAGAATGGATTGATGATTTGGATGATGGGTGGGTAGCTGCCTTAAACGTTAGAGAGCATGTTTTGCAAGAAATGAACACGTACGGTGTAGATCAATATTTTGTGTTGGGCGGCCGATTAGATTATTTGTCGTGGCGCACCCAATCGCCTTTAAAACTGTTGGCACAAGTAGAACAAATTGTTTTAAAACGGCTTGGCCTATAAACTACCCATAAGCCGATTTTAAAAGCGCCACAACTTTTTTATCAATGGGAAAAGTAACATCAGATTCTTGTAAGGCATCTATAGGAATCCATTTTAATCCTCGTAGGTTTTTATCACCAATGGCCAATAAAACATCGCTATCTTTTAAGGGATTCCTGTTTTTGTAATATATACTCAATACTTGTGTGTTGGTATCAAAAAAAGATTCTACAAACGTATCTGTAGTGTAGAAGTGAGAAAAGTCTACATTAGAGAGATGTAATTCTTCATGCAACTCTCTTTTAAGCGTATCTAAAGTACCTTCTCCGTATTCTAACCCTCCTCCCGGAAATTTGCAAAAAAAAACACCTCTATACGTTTCTTTTGTTAAAAGAACTTCGTCTTTCATATTTGTTAAAACCGCGTAAACGCGTATTGTAAACGGGCAGTTGCTTGGCATGTGGGGGCAGAGTTACACATTAATCGATTTAAAATATTTGGCAATCCAACTTTTTGTGGCCGGAATTTCCCAAGATGTTCTAAGCTCGCCAAGGGTTGTAATCGCGTTGTTAAAAACAGGTGTGCTGTTCGGGAAATCATGTTCGGCAATCATTTCTTTCAGCTCAGCAATCGTACATCCCACAACCATATTGTTATTCTCATCTCTGTATATAACCAACAATCTATTAAAAAAGTCGATGTTCAACTTGCTACCAATGGCTTGAATTTTTTTTACGCAAGAATCAATGCTGCACCCAGAAGCGCTTTGATTTTCTTCATCTACAACAACAACGATAAAACGTTTGTAGAGAATGGTAAAGTCTGCCTTAAGTTTTGCACCATGAGCCGCCCATTCGTCCATAAAATTTTCTAATTCTGCGGTTATATATTCATGCTCCTCTAACATTAACGGTTTGGGCGATGCATAAATCCAAATTTTAGAATGGTCGGGAAAGTTTTTAAAAATGCTCATTTTTCTATTTATACGATGTTTTCAAATATAGCATTGTTGTTAGATTAAATCATACTAAAAAATTAATCAATGCCTTATTTACATATTTAGAGTTAAATCATTATGCCTATTTTCGGAACTCATTGATTATACATGAAATATCTCGTTTACATTTTTTTATTTGGTGCTTTAGCATGTACAAAATATGAAGTTAAAGATGCTGGCAACAATCAACCTCCGGTAGATTTTACGGTTACAGAAATTGCAAAAGTGAGTTACATAAACAAATTGTTTATTACACTATTAGGAGCAAAACCAACCGAGCAGCAAAGTACTGCGGCAATGGCTCAACTAAATGTAGACCCTAAATCGCAATCAGTAAGAGAATCTTTGGTACTCTCAATAATTAATGAAGATGATTATGAATACAAAGTTTGGCAAGATGCCAGAGGAGAAGTTTTAGATGGAGTTGATACTGCAACTATTAGATTAGAATATAACAGAGCCATATATTTTTACAACAACTCATCTGGAAATACAAAAGATTATTGGCAAGCAGAAATAGCCAGATTGGCTTTGATTTTAGACATCCCCAAGGAGTTAAAAGCTAATCTAATTACAATACCAGAAATGCACAGCAGGGCGGTAAACAATGGTATTTATGATGATATAAATATGGGCACAGAGAATTTTGTAGTTTCTGTTTTTCAGAATTTCTTTTTCCGTTATCCCACAAATTCAGAATTAAGCGAATGCAAAAAAATGGTAGACGGAAAACAAGCCGTACTATTTTTACAAGTAGGTAATTCCAAAACAGATTTTTTAAATGTTGTTTTTACAAGCACCTCTTATTTTGAAGGGCAAATTGTTAACGCATACCTAAAGTATTTATTTAGAAACCCTACATCTCAGGAATTAAGCATTGAAACAAAAGCCTACCAAACACATAAAAACTATGATCAATTACAAATTCAAATATTAGCGTCAGATGAATATTTCTATGATTAAATATTTTGCTGCAGCCTTTTTGGTATTTACGCTCATAGCTTGTAAAAAGCAAGTTGTAACAGATTATCAAATCAAAACTTTACATCTTGATTCAGAATCAGGCAACAAGGTAAATTTAAAGAGCGATTTGCAACTCATAACAATAATGCATGCTGATGTGTTTGGGACATCCATTTCTAGCGAAAAGCTGAAAAGTCTCAACCAAACCTATGCTTCTTTTGGCGATAAGGATATTGTTATTGAGAAAATAACACAGTATTTTTTATCTGATGCTGCAGCGCAAATCCCAACAGATGGATATATGCGTGCCAATTTAGATCAATTTATTCCGGCTACTTATATTAAGTTTTTTGTTAGAAACCCTACCGAAGCGGAACTATGGTACTTTAAAGAGTTAATTCAAAAAGATGGTACAATAACAGCCAGAGACGTTTATTATGCATTTTTAACCGCAGAAGAATATAAATACTATTGAGATGAACAGACGAAGTTTTGTGAAAAAGGTAGGTTTAACTGCGGCAGGCGTTTTAACGCTTCCTTATATTTTACCAACGGGTAGGTTGTTTGCAGCAACTGGGAGCAGAAAAGCCAATCATGTTGTTTTTTGCCTGTTTGCGGGTGGGGTAAGGAGTATAGAATCTATTTATAAAAATGATGGCAACTTAATGCCCAATATGCTCAATGGTACCGAGCCTATAAGTGCAGATATTATTAACTCGATGTCGCCATTGCCATCTAGCCCGCTTATACAGCCTTTACAAAATAGTGGTACTTTGTTTCGTCAATTTAGATTTGGTTCTGGGCCAACAGGGCATTTTAACGGCCACACAACAGCCATTACTGGGCAACATACTAACAATACATTAAGCTTAAGAGAGCATCCAAGTTTTCCAACTGTTTTTGAATTGTATAGAAAACATTCAAACCCAATAGGTGCGGCCAAAAACACATGGTGGGTAAGCAATTCTTCAAATTTGTATCCCATTCTTAATTATAGTCAGTATCCTGGATACGGGCCAGAATTTGGTGCAAATCAAATATCACCTTCTAGCTTTTTTAGCTCAAGAACCAAAGACGTATTAGATGCCGATTTAAACCTAAATGCGAATGAAAAACTTGCCATTTCTGATATGCGAAATTTTTTAAACTACAATTTTGCAGGCGGTTTAGATCAATTGGCAAACGTTAAAAATACCCAAGCAGAAGCAGAGCAAATACAAGCGTGGATTAAAAAAATGATTGGTGAATACAAGGCTGGTTTGCACAGTAATCCGTGGGGAATTAGCGGTGGTATGAATGGCGATATGCGCAATGTATTTTATGCGGAAGAAATTATTAAAGAATTCACTCCAGAGTTATTGGTTGTGAACATGACGGACGTTGATGTAGCCCATACCAACTTTTCTGGCTATTGTAATAATTTACGCAAGGCGGATTGGGCGGTTGCACATTTGTGGAATACCATACAAAATACACCCGGAATGGCCAACGATACTGTCTTAATTGTGGCGCCAGAAATAGGCAGAAACGGTCAAACCAATAGTTTGGTAGATGCGAATGGCCGATTTGCTTTAGACCATACCAGTAGTGACCCGATAGCAAGAGAAATATTTTGTTTGATTGCAGGTCCACAAGGCGTAGTAGAACAAGGAAAAGTAATCAACAACATTGAAGGCGAGAGCATAGATATAGTTCCAACTATTGCCGATATTTTAGGTTTTAAGAATGGTGCTTCGGGTATTTTACCTGGAAGTACTCTAACAAATGCGTTTATATGAAACTAAAAGCGCTGGTTGTTTTAGGATTTTTATTTGCGGCTGTTTTTTACAGTTGCGAAAGAAAAGTAGATGATCCAATTGCAAATCCTTTTGAAGGAAATACAGAGGATACGACATCAAATAATCCATTTGCTGTGAACAGTATTCAAGGATTGCATAAAAATATTTTTGCCGTAAAATGCGCCAATCCAACCTGCCATGACGGTACTTTTGAACCAGATTTTAGAACGGTTCAAAGCACTTACAATTCACTTGTGTATCAGCCAGTAATAAAAAACAATGCGCAAAACAGTTTTAAGTACAGAGTAATTCCCGGTAATATTAAAGACAGTTGGTTGGTAGAGCGACTTATTACTGCCGACCAAAATTTAGGCAAAATGCCCTTGTATGCACCAGAGTTAACGCAGCAAGAATTATTGTGGGTTTACGGATGGATTACGGATGGTGCTAAAGATTTAAATGGAAATGTTTCTGTTTTTCCCAATAAACCCCCAACCGTAAATTACTTTGTGGCTTATAATTCAAATAATGATCGGATTGATACCAATCGCCTGTCTGGGTGGTCTTCTCCGTTTTTTGTTTCTATGCCATCAACTTTTTCAGTTGTAATTTCGGTAGAGGATGATAGCACTGCTGCTCCGAACTTACTAGTAAATGAGTTAAAAGTTTCTTTGATACGAGATGATTTTACAAATGCTCAAACTATTCAAGCCACATATTTAAGTGGAAAATTTTGGGTAGCTAGTTTAAACACGGCAAACTTTCCAAGCAACACACAACTGTATTTCAGGTATTTTGTGCAGGATACAGATAGCCCAACGGTATCGGAATTTCCCAGAAACGACTCGCAATATTGGTATAAAGAAAATGCATCGTTTATTATTCAATAATGAAAAGAACACCAAAACATAGTGAGCTAATTAGAAAGATTGCGTTTTCTTTTTTACTCATATTATTAACAGTAGTAAGCATTTCTTCATGCAAAGAAGATTTTCCAATTAGTGAAGTGCCAGAAATTAGCCTTGTTGCCTTTGGCCCAGATACAGTGGTTCAATTTACAGATTCCATCTTCTTTAGTCTAAATTATAAAGATGGTAATGGAGATTTAGGAGAGAATGATACCGATGATGACAATTTGATTGTGACAGATACGCGCATTGGTGTGCGTTACACATACAGAATTAAACAATTGGTTCCGGGGGGCAGCAAAGTTCCTATAAACGGAAATCTAAATTTTAGTATTTCAAATACATTTATTACAGATTTAAGTTCAGCCGAAAAACTAAGTTACAGCATCTATGTTGTAGATAGGGCGGGGAATAAAAGCAATGTGATTACAACAAAGTCTATATGGGTGGTTGAGTAGAATTTTGGTTATCATGGCGGACGATTATTCAAATTCTTTTTTAGTAAAATTACACCCGACTAAAACAAAAAAAATTAAACTGATTTTCTTTTTATATTTTATCTCTTCCCAAAATGAAAAGTATTTTTTACACGCTATTCCTTGCATTTTTTAGCAGTCTTACCATATCCGCCCAAACAGATTCTACTTTTATTAGAAAAATATATGATGAGGCATTAAATAATGGAGAGTCCTACGAAAACCTCCGCTATTTGTGCAAAGAAATTGGGAATAGAATTACCGGTTCTGCCGAAGCCGAAATGGCGGTTTACTGGGGCAAACAAGTACTTACCAAATACAATTTTGATACGGTTTATCTGCAACCCATAGAGGTGCCCCATTGGGAGCGAGGTACCAAAGAGGCGGCATGGGTTTTAAATACTTCTGGCGAATATTTTAAGATTAACATTTTGGCGTTAGGTGGATCGGTGGGAACAAATGGAATGATGGATGCCGAATTACTGGTGTTGGAAACGCTTGATGAATTGAAAAAAATGAGCAGGGCCGAAGTAGAAGGCAAAGTGGTGTATTTGGGCGAGGCGTTTAATGCGGCCAATATTCGCACGTTTGATAGCTACAGCCAATGCGGTGCCCAACGCTGGAATGGACCCAAAGAAGCACAAAAACTAGGTGCAGCAGGGCTGGTAATTCGTAGCTTGGCTTCAGAGGTTGATGATCATCCGCATACTGGTTCTTTTGGGTATGATGATGCCTTTAAGAAAATTCCCGCAGCAGCCATAAGTACGGCAGATTGTAACCAAATAGAAGCCTGGAGCAAACAGGGGCAACTAAGCATAAAAATGGAAATGGATTGCCGCTGGTATGATAACGATACATCTTACAATGTGATTGGTGAGATGACTGGCAAGACAGATAAAATAATAAGTTTTGGTGGCCACTTAGATAGTTGGGATGTTGGAGAAGGCGCCCATGATGATGGCGCAGGCATTGTGCATAGCATTGAGGCACTCCGCATTTTAAAAGAATTGGGCTACAAGCCAGAGCATACGCTGCGTTGTGTACTTTTTATGAACGAAGAAAACGGCAACTTTGGCGGTAAAACCTATGCGGCCATGGCCAAGGCCAACAACGAAAATCACGTAGCAGCTTTAGAAAGCGATAGAGGCGGGTTTTTACCCTTGGGCTTTGATGTTCGCGGTACCAAAAAGCAGGTTGAGTTTGTGCAAAAGATTGCGAAACCCTTGCAAAAAGATTTTCAGTTATATACGTTTAAAGAGGGCTACAGTGGCGTAGATATTGGCCCATTACGAGATTTTTATCCAGACATGGTGCAATTGGGATTGAGCATTAACTCCCAAGAATATTTTAAATACCACCACACAGCAGCTGATGTTTTTGAAGCTGTAAATCAGCGCGAATTAGAATTAGGTTGTGCAGCCATGGGCGCGATGATTTATTTGTTGGACCAGCACCTGAAATAAATTTACAAAGCTACTTTCCCAACAAACTGCGCTACGCCATTTTTATAGCTTTTCCAAGTTTGCTTGTTAAAGGTTAGCGGCTTTTCTAACGCTCCCAAAACAGGAATTCCTTCACCCAAAAATACAGGGATTTGTGTGAGGATGATTTCGTCAATCAACCCCGCATTGGCAAGTGTTGTGTTTAGTTTTCCGCCACCAATCAGCCAAATTGCTTTACCCGAAGTTTGTTTAATGCGTTTTACAAATTCACTTGCATTTTCTTTTACAAAGACTACGGGGTGTTTGCTCTGTTTGTTTTGGCTTGTAAAAATGTAGTTTTTTGTGACTGGATAGGGGAAGGGGCCTTTAAATTCTTCAAGAATTTTAAAAGTGCCAGAACCCATTAAGGTCGTGTCTATGCGCTGCATTAACTCTGCGTAACCGTAATCTTCGCCTTCTATGTGCGGATATTTTTCAAGCCAATCGAGTCCGCCATCTTTCTCAGCAATATAACCATCTAGGCTTGTGGCTATGTAGAGAATAATTTTTCTCAAAGTTCCTCTGCGTTCGCTATCAACTCAGCCACATCCAGCACTTGCACATCGCCTTCTCGCTCTTTGTTTTTTACGCCATCGGTCATCATGGTATTGCAGAAGGGGCAGCCGGTTGCAATAACGTTTGGTTGCGTTTCTAAAGCTTCTTCGGTACGCTCTATGTTGATGTCTTTGTTGCCTTTTTCGGGCTCTTTAAACATTTGTGCGCCACCAGCTCCGCAGCATAATCCGCGCGTTTTGCAGCGTTTCATTTCTACCAATTCGGCATCAAGTTTTTCTATTAAGCTTCTTGGCGCTTCAAAAACATTGTTTGCACGGCCCAAATAGCAAGGATCGTGAAAGGTGATTTTCTTGCCTTTAAAAGAACCTCCAGAAATGCTTAATCGGCCTTCTGCCAACAAACTATTGATGTATTGTGTATGGTGAACAACTTCGTAATTTCCGCCCAATTCGGGGTATTCGTTTTTAAGTGTGTTAAAGCAGTGCGGACAAGCGGTAACAATTTTCTTTACTTCATAACCATCCAATACTTGGATGTTCATCATGGCTTGCATTTGGAAGGTAAACTCGTTTCCAGCTCTTTTTGCGGGGTCGCCCGTGCAACTTTCTTCGGTACCTAAAACGGCAAATTTTACTTGGGCATTGTTTAAAATTCGAACAAAAGCTTTTGTGATTTTTTTAGCTCTATCATCAAAACTACCGGCACAACCTACCCAAAATAGTACTTCTGGGATTTCGCCTTTTGCCATCATTTCTGCCATTGTAGGCACTTGAATTTGCTCTGCCATGTTTAATTTGTTTTAAAGTACCAATTGTTGTTGTTTTTGTAGCCCACTATGCCCTCTGTTTGGGTGAAAAAGAATTGCGAACTATCTGTATAAACATTAAAAATATAGGTGCTATCTGGTTTTAATAAAGAATCTAAGAAGTACAGATTTCCTGAAATTGCCTTTGTACCAATATTTAGTTGGTAGGTTGATGTTGTACTAGCGAGTAACAACACATCTGTTTTTGAAGATTTTCCTACGCTATCAATTTCTGGCTGACCAGCATTGAGCATATAGGATAAATAAAAGGGGCAGCCAAAACAGGTTGCTCTTTGTTGTATGCGCTCGTATTCTACGTTATCGGAGTTTACTTTGCTTGTTGAGTAAGGGTAGTAAATTAAATAGCTAGAATCTAAATTGCTTGATGTAAAGAGTACAGAATCTTGGTTAGCGGGAATAAAACTTGCCGCTAAATCGCTAACTGGATAATAGAATTCTGTGCTGTTGGAGCATGCAAGAACGGCCATAAGAAAAGTTATGTAAAAAAACTTTTTCACTTAATCTTCTTTAAATACTTGTATGGTTTCTTCTCGTTCTTCCAGATTTGTAAACTTGCCTTTAAACCGGGTTGCTCTAACTATATGGTTGTCTACCCAATGGTAATTGCCGCCTCTAGGTTTGTTTAACAATAGTCCGTGATATTTAAAACCCGAATCGGTTAACCATTTTTCTGTTACTTCTCTGTGTTCTTCTAATCGAGAAGAGAAAAAAGTAATGATATGACCTTCATCATACCAGCCATTTAAAATTTTTATTGCATCTGGATATGGGGCACATGTAGCCATGCGTTCGGGTTCCTCATTGGGGATGTCATCACACACTGTTCCATCAATATCAATTAAAAAGTTTTTGATGTGAGCAGGCAAAACGGGACTAATTTTTTGTCCGTTTTCTGTGGCTTCCTTTAGTAAATTATCAGCTTTTTCGGTCATGAGGTTAGAAATTATTCGTTAATCCAATTCGCTCTATCCATCTGGCCGAATTGCCACGGAGCACCATTGTTTTCAACATTAGTCATCATCATATTAAGTTCTTGCGGTGCTGCACTTTCTTCCATCACTAAATATTGGCGCATTTGCACAATAATGTTTAGTGGGTCTATATTAACAGGGCAGGCTTGTACGCAGGCGTTACAGCTGGTGCAAGCCCAAAGTTCTTCGCGGGTGATGTAATCGTCTAAAAGTGCTTTGCCATCATCTTTAAATTCTCCTTTGTTTTTGTCCATATTGGCGCCCACTTCTTCAAGCCTGTGGCGCGTATCCATCATTATTTTGCGTGGCGAAAGCTTTTTGCCTGTTATGTTTGCTGGACATTCGCTGGTACAACGTCCGCATTCTGTGCAGCTATAGGCATTCATTAAATTCACCCAACTAAGGTCAGTAACATCTTTGGCTCCAAACCTTTGTGGTGCGGCATTGGGGTCGGCTTCAGGCGGAGCAGCATAAGGGTCTGCAGATGGGTCAAGCATCATTTTTACTTCGTCTGTTACGCTTTTCATGTTGTCAAAGCGCCCTTTTGCATTTAAATTGCTATACCACGTATTGGGGAAAGCCAAGATGATGTGGAAATGTTTGGAGAAGGGTAAATAGTTGAGAAAAGCAAGAATGCCGAGAATATGAATCCACCAGAAAAAGCGCTCTAAAAAGTGCAAAGAGCCTTGGTCTAGCCCGCTAAACAGTGGGGCAAGCAAGCTGCTTATGACAAATTGTTGAGATTCATGATCTGTAAAATTGGCTTCAACGGCATTCATCATCAACAAAGCCAGCATCAGCGCGATTTCTATAAAGAGAATGTTGTTTGCATCTTTAAAGGCCCAACCTTTCATTTCGGCACTTTGAAAACGGCCAATTTTTAGCACGTTTCTACGAATTAAAAAGATTACGCATGATACCAAAACCAACACAGCCAAAATCTCGAAAAAGTGAATGGCTGCGGTGTAAAGGCCACCTAAGGGTTCGGCAAATATGCGGTGCGTACCAAAAATGCCATCAATAATAATTTCAGCAACTTCTATGTTAATGAGCAAAAACCCAGCATAAACAATGATGTGCAAAATTCCTGGAATGGGGCGCACCGTCATTTTACTTTGGCCAAGTGCTACGCGGAACATGGTTTTCCAACGTTCATTTTTTCGGTCTGTTCTATCAATATCCTTTCCTAAAAAAATATTGCGCCTAATCTTAGATACATTTTTAAAGAATAGATAAAAGGCGCCTACGAGGACAATCAGAAAAACAATGTTGGGTAGATATGTTAGCATTGGCCTTATTTTTTATCAGAATTATTTTTCAGTTCTTTTTGCCTTTTTAACTCTTCTTCAATTTCGGCAATTTCATCATCAGAATAGGTTTTGTTAGACCCAAAAACGCTAAACTGTAGATACTTGTTTGGATTGTATTTAATATCTAACAAGAGCCTATTTAAAGAAAAAGTAGCATCTTCTAAATTGTTGTAAAGTGCGGGATCATTAACCAATTCTCCTAAAGAACCTTCGCCCGAGTTAATTTTAGAAAAAACTTCGTCTAACTGTGCAACCGCATGATTCACTTTTAAGAATGTTTCGGTAATATTTGCTTTTTGTATACTATCTGTTATTGACGATAGGTTACCTAAAACTTTGGTAATATTTTCATTGTTGCTTTTTAAGTTGGCACTTATAGAAGAGAGGTTGGCCATAAAGCTATTGAAATGTTGTTCGTTATTTTGAAGATACGCCTCAACTAGTGTTGAGGATTTCTCCAAATTCATAAAGGTTCTATTCAAGCTCTCAAAAGATTGTTTAAAATTATCTCTTGTTTCTTCGTTTAAAAAGCCGGTTAATAAAGTAGCGGCTGTATCTAAAGATCCCAATAGTTTTTCTGCTTTGGCTTTGATGGGGGCTACTTGCGCATTTACAGCGTCTGTTAAAGATTCCTCAGTACCAGACAAAAGTGTATCACCATTCACGGCATAATCGGTAGAAGTACCTAAGATTAGTTGAATGTTTTTCTCTCCCAGTAACCCGCTAGAGTGGATGAGTGCCTTGGTATTGGTTGGAATGGGATATTCTTCTTGCATTTTTATTTTCACAACCAATCGGCCACTTTTATCTGGGTGAAAGTAAATTTTATCAATGAGACCAACTTGGTAGCCATTTATTTGTACGGCTTTAGCAGGAGTTAATCCTTCCGTATTGTTATAAACAGCATAAAATGAAGTTCCTGATGCAAAAATATCGTTGCCCTTTAAAAAATTAAATCCCCAATAAAGTATGGCGATGGCCAAAACGATGAAAAATCCGACTTTAAATTCTTTAGAAATTTGTAATGCCATGTAGTGAGTTTATTTAGCAAAAATAAGGCTAAGGTTGGATTTCAATAGCTTTATTAATATCAATCCGTTCGCCTTTGTAAAAAGCAACAATAAATGCGTCTTTAAATCCTTTTTCTTTTACCAAAGGCATGGCATTGGTTGCTTCTTTAAAGCTTGTAAAACGGCCGTAAGTATATTTATAAAGTTTGTAATCTTTATACATTTCTATCTTGTTTAGGCCATTAAAGTTTTGCGGTACCAAAGGCAAATCATTTTGCGATGTTGCAATTTGTATTTTGTAAACAACCTCGTTCTCCGATTCTTGTATTTCGGCAATCACCTCCGCGGGAGCTTCAATTTCTGCAGGTTTTTTTTCAGGTGTTTTATTAGGCTCAATTTTATCGGCAATTTCGGTATCTGGTGCAGTTGTATGGGTTACGTTATAAAGCTCATCTCGCTCTAATTTGTAATCTCTAAACGCACGGTAAATAGCAGATGCCATCAACTCTTTGCCATTTTTGGTATTTAAAAAGTCTTCTTCTTTTTTGTTGGTTAAAAAACCAAGTTCAATTAAAACACTTGGCATTGCCGAAAAATCTAGTACGTATAAAACGCTTTGTTTAACGCCACGGTCGTGCCTATTAACACGCTCTCTAAATTGATCTTGAATATATTTAGCAAGCAGTGCGCTCTGATCTAAATACGTGTTTGAGGTAAGCGAGGCCATTATGGCGCCTTGCGGATCATTAGGATCATAACCTTCGTAGGTAGTTTCATAATCATCTTCTAAAAAGATTACAGAGTTTTCTTTTCTGGCGATGTCTAAATTTGCTTTTTCTCGGGTAAGCCCCATCACAAAAGTTTCTGTACCGTATGCATTGCCGCTAGTATGTGCGTTGCAGTGTATAGATAAAAACAGGTCGGCATCAGCTCTGTTAGCCATAGCTGCACGCTCTTTTAATCCAACAAATTCATCACTATCTCGGGTATAAATAACTTCTACATCTGGCAAATACTCTTTAATGTAATTGCCCACCATTAGTGCTACTTCTAAGCTAATGTGCTTTTCTTTGTGCTTATAGCGCCCCGTGCCTAAATTGCCGGTATCCTTACCGCCATGGCCGGCATCTATAACAATGCGCTTTACTCTTCCTTTTTCTGCACCCTTATTGGATACACCTGCTATATTGGGTAATATAAATCCAATTAAGAGCGTTAAAAAGGCTAATCTAAAAATATGTTGATTTACTAAATTCTTCATTCTAAAAATCTAATGATGCAATTGGTTTCAAAACGCTTTATCCGCTTGAATTTTGTTTAGTTTTGGCGCCAAATTCAACACAAAAATAATATCAGACTTGGTGCAGCATAACCATTGGCTATACAAGTTATTAACGCTAGCTTTTGTATTTCCTTTTTTAGCTTTTGCGCAAGAGGGAGGTAAGCAACCTACAAACCCTGCAGATACCAGCGGGAATAAGGCTGCCAAAGCTGCTTTTAATATGATGAACTCTGTGATTACGGGCACCCAAGACAAATTGGAAAATGCCATTTCAGATTCAACTAAAACCAAAGATACGCTCATTTCTGCCTCTGTTTTAGAAGACCTTGTCAACTATTATGCCCAAGATAGTATTCCAATAAATGTATTAGAAAACAAAGCTTATTTATATAACCAAGCCCACATAGACTACGGAAATATTACGTTGGATGCTGGATACATAGAGTTAGATTGGCTTAAAAATGAAGTTTATGCGCGTGGTATAGAAGATAGTGCGGGAAACATTGTGCAACAGCCCATTTTTAAACAAGGTGAAGATACCTATGTTACGGATGAGATTAGATATAATTTCTCTAGCAATAAAGCACTTATTAAAACGGTAATTACCAGAGAAGGCGAAAGTTATTTGCATGGTGATATTATTAAAAGAGAAAGTGAAGAAGTGTTCTACATCAAAGGCACAGCGTTTACTACATGTAACAAAAAACATCCTCACTTTTATATAGCCACCAACAAGGCAAAGGCCATTATAGGCAAGCGAATTGTTACCGGTCCGGCTATGCTGCAAGTGGCTGATGTGCCAACGCCAGTAATTTTACCATTCGGTATTTTCCCAGCTCAAGATAAGCGCGCTTCGGGTTTTATCATTCCTACCTTTAATCAGCACGAAGGAAAAGGGTTTGGGCTTGTTAATGGTGGCTATTATTTTGCTTTGAGCGATTACTACGACTTGACCTTAACAGGAGAAATTTACTCGAGAGGAGGATGGGGAATGCAAGCTAGAAGCAATTATAAAAAGCGCTACAGGTATAATGGCGATTTACAATTTAGATACAACCACACCATAATTGGAGACCCGCGATACGAAGATTTTGACCAGTATACAAACTCGAGAGACTTTAGGGTAAGGTGGTCTCATCGGCAAGATGCAAAGGCTAGACCAGATTTGCGTTTTTCTGCCTCTGTAGATTTAGCAAACCCATCGTTTAATAAATTTAATACTACAGATGCCAACGATTATTTGCAAAACACCACCACATCATCTGTAAGTTTAGATAAAAAATGGTTGGGTACACCTTTCTCATTGGCTGCCAGTGCTTATCATTCGCAAAACAACATTTCTAAAGATTTCACATTATCGCTTCCAAAAGTTTCGTTCAACATGTCGCGTATTTTTCCTTTTGAGCAAAAAAACCGCGTAGGTAGCAAAAAGTGGTACGAAAGAATTGGGACAAACTACTCCATGTCTACAGAGGCGCAAATGAGGGCAAACTATGATTCTTTGGCCGATGGCAATGAAAATATTGGAAACACCTTGCGCACCGGTATGCGCCACTCGGTAAACATTTCTACTAACGAAAGAATTTTTACGCATCTCTCATTGAGCCCGAGCATTAACTATGTTTCTAAATGGTATCCCAGCAAACTAGATTATAAGTATGATGCCAACAATAATTTAATTGTAGATACGCTTGCGGGTTTTTCTATGACGAATGAATTCTCTGCCAACGTAGATCTTTCTACCAAGGTGTATGGAACATTTGTGTACAAAAGAGGTAAAATAAAAGCCATACGGCACATGATGACGCCCAGCATTGGGTTAAGCTTTAGACCTGATTACTCGAAAGATTTTTGGGGATCATACCAACGTGTTACAGATACGGCAGGTGTAGAAAAAGTTTTTAGTAGATACAATCAATATTTATACGGTGGTTCTAGTTCTGGCGAAAGTGGGTTGATCAATTTTGGGTTAGGAAATAATTTAGAAATGAAGGTGCGCAGCAATAAGGACTCTACGGGTGAGAGAAAAGTGAAAATATTGGATAGGTTGAATTTTAATACGAGCTATAACATGTTTGCCGAAGAGTTTAATTGGGCGCCTCTTGGTGTAATTGCTCAAAGCAGCGTTCTTAGCAATAGAGTTCAATTAACATATCAAGGGGTATTTGATTTTTATGGATATGATCCAGCTCTAGATGAGCGCGTAAATAAATCGGCATTAGATGTAAATGGTAAACTTGCCCGCAATACAAATTCAAACTTCTCCATCAATATGGGGTGGTCTGGCAATATTGGCGTAGAACGAAAAAAGAAAGAGAATAAATCAACACTGGGGTTAGAGGAAGATGACATCAATTACTACAAAATTACAGACTACATGGAGTTTAACATGCCCTGGAATATTGACATCAACTATAATTATCAAATTACAAAACCAGATTTAACGGCTGTGGTTTCTACACACGCTCTGGGTTTTAACACAACGTTTGATCCTACACCCAATTGGCATGTAACGTTAAGTACGGGTTATGATTTAGTAAGAAAAGAAATTACGTATACCCAATTAAACATTGTACGAGATTTACACTGCTGGGAATTGCGCATAAATTGGGTGCCGTTTGGTTTTAACCAAAGTTATATGATTGGTATTAATATCAAAGCAAGCAGCTTTAAAGATGCTAAATTAGAGCGCAGAAGAAATCAAGGAGATTTTTAATGCTTTGTGATGTTTTTCTAGTGTAATTTCTTTATAAATTATTCAATTGACCTATTTACTTTTACCCACTTAATATTTCTTATAAATATGGTACAAATAATTTCTTCAATGAGCGAGCTTGGTGCCGGAACACGTGGTTCTAGCGCTGGATTAAAAGCTTTACAAGCGGCTTCATTTACATCAAACCCTAGGTTCTTTTTAGAAAACAAAATAGAGCACGTAGAAGATGTTAATGATTTGCTTTACGCACACTCTAACAACCCTTTTGGTAAGCGTATAGAAGGTATTGTAAAAATGTACCGCAGACTATCGGCCAAGGTTGCAGAAACGCTAGAAGACAACAATTTTCCGTTTGTAATTTCTGGAGACCATAGCAACGGTGGTGCTACAATAGCAGGGATAAAACAAGCATTTCCAAACAAGCGCCTTGGTGTGGTTTGGATTGATGCTCATGCAGATTTACACTCGCCTTATACATCGCCAAGCGGCAATATGCACGGCATGCCGCTAGCAACCGCCATTGCTGATGATAATATAGATTGTAAAGTGCATGATGTTACCGAAGACACCGTGTTGCAATGGAATAAATTAAAAGGCCAAAGACAACGCGTAATTGCTAGCGATATAGTTTTTATAGCCTTAAGAGATACAGAACATCCAGAAGATTTCTTGATTAAAAAACACGGCATGCACGTGTTTAAAGTGGCCGAAGTAAGAAAGCAAGGCGTGCAAGAAATTGTAAACCAATCATTAGAAAAACTAAAAGATTGCGATATTATTTACGTGAGTTTTGATGTAGATAGTATGGATACTTCGGTAAGCATTGGTACCGGCACTCCTGTACCTGATGGTTTGTTTTTAGAAGAAGCTATTGCTTTTATGAACGCTTTTAGCCAAGAACCCAAACTATGCTGCATGGAAATGACAGAAATAAATCCCATGCTAGATGATAAGAAAAATGCCATGGGCGAAGCTGCATTTCGCATTTTAGAGAATACCGTTTCTAGTTTAGAGAAAAAGAAATAATCATACATCCATTACCTGCAAAACATGCAAATTCAAGAAATACTTTTACCGGTAGTTGAAGAAATCATAGAGAAATTATATCAAGTAAAACCACAAAATTTAGAGTTTCAGGCCACCCGAAAAGAGTTTGAAGGCGATATTACCCTGGTGGTTTTTCCGCTGTTGAGGTTTTCTAAAAAAGGCCCCGAACAAACAGGCGAAGAAATAGGCCAAGCGCTTATCAATCAGTCTGATTTGGTATCGGCATTTCAACCCGTAAAAGGTTTCTTAAACATTACAATAAACCCGAACTATTGGGTAAACAAGTTTAAAGAAATTGTAAACAATGCAGATTTTGGAATTACTAAAATAGACCCAACCAAGCCCAGTGTAATGGTAGAATATTCTTCGCCAAACACAAACAAGCCGTTGCATTTGGGGCATATTAGAAACAATTTATTGGGTTACTCGGTATCTAAAATTATAGAAGCTACAGGCCGTAAAGTAGAAAAGGTGCAGGTAATAAATGATCGGGGCATACACATCTGCAAAAGCATGTTGGCGTGGCAAAAGTTTGGCAATGCAGAAACGCCAACGTCAAGCGGATTAAAAGGCGACCACCTAGTTGGGAAATATTACGTTGCTTTTGATAAAGCCTACAAGGCCGAAATGGCTGCCATGATTGAGGCCGGAGCAACCAAAGAAGAAGCCGCTAAAAAGGCTCCGCTTATGCAAGAAGCACAGCAAATGTTGCTTAAGTGGGAGGCCGGAGACCAAGAAGTTGTAAACCTCTGGAAAACCATGAACCTATGGGTTTATGCGGGTTTCGACCAAACATACAACGCGCTTGGTGTTAGCTTCGATAAAAACTACTATGAAAGCGAAACCTATATTTTAGGTAAAGAAAATGTAGCCAAAGGATTAAAAGAGGGTGTATTTTATCAACGCGAAGATGGTTCGGTTTGGATAGATTTAACCGAAGATGGCTTAGATGAAAAAATTGTTTTGCGCAGCGATGGCACATCGGTGTATATGACGCAAGATATTGGCACAGCCATTTCTAGATTTGAAGAATACAACATTGATAGCCTTACCTACGTGGTAGGAAACGAGCAAGAATATCACTTTAAAGTTTTGTTTTTAATCTTAAAAAAGCTTGGTTATTCATGGGCCGATCAACTGCACCATTTAAGTTATGGCATGGTAGATTTACCTAGCGGCAAAATGAAAAGTAGAGAAGGCACCGTTGTAGATGCAGACGATTTAATTGCGCAAATGATTACCTCGGCCAAAGAAACCTCCGAAGAATTAGGCAAGCTAGATGGCTTTGATGAAGACTATAAAAGCCGCTTAAATACCATGATTGGAATGGCTGCTTTAAAATATTTTATTTTAAAAGTAGACCCCAAAAAACGCATGGTTTTTAACCCAGAAGAATCGATTGATTTTAATGGCAACACCGGGCCGTTTATACAATATGCATATGCGCGTATACAAAGTTTAAAACGCAAAGCTGGAGAAATGCCGGCCTTGCAATGGGATGCCATAAAACCTGAAAAAGAAGAGCTAGAATTGTTTAGAGAGATGTCTCAGTTTCCAGCAATTATACACGAGGCGGCACAAAATTTTAGCCCATCTGAAGTAGCTAGTTACGCATACCAATTGGTAAAAATGTTTAACAGCTATTATCAAAACTTTACCATTTTAGGCTCCGAAGATGAGAACCTAAACGCGTACCGATTAGAAATTGCAAACCAAGTGGCCGAAATAATAAAACGTGCCATGGACTTAATTGGCATTTCTTGTCCAGAACGTATGTAACATGAGTGTAGAGAAACAACCCAACAACCCCTTGCACGGAGTAAAACTGGCCGATATGCTAGAAGCGCTGGTGGAAGATTATGGCTGGACAGGTTTATCTAGCCGCATAAACGTGCGCTGTTTTAAAGAAAATCCGTCTATTAAATCGAGTTTAAAATTTTTGCGCAGAACCCCTTGGGCACGCGAAAAGGTAGAGCGCTTATATTTAGAATCGTTGATTGGGTAGGTGTATACGCAGTATCCCGAAGATTATTGCGAAAAGGTGTTGTAGGGAATAATATTTTTAATTGTCTTTAAATTCCTTCATAATCACTATGGTAGACTTATGAGGCCTTCCCGTTGCTTTTTCAAAATCAGATTTCACATCATTTACACCAATCTTAATGCCATTATAAATGCCGGCAATAACAGTTCCTATAAAATCCCCTAATTCTTCTTTTCTTTCTATCTCATAGGCCTTTACCGCAACTGAGTTGTAAGTTAAATAGGTATTAAATACCTGATTAATTTGTTCAGCTAATTGGGTTTGTGAGATTGGTTCACCTACTAAATTATAGGTCTGTCCGTTGTGTTTGTCCTGAAGTAGTAATTGCGAATAAGCAAAACCTAATTCTCCCCTGCTCGTATAACCACACTTTCCATCACCTGCACAGTTTCTAATCTCACCTTCTTTTACATAAGTATCCAGATATTCAAGATCGGGTTCAATGTAAATTCCATTTCTTCCAATTACCCAATTTAAACCCGAATCCTTGACATCGTTTTCAGTCTGACGGTTGCTTTTTACTATTGGGCTAAAGGCGGTTTTTTCTTCGTCACCAATGATGCTGGTATAGACTATTTTTCTGACGCCATTTTGTTTGGCAGCTTCAATTACATTTCTGTGTTGCTGAATCCTTTTTTGAGGGTCATCCATACCTGAAATTAATAGAACAGAATCAACACCTTTTAAGGCTTTATTAAAATCTTCACGGCTATTGTAATCCCCTTTTCTTATTTCAATACCAAGGTGGTCAGCCTTTTCAGGTGTTCTAACAATCCCAATTACATTCTCTTCACCAATTTGCTTTCTTAATTCCTTAACAATGGAAGTTCCTAATTGTCCGTTTGCTGCTGTAACTGCGATTTTCATGTTCTGTTTTTATGTATGCGTAACTTCAATTTAAACACAATTGCGTTTATTCTATCAATAATAGCGAATAAACTCTTTGGTAGTTTTAGGCTAGCGTACATAAAAGCCACACGAAACAGTCTTTTGTGTAGTTGGATTTTTACGGCAAGTAGAGTTGTACCTAAGCTACTGTGACTGGTAGGATGTGTTTTATTTTTCAGTCCGTTTTTAATGAGAAACTACTTTCAACCCGATGATTGAAGCAATCAAGGTTGTGATGAAAAAAAGCCGCCAAAAGGTTGCCGGTTCTTTAAAAATAAAAATACCAATCAAAACTGTGCCTACAGCACCAATTCCTGTCCAAACTGCGTATGCGGTTCCAATGGGCAGTTGTTGGGTCACTTTTACAAGACGCAACATGCTTATTCCTAGGCAAACCAAGAACCCTATGTACCAATATGTAGTTTCTATTCCTGTTGCTTCTTTTGCTTTTCCTAGGCAAGCCGCAAAGGCAACTTCAAAAAGTCCTGCAATTATTAAAAGGATCCAATTCATAGGTTAATCATTTGGAAAATGTTCTTTTCTTACCATCCGTGCGTTCTTGTTTCCGTACATTATTCTGGTGTTTATAGTCAGCACTAAGAATTCCTAATTCAATCAATAATGTAATGATAGGGTCAAACATTTGGTTTATACAAAGGGGTGACTAAATAAAATCAAAGGGATGAAGTTAGGATAAGATTTATAAAGTGATAGTAAATAATAAAAACGAATGAAAACAGCTAAAAACACAAACACTTGGGAGGTGTTTTATTTCTTGTTTGCGGTTTTTTTAACAAGCTCTTTTAGAAATCGTTTCTTTTTCCCCGAATTAGAATGCGATATGGATTGCAATTCCCCAGGCTTTTTTCTATAATAAGTTATAGGTCTTTCAGAAACAGTAGGCCATTTGCCGTGAAATCCGAATTGTTGCAAACTGTCAATTCGCCATTTATTACTATGGGCATAGAGATATACAGAATCACTGTCAAAAGTCCACTTGCCATCAATGATGTTGCCACATGTAGTTAGATTAAACGTGCTATCTTCATTAAGTGTGAGTGTGGTGCCTGTTGCAAAAAGTGTCTCGGTTTTTATGTTATACCAGGCCCGCTGAAACGAAGTATGAGATTTACTCTCGTATATGCCAGTTACACGTTGGCTATTTGATTTATTAGAACCACAAGCCACCGCAAGAAATACGAAGATTAAGAACAAGAAATTTGCGGTAATGGAATTCTTTTTCTTCATGGTTAATTTGGTTTTAACGTTTAGGAATCTGTGAAGGTAAGAAACCTAACTTTTTTAAACGCGCATTGGCGGAAGCCAAAACTAGGTATAGCTAGCCACCGTTTTTATTTTTTAATATTCTTCGAATGGACTGTCAAACTCAACCCAAGTGGTCCAAGTGTTGTTTTCATTTCCACAAATATCCATCAAGCTGAACCTCACTTTGTATTTGCCTTTCTCTTTATAGTTAAAAGCACCAGAACACATTCCATGTCCTATGCTTAATGTTTTCGAGTTGTTTAAAACTAAAATTTATGTTGTGGATTCACCACTTTCTAAGTCTACAAGTTCAGTTTTAACCAAGACATCAGATTCGTCTTTTGCTCGAATTTTAAAGTCTGCTTTAACTGCAGGGCCGCAACCATAGTGGATAAAGCTTTTATCCACTAATTCGGGTTGATTTTTAAGCACAGGTGTTTCTGTGTCTGTTCCTCCATCAATTTTCCAAGTTATGGGTTCATTTTTATTCGTTTCAGAGTTCCAGATTGTCAATAGTGTTTTTTCATCTTTGTCTAAGTTGTCTATTTTCAAAAAATAGGTTCGACCTGCGATTAGCTTTTCATTTGGTTCCAATATTGCTTGGGTGAGTTGATACTGTCCCTTGTAAACGTTTTTTACATTCAGCTTTACTTTATGTCCTTCACTTTCAAGATAAACAGGGTAATCTTGATTAAGAGAGTTAATGATTTTCTGACTTGTAGCGTAACCTTCAACTATAATCCATGAGTTTTGCTTAAGTATTCCATTTTTCGGGTACGTCCATATTCCATGTGATGAACATCTCGCAAAAGCTTGTCCTGTTAAAATTACTCCGACTAAAAACGAGAGGATTATTTTCATCATTTATTTTATTATAGTTCTAGGCTAGCCTATATAAACACTGCCTTAATAGGCTTTAGTTCAATTAATTAATTGCTGAATTATCGATTCCCGATACATTGAAAATAGTTGTGCATAGGCTGCGGTTGTTGGCAGCAATTATTCTCTATCTGTTCCGTATTTAAGTTGTCTCTCATGTTTTTTGTTGTCAAAATGGCCTTTTGATTCTTGAATTAATCCATCTTTTTTAAAAGTCCATTCTTCAAATCCGTTAATGCTTACTTTATTTCCAGTTCCGTTAAGCCCATTATTTGTTCCCGTAAGTGTCCAATAGAATCGTGTATTGTTGGTTTTAGTTACCAAACTATCCATTGAAACAATCATGTCAGGAAAAGCGTCCATAAATTCTTTAGCAACATTTGCAATTGCATTTCTCCCAACAGCAGGTTCTCCATCATTTACCATTAATATACCGTCTTCCGCAAAAAACATAGCAACAAACTCGGGTCTATTACTTCCCCAGACTTGCGCATAACCTTCTGCAAATAAATTCAGATCGTATTCTTTTTCGTCCTCAGGAATTTTATGCACAGTCCACGCAATACTCAAGAGTTTCCATTGGTCTTTATCTTTCATCATGATTACATGATTTACTTCCTCCGTTTGGGCAACTCCAAAATGTGATATTACCGTGGGCAATTTTACAGTGGCCAAACGGCCATTAGTTACTGAGATGTTGTACTCAATTGCTGTTTCTGAAAATGGTTTTGGATTCTCAAGCTCTGAGATATTGCTTAAATAATCTTCTATCAATAACTCTTTATTTAACCAAGCTCCATCCATTAAATAAGTGTATCCTATTATAGCTTTGTCAAAACTCAAAGCTCTTAGTTCTTGTACATTTCTATTTCCAACAGCAATCAATATCCTATCGAGTACAGCTTTGATCTCATCCTCATTTTCACTTGAATTGGAATCTACAGGACTTGATTCCATAATTTTAGTATCCTTTGTCTTATTTTGATTTGATTGACAACTTACAATCAGTAAGGATAAGAGCAAGATTGATAAAATTTTATTCATAATCAGTTGATTTTACTAGCTGCTAACGGTTGAATAAACTCAACTGCGTTTATCCCATCAATAATAGTAAATAAGCGCTATAATGCGGTATATGGCTCTATTAGATTCATTTAAAGAGGTAGAAAAGTGAATAAAAGAATGAGGCTTTAGCGAATAGATTTATTAGTGTACACCAAATTCCGCCATACGTTTTTGGGCAGTTCCATATCTACAATCAGAGTTTTACGTGGGTAAGCAGCTACATCTATGTGTGGGTTCTCGCCTTGTATTTTTTCATAATCATCTAGCGCTACATTGCCACGGGTTACAATAGCCATAATGGCCGCCAATGCGCGTTTTTTGTTTTTTTCTGCGTAAGAAAGTTGTTTAAAATGCAGCAAAAATTGGTTGCGCAGTGCTACTTCTTGCTCTCGTATATATTTGATGTTGCGTGTATTGGTAACCAGGGTTTGTACGTGGTTGTGGTAATCTTTATGAAGGTCAAACAAATCGTTTAGCAGCTGCATTATGGCGCCTAGATGATAGATCGCTTCTTCTTCGTGAGGCAACAAAGGGTTAAGTAAAACAGCGCGGTAAAGCAGGGTGTAGTAGCCGCCTTTGTTGTAGCTAATTTCTTTGAGCTGTTCAAGCGATAATGGGGCTTTTTGTAATTGTTTTAAACTTTGGTTTTGGGCAAGGTGCGCTTTTTCGAAATAAGATTTAAAAAGTGCGTTTTCGGCCATAATAGGTGCTAGTTTGGCATACAAATAATCAAACAAAACCGCATCGGCCGTTGCACCATCTTGTTGGGTTGCCAATTCTTGAAATGTGATGTTTTGCCCATCCATCAAATCGTCTGCAATGGGGGTAAATGCACCTAAATAGAGCGCATGTTTAATTTCAAGTTTTGAGGGTTTATAACCTCTAAGTTGGCTAAACCAATGGTTGGTAATTACGCTTTGGGCAGTATAAAAAGCAATGCGTTTTTTTTGTGTTGCGGTGAGTGTAAAACCGTGTTTTTTAAGCACGTTATTAAGTTCTGCAAAAAGGCGACTGGTGTTTTTTTTATTCTGATAAAGAATAATCCAAGCGAGTTTTACAAAAGCTATAAACGCACGCAACATTTAGTGGTTTTCTTTTTTTTGGCTTGGTGATATATGAAACTCATTGCCGCCAAAAGTTTTGGCGCTAACAGAAAAAGAAATGCCCAAAGAGCGCAGTGTGCCTAGGCTTCCGGTAATGGCTAAAATTAATCCGCCAGCTATTAGTAAGGTAAGTTTAGAGGTAGGTTCCGGATCGGCAATGGCGGCTAAAACAATCCAGATGCCACCTGCCGTAATGCCTAGACCAACCAAAACGCTGCTGATATCTTTAATGCTCATTTTGCGTTCTTTCTTCATAAACGCCAATAAATTCATTGCGCTTTTTACGTCTTTTTCGCTTAGCCCAAGTTCGGCATCATCAACAATGTTAAACTCAACTTTTTTGGTATATGCTTTAACTGCCGCGCTTACCCAGTCTTTATCACTTGTTTTTATGATTTTAATTCCTTCTGTTTTCACATTGTTTGTATTAACACCATTCATCATTCAAAAAAATCACCAACTCATTCTCGCCTGAGCACCAACGTTGCTATCGGCAAAATTGTTGTCTAAAAACTTGTAATACCCAACAATGCCAATCATGGCAGCATTGTCTGTGGTGTATTCAAAATTTGGAATGTATGCGGTCCAGCCCAGCGTTTTTTCTCGTTGTAACAAAGCATTGCGCAATCCAGAATTTGCCGAAACACCACCGGCAAGTGCGATGTGCTTAATGCCGGTTTCTTTTGCAGCCAACTCTAATTTTTTAAGCAAAATAGTTATGATGGTTTGCTGTATAGACGCGCATAAATCGGCCAAATTATCTTTGATAAAATCAGGGTTTTCTTTTACCGCTTTTTGCAAAAAATACAAGATAGATGTTTTTAATCCAGAAAAACTGTAATCATATCCTTTAATATTCGGTTTGCTAAACGTAAATTTTAGTGGATTTCCTTGTTGCGCATACTTGTCTATTAAAGGTCCTCCGGGGTAAGGCAGCCCCATAATTTTAGCAGCTTTATCAAACGCTTCACCCGCGGCATCGTCAATGGTTTTGCCAATAATTTCTAGATCGAAATAATTTTTAACCCTTACAATTTGCGTGTGCCCACCGCTTACGGTTAAGCACAAAAACGGGAAGGGCGGTTTTTTCATTTTGTCATCATCTATAAAATGGGCGAGCACGTGTGCCTGCATATGATGAACATCAATAAGCGGAATTTGCAACGCCATGGCCATGCTTTTTGCAAAGCTTGTTCCAACAAGCAAAGAACCCAATAATCCGGGGCCGCTTGTAAAAGCGATGGCGTTAAGACTTTCAGGCGCGATTTTTGCTACTTTTAGCGCTTCATGCACAACGGGAACAATATTTTTCTGATGTGCCCGCGATGCAAGCTCTGGAACCACACCACCAAAGGATTCATGTACTTTCTGACCGGCCACTAAATTGGATAAAACTGTGCCGTTTTGCATAACCGCAGCAGAAGTATCATCGCAAGATGACTCTATAGCTAGAATAAAAACATTTTTTGCCTGCATATGCGCGCAAAGGTAATGGTAGAAACAAGAAATTAAACGAATACTCAACATATTAAAGAGGGCCATAATTGCCTTGCTGATATTGCTCTTGGTTGTAGCAGGGTTGTTGCTTTTGCCAAGTGTGCAAACTTATTTAGCATCTAAAGCTACAGATTGGTTATACACAACGTATAATGTTAAAGCCAGCATAGCCAAAGTGGCCATTACCTTCCCAAACAAAGTAGAGTTAAAAGATGTATTTGTAGAGGATGATCATAACGATACTTTAATCTATGCACAGAAATTAAAAATTGCCATCAATGGTTTTGATGGTGAGAAGAATTTAGCCAAAATAAACAGTGTGTCTTTAAATAATGGTAGACTGTATATGCGCAAATATCCCCAGGACAGCCTTTTTAATTTTGCCTATTTCCTGCAAAAGTTTGCCCCAGAAACGCCAGATCCAAACGCACCGGCTTTTTATTTAAAAATTGGTAAAATAGATATTTCACAATTTTCGTACACCAAGCATAGATTGGGTTGTACTGATACATGTACCAACATTTTTATTACAGATGCCAACATAAAAATGGACAAGTTTTTTCTTGACGGAGACTATGTATCAGGCGATATAAAGCACATGAGTTTTAAAGATGCAGATAGGTTTACACTATATGAGTTTAGAGCAAAAGCGGCATACCAAGAAAAATACATGTCGCTTAAGGATTTATATTTTAAAACTGATGGCAGCGAGGTAGATGGATTTGCCGTTTTGGAATACAATAAAGGCAATGACTTTAATGATTTTTTAAACCTTGTAAATATTAGAGGCGAGTTTAAACAATCTACATTTAGTAGCGATGAATTTATTTCCTACATACCGCAATTTCCAAAATTTGACGTCTTTAAAATTTCGGCAGAATTTAATGGTTATGTAAATCATTTTGACGTAACAAATTGCATTATAGACCTGGGGAATAGCACCCGCTTTTTTGGCGATTTACATATTGACGAACCTACAGAAGCCAATTTTTTACAGATAAAAGCCCGCATAGGAGAATTAAAAACCGCACCAATAGAATTTAGAAAATACATAGGTCCATACATTGGAGAAATGGAATGGATGGAGATGTTTGATAAGTTTAAAACAGTTGAATATGCGGGAGATTACGAAGGAACCGTTAAAGACTTTAATATAGATGGGGTAATAAAATTAGACCATAACGTATTGGATGTTAATGCAAAAATGAATGGGTTTGATGTTATAGAAACAGCTATTTATAAAGGAGACATAGCTACAAACACAATTCATGTAGAAGATTTTATTGCAGATTTACCCATTAAAAGAATAAAGTTTAGCGCCTCTGTAGATGGCAAAGGATTTACTGTAAAAGATGTGGCGGCCAACGTAAATGGCAAAGTAGATTTTTTTGATTTAAATGGCTATCAATTTAAAAATTTGCTTTTGCAAGGGCACATGAGCAAAGGCAAGTTTGATGGATTAGCCAAACTAAATGATCCCAATGCAAAACTTGACTTTACAGGTAAAATAGATCTAAGTGGAGATACCATTCAATCAGATTTTAAAGCCGATTTTAAAAACATCAACACGTATGCCCTCGGGTTAACCAACGAGAAAATTTCCATACTTAATTTTAAATCTGATATAGATTATAAAATAGTAGATAAAAATTGGTTAGACGGAACCATAGATCTATATGATTTAACCTATGAAAATGAAAATAAATTTTACTTTTTTGATTCTATTAATTTAAAATCCAGTACCGTTAACAATGTGCACGAAGATGTGTTAAAAAGCAAAATGATAAACGCCTCCCTTAATGGTGACTATGACATTTTTAAAGTTTACAAGGCTTTTTACTCAGAATATTTACATTTTAACAAAATACTTGCGCATACAGAACCAAGTCCGAATATCTCGTTTACCTACAACGTTGAATTTTTAAATACAGAACTTTTAGAAGATGTATTTGTACAGGAATTAAAAATTGAGCATGGTGCCGTTGTAAAAGGCAAATATGTAGGTAATGAACATTTTTTTAATCTAGATGTAGATGCTGATGCCGTACAGTGGAAAAACATAACGATTGATGAGATTGACTTAAGCTTAGACCATGATGGGGAATGGCAAAATATTGATGGAAAAATAGGTTCAATTCACATAAAAAACCAAATTATAGATTCTATATCTATAAAAGGAGCCATTATAAAAGACAGCATCCTTTTTGGCTTAAGAGGTGTTTATAGAGACTCAATAGATTCTTATTTTAGATTTAGAGGATTTGCGTTAGATAGGTTTGATAAAGAAACAGAAGCATTTAAACTGGCGCTTACAGAGGGTAGATTTAACATTGGCAACAATCAATTTGAATTAATGCCAGACAACTCAATAAACTTTAAGGATGGCGAAATTGAATTCCAGAATGTTGGGTTCTTTGATGAAAACAGCTCAATTCTCATACAGGGCTACAAGAGCAAAGAACCTAGCAAAGTTTTAAGAATTACCGCAGCCAATTTAAATGCAGACCTGTTGAATTACGCTTTGCGATACAAAGAACTTGATTTTAAAGGGCGCATGAGTGGTGAGGCGTTTATGAGCTACGACAGAGATTTGCCCAGATTAACAAGCAGTTTATTGGTTGATAGCCTTTGGATTAACAATGACTATTTAGGTAAATTAAATTTAGAAAGTGAGTGGAAAATTGACTCCGGAAAAGTGGCCTTGAACGCCAATATTTTTAGAAAAAATTTAAATATGCTTACCGCAAAAGGTAACTATGTGCCAGATAGTACGGGGTATTTAGATTTTAATTTAAATTTTAACCGGTTTAGATTAATGTGGCTAGATCCTTTTTTAGAAGGCATTTTAAACAACATAAAAGGAACCGTTACCGGCAATGTTAAACTATCTGGAAGCTTTAAAGAATTAATAACAAAAGGCCAGCTAACTTTGCAAAAAGGGGCATTGGGCGTACCATATTTCAATACGCATTACAATTTTGATGGAGACGTTTTAATTGATATTGAACAAAACAAAATTTCATTGCCCCTATCGCAAATTATTGATACTAAAGAAGCAACAACAGGTAAAATAAGGGCCGAAGCAACGCACAAAAGTTTTAAAGACTGGGCCTTTAATATCTATGCAGAAACAAACAACTTGCTGGTATTAGACACAAAAAATTCGGATGATGCCAGTTTTTACGGCAAAGGCTACATTGCTGGAAACTTTAGTTTAACAGGGCCTATAGATGATTTAGATATAAATATTAAACTCAAAACCAATAAAGGAACCGATTTTAAAATCCCATTTTCTAATCCGGTAAGTGTTGGGGCACAAAGCTTTATTACCTACTATGGCACAGGAGGTAACCAAAATTATTTTATTGACGCTTCTGAATTAGATAAACCAAAAGAAATTAAGCTTGGAGGTTTAGATGTTTTTATTGATGCAGACATAACACCCGATGCAAAGATTGAATTGGTAATGGATGAGACAGTGGGTGATATTATTAAGGGCCGAGGAACGGGCAACTTAAGAATAGATATTCCGCATGATGCGGATATGCAAATCTTCGGAAATGTTACCCTTTCTTCAGGAGATTACCTTTTTACCATGGGAAATATCATCAACAAAAAATTTATCATTACACCAGAAAGTAAAATTACGTGGCAAGGCGATGCATACAGACCCATTGTAGATATGCAAGCTAAATATACCACGCGAACCACGCTTACTGGCATTGTTCAAAATAACTATGATGGCCAAAGAGTACAAGTAGATTTATTAATGAATTTGGATGGTGTGGTATTAAACCCAAACATTGAGTTTGAAATACTTTTGCCAAGCAGCAATGCAAGCTACCAAGATGAATTAAACAACAGATTAAGTGACCCCGACAAATTAAATACTCAAGCATTTTCCTTGCTGATCATTAATTCTTTTTGGCCAGAATCTGATGGTACAGAAGGCACAGAAAACAACCTGTTGGGGCAGAGTGCAAGTAGTAACACCATGCAAATGGCATCTGCCCAGCTTAGCAATTGGCTAGCCCAAGGTGTGGGAGATTATGTTGATATAAATGTTGGTTACAATACTTCTACCAGCAATCAGCTTAGCGATGAAATTGAATTAGATATCAGCAAAAACTTTTTTAACGACAGAGTTACGGTAAATAGTAAAATTGATGTGCCAGTTGGGAGTAGCGCAACAAGTAGTTCATCTGCGCAAAACTTAACTGGCGATGTTGAGGTGGTTTATAAAGTAACAAGAGATGGCCGCATTAGAGCAAAAGTGTTTAATAGAAACAATCAAGACGATCCTTCGCTAGATAAGTTAGCACCTTATACTTATGGTGTTGGTATTTTTTATCAAACAAGTTTTAATACGGCTCGCGAATTTATTATGAGAGTATTTTCTTTAAAGCCAAAAGATGAAGAATTGCTTAATCCAGATCAAAATAATCCTTAATAATTTTTAGACGCCAATAGCTGTGAAGAAAAAAATCACCGGAATAGTATTACTTCTCACACTCATCGCTCCGGTGGTTGTAACCATGAGTTGGTTACAACTAGAAAAATTGCAGCTAAAAAAATCAATAAAAAAACAACTCATACATTCGGTTGATAGAGAGCAACTAACCCTACTAAAGTTTACACAAGCACAAACAAAAACAGAATTAAACTGGAAACATAGCAAGGAGTTTGAGTGGGAAAACAATATGTATGATATTGTAGAACAAGAGATACAGGGCGATACGGTACTGTATTGGTGTTATTTTGATAGTGAAGAAACAGAAATAAATCATAAAATTTCGCTTCTGCTACAAAGCAACTGGCAGAACAACAACAATAAAAACAAAAATGAAAAACGCTTGCTGCATTTTTTTAAGTTGTTGTATTGCCAAGAAAACGCGCACAAAAAGCCGATGTTTTTTTATAGTGAAAAGCAAAATGATATTCAAAAAAAGGTGAACATTATCCAATTTAAAGTCGCCCCACCTACTCCGCCACCGCGCATATAATTTTATTCGGAATAAAATATACAAGGCTAATTCTAGGCCTAGAACAACCAAGATTAATTGGTTGAAGGGATTAATTTTTAGAATAAAAAAATATGTAAAAATGAAAACAAGAATTACATTTTTGGTTTTCTATTTTTTGCTCATGTCTGCACATTCGCAAACGTTAATAGTAAAAGATAAGCAAACCAATGAGCCCATAGAATGGGCAACTGTTTATAACGAAACACAAAAACTTTTTGTTACCACAAATGCAAAAGGTCAAGCTGATATTTCTGATTTTAAAAATGTAGAAATTATTCAGATTAGAAGCCTGGGGTATAAGGTGGTTGAGTTAAGCTATGAGGCGTTAAAAAGCGCCACGTTTATAGTTTACCTATCACCATCTAACTTAAACTTAAATGAGGTTGTTGTTTCTGCCGCCCGATGGAAACAAGCATCCAACAATGTGCCTCAAAAAATTGCTAGTATTTCTCCGCGGCAAATAGCGTTGCAAAACCCACAAACAGCGGCAGATTTATTATCGATTTCGGGCAAAGTTTATGTGCAAAAGAGTCAGCAAGGTGGCGGAAGCCCTATGATTAGAGGTTTTGCAACGAACCGACTTCTTTATACTATAGATGGTGTGCGGATGAATACAGCCATATTTAGAGGAGGTAACGTTCAAAACGTTATAAATTTAGATCCTTTTGCTACAGAAAACACCGAGGTGCTGTTTGGTCCCGGTTCTGTAATTTACGGGAGTGATGCCATTGGTGGTGTCATGAGTTTTCAAACGCTGGTTCCAGAACTTTCTTTGGATGATAACCCACTTGTGGTTGGCAAAGCCGTTACTAGATATTCATCGGCCAATAAAGAAAAAACAGGTCATTTTGATATAAATATAGGCTGGAAAAAATGGGCTTTGGTAACAAGCTTTACAAGCTGGAATTTTGACCATTTAAGGCAAGGTAGCCACGGTCCGGATGAATATGTAAAACCCTACTATGTGCAAAGGATTGACAGTACAGATCAGGTAATAACGCAAGATGATCCTTTGCTGCAAATCCCAACAGCATATTCTCAAATTAATTTTATGCAAAAACTACGGTTTAAACCTAATAAAAAATGGGATTTTCAATATGGGTTTCATTTTTCTGAAACATCTACCTATGGTAGGTATGACCGTCACAACCGCATGAAAAATGGCACATCACGTTATGCAGAATGGAACTATGGACCACAAAAATGGCTCATGAACAACTTAACCATACAACATACGGCAAACAACGATGCCTTTGATAGAATGACGTTGAGGTTTGCTCAACAAAACTTTGTGGAGAGTAGGATAGATCGTTCTTTAAACAGTACCGAAAGAAATATTACAGCAGAAAATGTTGATGCATATTCTGTGAATGTAGACTTTATTAAAAATGTAAAGGCCAAGCATACGTTGTATTACGGAATTGAGTATATCTTAAACGATGTAACCTCTACTGGCGAAGTTGTTGATATTTCTACCAATGTTACTACCAATGGAGCCTCTCGCTACCCAGAATCTACGTGGCAATCCATGGCCGTATATATTAACGATCAGTTCAAATTGTCAGACAAAATTACTTTGCAAGGAGGGTTGAGGTACAACCAATTTGTGTTGCAATCAGATTTTTCTAATAATCTAGATTTTTATCCGTTTCCTTTTAAAAGTGCAAACATTAATGATGGCGCACTTACCGGTAGCTTAGGTGTTGTTTACAGACCTTCTCAATCGTGGGTTTTTAGCTCCAATTTCGGAACGGCTTTTCGGTCGCCTAACGTAGACGATATAGGAAAAGTTTTTGATTCTGAACCCGGTGCGGTTACTGTGCCCAACCCCAGTTTAGAGGCAGAATATGCATATAATTTAGACGTGAGTGTTGCCAAGGTTTTTGCAGAGGTTTTAAAAATAGATCTTACTGGCTATTACACCATTTTGCAAAATGCAATGGTGCGTAGACCATATCAACTCAACGGGCAAGACAGCATTAATTATCAGGGAGAGCTTAGTGAAGTGGAAGCTATTCAAAATGCGGCCGTAGCAAACGTTTATGGTATTCAGGCAGGGCTAGAGATAAAAATTCCAGCAGGTTTTACATTTTCATCGCAATTAAATTATCAAATTGGAGAAGAAGAGTTAGACGATGGTACGGTAAGCCCTTCGCGCCATGCCGCGCCTATGTTTGGCGTATCTAGATTAACTTATAATGTAAATAAGCTAAGCTTGCAGTTTTATATAAACTACCAAGCTAGAAGAGATTTTGAAGATATGGCCGTAGAAGAGCAAGGCAAAGATGAGATTTATGCGAAAGACGAAAACGGAAATAATTATTCTCCAAGTTGGTACACCATAAATGTAAAAGGCATGTATCAGATTAGTGATCATTTTTCCGTGAGTGCTGGCTTAGAAAACATAACTGACCAGCGTTATAGATCTTATAGTTCTGGAATATCTGCCCCAGGTAGAAATTTTGTTATGTCTATAAAAGCAAATTTTTAAGCAGATTAAATAATCTAACGTAAAGCGCCTCAACTAGTTTTGGGGCGCTTTTTTATGGGCGTTGTATGCGGAATATTTCTACGTTAAGCCCTTTCCAAATGGTGGTTTTAGAAACTTCCATGCCGTTTCTGTGGGCTACTTTTTTAGAATTCTCGTTGCGTACATCAATTATTGAAATAATAGAATTTACCTCAGAAATTTGAAAACCAAGTGTTTTAAAAAAGTTAGCCGTTTCAGAGGCATAGCCATTCCCCCAGAATTTAGGGTGTAAATGATAGCCAACCTCCAAATCTTTTTTCCCATCAACTTCTTGTACAAGTAATCCAGATTGCCCCATAAACTCACCTGATTTTTTATCGATGATTGCCAATAAACCGCCTTGTAAATCACGGTATCGACAAATTTGGCGTTCTATCCACAACATAGATTGTTCTCTGGTATTTTCTGTTAAGAATTTCGGAAAAAGTGCATTGGCTTTTGGATGCGCCAAAAAATCAGCCCAGGGATTTACATCAGCCAGATCTAAAGGGCGCAACAGTAAACGTTCGGTTTGGTAGGTTTTAGGGTAGTTTTTGAGGCGCATTTTTTTTTACGAAAGTAATAAAAGCCCCCTCCAGCTCCCCCAATGGGGGAGGGAAACTTTGCGAGCTTTCGTGCTCTTTGCGATAATTTTTCTCTGCGCCACTCTGTGTTATTCTCAGTGCACCTCTGTGAAATTAAAAGGGAATAGAGAACAGTTAGTAGGCAATAGTGCTCTACGGATCTTTGTGTCTTAACCCCACCCCAGCCCTCCCCAAATGTGGAGGGAGACATGGCGTAATTACTTCGCGAAACCTTTGCGCTATTCTTAGCGCCCTTTGCGATAATTTTTCTCAGCGTTTCTCTGTGTTATTCTCCGTGTACCTCTGTGAAATTTATAAGGGAATAGAGAACAAGCACTAGGCAATAGTGCTCTGCGTTTTTCTTTGCGCCCTTTGCGATACCCCACCTACCACGAGAAACACCAGCTTTCATAAATTGCACCATTCAAAAATCTTTTTTTCATGACAAAATACATTGCACTTTTGCGTGGTATAAATGTGGGCGGCCACCGCAAAATCTTGATGGCTGATCTAAAAATGATGCTTGCTGAGATTGGGTTTTCAGAAGTACAGACGTACATTCAGAGTGGAAATGTAGTTTTTAGTTCCGAAGAAAAAGATACCCAAAAGCTGGGCGAATTAATCGCAGAAGCCATAAAAAAACAATTTGATTTTGATGTGCCCACCATGGTAAAAACAAAACAAGAATGGCAAAAAGCCGTGGACGAAAATCCGTTTACAGCCGAAAATAATGTTGATATTTCTAAACTTTATATTGCCTTTTTAGATTGTTTGCCATCTGCCGAAGGCGTAATTAAATTAGCGGCTTTTGATTTTGGCAACGATAAATTTAAGCTGGTAGAAAACGTGGTTTATTTAAAATACGCCACCAAAGCGCACGAATCTAAACTGTCAAACCCGATGCTCGAAAATAAACTGGGCGTTGTGGCCACTTCGAGAAATTGGCGCACCACATTGAAAATGTTGGAGCTGGTGGGGTAAGTTTAATGTTGAAAGTTCAAGGTGTTAAAGCACAATTGTTGTTTTAGTAGGCGCTAAGTAAAAAATTGTGTTTTAAAATCTTCAATTTTTAGAATTTTACAATTCGAAAAATTTTTTAATTCTAACAAGTCAGTATCACCAGAAATCAAAAAATCAGCTTTGCTATCTCTGGCTAAATCTAGAAGAAAATTGTCTTTTGCATCTCTGCAAATTGATTCTCGTGAAGTTACTTTTATAAAAGTGGCAACTTCATCTAAGATTGTGATAAGTTTTATGAAGTTTTCAGGAATTATAAACTTTTCAATTTTAGGTCGATTTACGACTTCAATAAATTCATTAAACAATTCATCACTAAAAATAAGTTTGATGTTTCCGGATGCTATTTCTTCATCTAGCCAATGAAAGTTTGAATTAAATAAATAGCTAATCCAAATATTGGTATCAAAAATGACTCTCACTTTTCGTCATTTCTTTTCTTACGAACGTATTCTACTTCGTTAGAAATTTCTTCTAAAGTGGGAGGTGTTTCAGTTCGCATTTTTTGAACTGCTTCTAAATAATTCTTGATAGATGAAGGACTTTCGGAAATGGAAATAATATTCAAATCAACTAAATTTTGAATTAATTTCCGTGCTTTTGGATTGAGCAATGTGATTTTTAAAGTTTCCATGCTTCTAAAATAAGTTATTTAAAAGTAACAAATTAATATCCCAGTCCGCGCAAGTTTTTTAATAGTATTTCTAAATCGGTTTGTGCCGAATATTCTTTGGCATACAAAAAATTTATGCGACTCAATGTTTGCTCATCGGTGGTCTGCGTGTGGGTTTGGTCGGCAGGATTGAGTACACCATTTTTAATTTTTGGCAAATTTTCGGGGTTGCCTTTTGGGTGATAGCCCACCCATGTTTTGGCGCCAAAAAGTACCAAGAAGAGATTTTTTAAAAATCCCATGGGTTTTTTCTGAAAGAGAATGAACACGGGCGATAAAAACAAGAAAATCAACGATCCAACAAAATCAACCAATCTTTTTAAGCGTTTGTTGCCGGGCTGCGTAATGGTGTTTACCTGCACGGTGTACCATTCGCCTTGTGCGTTTATGCTGTTGCTGCCAATCACAAAAAGGCTTTCGGGCGGTGCAATTTTTATCTCAATTTGATGCGGTTGCAGCACGCTCATTTGTTTAATAATTTCTTGCGAACTCAAGTCTTTGGCACAGAAAATAACTTCGTTAATGCGGTATATTTTTAAGATTTCATCAAGCTGTAAAAGCGTGCCAACAGAGTCAGGCGCGGTATTTTTTTCGTGGCTTAGCCAACCTGTAAACCCGGCTTGCAAATCGGTTTGCGAAAGCAAGTTTTCAATGCGTTTAAATTCATCTTTGCTGCCAATAATGATGCGTCTTTTTGCTGTACGCACATCGGCCAGAATTCTTTTTTTACTGAAGAACTGAAACGCCCAGCGCCAAAGTGGCAAGGCCAAAGCGGCCCAGATAGCACCCAATAAAATAAGTGCGCGCGAGAATCTAAAATCTTCGCTCAACAAGCCATAAACGGCTAAAATGAGCAATGTGCCCACGGCTAATCCGCGCCAAATATTCCAGCTGCGCGTGGGTTTATCGTAGCCACCGCTAAAAAAAACGCTGCCCAGCCACACGGCAATATATGCCGGCACGGCAATCTGCATAAAGATGTCGGGGTAGTGGCCGCCCGTTATAAATCGGTGGTTGTGTTCCCAGTATAATTTTAAATAATACATGCCGCCAAAAATGATGGCTGCATCGGCCAATGGGGTGGCAATGGTTTTGGTAAATCGGCTGATAATGGAAAGACCCGCGCGCAACCAAATGGCAATGTTTATAACAAAATTGTACAGTTTTGCTTGGCCTGAACTGAAGTGATTTCGCGCAAAAATTTGCATCGCTCGATAAAAGATAAAGACATAATTCAGGCTGCCTTTTTTGGTGCTTTCGCCCTTATAATGAATAATTTGTGTATCGGCAAAATACACGTTTTTGTAGCCGCCTTTGATAATGCGGTAACTCAAATCAATGTCTTCACCATACATGAAATATTCTTCGTCTAGCAACCCAACTTCATCCAACGTTTTTTTGCGCATCAGCATGTATGCACCGGCTAAAATTTCTACGTTGTTGGTTTCGTTTTCGGGCAAATGCCCCATGTAATAATGGCCAAATTTTCGGCTTCGCGGAAATAGTTTTATCAACCCGCTTAGTTTGTACAAAGCCACGGCTGGCGTGGGTAATCCGCGTTTACTCTCAGGTAAAAAATTACCCATGCCGTCAATCATTTTTACGCCCATGCCGCCTACTTCGGGGTGGGCATCCATGTAGGCAATGCACTTTTCGAAGGTGTCTTCTTGCACAACGGTATCGGGGTTCAGAAGCAGAATATATTCGCCTTTGGCCAAACGCATGGCTTGGTTATTTGCGCGCGAAAAACCTACATTTTCTGTGTTGGCGATGCAAATCGCTTTGGGGAATTTTTCGCGCACCATTGCCACAGAGCCGTCAACAGAATTGTTATCGACCATAAAAACTTCGCCATCAATATTTTGCATCGCCTTAAACGTGCTTTGCAAACATTGTTCTAAAAAATGCCTGACGTTGTAATTTACAATGACTACAGAAAGTTTCAATCTATGGGGAATAAAGTTGCGTTATCAACGGTAAAAGTGGTGCTATATTTTTTATCGTTCACCCGTTCTTGTTCGGGCAAATATCGCAATTGATAGCCTTTATTTTGCCAAGTTTCTAATTCTTCTGGACTGGCATAATACACCGTTTTTATATTGGCATTGCTCCATTTTCCGGCTCTGCGATCAACTTCAATCATGGCATACCACCAACCCGCAATAATGAGTGTAGGCTGGCGCTGAAGCATCATGTTGTGTTCGATTTTTTCACAAGCGGCCAGTTTGTTTTTTCTTTTGGTAAAATCGTTAAGCAAGGGCCCGTTTATAGGGTCTAAAAACAGTTGTCCATTGTTACTGCCAAACGTAATTGCTAAGGAAGAATAGTGCGCCCCCGTATACGGATCGGTTTTGTTTATCCCCAACAAAAACGGAGAAATTACAAGCATTATTATGGTAAAACGGGCCAACGGTTTTGAAAGTTTTGCTGCAAAAATCAAGATGACGAAAGGTAATACAGGAATCCAAAATGCGGCTTTTTCAGGCATTCTGAAATAGGCTATGGCGTAAACTATGGTGGTTATAAAAAGCATGAAGAAATACTTGCTTTTAAAAGTAAATTCTTTTTTTCTGGCCAAATAAATAATGCAAATGGCACATGCCACACCCCCCACAACTCCCCAAACTCCAAATGTCATTTTATAAAAAGCTTCCAATAAATTGGGGTAGGGTGGTTTGTGAAAATCGAAGAAATCTAAACCGTATTTTTTAAATGGTGGTAAGTAAAATATAAAGCTGGTAATTAGGCTCAATACTGTCATTTTTACTACTCTGCGCATGCGCAAGGCAACCGATTTTTCTTTGCTTTTATCTTGAAGGATGATATAAGTAAGAGGCAAAATCATACCTAAACTAGTTAAACGAATAGCCGCTGCAACGGCAAGCCAAATGCCTGCTCGCTCTTCGTTTTTAAACAAAACCGCATGTATAGACAACAAAACAAAAAACAAAGCAGGAATGTAGTCTATGGTGTATGTGCTAGAGATGAAAATTATTGGAATAAACGAAAAAGCAAAAGCCCAACCCAACGTATAGTTTACATTGTAAAAGCGCAAAATTTGATAATAAACAACAGCGCTACCGGCCATGGTAAGGGCAGCAAAAACATTATAAACCAATGGAGTTTGCACATGCCAAAAAATTAAAAGTAGGGCTTCAAATAGAGGGTGACCGGGCAGACGAGAAATTTCGTACATCCCCGTTTCATTCATTAAAGCGGCATTTAACACATGCCCCCAGCTATCTTCTTCTACGCCATATCCATCAAATAAAAACGGAATACGGCTTAGCAGCACCGTTATAAAAAGTAAAAATTGCTTTTTATTTTCTCCCATACGTATTACTTGCTAGGTATGCTTTGCTCATAAGGTATGCGCTGCGAAATGCTTCTGCCTAAAGTAACTTCGTCTGCAAACTCTAATTCGTCTCCAACGGCAATGCCGCGTGCTATGGTGGTAATTTTAACCGTAGAATCTTTTAGTTTTCTAAAAATATAAAAGTTCGTAGTATCACCCTCCATGGTGGTGTTAAGTGCTAAAATTACTTCATCTATAGAATCTTCAGCTACCTTTTTTACTAATGTAGCAATGTTTAACTCGCTAGGGCCAATGCCATCAAGTGGAGAAATCAACCCGCCAAGAACATGATAAAGCCCGTTATAATTGCCTGTATTTTCTAAAGCCATTACATCTCTCACATCCTCAACAACACACAAAATATTTTCTTGTCGTTTTGGATTGCTACAAATACCGCAAATTTCAGTGTCAGAAATGTTGTGGCATTTTTGGCAATAAATGGTTTGTGTGCGCAATTTTACCACGGCATCGGCCAAACTCAACGACTGATCTTCGGGCTGTTTGAGCAAATGCAACGCCAAGCGAAGGGCAGTTTTCTGACCGATTCCGGGGAGTTTAGAAATTTCATGAACGGCTTGTTCAATTCGTTTTGATGAATAACTCATTTGTTGACTATTGAAAAAATCAATGTGGCCAAACCTCGGTAATATTTTTGGATAATTTTTTATTTACCAGCGCGGGTTTAAAAATTTACTGCACAATAGTAATCATGCCATTTTTAAGCTGATGCACCACGCGGCCATATTCTGTGCCGCGGTACGAAAACTGATACGTGTAAACGCCCAATGGCATTTTTTGGCCATTTACGGTGCCATCCCATGGAGGTGTTTTTTCGGTGATTTCTGCTATTTTATTTCCCCAACGGTCAAAAATAATGAGGTTGTAGGTAAAGTCTGGGCAATCGGCCACGGGGGCAAACGTGTCGTTTAGGCCATCGCCATCGGGGGTAAAGGCGTTGGCCAGATACACGTTGCAAATGCACTTTTTAATTTCTACAAAAGCTTGGTCATGCACTTGGCCACAAGGGTTGGCCACATCTACGCTGTAGGTGGCGGTGGTGGTGGGATAAATGGTGGCGGTGGTTTCTCCGGTGCTCCACAAATAGGTGGCGCTATCAGCTTCAAAATGAAGGGTGATTTTAAAATTATCGCACACGCTGGTATCTTTTAATTGCGCTTGTGGCGGGTCTAGTACCACCACGTTTAGCGTATCTGTTTGGCTGCCGCAGTTGTTGTAGGCGGTGGCCACATACATGCCCGTTTTTGTAATGAGTAAGGTAGAATCTGTGCTGCCCGTGTTCCATAAATAGTTGGCGGCAAAACCTTGGCCAATGTCTAAGGCGAGGCTTTCTCCGGCACACAAAAGCGTATCATTTGGCAATTGCACATGGGGGCTGGGTTCTACAAAAACGGTATCTGCCAGCGTATCTGCCACGCCTTGCCACCAGGTGGCCACTTGCACATAATATTTGCCGTAGCTACTGTAGTGGTGCACGGGTTGCAACAGGGTGCTGGTGTTGGCAGCGCCACTGGCCGGGTCGCCAAAATCCCAACGCACGCTGTCTATCATGGTTTTGTAGGTGAGATCAAACACCACGCTATCTTGGCAGGCATAGCTTAGTGCAAAAGGCGGGGCGGCTAGCCAGTTGGGGACGAATTGGGGGAAAACTAAGAATTGTTGATTTTCTTGTGGTAGTATGGCGTTGGGGATGAAATTACCTTGAACCAACGAACTGTCTGGATAGGTGATTTCGCCAATTTTTGAGCTTCCATTATCATAATGGGCGATATATAGCTTTTGATTTGGCGCTTGTTTTATATAAAGAAAAGGGTCGTAGTTCACAAAGAGTGTATCAACAGAATTTACTATGGCTGTATTGGTACCTTGA
Source organism: Bacteroidia bacterium (assembly GCA_030424545.1). Taxonomy (GTDB): domain Bacteria; phylum Bacteroidota; class Bacteroidia; order Flavobacteriales; family Schleiferiaceae; genus JAUHWL01. The sequence continues at coordinate 153,260 of JAUHWL010000003.1, forward strand.
GATAAATCATACCGCAATAGCGTATTTGGTACTGCACCAACACCTGGCTTAAACACAAATAAATATTGACTACTAGGGCTAAAACACATTAAAACGCCTCCGTAAATAGGAGAAATATCAATGGTATTTAGAAGATTAAATGAATTGGCGTTTGGGTTGTATTGGTAATATCTTAAATACATATTGTTACCTCCCATGTATTGCGGTGATATAGTTCGGTTTGCACGATTGTTCCATATATGCACATTATGAGTAGCGTAATTGTTAGAAATAGGTGCCAAGCTAATCGTGCCAATACTGTCTATAATAACCATTCTTTTTGTTGGAGTGGGATTGGTACCTGTGGTTGATAAAAGAAAAAAGATCTCGTATCTATTTTTCGACTCGTTAAAAATGGGCTCTATATTTCCATTTATTATTTTACCATTCATCAAGCTCGTGGGAATAACAGGAACGTTTTTTGAAATTACTTTTCCTAAACCATTGTTCTGACTTATATCGACTATAGAATAATAAAAATTGTAATTTGTTGGATAACCACTAATTATGTTCAGAGAATCCATATATCCTACGTGTAAAATTGCAAACAATGAATCACTATTTGGTATAGGTAGAATCACTTCGGCAGAGTAAGATTGATCTTGGTGGTAATAGAAGAGTCTTTGTCCGTTTTCCATGGGAACATGACTGCTGTGATAAACCGTAGTATTTGATTTATAAAAAAGTAAGTTTCCATTTTTATCAGAAATACATGAAAGAGCAGGGGTGCGTTGGGATAAAGGGTCAATAGCACTCGAACTAAATAGGATTGGACTACCTGTTGTAAAGTTAAGTCCCACCCCATTTTTTATTACCCAATTGTCGGCATAGCCTTGGGCAAAAGCTTGGCCACAACAAATCAGAAGTATATATAGCAAATAGCGCATCAATAGATTAAAAATGCGTTACATAGAAATATACGCTCGAAAAGAGAGAATGTACTTACGGGGGGGGGGGTAAATTGCTGTGTGGCTGGCAGTCTAGTTTTCATTGAAATAGAATTTCTGACATTAAACAAAGCCAAAGTTAAATAGAATATCCATTTTAAAAAACCATTACGCTGAGAAAATAGGGCATATTATTTCTCGATGGCGATACTGCATTTCTTTTCGAGCGGTATGGGCAAAAAAAAATCACCCCAAATCCAAATTATCAAATTTTATTCTGGTAACCCATTTTCCCATTTTTTTCTGAGTTACTTTAAAGTGGTGTTCCTCTTCGGGCGAAACAAAAGTGATGGCTTCGCCTGGATTATCAGCACGGCCGGTGCGGCCAATGCGGTGTACAAAATCTTTGGGCGAGCGGGGCAAATCATAGTTAATCACATACGGCAAAAAGGCAATGTCAATTCCGCGCGAAAGCAAATCTGTAGTAACCAAAATGCGCAATTGCCCGGCTTTAAATGCGCGCAATGTTTCTTTTCTGGAGCCTTGACTTTTTTTGCTGTGCGTGGCTTTAGCGTCAATTCCGTTTTTTTTGAGTTTGTCTGCAACATGATCTGCTTTATATACAGAAGAGGTGAAAATCAACACCTGATTCATGGCCTCGTTTTTTAGCAAATGGCGCAGTAAAATGCCTTTTTTATCATCCGCTACAAAATAAGCAAGTTGCTTTATTAAATCTAGATTTTCTTGTTCGGATTCAATTTTAATCACCTGCGGATTGTGTAATAAAAGTTGCGTAATCTCTTCTACTTTGTCAGTTAATGTTGCCGAGAAAAGCAAGTTTTGGCGCTTTTGTGAGAGTAGAGAAAATATGCGTTTCATCTCTTCTTCAAAACCGAGGTTGAGCATTTTGTCGGCTTCGTCAAGCACTAGAATTTCAATATTGCCCAAATGCACAGCTTTGCTGTCTACAAGCTCTAGCAAACGGCCGGGCGTAGCCACCAAAATATGGGTGCCGTACAACGCTTTCATTTGCGGATTGATAGAAACGCCACCAAAAACTGCCATGGATTTTGGGGCATCGGGTAGAGTAGCGCCAAAGGTTTTAAACACATCGTTTACCTGAACGGCCAACTCGCGTGTGGGCACCAAAACCAGCACATTTACATCTCTAGATTTTGTTAAAGCATTGCGTTGCAAATGCATTAAAATGGGCAACACAAAGCTGGCTGTTTTTCCAGACCCGGTTTGTGCTATGCCCAGCACATCTTTATTTTTTAATATGGCCGGAATAGCTTTTTCTTGAATTGGCGTGGGTTTTTTAAACCCTGAACCATGCAATGCGTCTACAAGTGTTGGCAGTAATCCTAGCGCTTTAAAGGTCATAAATTGTAATAATTGTTGGAGAAAAATAAAGCGGTGAAGATATTGGTTCTGTGCTTAAAATGGTGCCAATAGTGCAACAATCATCGTAACCAAAAAAGACTTACAAATGCTGCGTTTTCCTGAATTTGGAAGATTAAATCGTTTAACTTTTTATGATAAAAGCTTTCGCATCGGAAACGGTTTGTTTGCTGTTTCCAACAAAAATAGTTTCGCCTATCACCAAAACGGGGCGTTTTAAAAAGGTGTAATCTTCCAGCAAATATTGTTTGTACTCGTCTTCAGTAAGTGCTTTTTGGGCCAATCCCATTGCCTGATATTTTCTTGCACGTTTGTTTATCAAAGCCTCGTAACCGCCAGTCATTCTTGCCAACATATCTACTTCTTTTTCTGTAAGCGGAGTTTCTTTGATGTTCTGCATTTCTACATCAGCCGGAAGCGCTAATTCTTTTATAATTCGCAGGCACGTAGAGCAGCTTTTTAAGTAGTAAAATTTTTTCATGGGGTAAAATTAAAGCCATTGGTGATATGTTAAACCCACTTTGTCAATAGGTTTAAAAAGTGCAGAGAAGAAAGTTATTTTCGCGCCATGCATTTTACGCTTTTTCAAATTTTAGATCTGCTCGGAACCTTTGCATTTGCAATTTCTGGGGCTTCTTTGGCCATAAAAAAAGAGTTTGATGTATTTGGCATTTTTGTTCTTGCTTTTGTAACCGCAATTGGGGGAGGCACAGTGCGCGATGTGCTGATTGGAGAACAGCCTGTATCTTGGATGCATAGTTCTGAATTGATTATTTGTATTGTTTTTGGTGCTTTTTCGGCCATAATCTTTAACAGGTGGATGAATAAGCTCAACTATTTTGTTTTTCTTTTTGATGCTATTGGACTTGGTTTTTTCACCATTGCCGGAATAGAAAAAGGGTTAAATTTTGAATTAAACATTTTTATCTGTATCTCTTTAGGTACCATTTCGGCAACCTTTGGTGGTTTAATAAGAGATATTATTTCTGGCGAAAAACCTATGCTTTTAATGCGAAAAGAAATTTACGCCATTGCCAGCGCAAGTGGTGGCTGTTTGTTTTTTATCCTCCAATTTTTAGAAGTAAACCAAAGTGTGAATGTTATTTCGTGTATTTCGTTTGTGTTTTTAGTACGAATCATCACCTCGAAATACGGCATAAAACTGCCTATTATCAAAGAAAAATAATTTTTAAAAACACGTGAATAACTGGTTTTAAAAGTTGAATATTTTCACCATCTATTGTTCATCTTTACCGCATGTCTCCAACGCTAATCCTCACTTTAATTGCGGCCTATTTTGCGCTGCTTTTAATCATTGCCCGCATTACAGGCAAGTCTGATGATAATCAAACATTTTTTACAGGCAAAAAAAGCTCGCCTTGGTACGTAGTTGCTTTTGGCATGATTGGCGCTTCGTTAAGCGGAGTAACATTTATCTCGGTACCGGGTTGGGTGGCCAATAGCCAGTTTAGTTATATGCAAATGGTATTGGGGTATTTGTTGGGCTATTTGTTCATCGCCCAAGTATTATTGCCGCTGTATTACAAATTAAATCTTACTTCTATTTACAGCTATTTAGGTCAGCGTTTTGGCAGTGTAAGCTATAGAACAGGTGCGTTTTTCTTTTTATTATCAAGGGTAATTGGCGCATCATTTCGGTTGTATTTGGTAGCCACGGTTTTGCAAATGGCCTTGTTTGATGCTTGGGGAGTGCCTTTTTGGTTAACGGTAACTTTAACCATAGCCCTAATTTGGGTATATACATTTAAGGGAGGTATAAAAACCATTGTATATACTGATACGTTGCAAACAGCATTTATGCTATTGGCCGTTGGATTTGCCATTTACATGGTGCAGGATTCTTTGTTAGCGCCAGGAGATAATTTATTGAACTACATCGCCAATAGCGAGTTGAGCAAGATTTTCTTTTTTGATGATGTAAACAGCAGCAAGTTTTTTGTAAAACAATTTTTAGCGGGAGCATCAATAACCATTGCCATGACGGGTCTAGACCAAGACATGATGCAGAAAAACCTCACCTGCAAAAACGTTGGCGATGCGCAAAAAAACATGTATTGGTTTAGCTTGAGTTTGGTGCTTGTAAACCTTGTGTTTTTAGCATTGGGATTACTACTAACTGATTATGCCGAAGTCAACAACATTGCGGCATCTGGAGATACGCTTTTCCCGACTTTGGCCTTGCAAGGTGGATTAAGCGCATGGGTTGGTTTTTTCTTTATTATAGGGCTTATTGCTGCAGCTTATTCTAGTGCAGACTCGGCATTAACGGCATTAACTACTTCTTTTTCGGTAGATTTTTTGGGTATAGATAAAACAGATTCTGCAAAAAACAGGATCCAACGAAAATGGGTGCACGTGGGGTTTTCGTTATTGCTTTTGCTGGTAATAATTCTGTTTAAATATGTGGTTAGCGAAAACGTAATTAAAGATTTGTTTATGGTTGCGGGCTATACATATGGCCCATTGCTAGGTATGTTCTTATTTGGCTTGTTTACTAAATTTAACATAAAAGATAAATGGGTTCCTGTGGTGGCCATTGCAGCACCCTTGTGCACATACATCATTAGCATTTCGGGAACATTATATGCATACTTCGTTGTACAGCCTCCGCTACAAAATGCCGAAACCATGTGGCAAAGTGCAGCCACTTTTGCCAAGGAAAATTATTATCAATTTGGGTTTGAAGTGCTTTTGATAAACGGTACGCTTACCTTTTTGGGCTTGCTATTATTACTTAAAAAAGAAGAAAAATAGTGTTTGGTTATTTCTCAAACGTATAGCCAAAAACAGCAAGATCTTCTTGAAACCATTCGCGCACAATTTCTTTGGTTTCGTCATCGTAAAAAGTTTTGTAATCAACTTTTTTTGTTGATTTAAGATGTGGTAAATTGTTTTTTACTCCAATTATATTGGCAATCTTCTTAAAGTCTTCTTCTATGTTTTCAAACCGGATTCTGTTTTCAATTACAATGCGGCCTTCGCTATCTTTTAGCCAATCTACCTGCGGCTGAAACATTTTAACATTGTCATAATAAAACGTGTTTTTGTCTTTGCCATAAGTGCATTTTACCCAATCTTTAAACGTAATATGGCCATCGCCCATGTTGGTTTGGTTGGTAGCAATTCTAAAATTGTAATGAGATACCACTTTGCTCCAGGGGTTTCTAACAACGGTAAATTTAAAAGCAGCATCAAAATTTTCTTGTCCTACAATTTCAATAATATTGGGTACGGTAAGATGGTTTATATGTGGCAATCCTATTGTTTTTGCCACGCTTGTTCCTCCTGTTTTATTGATGTGAATAAAAATGAAATTCCTCTTTTTTCCTTTTCTTATCGGGTAATGGTTCGGAGCTCTGGTTATTTTCTTTTTTACCGCTTTTAAAAATTTTATAATCATTGTTTATGCAAATATTTGGCAAGAAAATGGGGTGTTATTCGTTGTTTTTTCTCGTCAACAAAAGTGTGCTTTTTATATGAAAAAAGTAAGTTTAGTAAATCGCCTCATTATTTCAATTTTACAGATGTAAAAAAACATTTCGGCATTGCATTTGTTGGAAGTAACGTTTAGGAATGAATTATACCAAACCAAAATGGCATCTTTGTCATCCACCAAAATTATTTTCTTGTTTTTTTATGAAAAAATTTAACCTAATAATTGCCTTAACAGCTTTAGTTTATTGTGCAAAATCGCAACCTTCTTCGGCTATCATGGCGCAGATGGAAAGTTTTAATTCGTTTAAAACGGTATTATATCTAGCTGCGCATCCAGATGATGAAAACACCCGCGTAATTTCTTGGTTGGTAAACGGAGAACATGCCCGTACAGGATACCTTTCATTAACGCGTGGAGATGGTGGGCAAAATTTAATAGGCAAAGAATTTGGTGATGAGCTTGGAATTTTAAGAACCAGAGAGCTATTAGCCGCTCGCAGTATTGACGGTGGTGAGCAATTTTTTACGCGTGCTGTAGATTTTGGCTATTCTAGAAATGCCACAGAAACCCTAGAAAAGTGGGATGAAGAAGCTGTGCTAAGCGACATTGTTTGGGTGATTCGCAATTTGAGACCACAATTAATTATTACGCGTTTTCCGCCAGATGGGCGTGGTGGTCACGGCCATCACACAGCATCGGCCATGTTAGCCATAGAGGCTTTTGCAGCGGCTGCAGACCCCAACAAGTTTAAAGAACAATTAAAATACGTAGAGCCTTACCAAGTGCAAAGTGTGTATTGGAACGGCAGCCAATGGTGGGATAAAAACCTGCAAAGCGATATGGAAAAAGACAGCACCATTTGGCGTGCCGATATTGGTGGCTACGATGCGCTTACGGGAGAATCATACAATGAATTGGGAAGTTTAGCCCGTAGCCAACACAAATGCCAAGGCTTTGGTGTTGACATACAGCGCGGAGAATCTTTTGAGTATTTCCGACCTTTAATAGGAGATGCCTTGCCTCGCGGATTGGCCAATTTAAAAACCCCCACGTGGAGCAGTTTGGGGGTGCCTCAGGTTGAAGATATGTTTAATACACTTTGGGCAGATTTTAACCCCGAAAAACCCGAAGAATCTTTGCCAGAGCTGGCCACTATTTACAACCAACTTTATAAAATTAAAGACAAGCATTGGCGCGATTATAAACAAGAACAATGCAAGAATTTAATTGTTGGGTGCTCAGGCCTGTATGTAGAAGCTTTGGCCGATAAGTACCTTTATCAACCTGGAGAATTGGTAAATATTTCGGTAAACTTCTTAAGCCGATTAACAGACCAACTGGCAATAGATGGCGTAATGTGCAATGGGGCCGGACTAACATTTAAAATGGCCGCAAGCCTACCGAAGAACACTTTTGCCAACTTCGAATTAGAAGTTCCTAGCCCACTTGTTTACTCTAACCCCTATTGGTTGGTAATGCCACATAAAAACATGTACGTTGTAGATAATGTAGATATGATTGGTAAGCCAGAAAACAAACCCATTTTAGAAATTAATACTACGCTATTGGTTGATGGGAAAGGCATTGCGCTAACCATCCCTGTCAGGTATAAGTGGCAAGATCGGGTAGAAGGCGAAATGCAGCGCGAGCCGGTAGTAACTCCACCGCTTGCCGTAAATTTTGCTAAACCCATGTTTGTTTCTTTAAACAGCGAAGAAATAGTAGTACGTGCAAAGGTTACTTGGTTTACAGATACAGGCAGTTATGCCATTAAGTTTTTAGCAAAGGGTTGGGAAATAGAAAATAGCCTATACGTTTTACGTGCAAAAGGAATTGGGAAAGAAGAGTGGGTAGAGGTTGTTCTAGAGCCTTATGAAGATGTTTTAACAGACAAAATATCTGTACAATTAAATAGTGCAGATGCCGGCAGATCTTTTCATGAAATTGCTTACAGCCACATTCCTACGCAGGTAAACATGCCATTGGCAGAGGCAAAATTGGTGCAGCTAGATGTGTTTACACGCGGTAAAAAAGTAGCATACATAAATGGTGCGGGAGATAATGTTGCTGAGGGAATTGCACAAATGGGATATATTGTTGAAGAGCTAAATGAAGCAAATATTGCAACAGCTGATTTAACACAGTACCAAGCTATTGTTGTGGGTATAAGAGCGTACAACACGCAAGCATGGCTACAGAATTATAGCAAAAAGATTTTTGCCTACATAGAAGATGGTGGAAACTATATTGTGCAATACAACACCGCAAGCCGATTTTTACAAGATGCTCCGCTTATCCCAGCGCCATTTACTTTTAAATTAGGCAGAGGAAGGGTTACAGACGAAGAAGCTAAACCCACTTTTTTATTACCTAAAAACCCCATTTTTAATAAGCCAAATAAAATTACACCCGAAGATTTTAATGGATGGGTGCAAGAACGAGGGTTGTATTTTGCCCAAGAATGGGATGAACATTTTATTGCTCCTATTGCCTGGAATGATAAAGACCAAGAGCCCGAGGAGGGTGCTATTATCATCGGCCAATATGGTAAAGGTGCTTTTATTTACACAGGAATTTCATTCTTTAGAGAATTGCCAGCTGGCGTGCCAGGAGCATATCGGTTATTGGCCAATTTAATTAGTTATAAAAACAAGAAAAAGAAAAAATAGAAACGATGAAAAAATCAATTTTTGGGAGTTGGAAACAAATTTATTTGTTGGTCTTACTAACCTTGTTGGCACAGATACTCTTCTTTTATTGGATAACAAAAACCTATAACTAGATGAGCATAATAGATTGGGTGATCTTATTCTCCACCTTGCTTTTTATTGTGCTTTACGGCTCATGGAAAACTCGAAATGCGCAAAACATGGAGAGTTTTTTAAAAGGCGACAATCAATTAAAATGGTATTCCATTGGTTTATCAATTATGGCAACCCAAGCCAGTGCCATTACATTTTTGTCTACCCCTGGTCAGGCCTACGAAGACGGTATGGGGTTCGTACAATTCTACTTCGGGTTACCCTTGGCAATGATTATTATTTCTGTGGTGTTTATTCCCATTTATTACCGTTTAAAAGTATATACAGCCTACGAGTATCTAGAGCAAAGGTTTGATTTTAGGCTAAGGCTATTTACCGCATTTTTATTTTTAATATCTAGAGGTTTGGCCGCAGGAATTACCATTTACGCCCCTGCTATTATTCTTTCTACACTTCTAGGTTGGGATTTAAATCTTACCAACATCATTATTGGTGTGCTGGTCATTGTGTACACGGTTAGCGGAGGAACGCGCGCAGTTAGTCTCACGCAAAAATGGCAAATGGGCGTAATCTTATTGGGTATGGTTGCTGCTTTTATAATTACCATTTACAATTTACCAGAAGGTATTGGCTTGTTTTCGGCCATTGATATTGCGGGTAGCTTGGGCAAAATGAATGTTATAGATACGTCTTTCGATTTGCAAAATAGATACACATTGCTCTCTGGGCTAACAGGCGGTTTGTTTTTATCATTGAGCTATTTTGGTACAGACCAAAGTCAGGTGCAGCGCTATTTAGGAGGTGCCAGTATTAAAGAAAGCAGACTAGGACTAATGTTTAATGGCTTATTAAAAGTGCCCATGCAGTTCTTTATTTTACTCACTGGGGTAATGGTATTTGTCTTCTTTTTATTCAACAAACCTCCCGCATTCTTCAATCAGCCAGGACTAGAAACCGCGCTAGAAAGTAATAAGTATAGCCAAATTTTACAATTAGAAGAAGAGCACGATGCCATTTTTAATTTAAAAAGAGATGTGCTTTTAAATTATGCTGAAAATCCGGAAAAGAATGGCTACCAATTAGAAACGGCAAGGCAACTTCAAGTAGAACAAGATAAAGTTAGAAGAGATTTAAAAACAACCATAGAGGAAGTAGCTCCAGGTGTAGAAACCAAAGATTCTGACTATATATTTTTAACCTACATCATAAATTACATGCCCATCGGCATCATCGGATTGCTACTTGCTGTTATTTTTTCTGCGGCCATGAGTAGTACGGCCAGTGAAATAAATGCGCTTGCTTCTACAACAGTGGTAGATTTTTATAAAAGGTTATTTAAAGCAGAGGGTACAGACAAACATTATGTAATCGTATCTAAATTAGTTACGGTAGGGTGGGGGATTATGGCTATTGGTGTAGCACTTTCTGCTAAATTGGTTGACAACTTAATACAGCTTGTAAACATCCTGGGCAGCTTGTTTTATGGTACAATTCTGGGCGTTTTTATTGTTGCATTTTTCCTAAAAAGCGTTCGTGCAAATGCCGTTTTTATTGCCGCCATTATTGCAGAAGTAGCCGTATTGGCCATTCACATTTTAAACGTTTTAGGCATTATAGAAATTGGCTACCTTTTATACAATGTTATTGGCTGCGGCTTGGTGGTAATATTAGCCATGATGCTAGAAATGTTTAGAAAAGACCACGGAGAAGGCACTACTGTTCAATAAAAAAACAAGTGTAGTTGATTAGAATAAGAGATTAAACCATCTGTAATAATTTAAATAAAAACCCACGTGTATAGGCACGTGGGTTTTTTATGCGGAGAGAGAGGGATTCGAACCCTCGAGACCCTTGCGGATCTACTTGCTTTCCAGGCAAGCCAATTCAGCCACTCTTGCACCTCTCCTTTTTTAAGGGCGTCAAAAGTAACTTTAATATTGAAAAACAACTTTCTATCCGTATAAATATTCATAAGGTGTACGGGTATGTTTTGCTAATTCTTGAATTTTTAAATTTTCTGTACTTTCAAGGCAACCAAAACATCCAAACATGCCTGCTGCAAAACCTAAAGTTAGAAACACCTTTTTAATCGGTACAATTTTAATTGTAGTTGCTTTTTTCAGCTATTACTTTCTCGGTCATATTCCCCAAAAAGAAAAAAATATGCGCGAATTAGGCATTCGTGTTATGAATAGAATGGTGAAGAACATTGCGGCCAAAGAAGTTCATTACAATAACTCCATTAAAAATTTTGAATGTCTGTATAATCTAGATGCATTGCTTGCAACAAAAGATACGGGCAACATTGCATACAACTTAAGCTATTCAGAATGCTTTTTAAGTCTTAATTCTATTCAAGAAAAAAGAGATCAATTTGAAGAGAAAGTAGATAGCGTTGATACGTATTATTTTGATTTATTGAAAGCAGAAAAAACAAAATACAATCAAACTAGAATTTCTGAGGGCGAATATTACGATGCGTTAGACGGTATATATATGAGCTGGGATGACGCTTTGGTGACAGTGTTTAAAAGAATGAGATTTTTTGAATTGCTAAAAATAGAATTAAGCAAATTAGATAAGAAAGTAAAATACGCCAATGGTAATGATACTTTAAAAGGAAATTTAGTTTACTGGAAACTTCTATCAAGAGGGAAGCGAGAATTGAATGTAGCTAGCAATGATTTTGAAGACACCACATCGGTACAAGTATTAGCCATTAATGCAGATGATTTTTTAAATGACATAAAGAAATTTCAATATTTCGATGACATTATTCTTGTTGTACCTACTTCTGGTAAGGTGATGGATAAGAGCAAGAAAAACATAGATTTTTTTGATTTTAATACGCTATCAGAAGTGCAGATTGAAGGCGAAGAAATTCAAGAAGACAAATCAAACACTGAGTTTTCGGGGGTAAAAATTTGGGAAAAGAAAATCTCTAACGTTCCGTATTTCGCGTACAGCCAATTGGTAAAACTTAATAACAAAGAGTATTTGCTTACAGGATTAATAGAGCAAGATAAATTTAGGGCTAAGGTTAGAGAAGTGTCGGTTTGGGTCATCATGATTTCCATAATTGTGTTGGTATTTCTCATTCAAATTTTACCTGTTGTAAAACCATTTTTATTAGGTAAAAAAGAAAGGTTGCAAGGCGGTGATATGATTTGGTCTGGTATTTCCATCATTTTTGGTATGGCAGCGCTTGCATTATTGGCCTTGGCTGTTGATACGTTTTCTCTAGAAGAAATAGATTTAGTAGATGAAAAATTGGAAAAGTATGCGCAAAAAATTGAGCAAAACTTTGCTGAAGAAACAAACTTAGCCCTACTAACTTTAGAGGATTATGAAAATGGAAAGTATGATGGGGATACCCTTTGGGATAATGAAAATCGACTGAATAAAATATTCAACAACCAAAGAAACTATGTATCATTTTTAGGCATAGACCCCAAGGGAATTGGAAGTGAGTATTTTAGTTATTATAACAAAAAAGGCACTGACCCTACTATCTATAAAAAGTTTAATGAAGCAAATAACATCAATGTTTCTCATAGAAATTATTACAGAAAACATTTTACAGAAGATTCTACTATTGTTTGGAAAATAAAATCGCCCAACCATAAAAATATATATAGACCGTATTTTATTGAGTCGGTTTTCAGCATGTCTATAGGTGAGTATGAAACAGTAATATCAATAAAAGATACCCTTAAAAATAGAGCTCTTGCTTATGTATATCCGTTTAAATCATTAAACAAAGTTTATTTAGAGCCCAATTTTACCTTTACCATTATTGATAATAAAGGCGATATTCAATACCACTCTGACCAAAATAAAATTGGCAACGAAAATTTAATAGAAGAGAGTAATGAAAATGAAAACCTAATTGCTTTTATCAATAATGGCACAACAGATCAATTTAATATTGATTTAGCATTAACAGATTATAGAGCACATATTACTCCGCTAAAAAACACCAATTGGCACCTTGTAACATTTTATAAAATAGAAAATAGCCGTTTGTCTATAACCAGCACAATTACTATTGTTTTTCAATTTATTCTGGCCATACTCCTTTATTTAAGCTTACTCCATTTTGTATTAAAACTTCAAAAGGGAAGCAGAAAATCTACCATAAAAAAACCGTTTACATATTGGTTTATAAATCCGCTTGTTACACAACCCATACATTATAAAAATTTAACAATTGTAAATGCGGGAGTTTTACTGTTTCTCATTTTAATATACAAAAGCAACGAGCTAAACCTGTATTTTAATATAGTGCTGTACTTCGCCATGATTACGGCCACAATACTGTATAATTATATTATTTTAAATGAGCAACGTGTAGATGAAATTGGCGTATTTGAAAAGAGAAAAGTAAAATATACGCTGTTTGAATTTATCTCGCTTGTGCTTTGCACAATCTGGATTATTCTATTCTTTCTGGTTTCTTCAGAAATAAATTTTTCCTGGATCTACCTCATTCCAGTTTTTACTATGGTTGGGTTGGTTGTGTGGGAAAAACATTTTCCGAGGGGAGTAAAGTTGGCCAACATAAAAGATATAGGCAAATACTTTTACGTTCCTTTTTATATACATTCCGTTTCGTGGGTGTTAATTTTAGGTATCGTACCTGCATTGCTGTTTTTTAAGCCCGTTTATAATCAACAACAAATAAAGCGGGTAAGTAAAAATTTAAACTCAGAATTAAATTTTAGAATTAATAATCAAGATTGGAACTCAAACAAAGTAGAATTGTTTGCGCCAGACGATAATGGTTTTGAACCTGTTAAAAACAGTTCTGTTTCTAGCCAATTGGTAGAATTGGTAAGTGTTTATTTTAAAAATGAAGGACAATATTTAAGGGGGCAAGAAAAGAGCGAAAAAACCACCACAGAGTTAAAAATGGCCAGAGATCGCAATGGTAGTTTTTATAAATACTTTCAAATTAATTTTAATAATAACACTCCTTTCTACAACACCAAAAAGCTAGAGGCAAACCAAATAGTAGCCTTTTCTTTACCCAGAGTTTGGAAATCTAATTCAAGAAAATGGGCTGTAATTTTCTGGATTGTCATCGTTGCATTTCTTGTGCTGTTGTACATTCTCATTAAAAAAATTAGCGAAAAGTTCTTTTATCTAAAATTAACCAGAACACTTCATACAGCAACACCAGAGTATTTTACAGACGATGTTTCATTAAGAAAAAAGCACAAAATAGATGAATCCAATATTTTACTTGTGGGCATCCCAAATTCCGGAAGAAACACGTATGCTTTTAGCTGTGTCTCAGATCCTAAAAAAGTGTTATTTATCGATTTTTTAAACGAGCTAACAGATATTAACAGTGAGTTGACTGATCTAAATTATGAACAGTCTATAATCATTAATAATTTTGATTATCGCGTTTATGATTTTGAACAGAGCAAGTTAAAATTGGCTTTTCTAGAAAAAATATTAAGTGCTAGAAATAAGATTTTGTCAACCCAAAAAAACGTTGTTCTGGGCAAGTTAATCTTGGTTTCTAGTTTTGATATTTATCAGTTTATAGATGTTTATAAAGTAAAAATTAAACAACTAGCTGCCGATAAAAACGCGAATAATTCAGATGAAATTGATAGACTTAAAAATGTGCTAGATCGATGGGAGTCGGCCTTGTTTAGTTTTACAAAGCATGTTGTTCCATTGGTGCATTCGCCTGCAAAAAACTATATAGACAGAGAATTAAATTTTGGTAAAGCGTTAGAAAAACTAAAACCAAGAATTTTAGCCTATAAGCAAGAACTAGAACATTCTGATTTACACCTAAAAGAATCTGAAATTAGAGATAAAGTATTTGAGTCTATAGAAGATATGGCCGAGAACTATTATTTTTCTATTTGGAACTCTTGTGCATTAGAAGAAAAGTTTTTGTTGTATGATTTGGCCGAAGATGGCATGTTAAATTCTGCAAACAGCAAAGCTTTATACAGTTTGGTTAGAAAGGGAATATTAATCTTTAGGCCTCATCTTTCTATTTTTAATGAGTCATTTAAAATCTTCATTTTAGAGTCAATAAGCGATGAAGAAAGTAAACAATTAGAAAAAGAAGCGAAAAAACAAGGCAATTGGAAAACATATCAATACTTGGTAGTATTCTTAGTGGTTGTTATTTTAATCTTCTTATCGTTAGCCGAAGATCACGCCATTGCAAAAATTACCAGCTTTGTTTCTTTATCCGCCATACTTTTCCCAAAAATTATTCAGGTAGCTTCCACCATTTCTAATAAAGGAAAAGCATATTAATTGGATAATTCTTGGTGGTAAAGTGGGAGGTTCTCCAAATAAATTGGAGATGCATTAAAATCTTCTTGCCATGCAAAAAAATGTGTAATACCGTTGGTTACCGCTAGAAGTGGGGCGTTTATTTTAGAATTATACCGAAAGAGTTGATCAAAGGTTTTTTGGCTAACTTTTATTTCTGGTGCCTTACATTCAACCAAAAGCCAAGGGTTACCGTTTTTGTAAGCAAGAACATCTGTGCGTTTTTGTAGGGAGTTTAGTTTTAAACCACCCTCTATTACAATGTTTGATGCTGGATAGCGTTTTTCATAAATTAACCAACAAATAAAATTTTGCCTAACCCATTCTTCTGGAGTACAAACCATCCATTTTTTGCGCACTTCATCAAAAATTTGATTTTGATTATTGTGCCTTCTAAACCGAAAAGAATATTGAGGAAAATTTAACGCTACCAAAATTAGTTTAGTGTTATTTTAACGCCACAAAAGTAAACCAAGAGTAAACTAAAAAACATGCAGTTTAAAAAGCCTAAAATTTTTATTCCCATCATCATTATTATTTTCATGCTAGGTTATCTTTTATGGCCAAGTGGTGCCGAAGAGAATAAATTAACCGCAAAAGTTAGAATAGACAATTTTGAAAATTTAGTGGTTTGTAGTGGGGAGTTAATGGCCGAAAATTCAAGAAAAATAACAGGGCCAGAGGGCATGCAACGCTATAGAATTTATGATTTAAAAGTTGATGACATTATACCAGAAGGTACCTATGTAGAAAAGGGAGACTATATAGCCTCTTTGGATAGATCTGATTTAACAAACAAAATAAACGATACAGAATTAGATTTAGAAAAAGCAGAAAGCCAATACACACAAATTACGCTAGATACAGCACTTACCCTTAGAGACGCAAGAGACAATATTAAAAATTTAATTTTTTTAGAAGAACAAGCTAAGCTTACACTAGAACAAAGCAAATTTGAACCCCCCGCTACCATTAAACAAGCCGAGCTAAATGTAGATAAAGCCACCAGAGCCATTACGCAGGCAGAGGAAAATTATATTCTGAAACAAAAACAAGCGGTAGCTAGGTTACGAGAAGCACAAAGCAATTTGCAAAAAAGCAAGAATAATTTGCAAAACCTGTTAAATCTTCAAGAACAATTTACCATAACAGCGCCAGACAACGGTATGCTTATTTATGAAAGGGATTGGAGTGGAAACAAAGTGAAAACGGGCTCTCAGGTTTCTACATGGGACCCTGTTGTTGGTACCTTACCCGATTTAAATACGTTGCTTTCTAAAACGTACATCAATGAGGTGGATATAAGTAGGGTACAAGTAGATCAAGAGGTAAAAATTTCGTTGGATGCATTTCCTAATGCCAAGTTAAAAGGCAAAGTAACCGAAGTGGCAAACATGGGCGAACAACGAAAAAATAGCGATAGCAAGGTGTTTGAGGTGATTATTCAAGTAACAGAATCAGATTCTACCTATAGGCCTGGAATGACTACTGGAAACAAGATTATAACGAGTAAGTCAGATTCGGTTTTACTAGTGCCTATAGAAAGTGTATTTGGAGATGATTTGATGAGTTGGGTTTATGTTAAAGAAGGTTCGTCTATAGAGAGAAAGCAGGTAAAAACAGGGCCAGCTAATGATGTGGACATTGTAATTTTAGAGGGTGTAGAAGTAGATGAGGTTGTTTTATTAAGCGAACCAGAAGGGGGTTCATCTCTTAAAATGACTGAATTAAAATGAGAAAACTCATTAAAAATTACAGAATTCAAAACAATTTAAGAATTGCCGTAGAAGCCTTAATTGCCAATAAATCTAGGTCTTTGTTAACTGCTTTAGGAATAATATTTGGCGTTGCAGCTGTTATAAGCATGATGGCCATTGGCCGTGGCGCCAAAGAAGAAATTTTAGAGCAAATAAAATTAATAGGGGTAAATAATATTGTTATTACACCTATTGTAGAACAAAAAGAAGAAGATTTAGCAGAAGACGAAACAAAAGAAGAATCTAACAAATTTAGCAAGGGCTTAGATTTAAATGATTTGCGTGCCATAGAAAAACTGTTGCCTAATATTCAAGACATCAGTCCAGAAATTGAAGTGCAATCCACAGCAATTTACAATGCGTATAGCCGCTCTGTACGTTTAATTGGTATAGAAAACGCTTATTTTTCATTATCAAATATTGATGTAACGCTTGGCACAGAATTTAGTAAAGAACAGATAAATGGAGGAAAAGCCGTCTGCATTATTGGTAGTGATGTACGAGCTCGGTTTTTTAAGGGGCAAAACCCCATCGGAAAACAAATAAAAATCGGTAACGATTGGTTGCAAGTAATTGGTGTAACAGAGCGCAAAATAATGTCTGAAAAGGCAATTTCTAATTTAGGCATCCGCAACTACAACTTAGATATATACGCCCCTATGCAAACTGTTTTGTTGCGTTATAAAGATCGGGGCAAATTGGCCGCTGCGGGTAACATGGTTTTTAGAAGAGGGAACTCGATAACTATGTGGTCAGACGAAGAAGCAGAAGGTCCAAATAATTATCACCAATTAGACAGACTAACCATTCAAGTAAAAAATTCTGAAGAACTTATTGAATCTGCTGAGGTAATAGAAAGAGCACTAAAAAGGTTACACAATAGTGTTGTTGATTTTGAAATTACAATTCCTGTAAAACTGTTAGAACAACAGCAAAGAACCAAAGACATTTTTAATTTAGTATTAAGTATAATCGCTGGCATTAGCCTGCTTGTTGGCGGTATTGGTATCATGAATATCATGTTGGCTAGTGTGCTAGAAAGAACCAAAGAAATTGGTACAAGAAGGGCCTTGGGGGCAACCCGTGCAGATATTATTTCTCAGTTTATTTTAGAAGCTATTTTAATTAGTCTTTCCGGTGGAATTTTAGGAATAATTATAGGCATTGTTGGAGCTATTGCCATTTCTAAAATAGCCGGGGTGCTCACCATTATTTCGCCATTGTCCGTATTTGTTGCATTTGGAGTTGCTTTTGCAACGGGATTGTTTTTTGGTTATCGCCCAGCAAAAAATGCCGCCATGCAAAACCCTATAGAATCTTTAAGGTATGAGTAAAAAAAAATTATTTTTTCTGCCCCTAATGCTTTTTGCCGTAGTGGTGCAAAGTCAAACCGTTTTAACACTAGAAGAGTGCATACAAGAAGCGCAAAAATTATCGCCCTCTTTTGTTTTGGCCGAAACAAGGGTAGAAACAAGTTATTGGGGATATAGAAACTATAGAGCGGGCTTTTTGCCCCAGATTAGGTTAAATGCTACATTGCCCAATTACTCAGGTGGTATAGAAAGAATTACTCAACAAGATGGTTCAGAAGATTTTAGAAACAGATCGTTGGCTTATGAATATATCCGTTTATCTGTAGACCAAAATATAGCATTAACTGGTGGATTATTAAGCTTTTCATCAGACCTACAAAGAATAGATAACTTTGAACCAAACACGAATACGCAGTATGTTTCGGTTCCTTTTCAATTTAGTTATACACAACCGGTTTTGTTATATAACGCCTTTAAATGGGACAAGAAGATAGAACCTTTGCGGTATAAAGAGTCTCAGCGCAAGTACATAGAAGATTTAGAACTTATAGGAGAGGAGACAGTGAATTATTATTTTGAGGCGATGAATGCTCAGATTAGCCATCAAATAGCGTTGTTAAATAGGGCCAACCAAGACACTCTTTTTAAAATAAGTAAAGGAAGATATGAGTTGGGGAAAATTGCAGAAAATGATTTGCTTCAGATAGAATTAAGTTATTTAAATGCAGAAAATGAAGTAAAGCAAACCGAACTTTCATTGGAAATTGCAACTCAGGGTTTAAAGAGGTATTTAAGTATTCCTACTACCGAATCTATTTCGCTAATCTTACCTAATGCTATTCCTGAGTTTGAAGTGCCGTTTGAGCAAGCGCGCATACAGGCTAGGGCAAATCAACAACAAGTATTGTCTTTTAGAAGAAGAAGGTTAGAAGCAGAACAAAATGTAGCCCGGGCAAAAGGTAATGGTAGTTATCAGCTCAGTATAAACGCAGGTATTGGTAGATCAGAGCAAGGCGGCACATTTTCTGAGGTATACCCTGGGTCTCAACAGCAGCAATATATATCGGTAGGTATTGGCATCCCGTTGGTAGATTGGGGCAAAAACAAGGCTGCCATTAGGCAAGCAAAAGCAAATCAAGAGCTTGTTGATGTATCTGTACAACAAGATGAAATTGAATTTGAACAAGAAGTGTATTTGCAAGTAATGCGTTTTAATATGCAAAAGGAACGATTGGCCATTGCAGCTAAGGCAGATACCATTGCCCAGCGAAGATTTGAGGTGACTAAAAACAGGTATTATATAGGCAAGATTAGCATTACCGATTTAAATATTGCCCAAAATGAAAAAGACCTTGCCCGCATGGCGTACTTATCAGAACTCAGAAATTTTTGGGCTGGCTATTTTGTTATCCGCAGATTAACCCATTGGGATTTTGAGCAAAATAAACTAATTGAATATGAAGAGGCTGATTTTTAAAATCAGCGTTCACCCCAATAGCGCGTATCGCCAATAATAAAATTATTATCTACCCTAAATCCAAAATCGTCTCTACTGCCTTGTCTACTTGTTGCATCAACATTGTCCCCTCTGTTGGTAGTCCTATTTAGTTGGTAGCGCCATTTATGGTCTCTAATTTCTGTCATAGCAGAAGAGTGAATAAGCGTATAATTTCTGCCTGTTAGCGTTTGGTCTACAAAAACAAAGTTCTGATTTGTTTGTGTTGGTGATGACGCTGAAGATAATTGGTCATACTGCCATATTTCGTATGGATAATTGGCAGGATCTCTATTACTTATTTCCTTAAGACTAGGTTCTCCGTATTGTAAATAAACTCTGCCCATATCTGTTCTATATCCAGGTACCGAGGTACTTCTAAATTTATTATTCGTGTATTCTACTTTTTTCATGTAGAGTGCCCAGTTTTCGGCTTCTAACCCCGGGTTGCGTTTGTTCCAAAAAGAATATAAAAATGCTTTTAGCTTAATTATACTTCTTTCGTTTAATAGAATTTCTTCTATTCTGCGCTCACTTTCTGTTGATATTGGATACAAACAATCTACAAAGTAGGTCATAGAATCTAAGCTTTCTATAGGTCCAACAAAAGATTGCTCATAATTAGCTGCTGCCAAGTTATAGCTCTTCATATCAGCATTGTCATTTCTTCTATAAAAAGCAATGTTTTCATTTTTTACCACTTCATTTTTGCTATTAACAACATCAATATTTAGCGTGTAGTAACCAGATGCTAAGTTTTCTATATTAAATGTGTTTAATACTGGATTAATTGACGAGGCCTTTGCTTTCATAAATCCAGCGTATTGCTGCAGCGGTAAATTCGTAAGGTTATCAACCAAATAATATCTTATTAAAAAAGGATTTTCAGCTCCAAAAGCGGTATCGGCATTAAAAACTTCGCAATAAAACGGAAGGGTAGTCATGTTTTTATTTACATAATACGTTCCAATAGGTACTATGGGAATCAAATCATAACCCCATTTGCTTACAACGCTTTCTTTGGTTGATTTTTGATAAGAGTCTAGGATTAAAATATTAGAAGAGGTAATATTTTTTCTATTGATGTCAATTTTTATTTCCTGTTCAAGCTTTTGTGTTTCTGTGGGCTTTGTTATATCAGCAAGCTCAATTTTCATTAAATAGGTTCCTTGCTCAATATTCATTCTAGATTGTTGAATGGTAAAAGGAAGTGCTTGATTAGAATCTAAGGTCTCTGTAGATTTTAGTTGCAATTTATCATAGGCAATTATTAATCCCTCCTTTTCAATCGTCAGTACAATTTCAATTCCTCCTTGCCATGAATTGTTCTCATTTTTTGTTAAAACAATAGAATGAGGATCAAGCGAAAAGTAAGTTTCTATATAAGAGTTTCCTTGACTATTTAGGTACTGTGAGTAATAAATGGCAACATTTGGCTGTTTTGCAACCACAGTAAGGGTGGTAAATGCACAGCATACAAGTGCAATTATGTGTTTCATTTTGTTGTGTTTTAGTGTACTACGTTACAAATGTAGGAATGTAAAAATAAAGTTTGACGATTACGAAATATTTTTACTTTTGCCACCCGCACGGGAGAGATGGCAGAGTGGTCGAATGCGGTGGTCTTGAAAACCATTGACTGTCACAGGTCCGGGGGTTCGAATCCCTCTCTCTCCGCAGACGAAAAGCCTCGATTATATTAAATCGAGGCTTTTTATTTTCTGTAAAAATATATTCCCCCATAATTTTCAGCATAAAAAAACCCCGTATACACGGGGTTTAATTTTTAAAGTATAGAGGAAATTAGCCTCTTTTGTCCAAAACATCTTTACGAATGTCTTGAGCTAAGTTTTTTAAATCTTGCATACTCTTTCTAATTCTTGTGCCGGCAGCTTTGTTGCCTTTTTCATAAAATTTAGTAAAATCAGATTCCATTTCAGAAACAAGATTTTTAAGATTGTTAAAGTTATCCATAATATTTATTTAAGGTTTTGAGGCTGAAATCTACTACTAATCCTTGATATATGCACTATTGAGCCGAAAAAAAACAAAAAAAAATGTGCAGAAATTTTACAATTGCGAAAAATTGGATGGGTTGTTTTCAAATAAATTTATTATAAAAAGGTGTTTTTTTTCATTTTATCCAATACTTGCATTTGCATATAAAACCGTATAAAAGTTAATATTAAAGGATAGCAAAAGAAATGCGCCAAACCCTATTTTTGCGAAAATATTAATTCACAATGGCGCAAAAACCAAGTATTCCTAAAGGCACAAGAGATTTTGGACCTGAAGTTGTAGAGAAAAGACAATTTATTATTAATACAATAAAAAACGCTTTTCAACATTTTGGTTTTGCCCCTATAGAAACCCCTAGTTTTGAGAATATTGAAACGCTTACTGGCAAGTATGGAGATGAAGGCGATCAACTAATTTTTAAAATTTTAAAATCGGGAGATTTTACCAACAAGCTTACCGATAAAGATTGGGCTGAAAAAAGCCATACAACCCTTGCAAATAAAATTGTAGATAAAGCCTTAAGATATGATTTAACTGTGCCTTTTGCGCGGTTTGTTGTTCAGCACCAAAATGAATTGGCATTTCCTTTTAAACGATATCAAATACAACCCGTATGGCGTGCAGACAGACCACAACGCGGTAGATTTAGAGAGTTTTATCAATGCGATGCTGATGTTGTAGGTAGTGATAGCTTGTGGCAAGAGGTTGAGTTTGTTCAACTCTATGATGAAGTTTTTACCAAACTGGGGTTGAGCATTACCATTAAAATGAGCAATAGAAAGATATTAGCAGGAATAGCTGAAAGTCTTGATATTGAGGATAAATTTATTGGATTTACAGTAGCGCTTGATAAATTAGATAAAATAGGAGTTGATGGTGTATTGGCGGAGTTAGAAAAAAACGAGTTTTCTAAGAGTTCAATCTCAGCCATTGCTTCATTGCTAAACGCTTCAAATTCCGAAGAGTCATTAGCACAATTAGAAATGCTTTTAAAGAATTCTAAAACGGGGCAAAAAGGAATTGAAGAACTGAAATTTGTTCAAGAAAAATGTGAAAGTGTAGGATTAAAAAGTGCACATTTAGTATTTGATTTAACTCTTGCTAGAGGGTTAAACTATTATACAGGAGCCATTTTTGAAGTTGTTGCCAATGATATTAATTTGGGTAGCATTGGTGGAGGTGGAAGATATGATGATTTAACAGGTGTTTTTGGACTAAACAATATGTCTGGAATTGGAATTAGCTTTGGTTTAGATAGAATTTATTTATGCATGGATGAATTGCATATCTTCCCAGAAAATAGCTTGCCAAAAGTGCAAGCCTTATTTTTAAACTTTGGAGAAAGCGAATCTGAAAAAGCGTTACAGTTAATTCGGAAACTGCGTGATGGAGGAATAAGTTCTGAGCTCTATCCAGACAACGTAAAACTTAAAAAGCAATTTGATTATGCCTCAAAGAAAGGAATTAAAAATGTGGTTTTTTTAGGTGATAAAGAAGTTTTAGAAAAAAGTGTAAGTGTAAAAAACATTCAAACAGGTGTACAGGTTTCGGTACCTTTTGAAGATTTAATTTGTTATTTTTTAGAATCTTAAACCAACAAGATTTGCTACCTATACTTATGGTTTTAGCTGTTAGATGTCGATTTATATTCTTTATAATCTGCACCATGCTTAGCGTGAACTTAATTGCCCAAGATGGTAATTATTATAGCCAGCAACCCGATAGTAAAGGTGCGCTAATTGGAGGAACAGGTACTGCGGGCAGTAGGGAACTATCTACAGTTTATTACAACCCTGGCATTATTGCGCTTTTCAGCGAAAGTAATATTGGTATTAGCGGTAATTTATATTCCTATGAATACATCAACATCAATAAAGGTACTGGTAGAAATCATAACCTAGTAGGTAACAATTTTCAAGTAATTCCATCTCTTTTTGCAGGTACCTTTAAATGGAAAAAAAATAAAAAATTTACATCGAGCTATGCCTATGTAAATATGGCTTATTATCAAAATAGACTTTCTTCAGAATATACAGATCAGGTTAATCTAAACGGGAAAGCATTAAGCGTAATTAATAGGTATGACATCAGAACTAAATATTCTGAAGATTGGTTTGGCGCTGGTGTGAGTTACAAAATAAATGAACATTTAGGTATTGGCGTAATTCCGTATTTGCATTTTTATACGCAGAACTATATGCAAAGGGGGTACTTAGATGCATCTGTTGTTGAAAACAGTAGCGAACTTATTTTTGGGGTAGGAGATTTTAGAGAATCTCGTTTGTTTTCTCCGGGCTTCCTTGTAAATATTGGATTGGTTTTTAATAAAAACAATCATGAAGTTGGGCTGACAATTATATCACCAAGGGTTAACGTACAAGCACTTGCTTTTTCTTCTGTAGAACGTACTAATTATGTTTATGCGAAGGGTACAGACGTAGAAAGGTCTGTATTGCTAGATAATAATTTTAAGGCGTTGATGAAGCGGCCGTTAGAAATTAACATAGGTTATGCCTATTTTTTAAAGCAAGGAGCATTTAAGTTTAGAATGACTTACTACAACAAAATAGATAGTTATACGATGGGTACCACAAGCGATGAGCTATTCTCAAACAATCTATTTAGTGATTCAACAAATGGTTATACACTACCGGTGGCATCTAACAAAAGTGTAATTAACATTGGTTTAGGTTTAGAGTTAAAATTAAGTGATGATATAAATTTTATTAGCGGTTTTAGAACAGATTTTTCATTCATAGAAAAAGGCAACTATAACTACTATGATTTTACAACCACGCTTGTCCATTGGAATATTTATCACCTTTCTTTTGGTTTAGATTGGACTTACAAATGGTTAAAATTAAATACAGGGGTTGACTACGGTTTTTCTTATCAGAAAAATCTAAGTCAATACATTGATTTAGAGCAACTATATAAGCCAATAAACGAGATTCCGCTGGCAGATAATGCTAGTGTTAATTTTCAGCAAATAAAACTCTTCTTAGGGGTAGTACTTTCTTTTCAATAATGCCTGCATATTAAGTGCAATGCTTTTCTTTGCGGCAAACTAAAAAAGTACAATGTCTGTAGAAACAACCCAAGTAATTCTCATCATAGCCATGCTGGCTATAATGCTTGGCCTATTTCTAAAACGCTTTAAGCCAACTGCGGTTTTTGCCTTTGTTGTACTTGCCTTAGTGGTGTTAAAAATAATACCACTTCCAGATTTGCTAGAGCATATGGCCAATAGCTCGGTCATAACAATATTCTTGCTCATTTTTATAACAGCATCACTTAAAGAGCATTTTAATTTAATTGGTGTTTTAGATCGTATTTTTATCGGGATAAAAAGGCCTAGAGTTTTTCTTGCATCCTTTGGCACAATGGTCTCAGGCTTGTCTTCAATAGTAAATAACACGCCTATTGTTGCCCTCTTTATTCCATATATCATTAAGTGGGCAAAAAGAAAAAATGTATCACCATCAAAATTTTTAATTCCACTCAGTTTTGCGGCAACATTAGGAGGAACCATTACACTTATTGGTACATCAACAAACTTAGTATTAAACGGGTTGATGACAAGCAATGGCTTTGAAGCATTTACGTTTACAGATTTTTTAGTGCCCGGTTTATTAGTAACCTTTTTTGGGTTGATATTGTTAGTAACACTGGGATTTTGGTTATTGCCAGAACACAAAGATTTGCTTGAAGAATTTGAGATAAACCAACGCAAATACATTGTAGAGATGTTGGTGTCAGCAGATTCTCCATTAATTAATAAAACCGTAGAAAGTGCAGAACTCAGAAACCTTGAAGGTGTTTATTTGGTAGAAATCTTTAGGAACAATAAAATGATTTCGCCCGTTGCCCCCAACGAAATTTTATTGGCAAATGACTTGCTTTATTTTGTTGGAGATACAAACAACGTTGCCGAATTAATCAACAATCAATCTTATGGTTTAGTGTTACCAAAAACCGAAAAATTTGATTTAGGAAACGAACTAGATCTAGTGGAAGCACTAATACCAGCCATGAGCGATTTAGGAGGTAAAAAAGTAAACAAGACCAACTTTAGAGAAAGGTATGATGCCGCCATTGTAGCCATACAACGTGATGGGCAAAAATTAGGGGGTAAAATTGGCGACCAAGAATTGCAATATGGAGATTTACTGTTGCTAACAGCAGGAAAAAAGTTTGCTAAAAAAGTTAGAGCCGCCAAAAACCTGTATAGCCTTTCTAGCTTTGAGTTTAACAACAAAGAAAACCAAAAAGGAAAAAAGATTTTTGGCGTAATACTAGCTATTATTATAGCAGCAATTATGTTTAATTACCTATCGTTATTGGTTGGTTTGCTCATTATTCAAGCTAGTTTATTTGCTTTAAAATTGGCCGATTTTGGTGAATTAAAAAGGCAGTTTAATCCAGATTTGTATATCATATTAGTTAGTGCAATAGCATTTAGCACCGCCCTAATTAAAACAGGCACAGCCAATTTGTTAACAGATAAGTTGATGATAATTTTATACGGAGCGCCCTCTACGGTAATTGGCATTTCACTATTTTTAATAACCATTGTTTTAACATCTTTTGTAACAAATGTAGCGGCAGTTTCAATCATGTTTCCAATTACGGCAGCAATACTTCCGCAACTAAATTTGTTGCCAACAGACGCTTTCTTATTAATAGCATTTGGAGCAAGTTGTTCATTCTTAACACCAATTAGCTACCAAACCAATATAATGGTTTATGAACCAGGAGGTTATAGTCTTAAAGATTTTTTAAAAATAGGGCTTCCTCTTACCATTCTATATTCTTTAATTTGCATCGCCTATTTTTTGATGGGATAACCAAACTGCATGAAGGAAAAACTCCATATTATTCCTCACAAACACATTGTTTCTAAAGCAAATAGAAACATGTTGTTTAATCATCAATCTCTTGTTATTTGGTTTACAGGGTTGTCAGGATCAGGTAAATCTACTTTGGCAAACGGGTTAGAAAATTTGTTACATACCAAAGGCATAGCAACTTATATTTTAGATGGAGACAATGTAAGAGTTGGATTAAACAAAGATTTAGATTTTTCTGAGAGTGGCCGTGTTGAAAACATTAGAAGAATAGGCGAAGTAGCTAACCTATTTGTAGATAGTGGCGTGGTTGTGTTATCGGCTTTTGTTTCGCCATTTAAAAATGATAGACAAACCGTTAAATCGTTGGTTGGTGCAGATAATTTTGTAGAAGTATTTGTTGATTGTCCCATAGAAGTTTGTGAGCAGCGTGATGTAAAGGGACTTTATAAAAAGGCCAGAAATGGAGAAATATCAAATTTCACAGGTATTTCATCACCATTTGAAACACCAGACAATGCGGACATCCGTATACCAACAAATGAAATGAGCATAGAAGAAGGAGTACAACTTTTATATGAAAAAATAAAAACCAAACTTGATTTGAATAAATGAAGAAAGGATATAGCCTTACTCACTTAGAGGAATTAGAGGCAGAAGCAATATTTATAATAAGAGAAGTAGCCGCACAATTTGATAATCCAGGAATATTGTTTTCTGGAGGAAAAGACTCAATTGTAGTTTTGCATTTGGCAAGAAAGGCTTTTTGGCCAGCAAAAGTTCCATTCCCATTGGTTCATGTGGATACCGGCCACAACTTCCCAGAAACCATTAAGTTTAGAGATGATTTAACTACCCGCATAGGTGCTAAACTTATTGTAGGTTCTGTTCAAAAATCAATAGATGATGGTCGTGCCGTTGAAGAAACAGGGGCAAACGCAAGCAGAAATGCAAACCAGACTATTACTTTGTTAGATACCATAGAAGAGCATCAATTTGATGCGTTGATGGGTGGTGCCAGAAGAGACGAAGAAAAAGCTAGAGCAAAAGAGCGTTTCTTTTCTCATAGAGATGATTTTGGACAGTGGGACCCTAAAAACCAAAGACCAGAATTATGGAATCTGTTTAACGGAAAGAAAAGAATGGGAGAGCATTTTAGAATATTTCCTATTAGCAATTGGACCGAGATGGATGTTTGGCAGTATATTCTAAAAGAAAACATTGACATTCCAGAGCTTTATTTTTCTAAGCCAAGAAAAGTAATTTTCAGACACGGATCATGGTTGCCAGTTTCGGAGTTTATTACCATTAAACCTACAGAGAAAGTAGAAGAAAAAGTGATAAGATTTAGAACCTTAGGTGATATTACAATTACTGGAGGTGTAGAATCAGATGCAGATACACTTGAAAAAATTATTGAAGAAGTAGCATCAACAAGAATTACAGAACGCGGCAGCAGAGAAGATGATAAAAGATCTGAAACTGCAATGGAAGACCGTAAAAAAGAAGGATACTTTTAATATGTCGTATTTAGATATGGAATTACTACGTTTTACCACGGCAGGTAGCGTAGATGATGGAAAAAGCACATTAATTGGTCGTTTGCTTTATGATTCAAAATCAATTTTCGAAGATCAAGTAGAAGCAATTCAAAAATCAAGTGATAAAAAAGGTCTTGAGCACATAGACCTATCACTGTTAACAGACGGCTTAAAAGACGAAAGAGAGCAAGGAATTACCATTGATGTTGCTTACCGCTATTTTGCCACACCAAAGAGAAAATTCATTATTGCTGATACCCCCGGGCACGTACAGTACACCCGCAACATGGTTACAGGGGCATCTACTGCAAACTTGGCGTTAATCTTAGTAGATGCACGCCACGGTGTAATAGAACAAACTAGAAGACACGCCATTATAGCATCGCTGCTAAAAATCCCACACGTAATCATCTGCATCAACAAAATGGATTTGGTGGATTGGAGCGAAGAAGCATATAACAAAATCATGAAAGATTTTGAGGATTTTGCGGCAAAACTTGACATCAAGGATATTCACTTTATTCCCATTAGTGCATTGTTAGGGGATAATGTTGTGAATAGATCAGAAAATATGACTTGGTATAATGGAGGTACATTATTATTTAATTTAGAAAACGTTCATATAGGTTCAGACGAGAATCATATTGATTGTCGATTCCCCGTGCAAACGGTAATTCGCCCTCACTCTAAAGAATACCACGATTACAGAGGCTATGCAGGTAGAGTAGCGGGTGGAATTTTTAAACCAGGCGATGAAGTAACAGTATTGCCTTCAGGTTTAGAATCTAAAATATCCTCTATTGATACTATGAATGGCAGTATTGAGGAAGCTTTTGCCCCTATGTCTGTAGTAATAAAACTAGAGGATGACATTGACGTTAGCCGAGGCGATATGATAGTAAGAAGAAACAATCAGCCAGAGCAAACACAAGATTTAGATGTTATGATTTGCTGGTTAAACCAAAAAGGACCTAGACCAAGAGCAAAGTACATTTTGCGTCAAACAACCAACGAGGCACGTGCAATGATTACTGAAGTAATTTATAAAATGGATGTAAATACGTTGCACAGAATGGAAGAAGACAAAGAAATTTCTGGAAATGATATTGCAAGAATTAGATTAAGAGCAACCAAACCGATGTTGGTAGATTCATACCGCAGAAACAGAAATACTGGAAGTGTAATATTAATAGATGAAGCTACATATGAAACTGTAGCTGCAGGAATGATTATCTAAATGAGAAAACTTATTCAATATTCTGTTCTGTTATTTCTAGTTGTTGCTGTTGGTACAAGCTGTGTTTCTAGAAAAAAACTAACGTACTTACAAGACAAAGAAGGAGAGCCTTTGGAAGTAGACACCGCTGGCTATCAAAAACTAAGAAGGTCTTTTTATAAAGTTCAAGTAAATGACTTATTAGATATTAAGTTTAGATCGTTAAATGAAGAGGTTGATAAATATTTCAATTTATCTAACCAACAAAACCAACAAATGCAAAGTGCAAGAGGGGGTAATGCAGCTATATATTTTAACGGCTACACCATATATTCTGATGGTAATATTAGACTTCCTGTATTAAATGATGTTTATGTTAACGGACTTTCAATAGAAGAAATAGAGGCAAAACTTAATTCTATTTTAAAAGAATATTTTGATCAAGATGGTGTCTTTGTTAAAGTTAGATTGGCAGGTATTAAATATTCTGTAATTGGAGAGGGTAATAATGAAGGTCAATTTTACTTATATCAAAATGAAGCCAATATTTTTGAAGCGCTTGCCAATGCTGGTGGTATTGATTTCTTAGGAAATAGGTATGATGTACAGATAGTTAGAATGCATCCAGAAGGTGTAAAATATTATAATGTAGACCTTACTGATAAGCGAGTTGTAAGCGATCCTAGATATTTTATTCAGCCCAATGATATAATAAATATTAGACCGCTTAAGCAAGCATCATGGGGTATTGGAACAACCGGTTTTGGAACATTTTTGGCACTACTAAGTGCGGTTTCGAGCAGCTTGGCCCTAATCGTAGCGATTCAATCTTTTAGTAGATAAAAAATGGAAGAGAATAACACAGGGGCTGTTAGTCCGATACAGAGTCAGTCAGAAGAAGAACAGTCGATTGACATAAGAGCCATACTTTTTAAAGTAATTAGGTATTGGCCTTATTTTATTCTAAGTGTTCTTATTGCATTAGGTGTTGCGTTTTTAATAAACAGATATACCACAAAAAGATACTCCACGCAAGCAGTAATGATGCTAAATCAAGGTGAAACAAACACCTCTGGTATTGAAGCTGCCATGACAAAAATTGGTTATTACAACCCGAGGTTAGAGTTTGAAAACGAAGTAATTACGCTACAGTCTTATGAGCAAGCCCTAAGCACGGTACAAGAATTGGATTTTCATATTCAATATTTTTCTGTTGGTAGATTTAAGATGAGCGAGTTATACGGTAATTCGCCAATAAAATTAACGCTAGATACAGAACATGATCAAATAGTAGGAAGCAGGATTGCCATTGAAGGAATAGATAAGAACACATATAAACTATCTACAATATCTAGTGGGCAGGGATATAATTATTCTACAAAAGAATTTAACGGCAACAGTGGTACAATAGAATCTGGAGAATATATCTATAACGAATGGGTTGAAGGCGATGGATACAGATTTAAAATTGAAAGAAATTCTGAATCATACACGTCTGGCAACATTATTCAGATTGCATTAAAAGATTATGAATCTGTTGCAAGAAGCTATACGGGAATTGTAGATGTTACTGCAATGGCGCAAGGTTCTTCAGCTATTTTACTAACGATCAGAGGAATTCTTCCTGAAAAAATGTCTGATTATGTAAATCAGTTTTGTAAGGTTTATGTTAGACAAACACTAGAAGAAAAAAATATTGTTGCAGATAATACAATTGAGTTTATATCGAATGAGTTAAATCAGATTGAAGATTCACTTGCTGCTGTAGAAGCTTTAATGCAAAGATTTAGAGTTGAAAACAAAACTGTAAACTTATCTTCTGAGGGAAGTCAGATTTACAGCAAATTAGTTGAATTAGAATCTAGAAGAAGCGAGGAACAATCTAGAATTAAATATTTTAACTATTTAATAGATTACCTTGATGGTGATAATGATTATACAAATATTATTTCGCCTTCAGGAGTTGGAGTAAACAGTGGAAGTTTGGATCAATTGGTTTCTTCTTTGGCAGAATTGTATCTTAAGAAATCGAGATTAAAAGGTATTACAGAAAAGAATCCTGTAAGCATTCAATTAAACGAAGAAATTGAATATACCAAACAACGAATTAGAGAGACAATAGATAATTTAAAAAGTGCTTCTCAATTAACCGTTAACATACTTTCTCAGCGTATTGCAGAGTCTGATGCAAAAGTAAGAGCGCTACCCAAAACAGAAAGAGACTTACTAAATATTGAAAGAAAAGTTCAGTTAAATGAGCAACTTTATTTGTTTTTAAAACAAAAGCAAGCAGAACTTGGAATTTCTAAAGCGTCATATGTTGCGTCTGCTAAAATCATTGATTTTTCTTATCCAAATTTCAATCCTATATACCCAGATGTAATGTCCAATTACTTTGTGTCATTGTTTATTGGGTTAATCATTCCGCTATTTTTAGTATTACTTATTGACTTTTTAGATAGCAGAATTAAAACCAAAGCTGATATTGATCGGTACACACCTATACCGTTAGCAGGTATAGTTGGGCATAATGATAAGACTTCGAACCTTGCTGTTTTTTCTAATCAAAAATCATCAATAGCAGAATCATTTAGGGCACTTCGGGCGAGTATAGATTTTTCTACCATCGCCAAGAAAAATAAATCGCGTGTTTTTGTTGTTACATCAAGTATTTCTGGAGAAGGAAAAACTTTCTGTTCCATTAATATGGCCTCGATTTTGTCATTAAGTGGAAAGCCAACAGTCTTAATCGGTGTCGATTTAAGAAAGCCAAAAATCTATATGGATTTTGACTTGACAAATCAAATTGGTTTAACAAATTATTTAATCGGAGAGGTAGAATCAGAAGAGGTTATTCAAAAGACGTCATATGATAACTTAGACTTGATATCGGCTGGTCCAGTTCCTCCAAACCCATCTGAGTTAATTCTTAGTGAAAGATTCTCTGATTTAATGAAGGAGCTTAGAACTAAATATGAATACATCGTGCTTGATACTCCACCAATTGGTATTGTTGCTGATGCATTTGAATTAATGAAGTATTCTGATTGGAATATATATGTAGTTCGTTACAATTTTACCAGAAAGATGTTGTTGAATTACATTAACGATTCATATAGAAACGGATCTGTTAGAAACATTTCTATTCTGTTAAATGACTTTAACGTAGAAGGTGGTTATGGTTATGGCTACGGTTATGGCTATGGTTACGGCTATGGTTACGGCTATGGTTATGGCTACGGCTACGGTTATGGCTATGGATATTACGATGAAGATGCTCCTAAGAAAAAAGGAATTTTAGGAATGTTTTCTAAAAAATAGATATGCCTAACATATCGCTAATATTATCAACAAATAACAGAGCATCTCTTTTAAAAGAGATGCTCTGTTCTGTTAAAGGACAGTCTTTTTTAGACTGGGAATGTTTGGTAATAGACGATGCTAATGATGGCAATACTAAAAATGTTGTAGCCGCGTGCGCTGATGATAGAATTCAGTATTTCGAAAGACCAAATAAATACAATCAAGGATTATCAGGTTCAAGAAACTTTGGATTAAAAATAGCAACGGGAGAATACGTTCATTTTATTGATGACGATGATGTTTTACATCCTAATTTTTTAGAATTAAAATGGAATATTGTTGTTAAAAACCAGGGAATAGAATATGTGATATCGCCTTTGTTAAATTTTACAGATCGCCTTCCTGCATATACAAAAGAGTTGCCCACACATAAAAATGTTACCGTGAACTGGAAAGAGTATATACTTGGGAAATCAGGGATATACTCTTGTTCTGTGTTGTGGAAAGCCACTTGTTTCGATCATAATCAATTTAATGAATCATTAAAAGTTTCAGAAGATTGGGATTTGTATAGAGTACTTTTTAAGAGATATGTTAATGGTGTAGAGCTAAACCTGCCATTGTATTTTAGAAGAGTACACGCAAACACAAACTCTGGGCAATTACGAGCTAATAATAAAGTTTATAATGCAGATTATATTAAAACAAGAAAAACGGCATTTTTTGAAATATTAGATGAGGGTGAATTAAATAGAGAACTGGCCCTTTTCTTCATGTATTTTGCGTTGCGCTATAAATTAGATGATGTAGAAAATGCACTTAAAAATTGGAACAATAAAAGTGCAGTATTTACCTTAAAGGATAAATTTGATTTTCTAAAATCAAAATGGAATAACAATTTAAAGCGCAATTATTGAAAGCATTGATTCGTAAAATTGCACGTAAAGTGTGGAAGGAAAAGAAGCTTGTTGTGCTACTTTATCATAAAGTTTCTGAACAGCTTTCTGAGTTTGATAGTCTTACCGTTACACCGTATAATTACAACGCGCACATTGCCTATTTAAAAGAAAATTATAAAATTTTCAGTACTGTTTCAGAATGGGAAAAAAGCAGCCAATCGGGTATTTTAATCACGTTTGATGATGGGTACTATAATAATATTAGTAACGCATTGCCTGTTCATAAAGAACACAATGTACCGTTTACGTTGTTTACAACTACCTATTGGCTAAATAAGAATAGAGTGTTTTGGTGGGAATCTGTTGTTAAAAATCATTCTTCCGAAAAACGTATTGATGTTAAGGCATGCGGTGAAACGCTTAAAAAAGTAATGCACCTAAAAACGATTGATGAAAAAGAAACTTTTGTAGGAAAACGGATTGCTGAAAATGTATACACCAACGCAGAATGGCAAGATTTACGCCCCATGACTAGCGGTGAGTTAAAACAATTTGCAGCAAACCCTTTGGTAACAATAGGCAGCCATACTATAACCCATCCTAGATTATCTTTATTAGACCCTAGGGCTCAAGAAATTGAAATGAAGCAATCAAAGCTTCAATTAGAAAGTCTTTTAGGAAAGGAAATTGATTTGTTTTCTTATCCTCATGGAGGTAAAACAGCCTTTGATTTAAATGCCAAACAAAATGCCAAACAAATAGGATATCAATATGCGTTTGCGGCATATAATGGCGTTCACACAAACAGCTCAGATTGTTTCGAAATCCCAAGAATACACATCGGTAATATTTCTGTAGAAGATTTAAAGATTAAACTTGCTAAGTTTATATGAGAGTACTTATTCTATGCGAAAAATTAGATATTGATTACACTTCTTCGGGAATTGGGAGGTCTAAATTAATTTATGCCTTGTCTAATTCTGGATACGAAATAGATGTTTTGTTTGATCAATTTCATAAAGCCGATGTGCAGAAAGTAGCCGATGTAAATTTTATTCGCCTAAATAAACCAAAGAATATTTACAGCACATTAAGCCCTTTGCATAAAATAGGGGCGTTGCTTAATTATATTATAGGGCAAAACTTTGGCAGTTTAGAGTGTATTTCTTGGTGGAAAAAAAACATAAAAGAACTTTTAAGTAAACATTCTTATGATGTAATTTATGTTTTAGGTTCTGGGCAACAATGGTATACGTTTTTTGCTATGAATGATATTAAAACAAATATTCCAATTGTTTTAAATTTTCATGACCCGTATCCCTCTTCCTATCATCCTGAATTTAAAAGAAGCATCCATTGGGTAGAAAAACTACGGTATATAAGAGTTAAAAAGCTAACACAAAGAGCGTTTAAAGTTACAGTACCATCGAGTATGTTGGCGGAATATTTATGTGCTTATTATCCTCTTAATAATAAGTATGTAATTGTACCGCATGGTGGTCTATTACTTCCTTATATAAAAATTAACGAAAAAGAAGAACGAAAAAAATTAACAATTAGTCATCTTGGGTTGCTTTTAAGCTCAAGAAATCCGCAAACTTTTGTTTCTGCTTTTGATAGTTTGTTTGAAAAATATCCTGAAGCAAAAAAAGAAATAGTTTTAAATATTATTGGTCCTTTTAATATTAAAAACCCTGATTTAAAGCGATTTTTAGAGGGTCAAGAATGGATTCGTTTCTCTTCAGATAGAATATCTTACCCAGAAAGTATGCAGTTGTTAAATCAATCTGATGTGTTGTTGCTAATCGATTTTGATGCAGACTTTAGCCCAATAATGTTAGGTAAATTGGGAGATTACTTTTATTTCAATAAACCTATTATTGCATTAACACCAAAAAAATCAGAAACAAGCCGGTTATTAGGAAATCAATACCCCTATAAAACAGA
This sequence comes from Bacteroidia bacterium, assembly GCA_030424545.1. Lineage (GTDB taxonomy): Bacteria > Bacteroidota > Bacteroidia > Flavobacteriales > Schleiferiaceae > JAUHWL01. The sequence continues at coordinate 188,452 of JAUHWL010000003.1, forward strand.
CGTAAAAAATAAAGATGAACAGATTAAAATCATAGAAAACATTTACTTAAAATGGAAGGCAAATGATTTAAATACAATAGATTTATCACAACAAAAAAACTACGTTTCTGAGCAGAATATAGCTCGCATTTTTCAAAACGAAATTATTGACAATCTGAAAGTTGATAACGATTAAATCAATTTCTCAAACAAAACCATGAATCTATCAAACAATAAAAAAACAATTTTAATTACAGGGGGCTCTGGCTTTTTAGGCAGAAACTTGGCTATTGCGCTAAAGGAAGAATACAATGTTGTTATTTCTGGACGTAACAATAGTCAAAATAATTTTGCCGAAGGCGTTACAGGTTGCCCTTCCATTCCTCTAGACATCACCAATATAGAGTCTATTAGAGATGGGATTAATTTGGTAAAGCCAAATATTATCATTCATGCAGCAGCAACAAAATATGTAGGTCTATCAGAAAAATTTCCGATGGAATGCATTGATGTAAACGTAATTGGGTCTCAAAACGTAGCACGAGTTGCTATTGATAAAGGTGTAGAAATTGTAGTTGGAATTTCTACAGATAAAGCGGCTCCCCCTTGTGGTAATACATATGCCATGAGCAAAGCAATAATGGAGCGCGCATTTTGTTCGTTAAACACAACGGGACCTACAAAATTTACTTGCGTACGCTTTGGTAATTTGGCTTGGTCAACGGGGTCTGTATTCCCTATTTGGAAAAGCATGTTAGACAAAAACGGCATCATAGAATCTACCGGCCCAAATATGAGAAGGTATTTTATTTCTGTACAAGAGGCCGTACAAATAATTATTGATGCTTTTGAAAACATTGATGAAACCCAAGCTGCAGTTATTACACGAGATATGAAGGCAGTTCAAATTGCCGATATTTTAGATGTTTGGGTTGATACTTTTGGCGGAAGTTGGAAGCAAATTGAAGAGAGACAAGGAGACAGTATTGACGAACATTTAATTGGAGAAACGGAACTGGAGTTTTCTAAAAAAGTGAAGTTAAACGGCCAAGATTATTATATAACCCAATTTAATAAAAAGCAAAAAACGGGTTTAAAAGAGCTTGTCTATTCTAAAACAGCAGAGAGATTATCTAAAGAAGAGATAAAACATTTAATTACAGTTTTGCCAGAATGAATCGTATTAATCACGCATTAATAATGGCTGCCGGAAGAGGTATGCGTATGTTGCCTTTAACAGATCAAATTCCAAAAGCTATGGCAGAGGTAGATGGCAACTCGTTAATTTACCATGGCATAGATAAGTTAATGTCTAAAATTAGCAACATACAAATTCATATTACCGTTGGGTACAAAAAGGCGTTGCTTGCAAGCCACGTTATTGAAAGAAATGTATCTTCTGTAATAAACACAGAAGGCAAAGGAAATGCGTGGTGGATTTATAATAGTCTACTAAAAAATGTAGACGAACCCATTTTGGTGCTTACTTGCGATAATATTACGGATTTAAACCTAGATTTAATTGTTAAAGATTACCATGATTTAAATGAACCGGCTTGCATGATTATTCCTGTTAAACCCATCAAAGGGTTAGAAGGAGATTTTATTTCGCATAACAACCACACTGTAACATCATTAAGCAGAGAGGTAGAAACAAATATTTATTGTTCGGGCATACAGGTTTTAAATCCGGTAAAACTTAGAAAAATTACAAATCAAACCGAAGATTTTAATTTGGTTTGGAAACAACTAATTGCGCAAAATGAGTTGAAATGCTCTAGAATCTACCCGGACAATTGGTTTGCAATTGATACACTTCATCAGCTAGAACAATATCAGGGGTTAATTGAAAAAAAATGAGAGTTGGTTCACATCCAGATAAATCAGAAACCGATTTAAATATTCAATTGTTTTATCATAGAATAATTCTGATTGTTTATATACCCGAAGTTGGTGGATATTTTAAAGATGCACGTAAAATTTTAGAAACCAGCATCAAGAGTATAAAAGCTACAATACATAATAAGGCTGCCATTACAGTAATTAACAATGGTAGTTGCGATGAAATAACCAACTTCTTAGAAAGTTTAGCAAAACGTAAAGTATTAGATAAGTTGGTTTGGTATCCAACCAATAAAGGTAAAATTGACCCTTTAATAGCAGAAGTGCGTTCTTCATACGAAACACTTATTACAATTTCTGATTTTGATGTTTTGTTTAAATCCAATTGGATTTCTGAAGTAGAAGCTATTTTCTCTAAAATACCTTCTTGTGGTATGGTTGGGCATTTGCCAGACCCCGTAAAGTACAAAGGTTTTAATAGTGCTACATTGTTAAGTGGTTTGTTTAGCGGCCGGTTAAAACAGGTAAAGCAAGATTTTAAAAATGAACTCTCAATTTTTGCACAAAGCATAAATACTACCTATGAGAAGTATGGTAAAGAGAACATTTTGACATATACCAAAAACGGTCTTGAAACTGTAGTAGGTGCTCATCATTTTTCGGCTACTATGCGCAGAGATTATATTTGGCATGTAGATACTAAGCCTTCTTTAAAGAAAATGGCAGGCAATTCAGAATATCATTATGTAGACAAACCCGTTGATAGAATGGGATGTTTGCGGCTTTCTCCTAGATACCCCGTGGTTTACCACATGGCAAATACTTGGGAAAGCTGGATGGATGCTGAATTAGAGAGAATTCAAAATGGTAACAAGTCTATAGAGACCTCAAATATGCCACCTCTAAAAAAATCTAAAATTGCTGTTATTCCCTATGTTTTAAGAGTAAAATTAGAGAGCCTATTTTTTAGAACGAGTTTAGAAAAATTAATACAAAAAATGTTTTTCTAAACGGGCTTTTAATTATAGATTGAGTAATTTTGTTACTCAAAACTAAACCGCTTGAAACCACCTTCTAAAAATTGGTATGCTCTGTATACCAAACCAAAGAATGAGAAAAAAGTAGCCGAAAAGCTGCATGATTTAGGTTTAGAAGTCTATTGCCCACTAATTACCACAATAAAGATTTGGAGCGATAGAAAGAAGAAAGTTAAAGAACCCCTTTTTAAATCTTATGTTTTTGTTTGTGTGTCTGATGCTGAAAGAGAATTGGTTTTTCAGGCACATGGTGTAGTGCGCTACGTTTTTTGGTTGGGCAAGCCAGCCATAATCCAACAAAATGAGATTGAAGCCATAAAAGATTTTTTACAAGAAACTGATTCTTATCAAAGTACAAACCAAGTAAGATTTGAATACTTGCAAGAATTAAATATTGTTGAGGGACCGTTTAAAGGGCAAAAAGGAAAGTATTTATATAAAAATAAAAGTAGGTTAATCTTACAGATCGAGTCGCTAGGAATGGTGATAAAAGCTGAAATGCACCAATCACAAGTAGCGTAGATAACCTAAATATATTCAGCTAGTTACATTTTATGCAATGTGACTTACGAGGCGGAGCCGTATCTAAATGTTACAAACATTAATTACATCTAAAACCAGAGTAAAACTTATTCTTAAGTTTTTTCTAAACAGTAAAAACTCTTCTTATTTGCGGGGGTTAGAATCAGAATTTAACGAGGGTTCAAACGCTATTCGCATGGAGTTAAACCGTTTTGAAGAGGCAGGTTTGTTAGAATCTACAATTTCTGGCAACAAGAAATATTTTAAAGCAAACTCCAAGCATCCTTTGTTTAATGATCTTAACTCGTTGGTAAGAAAATATTTAGGCATAGATCAAATCATAGAAAAGGTCATAGAAAAAACGGGTAATCTGCAAGAAGTGTATCTAACAGGTAGGGCGGCAGAAGGACTTGACTCCGAAATTATAGAATTAATTATGGTAGGTGATTCTGTAGATAATGCATATATCTCTCAGCTTGCCGGAAAGGTTGAAACGCTAATAAATCGTAAAATTAGTTTTGCAGTCTTTGATTTAAAAGACTTTAATAAGTACAAAATAACAACAAGTAGCAAATTATTTTTAGTATGGAACAAACAGTAAAAAACTACAAAATTGCTGTAATTGGTTTGGGTTATGTGGGTTTGCCGTTAGCGGTAGAATTTGCAAAGCATTATAAAGTAATTGGTTTTGACATCAACAAAGCCAGAGTAGAAGCATTGAGAAATGGGCATGATAGCACCTTAGAAGTAGAAGATGATTTGTTAAAGTCAGTTTTTACCGAAAGCGAAAATGCAGGTTTAAAATGTGAATATGACCCAGAAAATATTGCCGATTGCAATGTTTACATCATTACTGTACCAACCCCCACAGATAAACACAACAAGCCAGATTTAACTCCTTTGTACAAGGCATCAGAAACAGTAGGAAAAGTGCTTGCTAAAGGAGATATTGTTATTTATGAATCTACAGTATACCCAGGTGTAACAGAAGATGAGTGTGTTCCGGTACTAGAAAAGGTGTCTGGTTTAACGTTTAATTCAGATTTCTTCTGCGGATACTCGCCAGAGAGAATTAATCCAGGAGATAAAGAACATACAGTTACAAAAATTTTAAAAGTAACTTCAGGCTCAACGCCAGAATCGGCCATCGAAATTGACAATCTTTACAAGTCTATAATTATTGCTGGTACACACTTGGCCACATCTATCAAAGTGGCAGAAGCGGCCAAAGTGATTGAAAACTCGCAACGTGACATCAACATTGCCTTTGTAAATGAGCTTTCTAAAATCTTTAACAAATTAGGCATAGATACCCACGAAGTGCTAGAAGCTGCGGGTACAAAATGGAATTTCTTACCGTTTAAACCTGGTTTAGTGGGAGGACATTGCATTGGTGTAGACCCATACTATTTGGCACAAAAAGCACAAGAAGTGGGCTATCACCCAGAAATTATTTTGGCAGGAAGAAGAATGAATGATGGCATGGGCGCTTTTGTGGCCTCGGAAGTAGTAAAGCAAATGGTTGGCAAAGACATTAAGGTGAAAAATGCCAAAGTATTGATGTTGGGCATTACATTTAAAGAAAATTGTCCGGATATTAGAAATAGCAGAGCCATAGATGTTGTGCGCGAATTGACTGCCTATGGCACCAATGTAGATGTGTTTGATACATGGGCGAATAAAGAAGAAGTAAAGCATGAGTATGGCGTAAATCTTCTTACAGATCAAAACGATTTGAAAAATGATTATGATGTGGTTGTTTTAACGGTTGCGCATCAATCATTCTTAGAAATGCCTTTTACCAATTTTGTTAAACCAACGCATGTTATTTATGATGTAAAAGGAATTTTACCAAAAAATAAAGTAGACGGAAGATTGTAAAGATGAGTGTAGAACAGAACATAAAGAACAATTCCTTTTTAATTACTGGTGGAGCTGGATTTATAGGTTCTAACTTGGTGGGATATTTACTAGAAAACGGGGCGAAAAAGGTTCGGGTTTTAGATAATTTGGCCACTGGAAAATTAGAAAATATTCAAGAGTTTAAATCAAACCCACGCTTTGAATTTTTACAAGGAGACATTTCTAACCTAGAAGATTGTAAAAAAGCTTGTATAGGAATAGATTTGGTTAGCCATCAAGCAGCTTTAGGTTCTGTACCGCGGTCTATTAACGATCCCATAACTACAAACGTTGTAAATATTAGTGGCTTTTTAAATATGCTTGTTGCAGTTAGAGATGCTGGCATAAAAAAAATGGTGTATGCTGCAAGTAGCTCTACCTACGGAGATAGCCCTGTTTTGCCAAAAAAAGAGGAAAACATTGGCATGCCGCTTTCACCCTATGCCGTTACAAAATATACAAACGAGCTGTATGCGCATGTTTTTGCGTTAAACTATGGAATGGATATAATTGGCTTGAGATACTTTAATGTTTTTGGCCCTAAACAAGATCCATTTGGAGCATACGCAGCAGTAATTCCTTTATTTATGAAGGCCGCAATTAATCATGTTGCACCAACCATTAATGGCAAAGGATTGCAAAGCCGAGATTTTACGTATGTACAAAATGCAGTGCAAGCCAATGTAAAAGGATTGTTTTCTGACTGCCAAGGGCACGAGGTGGTAAACGTGGCGTGCGCAGAGCAAACAGATTTAAACCAACTGTGGGATTACATCCAAGAAATAGCCAAAATAGAATTAGCTGCAAATCATGGCCCAGCAAGGGTAGGAGATGTAGAACACAGCTTAGCAGACTTAACTAAAGCCAAATCTACAATAGGTTATAGCCCAGACATTAAGATTAAAGAAGGGTTAAAATTGGCCTACGAATTTTATAAAACCAACTAGATGAAAATTGACTTAATCGCAGGTGCTCGTCCAAATTTTATGAAAATTGCACCAATTATTGATGCAATACGAAATGATAAGGAGCAAAAGGTTTCCTTTAGGTTAGTTCATACCGGACAGCATTATGATTATAAAATGAGTGGCAGCTTTTTTGAAGAGCTTGGCATTCCTCATCCCAATGTAAATTTAGAAGTAGGCAGCGGCACACAAGCCGAACAAACCGCCAGAATTATGCAAGGCTATGAGGCACTTTTGCTAAAAGAACCTACAGACCTATGTTTGGTTGTTGGCGATGTTACAAGCACCATGGCTTGTGCTATTGCCGCAAAAAAGTTAAACATTAAAGTGGCGCATGTAGAGGGCGGAATTCGCTCTCGTGATATTACCATGCCCGAAGAAATTAATCGTTTGGTTACGGATGCCATTACAGATTATTTCTTTACAACATCTAGCGTTGCCAACAAAAATTTACAAAATGAAGGTCATCCAGCAGAAAAGATTCATTTTGTGGGTAACACCATGATTGATACGCTGTTGAAACAAATGCCTCGCTTTACAGAGCCTACATTCTTTAAAGAATTGGGGTTAGAAAAAGGTAAGTATTTTGTGATGACCATGCATCGTCCGGCCAATGTTGACCAGCCAGAAATGTTGCGTCATTTTTTCGAAAAAATAATGGAAGGTGCCGGAGAAATTCCTGTACTCTTTCCCATTCATCCACGAACGCGCAAAACCGTAGAGAACAACGGCATTAGTTTTTCTGGTTTACACTTGGTAGACCCTTTGCCGTATTTGCAGTTTAACTATATGGTGCAAAATGCTATGGGGGTTGTTACAGATAGCGGTGGAATTACAGAAGAAACTACCGTAATGGGCGTGCCTTGTTTAACCTTGAGAGACAATACGGAAAGGCCCGAAACCTGTACCATGGGCACAAACGAGTTAATTGGTACAAATCCTAATGACATTCCAGCACCCATGCAAAAAATTAGAAGGGGCGAATGGAAAAAAGGAGCCATTCCTGAAATGTGGGATGGCAAAACAGCGCCTAGAATTGTTGAAATATTAAAATCGCTTTAGAAGATTTCTTTGAAAGCTTCCATTCCTAAAGTTTTTCATTATTGCTGGTACGGTAAAAAAGAATTGCCCAAAACAGCGCTAATGTGTATAGAAAGTTGGAAGCAAATTCATCCAGATTTTGAAATTAAAAGATGGGATGAATCAAATTCGGATCTTTCTCATCCATTTGTAATTGAAGCAATAAAAAATAAAAAATGGGCATTTGTTGCCGATTTTGTACGGTTTCAAGTGCTAAAAAATGAAGGCGGCATTTATATGGATACAGATATGTTGCTGTTAAAACCACTAACGGAGTTACTTAATAAACAGGGTTTTTTAGGATTTGAAGACAACATACATGTGAGTGCTGGGATAATTGGTGCTGTACCGAACCAAGAAATAATCAGTCAGGTTTGTGCGTACTACCAAACGTTATCATTTAATCAGAACAATCCGTTATTGATTAATTCGGCATTGAACCACGTTTTTGAAAATAATGGTTTAACAAGGTATAATGTAACCCAAGAGGTTGGTGGTTTTCTCATGTTTGAAGAAGAAATATTCTACCCATATACATTTCTACAATCTCAAAAAGATAAAAATTTCACCAAGTATATTACAGAAAACGCCATTGCCGTGCATTTGTGGGATCATTCTTGGGGAGATGAGTTTAGCGAATTTAGAAAGGGAAATACCTTAAAGGGGATACAAAAAACAGCTATTAAAGTTTTAAAGAAACCCAATCAGCCTTTGAGTTATTACAAGAAAGTTGTAAAAAACGCATTGAAATCAAATGCGCTTAACAATAAAAAATGAGCTTAAAAAATAAAATTAGAAACCTTTTTCCTCCAGTTATTCTCAAAGTTTACCGAAAACTGTTTGTTTCTGAAGCAAACAAGCAAAAGGTTGTAAAAGAAAAGCCTGGCTTTTTTAATAGCTATGTAACGTGGCAAGATTCTAAAAATGAGTGTACGGGGTATGAAGAAGCGAGCATCTTAGCGAAGGTTAAAGAATCTCTGCTTAAAATAAAAAATGGTGAAGCAGTTTACGAACGTGACTCTGTGATTTTTAAGGAAAAGCAATATTCAGAAGAGTTATTATCGGCCCTTTTAGATATTGCCAAAAAGAATAATCAAACCTTAAATGTATTAGATTTTGGGGGTTCTTTAGGCAGTACTTATTACCAAAACAAAAGCCGTTTATCTGAGCTAAAGTCTTTAAAATGGAATATTGTTGAGCAAGCTCATTTTGTTAAAGAGGGTAAAGAAACGTTTGCGGATAATGAATTGAATTTTTACTACACCATACAAGAATGTCTGGCGGAAAATGAAGTGAACGTTGTTATTCTTTCGGGTGTATTACAGTGCATTGAGCATTCTTCTGAACTTATTACAGAAATTAAAGGCAAGAAAATCCCCAATATTATTGTCGATAGAACCGCATTAATTAGAGGGGATAAAGGTAGGATTAGCAAGCAAGTAGTTCCTGAATGGATTTACAAAGCGAGTTACCCCATACATTTTTTTAATGAAATAGCTTTGGTAAACCAGTTTACCAAAGAATATAATTTGGTAGCGGATTTTGATAGTTTTTGTGATGCAGATTATACCATGGCAGACGGAGCCATGTGCTATTGGAAGGGATTTTATTTTGCATTAAAATAAGATGAAGCTGCATTTTGCAACTCTTTTTGATAAGAATTATTTGTCTCGTGGCCTTGCATTATACCAATCTATGGTAGAGCATATCGCAGATTTTAACCTTTATGTATTGGCTCTTGACATAGAAGTAAAGCAATATTTTGAGAAAGCTGCACTTCCAAACATTCAGGTTATCAGTTTAAACCAACTTGAAGATTTTTATCCTGAGCTAAAAATTGCTAGCGAAAATAGAAGTAGGGTAGAATATTACTTTACGCTTAGCCCAGTTTTGCCTTTATATATTTTAGAAAAAAATAAAGATTTAGATTTTATAACCTCGTTAGATGCGGATATCTATTTTTTTAATAGTCCTAAAACATTATTTGAAAAATTTGGCGATTATTCTATCATGATTACCGCACATAATTTTTCTAAGGAGTTGAAACACTTAGAAAAATATGGTAAATACAACGTTAGTTTTCAGTCGTTTAGAAACAACCAAACAGGTTTAACGTGTTTAAAAAAGTGGAAAGACCAATGTTTGAATTGGTGTTTTGATTTTCTGGAAGACGAAAAATTTGCAGATCAGAAGTATTTAGATTCTTGGACAAAAGACTATTCTGGCGTTTTGGAATTGAATGATGCAACAGCCGGCATTGCACCTTGGAATGTGAATAATGCAATTATTAAAAATGAAAACGGTTGTTTTACTTCTGCTGGCAAGCCATTGGTTTTTTATCATTTTCATGGCTTGAGATATGTAAATGAAAACATTATTAAGCTTGGGCTAAATGCGTATCAAGCTAACTTTTATAAGGGTTTAAAAAAACTATATAGCCAGTATATTTTTAAGCTTAGCACCATAAACAAACAATTGGGAACCACAGATTTTTCTGTGCTAAGAAACCAAGTTAATGCCCCTATTAAAAACAATTTACGATTGGTTAGCAAAGGGCAAGCAGTTTACAATTTGGCAAATAATGTTTTAATTGAAGTGAATAACCGGTTTATTCAGGTGTTTGCTACTAAAATTATTGATGTGCTTTTTAGCATAAACAGAAGATGGCGCACCTCGTAGATTTAACAACACATACTGATGTTAGAGGGAATTTAACGGTCATTGAAAAAGTTGTTCCCTTTGATATAAAGCGCATTTTTTACATCTATGGAGTAGATGATTCTGTAAGAGGTGGCCATCGTCATAAAAAAACAATTCAAGCATTAATTTGCATACAAGGCAGTTGCGAAATTTTTAATGATAACGGCTCAAACACGCAAACATTTACCTTGAACAAGCCTAGTAAATGCCTGATTTTAAACCCGGAAGATTGGCATACGTTAAGCAATTTTAGCCAAGATGCCATATTAATGGTGCTAGCATCTGAGTACTATAAAGAAGAAGATTACATATTCGAAAAATATCCCGAACGTGATTGAATATGAAAATTTAGAAAGGTTAAACAGGCCTTTTGTGAATGCGTTTAAAGAGTCATTTAATTCAACCCTAAATTCGGGTTGGTATGTACTTGGAAATAATGTAAAAACATTTGAAAATAAATTTGCTACATACTGCGGTACAAAGTATTGCGTGGGTTTAAATTCAGGGTTAGATGCGTTGATCTTGGGTATTCAAGCATTAGAATTACCAGAACATTCAGAAATTTTAGTGCCTTCAAACACGTATATAGCAACCATATTGGCAATTATCCAAAACAATTATAAACCTGTTTTGGTAGAACCAGAATTGCATACGTACACGATTTCCCCTTCCGAAGTTGAAAAAAAAATCACACCAAAAACCAGCGCCATTTTGGTTGTTCATTTATATGGTAAAATGGCCAACATGGTAGAGATTAACAACATTGCAAAAAAGAATAACTTAAAGGTTATAGAAGATGCAGCACAATCTCATGGAGCCATGCTAAACGAAATTAAGGCGGGCAATTGGAGCGATGTTGCTGCATTTAGTTTTTATCCCACAAAAAACTTGGGAGCTTTAGGTGATGCAGGTGCCATCACAACAAATTCAGAAAGCATTGCTTTAAAAATTGCAGCACTCAGAAACTATGGCTCGCATAAAAAATATCACAATAAGTACATTGGCGTAAATTCTCGGTTAGACGAAGTTCAGGCAGGTTTTTTAAATGTTAAACTTGATTTTTTAGATAAAATTAATGAGCACAAAAGAAAATTGGCGTTCATATATAACCAAGAGCTATCTAATTTTTACACTAAACCAGTTGTACAAGAATCTTTTTTTGATGTATTTCATATTTACAATGTGCTAACGCCTGAACGCGATAGACTAAAAGAATATTTAGAAAAAAAAGGAGTAAAGACTGAAATACATTATCCCTGTGCACCTCATAACCAAGAGGCACTTAAAGGTTATTTCGTGGAAACTTATCCTATTTCAGAAAAAATACATCAGCAAACCTTAAGTCTTCCTATTTCTTTTTTTCATACTGAAGTAGAAGTGAGAACTGTGATTAAACATCTCAATAATTTTGCTCATGACCACAAATAAAACAGCGTTAATTACTGGAATTACAGGGCAAGATGGCGCATATTTGGCTCAGCTATTATTAAAAAAAGGATACTTTGTTCATGGTATTAAAAGAAGAAGCTCTTCTTTTAATACACAACGCGTAGATCATCTTTATAAGGATTTGCATGAAGAAGATGTTCGATTTCAACTTCATTATGGAGACCTTTCAGATACATCTAACATTACCCGAATAATTAAGGAAGTAAACCCAGACGAAATTTACAATTTGGGGGCAATGTCTCATGTGCAAGTTAGTTTTGAAATGCCCGAGTACACTGCAGATATAGATGGATTAGGTGCCTTGAGAATTTTAGAAGCCGTTCGTTTTTTGGGCCTTACTGAAAAAACAAAAGTATATCAGGCGTCCACTTCAGAGCTTTATGGTTTGGTGCAAGAAGTACCACAAAAAGAAACTACTCCCTTTTATCCGCGTTCGCCTTATGGCGTTGCTAAGCTTTATGCCTATTGGATGACAGTTAATTACAGAGAAGCGTATAACATGTTCGCGGTAAACGGAATTTTGTTTAATCATGAGTCTCCATTAAGAGGAGAAACTTTTGTAACCCGAAAAATTACACGCGGTATTGCACGTATTGTAAATGGCTTACAACACAAAATATTTATTGGCAACTTAGATGCTAAAAGAGATTGGGGCCATGCACAAGATTATGTAGAGGGTATGTGGTTGATGCTGCAACAAGATAAACCAGAGGATTTTGTTTTAGCCACAGGCATTACTACTACAGTTAGAGATTTTGTAAAAATGTGCTTCAACGAGGTTGGCATTCAATTGGCATTTTCAGGAACAGGAAAAGATGAGATAGCTACTGTTAAAAAATGCAATAACCCACGTTATCAACTACAAATTGGCAAAGAGGTATTAGCCATAGACGCAAAATATTTTAGGCCTACTGAAGTAGATTTATTGATAGGCGATGCTACCAAAGCAAAGCAAAAGTTAAAATGGCATGTTAAGCATGATCTGAACTCTTTAATAAAAGATATGATGCAGCATGATGTAAAGCTTTTTCAACGGGAAAAGCTTTTGCAAGAAGGCGGGCATGAGATGCCAAATTACAATGAATAAATACAGTAAAATATACGTGGCGGGCCATAATGGCATGGTAGGTTCTGCTATTGTTAGGCAATTAAAAAGCAACGGATTTAAAAATATTATCGTAAAAAACTCCTCAACTTTAGATCTAAGAAACCAACACTTGGTACAAACTTTTTTTGAAGAAGAAAAACCAGATGTTGTTTTTCTTGCAGCGGCCAAAGTGGGAGGTATTCAAGCAAACAATGTTTATAAAGCCGAATTTTTATACGATAATTTGATGATTGAATCGAACATTATTCATTCAGCTTACACCAATAAAGTAGAAAAGCTATTGTTTTTGGGTTCTTCTTGTATTTACCCCAAATTAGCCAAACAGCCCATTCACGAATCGGAACTTTTAACCGGTACTTTAGAAAGCACAAACGAACCCTATGCCATTGCAAAAATTGCGGGGGTTAAACTGTGCGATGCATATAGATTTCAGTATGGTTGTGACTTTATTAGCGCAATGCCCACGAATTTGTACGGTCCTAATGATAATTATGATTTGGAAAATTCGCACGTGTTGCCTGCCCTCATCAGAAAAATATACACGGCCAAGGTACAGGGCAAAGACCAAGTAGAAATTTGGGGCAGTGGCAAACCATTGAGAGAGTTTTTACATGTAGATGATTTAGCCAAAGCGTGTTTGTTTTTAATGGAAAACTATGGGGAACCAGGCCCAATTAATGTGGGTAGCGAAGTTGAGATTTCCATTGCAGAATTAGCGAATGTAATTGCAGAGGCTGTTGGTTATCAGGGTAATTTTGTTTTTAATACAGAAAAACCAGATGGCACTCCGCGAAAACTTATGGATTCTTCTAGAATAAAGAATCTAGGCTGGCGTGCAGAGATTTCTTTGAGAGATGGCATTAAAGCAACAATAAAACAACTCCAAGAAGACGGTACTTTACAATCATTTGTTCATTAAATGAGTGCAAAAGAAAACTATACCATTTCTGTAATTACCATAAATTATAATGATTTAGAGGGATTGATTAAAACCGTAAACTCTGTTGTTGCGCAAACTTTTAAAAACGTTGAATTTATTTTGGTTGATGGGGCCTCTACAGATGGTAGTGCAGAATACGTAAAAAGTAATGCAAGTCATTTTACTTACTGGGTTTCAGAACCAGATTCTGGTATTTATAACGCCATGAATAAAGCCATAAAAATGGCGACTGGCGATTACTTGATTTTCATGAACTCTGGCGATTACTTTTATAATCAAAACGTTTTATCAGAAATTGCAGATTCTCTTTTTGGTGCCGATATCATTTATGGTAGATCCATTAGAGAACACCAAAATAAAAAAACAGAATGGCCTTATATTTTTGATGTAGATAAAGGCGATTTATACAAATACTCTCTTCACCATCAATCTATGTTTTTTAAAAGAGAGCTGTTTGAAAAGTATGGGGGATACAATGAAGAATATAAAATTGTGGCCGATTGGGAATTTTGCTTGCGGATGTATCTACAAACAGAAAGCAAGTTTAAAAGAATAGATAATTTTATTTCTGTTTTTAATCTAGATGGTGTTTCACAATCAGAAAAAGGTGCCAGGCTAGATTTTGAAGAAAGAAACATTGTAAGAGACAAATTAGTGTCTAAAAAAATGCAAAAAGTATTTGATGCATTTTTTGAATTACAAGACAAACACAAAAGTTTACTGAATAAAAAATCTGTAAAAACCGCTCTAAAATATAGTGAGGTTTTTCAAGACATTAAACAAGTTCTTAAAACAAAGCCTTGAATTTAGCATCAGTTTTAGATACGTCTTTTCCAAAATCTAAACATGGGTTTTACTTTGAAAAGAATAGAGAAGCGTTAAGTTATCCCAAAGAAGGCTATAACTTTTGTTTTGATATTGAAGATGAGAGTTATTGGTTTCAGCATAGAAATGAAATCATTAAAAACTATGTAAAAAGATATTGCAGCAATGGGACGTTTGCTGACATAGGTGGTGGCAATGGCGTAGTAACCAAAGCATTAGAAAGTGTAAAAAATATAGATCCTGTTTTAATAGAACCAGGGGAACAAGGTTGTGTAAATGCCACCAAAAGAGAAGTAGAATTTGTGGTACAGGCTACAGTAGAGCAGCTGGCAGAAAAAAAAATAATCTTCGATTATGCCGGTATGTTTGATGTAATTGAACATATAGAAAAGCCGGTGTCATTTTTAAAAAGTGCCAAGAAAGTATTAAAACCAAAAGCAAAAGTATTAGTAACGGTTCCGGCATATCAAAAGCTATGGTCTGCAGAAGACGTAGAGGCGGGTCATTTTAGAAGATACAACCTAAAAATGGCCAAATCGCAATTAAGCGAAGCGGGTTATAAACTCATTGACCATAGCTATTTCTTCTTTGCGTTGCCTGTCCCTATTTTTTTAGCAAGAGCTTTAAAAAAGAAAGGTGTGGCCAAAAAGGAAGATTACATTTTACCCAATAACATAGCGGGTAATATTTTGAAAAAAAACATTATTGATAGAGAAAAACAGATTAAAAAGGAAAAGTAAAATTCCGTTTGGCAGTAGTTTGTTTTTAGTTGCAGAAGTGAACAATTGAGGTTAGTTTAAAAAAGAATGAAGGATATCATAAAAAAGTACTTTAAGTATTTTAGTTTTTTCTACGGTTATTTAAGAGGTAAGTTTTTCATAATGCTGGGTTTAAGCGTTCTTGTTGGCTTTATGGACGGGATAGGGCTAGCGTTGTTTATGCCCTTGTTAGAAGTGGTTAGCCAGCCAGAAGCCACCAATACAGAAAACATGGGAAACATGGCCTTTATTATTGAATGGCTCAACAAACTAGGCTTGGCACTAACTCTAGACGTTGTTCTTTATACGTTGCTCACGGTTTATTTGCTTAAAGGCGTTTTTAAGTTCACGGAATCTTATTACAAAGTTCACATGCGGATTTTGTTTATTAAAAAACTGAGATTTAAAATGATTGATGGCCTTGCAAACCTCCGATATCAAAAATTTGTGACTTCTGATGCTGGTAAAATTCAGAATTCATTAAGTGGTGAAATAGGACGAGTTGTAACATCTTTTGTTTCTTATACAGGTACGCTGCAAGCCATAATTATGTTGCTTGTTTATTTAGGAATGGCGTTTTTAGCCAATGCAGAATTTGCGGTGTTAGTGATTATTGGTGGTGTTCTTACAAACCTTACTTATCAAAGTATCTATAAAATCACAAAGCAACTTTCTAAAAACATTGTAAAAGTCTCTCACCTTTTTCAAGGATTACTTATTCAAAGCGTTCATTATTTTAAATACTTAAAAGCTACTTCACGGTTAGGCGGATATGCAAAAAGGTTAAAAGATTTGGTTTTTGAAATGGAAATGATCCAGAAGAGAATGGGTTTTTTAAATTCTGTTTTGGTAGCTACTAGAGAACCATTGGTGGTATTGGTAGTGGTTATCGTCATCCTTGTTCAAGTAAATTTAATGGGCGGTAATTTGGCATCAATCATTCTTAGCCTTTTGTTTTTCTACCGTTCATTAAACTCGTTGATGGCTGTACAAACCGGTTGGAATAGTTTCTTAAATGCAAGCGGTTCTATTGAAAATGCGCAAGATTTTATGCGTGAATTGGAAGAGTCTAAAGAGGTAAATCTACCCAATAAGATTAATGGTTTTGGAAAAGAACTAATTTTTGAGAACGTTTCATTTAACTACATAGAAAACGTAAATGTTTTAAATAAAATAAATTTAAAGATTGCCAAAAACGAAACCATTGCGTTTGTTGGTGAAAGCGGTTCTGGTAAAACAACCCTAATGAATATGGTTGTGGGGCTTTTAGATAACTATTCTGGAAGCATCGCTGTAGATCAGCAAGACTATAAATCATTCAATCTAAAAAGTTTACAAAGCAAAATTGGTTATATCACCCAAGAGCCTGTAATTTTTAGTGATACAGTTTACAACAACGTAACATTTTGGGCGCCAAGAACAGAAGAAAATCTTCTCAAGTTTAACGAGGTGATGCACAAAGCGGCTATTTATGACTTTATTCAAAGTTTGCCCAATAAAGAACAAAGCCAATTGGGCGATAATGGTGTGCAAGTAAGTGGTGGACAAAAACAACGCATTTCTATTGCTAGAGAATTGTATAAAGATGTAGAGCTCCTGCTTTTAGATGAGGCAACTTCTGCGCTTGATAGCCAAACGGAGAAAACCATACAGCAAAATATTGAGTCTTTAAAAGGTAAATACACCATTGTAATTGTAGCCCACAGACTGAGCACGGTAAGAAATGCAGACCGTATTGTTGTGCTAGAACAAGGAAATATAGAAGCTATTGGCAGTTTTGACGAATTGGTTGAAACCAGCGATAGATTTAAAAGAATGGTTGAATTACAAGAGTTTTAATGCGCACATTGTTTAAAAAAATCAAAAATAAATTGGAGATGTTGGCGTGGAAGACGCTACATGCCAACAAACCAAAAGTGTTTTGCATTGGTCGTAATAAAACAGGAACCACTTCTGTAGAACTGGTGCTTAAGGAATTTGGTTACAAAATGGGCAACCAAACGAGGGGTGAGCTGCTTTTGAACGATTATAAAAACAAAAACTGGGAGGCAATTACAAACTTTTGTCAAACGGCACAAGGATTTCAAGATGTGCCCTTTAGCTGGCCAGAGACTTGGAAGCACCTCTATAAGAAATATCCCAACGCTAAATTTATTTTAACGTACAGAAATGATGAAGATTGGTATCAATCCATAACTAAATTTCACAGTAAACTATTTGCAGACGGAAAAAGAATTCCAACCAAAGAAGATTTACAAAAGGCAACGTATAGGTATAAAGGGTATATATGGGAATCAAATATGGCCGTATACAATACACCAGAAAACGACCCTTATCAAAAAGATATTTTGATCAAGAATTACAACACACACAACACAGAAGTGTTGGCGTTTTTTAACGACAAAAAAAACTTTTTGGCTATCGATGTTTCAGAAAATGAGAGCTACAATAAATTATGTCTTTTTTTAGACAAAAAACCTATGCATAAAAATTTCCCACACCTTAATAGAACAGCTGATAAATGATTCCAGTAACCAAACCATTTAGCCCACCTATAGATAAATACCAAGCATTGGTGCGTAGTATTTGGGAGCGAAATTGGTTTACAAATAACGGCCCACTTGTACAGGCGTTAGAAAAAGAGTTAAAGACTCATTTGAATTTTGAAGAATTACTCTATCTAAATAATGGAACAATTGCGATTCAAATTGCTTTAAAAGCACTCGGTATAACCAAGAAAGTTATCACAACCCCATTTAGCTATGTTGCCACCACCAGTAGCTTGGTTTGGGAAGGGTGTACTCCTGTATTTGCCGATATAGATCCTGAAACCTTTAACATTGATCCTAAGGAAATAGAAAAATGTATTGACGATGATACAGAAGCAATACTAGCAACCCATTGTTTTGGCAATCCGTGCGATATTGAGGCGATTGAAAAAATTGCGCAAAAACACAATTTAAAAGTGATTTATGATGCGGCCCATTGTTTTGGAACATTATATAAAGGAAAATCTGTGTTTGAATATGGCGATGTTACCACCACCAGTTTTCATGCTACTAAGCTATTTCATACCATAGAAGGTGGTGCTGTTTTTTCCAAATCAAAAGAGGTGCTAAAAAAAATGCTTTACATGCGCAATTTCGGGCATGATGGCTCTGAGCGTTTTTTTAGCGTGGGCATAAATGGAAAAAATTCAGAATTTCATGCAGCCATGGGATTGGTTAATTTAGAATATGTTGACGATATCTTAATACGTAGAAAAGAACAATGCTTATTATACAATGAGCTTCTGAAAAACGGAAACTGCAGAGGTCAAAAAATTGAACAAAACGCAACGTTCAATTATGCGTATTACCCAATTGTATTTAATTCAGAAACTATTGCGCTTACCGTGAAAAGCGCGTTAGAGCAAGAGCAAATTTTTCCGAGAAGATATTTTTACCCGAGTTTAAGTAAATTAAATTATGTTAAAAATTGCATGACACAACATGCAGATGATGTGGCTTCAAGGATTTTGTGCTTACCATTATACCATGATCTATTAAAAGAAGAACAATCAAGCATTGCAAAAATAATTTTAGCGAACAGCTAATTTTTTTCACATTGAAAAGAGAATCTTATGCTTAATAACGAATACTTATTTGATAAATTCATACAAAGCAAAAACGGCAATGTAGACCATGACCGTTTGCAGCTCATTAGAATTTTAAGCAGATCTGGAACGCTGCCAAAGATCAGCGACATTCAGGTACAATACATCCACTCAAAGCCAAAATTGTTTTTGGTGGAGCCGGGGAAACTGATAAGGTTAGGAATAAATTTATTGAACAAACCTTTGCTTGCACTTGTAGCATTGCGCTACGGCATTGAGTGGCAAATCTGGTACAAATCCATGAAAAAAAATGAAGTGGATTACCGCATTTGCGATATGGCGGCCGCCCTGGTAGTGGCAAATTTTATTGAGTTATTGCCGCAACAAGATAAAGCCATTGTAAAAGATCAATTGCCAACGGAGTTTAAACCACTGCTTAAAAAAATTACCAAAAGCAATAACGAAACATTGCTTGATTTAAATTCATTTAAAAAATTATCCAAGTTTAGACCGAGCCAAAACAAGAAGTCACCTTTGTCTAAAGAATGGGCAGATATCATTTCGTTGCTGGCCATACCTACAGAATCTTTGTTGATGTCAGGAGGAGATGTGCGCCTAAATGTGGAAGACAAACATTTATTAAATGTGTATGGATGTAGGCCTTTTCCAAGACCTTTGGCATTTACGTTTGCATCATCAACGGCAACTTCCGTATCCAACATTGCTTTTGATTTAACGCAAAAGCACCGCGAGTTTCTCATTAAAAAAGCAAGCAAACAGTCTATTGATGTTGCTTATACGGAAGTAAAAGAAGAACTGCTAAGCAACTTAAGACGTTCACTTGGACTATCAAGGCAATCGTCTGTTTTAATCTCGCCTTCGGGCACCGACATTTCTTTGCTCTTTGCAGGTATTTGCCAATCAATCTTCCCCAAGAAAATTGCCCATATTCTTGTGGCTTCAGACGAAACTGGGAGTGGGGTGCCACTAGCCCTACAAGGCCGTCATTTTGCCAACAACACCTCTTTAGGGGTTGATGTGGTAAAGGAAGAATTAATTACAGGATTTGAAGATGTTGTGGTAAAGAAGATTCCTTTGAGAGACAAAGAAGGAAAACTGAAAACCAAAAAGTTTATAGACAAAGAGGTTGATGAATGTATTCGTAAAGCTCTTGAGGAAGGACTTCAACCGGTGCTGCACGTAATGGATCAGTCTAAATTGGGGTATGCGGCACCAACACAAGATTATTTGCAAAATATTGATAGCGTTTACGGAGATTCTGTTTTTGTTTTGGTAGATAATTCACAATTAAGAATGGACCGCAGCAGGTTAGATGAATACTTAAAACTAGGGTTTTGTATAACCATAACAGGTTCTAAATTTTATACCGGACCACCGTTTTGTGGAGCATTGATAGTTCCTAAAAAATATACGGAAAAAATGAAGGAAAGCACCAAGCCACTTCCTGCCGGATTAAAAGATTACTTCTATAAATCAGAACTTATAGAAGGGGTAAAAATATTTAATCATCTGGCCGAGGGATACAACATAGGCAGCTATTTACGGTGGTTTGCTGCGGTTTCAGAAATTCAAAGATTTTACCAAATTCCTATTGCTTTGCGGAGCTTAGGAGCAGAGATTTTCTGCGATCATGTAGAAAATAGAATCAACAACAATGATTGTTTAGAGAATTTAGAAAACGCAAGTAAGGCTGCGTTAAACCCATCTGCAGAAGATAGGCGCACTATCTTTCCGTTTTTCATTAAAAAGGATGGAAAAGTGCTTACTCACCCTGAAACAGATACGCTTTATCGGCTTTTGAATAAAGATATTTCATCGTTAATAAAATTTGAGAATGACGGGGAATTGAGAATTGCGAAACAAGTTTGCCACATCGGGCAGCCGGTAAAAGTTGTTCATAGCACTGGTGTAAACAGTGCAGTAGTACGCATTAGCTTAGGTTCTCGCGTGCTCTCAGAAAGCTGGAAAGACAGAGACATTAGCATCTACTTCCAGCGCATAGAAGACCAAATGAATCAGGTAGATTTAATTTTAAATAAAATTGAACTTATTCTCAAGTATTCAAAATATTTGATAGAACAGAATGACTAGTAAAAGAATACTTATGCTCGGAGGAGCAGATATTCAAGTATCTGCCATAAAAAAAGCCAAAGAGTTGGGCTTATACGTTATAACGTGCGATTATTTGCCCAATAATCCTGGTCACAAATATTCTGATGAATATTACAATGTGAGCACAACCGATAAGGAGGCCGTTTTAAAATTAGCTGAAACATTAAACCTAGATGGCGTTCTTGCCTATGCATCAGACCCAGCAGCTTTAACGGCAGCTTATGTTGCTGAAAAGCTCCAATTACCAAGCAATAGCTATAAGGCCGTAGAAATATTGTCTCGAAAAGATTTGTTTAGAGACTTTATGCGTACGCACAACTTTTTGATGCCGCAAGCAAAAACGATCACAAGTTTAGACGAAGCACTTTTGTTCTTTCAAAAACTTAATTCTAAAGCCATTTTAAAACCAGTAGATTCTTCTGGAAGCAAAGGGGTTTATACCATAGAAACCGAAACCGATTTAAAGGATTTATTTCACAAATCAATGTCATTTTCAAGAGTTGGCATTTTGGTTCTTGAAGAATTCATCACAAAAAAAGGATATCAAATCGGGGGCGATGGATTTTTAGTGAATGGCGAATTAGCCTTTAGATGCTTTGGAGATATTCATTTTTCTAAAACCAACCCAATGCTGCCGTGTTCTGTTAGCATGCCAACATTGCATAGCAAGAGCATTTCAGAAAAAGTGCATGATGAAATTCAAAGGTTATTAAAAGCCATCGGTATGACCATGGGCGCATTGAATTTCGATGTATTGGTAGATGAAAATGATCGTGTTTTTATACTAGAAATAGGCCCAAGAAATGGGGGGAATATGATACCTGAATTAACAGAATATGTTACTGGTGTTGATATGACAGAAGCTAGTATAAAGTCTGCCGTTGGTGATAGTTTAAAAGGTTTGTCTATGGGAGAAGAAAAGAAATACTTCTCGCATTACGTAATACATGCACAGCAGTCTGGAAAAGTTACCGTTGTTAATGAATCTGCAACACTAAAAAATCATTTGCTGTACAAGCACTTCAATTTTGAGGTAGGCGATCACGTTGAAAAGTTTACTAGCTCAGCCAACCGATTGGGCATTATGCTTTTGAAATATAACAATGAGCAGGAAATGATTGATTTGATTTATGGGATGGATAAACAATTGGAATTAAATATTGATTCATGAGAGAAGATTCTGTTTCAATAAGACCTTTGGTATTAGAAGATGCACACACATCTGTGTTATGGCGAAATAATCCAGCCATTTGGAAAACAACGATTAGTGCACCCAATAGAGAAATAAAAATTGAAGATGAATTAAATTGGATGAAGAAAATACTTAGCGAAACTGATTCAAAAAGGTTCGCTATAGTTGTAGAGGGAAACTATATAGGCAATGTGCAACTAACCAATATAGAAAATAACGAATCATATTTTGGTGTTTTTATTGGAGACCAAGCTTATTGGGGAAAAGGAATTGGTACAATTGCTACCAAAAAAATATTAGAATTTGCTTTTAATGAATTGAATCTAAAGCGAATTAAACTAAGGGTGAAAAAAGACAATTCGAACGCTTTTCATATTTATCAAAAATTAGGCTTTGAGACAATAAGAGAAGAGGAAGGAATAATTTTTATGCAGTTGATGAATAATGCTTTTAAAGGATCCGTGAATTGAAAGAAAAAACACTTCAAGTCCTTTCTCAGTTTTTAAGTAAATACAAAGAAGAAGAAAAGCACGTATATGCATCCTCTTCCTTTCAAACCCAAAGCGTACCATTATTGCATCTACTTAGTACACATTTCCCTTGGGTAAAAATTGTATTTATTGATACGGGATTCTTGTTTGCCGAAACATATGCGTTTAAAAAACAACTTCAGGATTCACTGAATCTAAATTGTATTACCGTACACTCAGACAAATCGTATGCGCAACAAACATCTTCTTCGCATTTGTTTCAATATGCCAATGATACGGCCTATTGTTGCCACATCAATAAAGTAGAACCCATTGAAAGTTTAATTGTAAAGGGTGATGTTTGGATAAGTGGTGTACGCAGAGATCAAACAGCTATTCGCAATAAAATGCAAATAGAAGAAATAGATAAAAGAGGCGTATTGCGTTTTCACCCAATGCTGGATTGGAACGCAAAAGATGTATATGACTATATACGCGAGTATGATTTACCCAAGCATCCGCTAGAAATGAACGGCTATGTAAGTATTGGCTGTGTGCCATGTACCCATAAACATAGCCTTGATGGCGCACGCGGTGGCCGTTGGGTGGGTAGCGCAAAAACAGAATGTGGTTTACATACCAATAGCAGAACAACATGAAAATTGTAATAACGGGTGGAGCAGGTTATGTAGGCAATTCATTAGCAATTGCTTTAAACGCTAGCCAATTGGTAAATGAAATTGTGATTTATGACAATTTATCAAGAGGAGATTTCAACTTCTTTTTCGGAAGAGAAAGGTTGCAAAAAGTCCGTTTTGTAAAAGGCGATATTTTAGATAGTTACCATCTAGAAAGTGCATTGACGGATGCGGATACATTAATTCATTTGGCGGCACATGTGGCTTTTCCATTTAACCATTTACAAAACTTGCAATATGAGCAAATCAATAGATGGGGAACATTGGCAGTGGTACGCGCAGCAGAAAAAATAAAATCAATCAAGCAAGTTTTGTACTTGAGTTCTACGGCCGTTTATGGGTTTGGTTCAGATTTAGAAACGAGTAGTATGCCAAATCCAGAAAACGCATACGGAATCTCAAAGTATGAAGGCGAAAACTACATGCGCCTTTTGGCGGATACCAAACGCTTGGGTATAGTACGTTCTGCCAATGTATTTGGGTACAACAACACTTTAAGGTTAGACAGTGTGATTAATGCTTTTTTCTTTGAAGCGTTAACAACAGGTCAGATTAAAATATATGGCAACGGAAGCCAACAAAGAGCGTTTGTAGAAATCAATAATTTAATCGACAAAATTAGTCAGTGGGTATTTGGCAAAGAATTTTTGCAAGAAGAGGTTGCTATTGATTTTAATGCTTCGTTAAATGACATAAAAGATTGGATGCTCACGGCTATACCAAACTTAGAATATACTTACCTCAATCAAAACCAAGATTTTAGCGGGCAATCTTTCAAAGGCTTTTACAAGCCACAATTAGTTGAAAAGTATTTAAAAGAAACATTTCAAGATTTTTCTGTGAATACTAGAATCGACATCCCTTAATTAGGCAAATTAAAAAAAATGGAATATTTAGGAACCGATAAACCCGTAAACAAAATACAACCAGTAGTTTCTATTTGCGTAATTACGTATAACCATGAAGGTTTTATTTCAGAATGTCTTGATAGTATTTTAAATCAAGAAGTAGATTTTTTGTATGAAATAATTCTTGGAGAAGATTGCAGTACGGATGGTACACAAGCTATATGCAGAGCGTATGCGGAAAAGTACCCAGATAAAATTCGTTTGTTCTTGAGGGATGAGAAGAACAAAGTAATAATTAATGGAAGAAAGACAGGGCGATATAATATTCTTGAGTGTTATAAGGATTCAAGAGGAAAATACATAGCCGTTTGTGAAGGAGATGATTTTTGGATTAGTCCGAATAAACTTCAATTTCAATATGAGACCTTAGAACAAAACAAAGATGCCGTATTAACAATTGGTCCATGGAATAAAACGGAAACAGAAAGTAGACGGATTAAAGAACCGGTGGAATTTTCAAAGGTTTACAAAAAAAAAGAAACACAGCCGATGCCGGGCCATACATCAAGTGTTTTTTTTAGAAATGTCATCAGATCTTTTCCAAAGTATTACTACAAGTTGAGTTTTATGGATAAGTATTTTACTGCTTCTTTACTAAATTACGGATATGCATTAGTCATTGATCAATACATATCTTACTATAGAGTACACGAAGGAGGCGTTTTTTCTAGCTTGGATAAAACTCAGATTACAAAATCTAAA
Organism: Bacteroidia bacterium; assembly: GCA_030424545.1. Taxonomy (GTDB): domain Bacteria; phylum Bacteroidota; class Bacteroidia; order Flavobacteriales; family Schleiferiaceae; genus JAUHWL01. Next base: position 213,257 of record JAUHWL010000003.1, read on the forward strand.
TTCTACGATGTTTGGATATTGTTTAAACATGGCAGAGTTTCGCTACGGTTTTTCTTGAGTAGGTTATGGGGGTTTTTAAAATGGAAATTATCAGGAACATAAAAAGTATTACATCGTGAATTTAGCCCCGATAAAAAGTAAAATTAAGGAGGGTTACGTAAAAATTTTGGTTCCGTTTTATGCCATGCGTTATCCAAAATATAAAGGCAATGAAACCATTGTGTTTCATGTGGGTAGATGCGGAAGCAATTTGTTAAGCAGTATGCTAAACAATCACCCACAAGTAGATGCGCTAGGAGAAACAAATAGGTTACTGCGTAAAAAGTATTTTTTAGCAAACGATACAACAGAGAAAAAACTAAAAAAAATCATAAGCCGATCGAGCAACAAGTATACTTTCTTTGAGATTAAAGGAATGGATGATCTTGGAATTTTTGACAAGAACTGGGATGAATTAAGAAAGGCAATTGAGGGTTTAAAAATGAATACCATCATTCTTAAAAGAGATTTTGAAAATATATTGCTCAGTAACTTAACGGCTATTGATAGAAAAAAAAGAGGATTGCCAGGCTGGGTGGTAAAACAAAGTCATGACGTTGAAACCAAAACTCAAAAAATAAGGGTAGATGTAAACATGCCATTTGGCAAAAAAAGAGCCAGCTTAGAAGAGGAAGTAACGGGATGGAAAAATTTTTATGATCAAGTAGAAAAGAATTTCCCAGAATCTATTCAGCTTTCCTACCAAAAAGATTTAGAACAAGACGCACAAATCGGGTTAAACAAAGTTTTAAAACACCTTGGTTTAAGCACAATCAAAGCAACCACCAAAATGGTTAAGGTGACAAAAAAATTACCTGAAGAGGTAATTGAAAATTATAAAGAAGTAAAAGAAATATTAGATAACTGTAAAATTAAACAAACCCCAACAAAATGATTAACGTATTCGGTTCATTAGTAGGTGAAGCAGAAATAGCTGCGGTAACCAAAACCATGGAATCTCAATGGATGGGATTCGGGAAAAAAGTAGAAGAGTTTGAAGAACTCTTTAAAAAAGATAGAGGCGTAGAAAACTTCTTACTTGTAGACAGTGGGAGTAACGCCCTCTTTATGGCGCTTCACTTACTTAATTTACCCAAAGGTTCGGAGGTAATTGTACCTTCTTTAACGTGGGTAAGTTGTGCACAAGCCGTGTTGTTGGTAGGTTGTAAACCTGTTTTTGCCGATTGTGACGTGAACTCGCACAACGTAACGGCCGAAACCGTGAAAGCTCAAATTACGCCCAATACTTCGGCCATTATGGTGGTACACTTTGCAGGCTTGCCTGTAGATATGGACCCCATTATGGAGCTAGGTTTACCCGTAATTGAAGATGCTGCTCACGCAGTAGACTCGTACTACAAAGGCAAACTTTGCGGTAGCATTGGCGATGTAGGAATTTACAGTTTTGATGCTGTAAAAAACATCACTACGATTGAAGGTGGTGGAATCCACATGAAATCGAGAGAAATGTATGACCGTGCCAAACGACTGCGTTACTGTGGTATTGGTAAATCTGGTTTCGATTCTGCATTGAGCAATGCATCTGGCGTACAGCGCTGGTGGGAATACAATATTTCTGAAGCCTTTATAAAAATGTTGCCAACCAATGTGGGTGCAGCCGTAGGGGTAGAGCAACTTAAACGCATTAAAGAATTGCAGGGTCACCGTAAAAAAGTGTGGGATTTCTACCAAAAAGAGTTAGCCTCAGAACCTTGGATTACCTTACCGAAAGAACCCAATGCAGACGAAACTCACTCGTATTTTACCTATGTAATTACAGTAGATGAAAAGCGCGATGAATTGGCGAAGTTTTTATTAGAAAATGGTGTTTACACCACATTGCGTTATCACCCATTGCACATGAACCAACTGTATGGTCAATTAGACCAGAACTTAGAAAACACGCAATATTTAAATGAGCGTGCTTTGAGCATCCCATTGCACCCAAACTTACCCATGGAGGATGCACAAACAGTAGTAGATAAAATTAAGGCGTTTAAAAAACAAGCTTAATTAATTTAATTCCACCTCCAAAAGCACCCCTTCTAGAAAGAAGGGGTGCTCCGAAAGCTTTCGGAGCGGGGTAGTTGAAAAATCACAAAACACATTATTCAATGAAAATCAACACAGCGAAACACGGAAAATTTACAACCAAAGATGCAGATGGTAATGCCAACGGCTATTTGGTACCCGTTTACAACATCAACGAAAAATTTTACCCAGCAGGCGAAGAGCCACAGCAAGTGTACATGACAACGGTAAAACCGGGTACCATCAAAGGGCCGCATTTACATTACATACGCAGAGGTTGTTTTACCTGCATTAAGGGAAATATTCGTGTGGTTTTACGCGTAGAAGGCGAATATCAAGTTTTCTTTAGTGGCGAAGATTACGAGTATCAGTCGATTGAAATACCCAAAGGAATTCCTGCAGCTTTGCAATGCTTGGGCGATGAAGAGGCCATGGTGCTTAACATGCCATTCCCAGCCTGGACACCCGAGCAAAACGATGAACATTCTGCTGATTTCAGCGATTTTGATTTCGAAACTATCTAGGCATTGAAATCATAATTGATGTCAACAATAAATTAATATAACAACATAGCGAATATTTTATGAAAATTGGAGTAACTGGAACTGGGGGGGAAGTTGGGCAAGGTATTTTAAAATCATTGCAAGACACCGATTATGAAGTTGTAGCAATTGATGGTGAATATTTGGCCGCTGGACTATATGCAACAAAAACCTCTTACATTGTTCCCTATGCGAACAAGGATAATTACATACCAGAGTTATTAGAAATTTGTAAGAAAGAAAAAATTTCACTTTTATTTCCTGGAATGGATGCTGAGTTAATGCCAATGGCTAAAAACAAACATCTTTTTGAAGAAATTGGAACAACAGTGGTTGTAAGTAGTCCAGAAGTAGTTACGATTTCGGATGACAAATTCCAAACTTTTGAGCAATTAATAAAAGCTGGAATTAATGTTCCTAAAACATATTTAGCACAGAAATTTAAGCCTAATGAAAGTGATTTTCCAATAATATTAAAGCAAAAAGTTGGGGGAGCACGTTCAGTAAATATTCATGTAGTTAAAAACATAAGGGAATGGCAATCAACTTTAGAGATAATCGGAGAAAACCTTTCTGATTATATAGCAATGGATTATATTGAAGGAGAAGAATATACTTGCGGAACAATTAATCTTGACGGTAATTGTAAAGGAGTCATAGTAATGAGAAGAACCTTACGTGGAGGTGCAACGCACAAATGTTTTTCAATTAAAAATGACTTGATTGAAAATGAGGTAAGACGATTGGTTAATTCGGTAAAACCTTTCGGAGCATGTAATGTTCAGCTCAGGTTAAAAGATAATGTCCCATACGTATTTGAAATTAATGCTCGTTGTTCTGGTACTACAGGGGCAAGAACATTATGTGGTTTTAATGAACCAAAAATGATTGCTGACTATTTATTAAAAGGTATAGAACCTTCATATGAAATTATAGAACAAACGATAATGCGTTATTCTCAAGAAATGGTTGCTGATAATAAAGATGTGGAAGAATTAAAAGAAAAACGGGTGTTAAAAAAAGAGATAAATCACAAAAGAATATGATATTATTTACAGGTGGTGGTAAAATTGCAAGTGTATTTCAGAAAAAATACGAGTCAAAAATCGTTTCTTCGAGAAATTTGAATGATGATGAATTGAGTGATGCTATTAAGAATGCACAAACCATCATTCATAATTCGGCTTTAATTTATTCAAGTAATTTTGATGATTTCATAGAATCAAATTTCCTCCTGACTAGAAGGGTTATCAAAATTTGCAAGAAAGTCAACCCCAAAGTTCGATTTATCAATTTAAGCTCAATGAGTATTTTGTCAGGCGATGATACTTATCTTCCTGTAGATCAAATGAACGATTATGCCTACTCAAAATACATTTCTGAAAATTATTGTCTTAGAAGTGGTTTAGAAAATTTAACAAACCTCCGGTTTTCAACTATTTTTTATGGGGACTCTAAAAGAGATGGTATATCAAAATTGATTGAAGATAGTAATATTCATAATGAGATTACTTTGCTCAATAAGGGCATCGCTAAAAGAGATATTATACCGCTAAGAATTCTTGTTGAGTATTTGTATAAAATCTGCAAGTCAAATAGTTTAAAAAGCAAATACAATATTGTCTCTGGAAAAGAAACATCTTTTAAAGAAATATCAGATATTTTAAAAGAGAACAATAGAAAGCTGAAAATATTTAACAAGGCGCTAGAAACTCAAAACATTTTATGTTCTTTTTCAAAAAAAGATGTAATAGAGCTTGGTGAAATACATTTTGATTTAAGAAAAGATATTGAAATTTATATGAACACATATTAATGAAGGTTTTGATTTATAGCGATGTACATGGGAACCTTCCGGCATTTGAAATAATGCTAGAAAAAGAAGGTGAATGTGATAAATACATTTGTTTAGGAGATTTGGTGAATTATGGTCCTTGGAGTAACGCCTGCGTGGACTTGGCTTTATCGTTGCCTAACTCTACCCTTGTTATGGGAAATCATGAAGAAGCTTTTATCAGTGGAAAGTATCCGGGCAGCAACAAAATGGTTCAGGCGTTTTTTCAAAAAACTTGGCCGAAATTCAAAAGAATTAAGGAAATAAGCTTGTTTGTTAATGAAACTGTTTTAGATCAGTTTTCCTGTTTACATACAGTTAATGACAGTTACATTTATCCGGATACCCAAATAGAACTAGCGAAAAATTATTTGATAGGACATTCGCATTATCAGTTTAGATATTCAAACAACGATTTTGAATTGTTTAATGCTGGGAGTGTTGGACAGAATCGGAAATATATAAATGAAATAAATTATTTGATCTATGATACAGAAACCAAAATTGTGTCAATGAAATCGATAGTCTATGATATTGACCCTGTCATACATCAAATGAAAAAAGAAAATTATCCGAGCGTTTGTCTTGATTATTATATAAATAAAGAAAGAAGATGAGTTTTCTAATTATGAAATTAGAAGCTGAAAATTCGACATTTATTAATCGCATATTATGAATTTTGATTTAGACCAAATTCTAGCCACAGAGTACTTAGGGCAAGACAAAGCTGTAAATAAGTTAAACCCCCTGGTATCAGTATGTGTTGTAACATATAACCATCAAGAGTATATAGAAAAGTGCATCGATAGTTTATTGGCACAACAAACTAGTTTTGATTTTGAAATACTCATTGGCGAAGACAACAGCACTGATAAAACCAGAGAGATTTGCAAAACTTACGCAGATAAATATCCAGATAAGATACGCTTATTCTTACGCACTCCTGAGCAAAAAATAGATGTTGAAGGGAAGAAAACATGGCATTTTAATGTTTCAGGACATTTGTACACATCAAAAGCAAAATACATTGCTTGGTGTGATGGAGATGATTATTGGACGTTTGAAGGAAAGCTTCAAAAGCAATTTGAAGATTTAGAAGCGCATCCGGAATATGTGATGAACCATCATCATTTTGATAAAATTTTTCCTGATGGGAAAAGAATACCCACCAAAGTAAAACCCAAATTAGAAGCAAACACCAAGGATATTATTGAAAACTTTCAGATAAGAATGTGTACCATGTTTTTTAGAAATGTATTTCAAGAGCACCCACTTCCTGCTTGGTTTTACAAAAATCAGGTAGGCGATCGTCCGATGAGTATTCATTTATCACGTTTTGGGTTGGTACATTACATACCAGAAAATTGGGCCGTATACCATGCTGATTCTAGCACTAGTGTGTTAAAAACTACGCGTAACAATAGGCACCTCATGTCTATCAATATGTATCGCTATTTTTTAGAAGATGCCGATTATAAACCTTTTAAACAAACGCTCTTGAAAGAGTTGATTGGTTATTTAAGGAAAGAAATATTAGAACAAATTCTTGAAAAATCTCCTAAAATGGAAATTGAAAAGAATATAGACCTATACAATCAATTCTATAAACAACTGGAAAACAAAAGCTTTGAAGAAGTAAAGAGGAACTTGAAATTTAAAGCAAAAAGTAACCTCTTGATTTTAAAAGGCTAACGCCTTAATAAATAATTTCACAATACATTATACATGACAATATTAGATTGTACCCTTCGTGATGGCGGTTATTATACCAACTGGGATTTTAACAAATCACTCGTTGAAACCTACATCGACTCCTTTAATATCTTACCCGTAGAGTATTTAGAAATAGGGTACAGAAGCAACGCTTTGCCCGGCTATTTAGGCGAATATTTTTATTGCCCTGTTCACGTAATGAAGGCAATAAAAGAACGCAGCAACAAAAAGTTGGTTATCATTTTAAATGAAAAAGATGTCCGCGCAGAACATGTGCAAGAATTATTGGGCCCTTGTGTAGGGTTAATTACCATGGTGCGTTTGGCCATTGACCCTAAAAATTTTGCCCGTGCCGTAGAATTAGCATCAGCAGTAAAAAACATGGGGTTTGAAGTTGGCTTTAATGTGATGTATATGAGCACTTGGAAAGAACAACCCGAGTTTTTAGCACAACTGGGGAAGACAAAAGGTGTATGCGATTTCTTTTATATGGTAGATTCTTTTGGTGGTGTTTACCCTGAAGATGTAAAAGAAATTTACAATATTGTTAAAGCACAAGTAGATGTGCCGATTGGTTTTCACGGTCATAACAATTTAGAGTTGGCTTTAATAAACACCCTTACAGCTATAGATTGCGGTGCAGATATTGTGGATGCAACCGTTACAGGAATGGGGCGTGGTGCAGGAAATTTAAAAATTGAATTATTGCTAACGGCCTTAAATGCAAAGCGTAATCTTGAAGTTGATTTTAACGCATTAAGTGCCGTTGTAGATGCATTTCAAGCATTGCAAAACCATTATGGTTGGGGAACAAACTTGCCTTATATGGTAAGTGGCGCACATTCTCTTCCGCAAAAAGAAGTGATGGAATGGGTGAGTAAAGGTTTTTATTCATACAATAGTATAATCAGGGCGCTAACCAATCAATCAAAAGGAATTAAAGACAATGTAGAATTAGAAAAATTAGATTTTTCTGAACGCCAACATTTTACAAAAGCGTTAATCATTGGTGGTGGACCATCGGCAGTAACACATGCAGAGGCCATTCATAAATTCCTTGAAAAGGAAAAAGATCTTATCATTATTCATGCGAGCTCGAAAAACGCCCTCGGATTTCAACGCCATGCACATAACCAGTTGTTTTGTTTGGTAGGAAATGAAGGGCATAGATTAGAACAAGTATTTGACAAGATGGACGCTATTAACGGAATATGTGTCTTGCCACCATTCCCAAGAAAAATGGGAACTTATATTCCTGAAAAAATGAAGAGCCAGGCATACGAATTACCGAAAGTAGATTTTAGTACAAAATTTACAGATTCACATACGGCCATTGCACTGCAAACTGCATTAGAGTTAGGAATTGATGAAGTGTTTGTAGCAGGTTATGATGGGTATACAGGCGAGTCAATGGGAAATAAAGAGCACGGATTATTCCTAGAAAACGAGCATCTATTCAAAGCATTTAAAGAGAAAAGTAAAACGCTTAAGGCCATTACAGAAACAGGATATGATGGTTTAGAAGCAACTTCGGTTTACGCATTTAATCTATGAGTAAAATAAAAGCATTTAGAGAAAAAATAGAAAATGAACCTGTAATAGGTTGTTTTTCTAAAACTACGGATAGCTCATTGGTTGAAGTAATGGGAAGTGCCAAAATGGATTTTGTGATATTGGATATGGAACACGGTCCAATCACTACAGAAACATTAAAGCATCACTTAATGGCGCTTCAAAATTCGGGTACCTTAGGAATTGTTAGAGTGGAAAGTGAAAAAAGCCACATGATTGGCAAAGCTTTAGATCTTGGGGCACACGGCATTCAAATTCCATCAGTTAATGATCCAGAACAAGCTAGAGCCGCTATTAAAGAGGCCAAGTTTCACCCCGATGGTATGCGCGGTGTTTGCCGTTTTGTTCGTGCAGCAGAGTATTCTTATACAGAAAGAGGCACGTATTTTAAAGCAGCAAACGAAGCTCTAATCATTTTGCAATTAGAAGGCAAAAAGGGATTAGAATCTTTTGAAGAAATCATTAAAGTAGACGGAATAGATATCATTTTTGTTGGACCTTATGATTTATCGCAATCGCTGGGTGTACCTGGCGAAGTAGAACACCCTTTGGTGATGAAGGCGATTGAAGATTTAAATAACAAAGCAGCCGAAAAAGGAATTGTTTTGGGTACGTTTTGCGATACCCCTGAACAATTAATCTTGCGCAAAAACCAAGGCATGAAATACCTTGCCTATTCTGTGGATTTAGCGCTTTTTGGAGACAAATTGACCTCAATAAAAAACTCTTTAGTTTGAAAAAACATATAACAGCACTACTAACAGGTAGAGGAAATAATACACTACCCGACAAGAATATTTTGCCTGTATTTGGTAAGCCATTGCTTCAATACCCTGCTTTGGCAGCAAAAGCAGTAAGCAGTATTACAGATTTTTATGTAAGTAGCGATGATGATAAAATTTTAGCAGCAGCGGCAGAAGTAGATTATTTGCCTATAAAACGCCCAGATGCGCTTGGCCGTCCTGATGCACAGCATGTAGATGTTATAGATCATGCACTAGAGGTTTTAAAAGAAAAAGGCGTAGAGCCTGATATTTTGGTGGTTATTTTAGCCAACCACGTTACAACAAAAAAACAATGGATAGATGATTGTGTACAAGCCATTCTAGATAACCCTGAGTTAACGGCCTGTGTACCCGTATACAAAGAAATGGATCATCACCCGTTTAGAGCAAAAGGCTTAAATAGCGATGGTTTGCTTGAACCAATGGTAGATTTAAGCGGAAAGAAAATTTCGACAAACAGACAAGATTTACCCGTAAATTATTTCTTATCGCATAATTTTTGGGTGTTAAACTTAAAAACCATCAATCGTGCAACAGGGCAACCACCTTGGACCTTTATGGGCGATAAAGTAAAACCTTACCCAGTTGAGGAAGCTTTTGATATTCACACAACGGCTGATTTGGTTCGCAGTGAAGAGTGGTTGATTGAAAATAACCTTCGCCCATGATTTTAAATTACAAAGTAATTCTGTGGGATTTTGACGGAGTGATATTAAACAGCATGGCTGTTCGCGATCAAGGTTTTGTAGAAGTCTTAAAAGATTTCCCACAGAAAGAAGTGAATGCACTTTTAGAATTTCATAGAAAAAATGGAGGATTGTCTCGGTATGTGAAGTTTCGCCATTTTTTTGAAGAAATTAGAAAAGAATCTATCACGGAAAATGAGGTGAACGAATGGGCACAAAAGTTTTCTGTAATCATGAAATCTTTGTTAGTTAACCCTAAGCTTCTTATTCATGATTCTTTAGATTTTATTAAAAAGTATTCTTCTCAAATCCCCATGCATATTGTTTCTGGTTCAGATCAAATGGAATTGCGGTATTTGTGTAAAGAATTAAACATAGATCGCTATTTTCAATCTATACACGGATCTCCCACACCTAAAAAACAACTGGTAAAAGAGGTGTTAGAAGCAAACAATTACGCGCAAAAAAACTGTGTTTTAATTGGCGATTCTTACAATGATTTTGAAGCTGCTGATGAGAATAAAATAGCTTTTGCAGGGTATAACAACACATCTTTAAAAGATTTGGGCGTTGTATATATAACTAAATTTTAGTTTGAAGTTTAAATGAAAATTGCACTTGTCGTAGACAACCCCAAAAGAGATTTAAAAGGGTTGGCCATCTTGGGTTATGATTTAGTAAAAGCAGGTCATGAAGTGTATTTAACACCCATGAATTTACAGCGCTTTGAAATTCCAAGGTTGATGCCAGATCTGATGGTAACTTCAGGGTATAGAAAAACAACTTACAAAACCTATAAAAAGTTTAAAGATATGGGGATAGCCATCGCGGTTCTTGAGACCGAAGGTGGCTTTATGTACAATGAAGAACTATTGAAACTTAGAATTGAAGACCAACCCGGTTCTGATGAAGTGGTGGATTTGTTTTTTTGTTGGGGCGAGAAATACAAAAAAATTGTTGGAAAATATACAGATATCAATCCTGAAAAAGTTTTGGTTACAGGAAACCCAAGATTTGAAATAAAAAAACACTGGCCAGAAAAAAGAGATAAAATTGTTTTTTCGCCAAACTTTTCATTCCTACATAATGGCATATTAGACAAAGCTTTTATTGAGCGTTTTAAGGCCAACAATAACATAGATGTTAGTTTTAATTTCGAAGGTTTTGACAAGCATTATCTCTATTTCTTACACATTGCCCGTTTGGTAGACAAAAAATACCCAGGGCAAGTAATCTACCGCCCGCATCCGTTTGATGATTTGCCATTTTTAAAAGAACAACTTAAGGGAACAACCATAGCGTTTGATGACAATTTTTCTATCTCGGAAACTTTAGCAGAAAGTGCAGTTTGCATTCAGAACAGCTCTACAACAGGATTTGAAGCTTTGTTGTATGATGTGCCAACAATCATTCCAAGAGAAGTAAACTCCAACTTCAGATCGAAAGAAATTGATGAGATGAGTTATATACTTTATAAAGATGAGGATATTTTAGTCCATGTAGAAAAGGCATTAAAAAAAGAGTTACCCATTCAGCAAAAGTTTATGGATGCTTTGAACTCGGTATGTAAAGTAGATACAAATTCTTCGGCTTTAATTGTTGATATTTTAAATTCGGTAGATTTTAAAAACAAAAACCAACCTATTGTACATTCAGATTTATTGCCTCAGAAAAAACGGTTAAAGAAATTTGTAAAAGCACTTTTAAAAGGGAAGGTTAATTTCAAACTCCTTAATTATAGCTTTTATGACCAATGGTTTGGTTCTTTTAAAGAATTTATGCCAAAAGATGTAAATGCAATTTTAAGAGAATATAGAGATACGGAAATAGGAGTAAATGTCTCAAAGTCAAAAGGTGAGGGAAAACTTGTATCGATTCAGCTTTTAAATGAAAAGCCAGAGCTTACTGCATGAAAAAAATCCTCGTTATAGCAGAGTGCATCAACAAAAATAAAACCAGCCAAGGCATTGGTACCACCAGTTTTTTAAATGCATTAGCACAAGGCCCTTTTGAAATTGATTGTGTGTATTTGCAACAAATTCAACATGAATTAACAGGCACTAGCCATATTAATCAGAAAGTAAATCTGGTTAAAATCAACAATACATTTGTTGACCGTCTGATTTATAAGTTAAAACCAATCAAAAGGTGGTATGCAAAATATTTGGGTATAAACCTCTTACGTGCTAGAAGGGCAGCTAAATTTAAAAAGGTATTAAGACCGTTATTATTAAAAAAGAAATACGATGTAGTCTTTGTAAGAACCATTGCGGGAAGCATTGCATCTCACACAGCGGTATTAAGCCTGTCGAAACATATAGACTTTAAATGGGTGGTAAACTTTAATGATCCAGCTCCAGCTACGTTAATGCCTTACCCGTACTTCAACGGAATAATTGACTATCCTAAACAAATGGCGAAGGATGAGGCCACGGTAAGAGAAATTGTTAGAAGTTGTCATGGCATTACCAGCCCATCAGTTATATTAACACAGCGTTTTTTAGACTTTACTGGTTTACAAGCCGATGATAAAAAGGTCTATCGATTTCCTCATATTTTTGTTCAACCAGAACATATTCAAACACCTTCATTTCTCGATAAATCTAAATTCAATATTGTTCATCCAGGTAGTTTATTAGGGCCAAGAAATCCAGAATTTTTATTAAAGGCGTTAAAAGAGTTTATCGAGTTAAACCCTAAAGATTCGGAACGAATTAAGCTAACATTCTTTGGTAAAATTCACAATGCACATAAACCACTTTTTGAAACATTTCCTTATCAGAATAACCTTGAAGTTAGAGATAAGCGCATTCCACATGAAGAGGCTTTGGGTGTTTTAGAAGAAAGTGATGTGCTAATTATTTTAGAAGCCATTGCAGACGAAAGTCCTTTTATGCCTGGTAAATTGGCAGAGTTTATCGGGTTAAACAAAATCATATGGGCTTTGTCTCCAGAAAAATCAGAAACAAGAAGGATTTTAGGTAAGAACTACGAATGGCAGTGTAAAGCCGATGATCAGAAAATGATTTTTAATCAGCTAAACGCACTTGTGAAGAAAGAGAAAAACAACAAGGACTTCGGTGCAATAGACCAAGATTTAAAAAAATATGTAAGTCCAGAACACGTAGTTGAAGAAATGCATCGTGTAATTAATGAATTATAAATTGACAATACAAGATTCTCCAATATTTGTAAGTGGTCATATAAAATCTGGAACGTCTTTAATGATTTCGCTTTTAGATGGCCATTCTGATTTATTTGCTTTTCCCGAAGAACTTTTTTTCTTTAATAAATTAGATTTTTTACAAAAAAAAAAGAAAGAAAAGGTTCAAGATTTTTGGGATGTATTTTTTAGCGATATACAGATTAAGCGTTTTTTTAAAGGGGAGCAATCTGGTCTGTATGGAAATGTAGATTACTCAAATTTTGACGGTGAAGCATTTGAAAAGAGTTGCAGAAGTGGGCTAAATGGGCAATTGAATATTCGTGGGAATGAAAAGGAAATTTTTGAACTTATATTTTCTTCATTCCAACAAATTTCAAATTTACCATCAAATCTAAAATGGGTAGAAAAAACACCAACAAATGAGTCGAATTTTAAAACTTGGTTAAGTTGGTATCCAACCTGCAAATTCATCTATTTAAAAAGAGATCCATTTGAAGTTTTCGCTGCCATCAAAAAGAAAAGACAAAAAGAAAAAGTAAATTATCCGATTAGTCATTTTATAGAGAATTATAAAAAATCTCTACGCCTGGCCGTTGAGCATGAGAAAAATTACCCGAGTAATTTTAGAATTGTTAGGTTTCAGGAACTTATAGCGAATCAAAAGGAGGAAATGAATCAAATATGCCAATTCTTGAATATATCTTTTGAACCTATCCTACTAAAGCCAACTAAGAATGGTGTAGAATGGCTCGGGAATTCAATGTTTAGAGAAAATCATTCTCATGAAATAAAAGCGGATGATTTAAGAGAGAAAAGGCTTTCGTTTTTAACAGAGAAAGAAAAAGAAATGATTTCTGATTTAATTGTGGAGAATCATTTCGCCATTAAAAGCAACTTATTATTCTTAAAGGAAGACTGGAAACGTTTTTTAAAAACCCAGTTTCCAAAAATATTTAATTCTTAAATATTCTAATGACCATTGCAGAAATTGGCCAAGCCCACGATGGCAGCCTCGGAACCGTTCACGCCTACATAGACGCCTTGTCTAAAACTGGTGTAGATGCCATTAAATTTCAAACGCACATAGCCGAAGCCGAAAGTTCGATTCATGAGCCTTTTCGTGTAAAATTTAGCAAGCAAGATGCTACGCGCATGGACTACTGGAAACGCATGGAGTTTACTGTAGAACAATGGCACGGTATAAAAGCGCATTGTGATGAGGTAGGATTAGAGTTTATGTCTTCACCGTTTAGCAATGCCGCGGTAGATGTATTAGAAGAAGTGGGCGTAAAGCGCTACAAAATTGGCTCGGGCGAAGTCAACAATTTGTTGATTTTAAAGAAGATTGCGGCAACAAGGAAACCCATCATCATTTCTTCGGGCATGAGTAGCTTTGAAGAATTAGATGCTACGGTTGCTTTTTTGAAACCATTTGGCAATGAGGTAAGCATCTTGCAATGCACCACAGCTTATCCTACACAACCCGAAGAGTGGGGCTTAAATGTGATTTTAGATTTAAAGCAACGTTACGGTGTACCTGTTGGTTTTTCAGACCACAGCGGCAACATCAATGCCTGTCTTGCAGCAGCAGCCTTAGGGGCGGAAATATTTGAATTTCATGTGGTGTTTGACAAGCGCCAGTTTGGACCAGATACTCCCGCCAGCATTACTATTGATCAAACCCAACAAATGGTGGCCGGAATCAAACAAATTCAGTTAGCGTTAGCCCATAACATTGATAAAACGGACAATAGCAAATTCGCAGCGCTAAAAAACATTTTTGAAAAAAGTTTAGCTGTAAACAAAGATTTGCCCGCAGGACACCGAATTAGTTTTGATGATTTAGAGGCCAAGAAACCAAAAGGATTTGGCATTTCGGCCAATGCCTTTGAATCTGTGATTGGAAAAAAGACAGTGACTCCATTAAAGAAATGGGATTTTTTAACAGAAGAACAAGTAAAGTCATGATGAAAGTTTTAAGTGCTGTTTTATTGGTTGTTTTTAGTTTTTCATTTTATGGTTGTAAGGCTATTTCTAATCAGCCTATAGATAATCAAACAGATAAAGGAAAAGATCAAAACAAAGAGAAAGAAGTTGCAACAAAGCCCACGAGTAAAGATGCGAATGGTTTAAAAGGAGACGCTGTTTTTTATTGGGGAACGTTAACCATTGAGCCAATATCAGATCGTCAGAGCAGAATTATTTACAACGGAAAAAAAACACCATTTTTTAAAGAAATGGAGGGGATGGAGTTTGTATCTGCGCGAATTCATAAAAACCCCAATGTATATCCAGCACAGGGAGATAATTATTTTCCTGGATTAAAAACATGCAGATATGCTAAAGTAATTAAGGTAGAAAGTGGTAATAGCTTGCTTGTAGATTTTGCATTTAATGGTGGTAATATTCAATCGCCTAAGAAAACAGAAAACACAGATGGTTATTTTTTTACAGACAATAGATTAGCGCTAAAAACACTCATTGAAAATAAAGACCGTAAAGAAGAAATTGTTTTAGAAGACGACAAGGTTTATGTGGTCAAAGGAATGCCCGAAGCAAAACTCAGCAAATCAATATTGTTTAAAAGATCGGGTACAGGAAAAAACAAACCGATATTGATGCTTAGCATAGAAGATGGATTTGATAATGCCGCCAATGGAAATGGTAGGTCTAAATCTTTTAAACAACAATTTGGCGGTAGCGATTTTTTTATTCTTCCTAATAACAACAACAATTGCATTTTTGAAGAGATAGATATTTGTCCTACCATTTATACTATCCCGGTTATTCAGAAAGGTATTGGATACAGATATTTTTGGTTGGATAAAGAAATAGAATCATCGCAAAAACGCATTTGCAGTATTAGAAACAGCAACATGGATGCTGTGCGCAATATGGCCATTAAAGAATTAGGCAAAGAGCATCCTGATATGACGTGGGACTTACCCATTTTAGGAAAATGTGTAAACGGAGGAATTGATGATGGAAATGATATTGTTGCCCTTACGGAGTATAGCTTAATGAATACCTCTTGGCGATCTAGTACTGTTATGGTTTTTAAAGGAAATAAAAAAGGTGGTAGAGCAGGAATAATGTTTAAGGTGGTAGGTGATGATCCTAAAAACCCTGTTCAACTTGTTGAAAATTTAGAAGTAAAGAAAACGAGTTTCGAAAATATTCCGATTAAGTTTTCTTCAGTTGGAAGCCATACAGAAGCTGAAATTCTAAGCAACGATTTTAATTGGTACATGATGGTAAACCAAGATTGGAATGGTGGTACAAGCACAAATTATAGAACGTTTAATAAAATAGATGTTGAAGTGAATGGTACCACAAGAACAATCCATTTTCACAACAATGCCGATTTTAGAGAGTTGGCAGATAAAACGCAAGCCTTTGTAAGCACAGAGAAAGCTAATATTTTTGATGCCTTTCCGAAAAAAGGTACAGAGATCACATGGTATCAGTCAGGCGTTAAAACGGGAATTTTAAAAAAAGTAAATAATCAAACAATTGATGTTTGGGGCTATCAATTTGCAACAAATGACAAACTGGAAATTGATGGAAAAGAGTACACAATTAAAAAAATAGAATATCAAACAAAAGACAAAAGCAAAACGAAATACTACATTCACTATTGGCGATTAACGCTTGATGGACCTCCTATAGTTGCCGCCAAACCTACAATTTTAGTTAAGGAGTCGGCCAATGAAATTCTATTAGATGGAAAAACCAGAAACTGTAAAGTTTATGTAAACAGAGATGAATACAGCCACTTGTTTTATACCAATGGTAAGGTAAATATGCATTTAGAAAATGTAGAAACTTACGGTTATTGGCGCAGTAGTGGGGGCGGAGTAGGCAAACCAAAACATATGTATATGGCAGCCACGGTGGCCTACTTTAAAAATGTAGTTACACATAATAAAGGGGGAGTTGGTGCAGAATGGGTTCCTCCATTTTTTAATTATAGAATGAAAACGCAAGGTGACCAATATAGGTTGGTTTACGATGGTGGTAATATGACAATTAACCAAACCAAGCGAAATGATTTTACTGTTTTAGTAAAAAACAGACCCGTTGCCAATGGTAGTTTAATTAGCCCGGTTATGGGTGATGATTTAGGCATGGCAGGGCATGAACAAAAGCAAGTATTAAAGCTCGTTTTAAATGATGGCGATGTTTTTTCGATAAAAGACTTAAAAGGACAAGCCGTACAATTAAGCGCGTTTGGCAAATGCACGTTAATGGTTGATGGTTATGAAGGTGTTTATCCTAAACCAGATGATGAAAAGTTAAAAAATCGAATGCAAGGCATAAGCATCCTTAATGCTGATGAAACAACAAGGTTAACAATAATCGGTAAAGGAGGTAAAGCGCCAATTAAGTGCACAGCCAAAGAAATTAAAAGTAGCAATCAAGTAAAAATTGAACTTACTGATTGGGAACCCGTTGGAGAATTGTATTCAAATAAGTTTATCAGCTTTAAATTTAAAGAGAATGCAGATCCTGATTTTTCTAAAAACGTCAGAGCAATAGGAAAAAATCAAAAGGATTTACTTCAAAAAAAGAAGAAAACTAAATGAAAAGAAAAATCTGTGTAGTTGTTACTGCACGCCCATCTTATTCAAGAATTAAAACGGCCTTAAAGGCAATACAAGATCATCCACAATTAGAATTGCAATTGGTAGTGGCTGCCTCGGCTTTGTTAGACCGCTATGGTTCTGCCGTAAATTATATTAACAATGATGGTTTTGAAATAGCGGCCAAAGTGTTTAATGTATTAGAAGGAGAAAACCTGACTGCTGCTGCCAAAACTACGGGAATCGGAATTTTAGAATTATCTACTGTTTTCGATAATTTATCACCAGACATTGTAGTTACCGTGGCAGATCGATTTGAAACTATGGCAACGGCAGTAGCCGCAAGCTATATGAATATACCTTTAGCGCATGTGCAAGGCGGTGAGGTAACGGGTAATATTGATGAAAAAGTTCGTCATGCCATTACCAAGTTAGCCGATTACCATTTTGTGGCTTCGGCCGATGCTAAAGAGCGCGTGATTAAATTGGGCGAAATGCCCGAAATGGTTTACAATACCGGTTGTCCGAGTATAGATTTAGCTGCAAGTGTTAAAGCCAACCCTACATTAGATTTTGATGTTTTTGAAAAATATGGCGGAGTAGGTGCACGTGTTGATTTTTCAAAAGGTTATTACGTGGTGATGCAACATCCGGTAACCACCGAAATCAATGCCGCGCGTAAGGATATAGAAGAAACTTTGCACGCCATGCATGGCTTAAATCAACCTGTGTTTTGGTTTTGGCCCAATGTAGATGCAGGTGCAGATGGAACAAGTACAGGCATCAGAGCCTTTAGAGAGCACCACGATTTAGACAACTTCCACTTCTTTAAAAATATGGAAGGGCAAGACTTTCTGCGCCTTTTGGCCAACAGCAAAGCTTTAATTGGAAACAGTAGTGTGGGTATACGAGAATGTGCTTATTTGGGCGTACCTGTGGTAAACATTGGTTCTCGCCAAAACATGCGCCAACGAGGTGCCAATGTGATTGATGTAAATTACAATAGAAATGAAATTGTAAAAGCCTTGGAAACCCATGCCCAACGCACAGAAAAAACAACTTCGAATGTATATGGCGGTGGCGATGCAGGATTAAAAATAGCCAACTTATTAGCAGAATTGCCTCTGCAGTTTCATAAAACAATAACATATTGATTAAAAATACAGAAATGCCAGATTTTATTTTTGTTGGAGGGATGCCTCGTTCTGGTACTAGTTTAATCGGTCAGTTAACTTCTCAAGCGGAAGGAATCTCCGGAACAGTTACGGATAATTCTGTAATTAATTATTTAGGGAAGTACAATAAAAGTCCATTTAATATCCCTAAAGAGAAGTTAGAATCAATTGTTGAGGATTTTAACACAAAGACTTCTATAAAGCGTTGGAATTTGTCAACAGCTGAAATATTAAAAGAGTCAGAAGAATTTCCAATAAATAATTGGTATGACTTAACCATTTGCTATTTAATTGCAGTAAAGAAAAAGAGAGGCCAAACTATATATGTAAAAAGTCCAGGTTTAGAATTTTACTTTTCAGTTATAAACACGCTGTTACCAAATCAATACACAAGAAAATTTGTGTATGTCCTCAGAAACCCGCTAAATAGTTATAAAAGCATGAAATATGCAGGTCTGGCTTGGCGAGGTAAACAATCAAAAATATCAGACCAGTCAATAAGGTGGGCATTAAAATGGAAAGATTCTATAGATCGATATTTTTTTAATATTCAAAACTTAAAGGAGAATATTATTTTGCTAAAGCATGAGGATGTAGTTAGCAATCGTGAAAAAACATTTAGAAAGTATTTTGATTATTTAGGCATAGAGTTAACAAAAAAGGTTTTAGACCATGAAAATGTGCGTCAAAGTTCTATTGCTGGACATGAAAACATTAAGAGAGTTTTAACGGAAACGGAAAAAGAAAACATTGAAAAAATCTGTTTGGAAAAAATGGTGTTTTTTAATTACGCAAACGCTAAAGATTATATGAGCTTTTACAATGATTATATGAAAAGGGATATTGATCATTTTTCAACAAAAGAAAAGGTTCTTTTTACATTAAAATCGTTCATAAATAAATGAAAATCTTAGGTCTCATTCCCGCACGTGGTGGTTCAAAAGGTATCCCTGGGAAAAACATAAAACCTTTGGCAGGAAAGCCTTTGGTGGCCTATACGTTTGATTCTGTAAAGGCAGCCAAGTACTTAAACAAAACCATTGTAAGCACAGATGATGACGAGATAGCACAAACGTGCAAATCAATTGGGCTAGAAGTTCCTTTTATGCGCCCTGATGATTTGGCGGCAGACAAGAGTCCAACGTTACCAGTCATTAAACATGCCTTAGATTTTTATGCCACGCAAGGCGAAACCTTCGATGCGGTTTGCTTGCTTCAGGTTACGTCACCTTTCCGCGAAAGTGGTTTGATCGATCGGTCCATTGAAAAATTTATAGCTACCGGTGCCGATGCACTGGTGTCTGTTTTAGCCGTGCCGCATGAGTACAATCCGCATTGGCAATTTGAACCCACAGCCGATGGTTTTTTAAAAATAGCCACGGGTGAAAAGGAGATTATTTCTAGACGTCAAGATTTGCCTCCGGCATTTATACGGGATGGCGCTATATACATCACCAAAACAAGCGTAATCCAAAATCAAAATAGCCTTTACGGAAAAACACTGTCCTACATCGAAAATAAATCAGACATCCATGTGAATCTAGACACGATGGAAGACTGGCATCAAGCCGAACAGCTTTTAAACAAACATTAAACCTTCAACTTCAACTCTCATCATAGCCCATGTGCGGAATTAGCGGAATAGTAGGCTCAAAGGCCAACGTATCAACCCTAACAAAAATGTTAGCCAAGCAACAGCATCGCGGACCTGATTATACGGGAACTTGGGTGGACGAAGGCGTTGCGTTGGGGCACAATCGCTTGAGCATTTTAGATTTAAGCGAAGCAAGTCATCAACCGTTTCATTCGGCAGACCACCGTTATATCATGGTTTTCAATGGTGAGGTATACAATTATTTGGAAATTAAAAAGGAGCTCGAAAACCAATTTACGTTTAAGACCACTTCCGATACCGAAGTATTGCTTAACGCGTACATAACCTGGGGTGAAGGCTGTTTAGAGAAGTTAAACGGCATGTTTTCGTTTGCCATTTGGGACAAAAAGAAAAAAGTCCTGTTTGCCGCGCGAGACCGTTTTGGCGTAAAACCTTTTTATTACGGTTTTATAGAAGACAGTTTTGTATTTGCCTCCGAAATTCCCACGATTTGGGAAGCCGGAATAAAAAAAGAGGCCAACGCTGAAGTTTGGGCTTCGTTTTTTGCATATGGCAGTTACGGCATGCCCGACCAAACCTTTTGGAATAGCGTAGAGCAATTGCCCGCGGGACATTTTTTGCGCATTCAAAACGATGAAATGCGCATTGAGCAGTGGTATGATTTCGCAGGCCGCGTAAAAGAATTGCAAAAGGTAAGCCATCCAGACGAAGAAGCCTATATCTCAGATTTGTTAAACGATGCCATTCAATTGCGCTTTAGAGCAGATGTGCCCGTGGGTTTCAACCTAAGTGGCGGTTTAGATTCAAGTACGCTTTTGGCTTTGGTCAATCACGCTTTTCCAGAAGATAAAGGCATAGAAGCGTTTACCTTTTATACGGATGATGAACGCTACGATGAATTGAAATGGGTAGAAATGATGTTGAAAGACAAAGTTTATCCCTTAAACAAATGTTTACTTACGGCAGAAAAAGTTGCTGAAAATGCTGCAGAAATGGCCGCTTATCAAACCGAACCTTTTGGTGGCGTACCAACCATCGCTTATGCGGAAGTCTTTAAGAAAGCGCGCGAAAAAGGTGTTCTCGTTTTATTAGATGGACAAGGGAGTGATGAAGCTTGGGCCGGCTACGATTATTATGTAAATCAATCGAATGCCGTGGTGCAAGGTGTAAAAACCTCACCATTTAGAACCCAAGTTTTAAACCCTGATTTTTTGGCGTTGGCCGAAAAACCAGAGTATCCCACTCCGTTTAACGATGCATTGTTAGACAAACAATACCGTGATTTATTTTATACCAAAATACCCCGTGCCTTGCGTTTTAATGATCGCGTAAGCATGTTGCACAGCACAGAATTGCGCGAACCGTTTTTAGATTACCGCTTGGTTGAATATGTTTTCAGCCGCAGCAAAGATTTTAAAATAAAAGAGGGTGTTCAAAAGTGGTTCTTGCGTAAAATAGCAGGAAAATATTTGGGAGACGACATAACGCTCGCGCCTAAGCGCCCCTTACAAACGCCTCAAAGAGAATGGCTGGGCAACGATTTAAAAGCGTGGACCGAGTCACAAATTTCAATCTTAGAACAACACCCTTGGTTTAATGCCGAAGAATTGAAAAGAGAAACTCAAAATTACATGGACGGAGAGCAGGACAACAGCTTCTTTATTTGGCAATGGATTAATGCTTCAATGGTTTTATGAAAAAGAGAATTTGCTTGTTAATCCCGGACGGGGTAGGCATTCGAAACTATTTGTATTCCGATGTTTTAAAACACATCAAAGAAGCTGGTCACGAAGTAGTGGTTTGGCATTCTTTGTCGGATGAGGTGATAAAAATTGCGGAACAAATGCACGGAATATCAATCGAAGCCCATGCTTTTGAAGCATTTCCAGATCCGTTTTTCATTCGTTTGTACAGAGAAGCGAGTACCTACGCACGTTTGCATTTAAATGCCAAGGCCAAAAACAACGAAACGCTATTGACCAATTGGAATACAAAGCGCAATACGCTGGGAAAAAAGGTATTATACCCCTTGGCAGAGCAATTGGGAAAAACATTGAAGTCCTATAAATCAGTTGAAAAACTGGAAAGTAAAATTTATAAACTTCAACAAAAAACAACCGCTTTTAAAAGGTACCAAGCACAATTAAAAGCCATGAACGTTGATGTGCTTTTTTGTACACATCAGCGCGTACCACACGTGGTTTCTACCATGTTGGCCGCACAGAGCTTGGAGATCAAAACAGTAACGTCAATTTTTAGCTGGGATAACCTACCAAAAGCCAGGTTGCCTTTTCGGGCAGACAAGTACTTGGTCTGGAGTGATTACATGCAAGAAGAATTGCAGGAATATTACCCTGAAATCCCGAAAGAAGCCATTGTAAAAACCAGTACGCCTCAATTCGATTTTTACCGAGATGAACAAGTGTTGCAATCGCGTGAAGCTTTTGCCAAACAGTACGGTTTAGACCCCTTAAAAAAGTGGGTGTTGTTTTCTGGTGACGATGTTGTGACTTCGCCCTTTGATGCCAAGTACCTAGAAGATACAGCACAAGCACTGTCTGCTGAAGAAAATATTCAAATCATTTTTAGGCAAGTTCCTGTAGAAACTGCAGAACGTTACCAGAGTGTTTTAAATCAATACAAAAACATTATTCATATAAATCCAGAGTGGCAACATGGAAAAAGTTGGGGTGGGTTTTATCCAAAGTTTAGCGACATTTCTTTGTTGGTGAATTTAGCGAAGCATTGCGCCACAGTGGTAAATGTAGGTTCAACCATGGCCTTAGATTTTTCAAACTTTAATGTGCCTGGTTTATACATTAATTACGACCAACCTCATAGTCCAAATTGGACGGTAGAAGTCATTTACCGCTTTCAGCACTTCCGCTCTTTGGAAGGTTTAGACCCTGTAGGTTGGATAAATAGTAAAGAAGAAATAGCCGAAAAAGTAAGCTTAGCCTTAGCGCAACCTGAAAAAATAGGCCCAGACAGAAAAAAATGGTTTGAACGTATTGTTCAACCCGATCATCATAAAACAGCTTCACAACGTATTGTGGAGGCAATTTTAAAATAACCATGCACGTAGTTTATTATTCAAACGAGTATCCCGTACCCAACGGACCCACCCACGGAGGTATAGCCACCATGATAAGGTTTATTGCACAAGGATTAATAGCACAGGGTCACACCGTAAGTGTGGTGATGATACGCAGTGACATTGAAGATGGCGTACAAGATGTAGATGGCGTACAAGTGTATTCTGTAGCCAACAACAAAAAAGACTTGTTTCCTTTTATAAAAACCACCATCAAGGTGAATAACTTATTAAAGGAAATTCATGCGAAAAATAAAATTGACATTATAGAAGCACCAGAATTAGGTTTATCTATTGTTAAACGGCTGAAAGGTGTAAAACATGTCATTCGCATGAATGGCGGACATCACTTTTTTACCATTGCAGAAAACCGTCCGAGAGAATGGCGCAAGGTACTTCGTGAAAAGCGCTCTTTTGCTAAAGCCGATCACGTGATTGCTGTGAGCAATTATGTGGCTGAGGTTACCCGAAAAGAATTGAAATTAGGCAACATTCCAATAGAAATTATTCCAAATCCTGTAAACACAAAAGAGTTTTACCAAGCCGATGTGACCAAGGTGAAAAAAGGTGAGATTCTTTTTGTAGGAACCATTTGCGAGAAAAAAGGTGTGCGCCAGCTTGTGTTGGCGATGGAAGACATCGTAAAAAAGCACCCGCAAGCGCAACTCAAAATTATTGGTGGTGATTGGAAATTCCCAGATGGAAGAATGTTTACAGATTACTTGACAGAGCAGTTTCCCGCGAATGCCAAGAACAACATTGAAATTATAGGTAGAGTAGACCATCATTTGGTAGCAGGCTATATAGAACAGGCAGAAGTTTGCGTTTATCCCAGCCACATGGAGGCCTTGCCTTTGGCATGGTTAGAGGTATTAAGCATGGGGAAACCTTTTGTGGGTGGTTCAACAGGCCCTGGCCCCGAAGTGGTAAACCATGGAGAAACAGGTTTGTTAGCAGACCCTCATAACCCGAAGGATGTAGCAGAAAAAGTAATCTACATGCTCGATCATCCGGAAGAAGCGTTGAACATGGGCGCCAATGCGCGCAAAGATGTGTTGAACCGATTTGATATTGACAAACTCATCAACCATAACATTTCGCACTATAAATCTCTTTTAGCTTAATGCACATCGCCTTTTTGGCATTAGATTTTCCTGATCAGAATGGCGGAGGGGGCATTGGCAGCTTTGTGAAAACACTGGGAGCTGAGCTCGTAAAAATCGGGCATAAAGTGAGTGTGGTAGCAGCTCAATACCGTGAAAACACGTTTGTAGAAGAGGTCGAAGGTATGGCTGTCCATCGCATAAAGTTAACCATGTTGCCTATTGTGGGAGGATTTTTGAACTACCATAAAATCAACAAAGCGTTTGCTGATATTCACCAAGAGGTGCCCATTGATTTTGTAGAAACAAGCGAGTCGCAACTGGCTTTTGTGAAAAAATTAGATGGGGTTAAATACGTCATTCGCATGCATGGCGGTCACCATTATTTCGCAGTAGCGGAAAACAGGCCCTTTGAAAAACGAAAGGTTTATCAAGAAAAAAAATCTTTGGCGAAAGCCGATTACATGTTGGCGGTGAGCGATTATGTTGCTAGAAAAACGAAGGCATTGCTTAAACTTAAAGCGGATGCCAAGGTAATTTACAACCCCATCAACACGACAGCTTTTAATGCTGCCAACCCGGCCAAAGCCGTGCAAGACAGGTTGCTCTTTATCGGTAGTTTGGTCGAAAAAAAAGGTATCCGTCAGTTGGTATTGGCGATGCCGAAAATAATATTGGCCGTGCCAGATGCAGAATTGGTTGTGGTGGGGCGAGAGGGCTACATTCCAGGAACGGATAAAAAATACATGCCCGTTCTAAAAAAAGCTATCCCAACGGAAATAAAAGACAAAATACACTTTACAGGCCCAGTATCGCATTCCGAAATTCCGAAATACATAGAGGAAGCGGAACTTTGTGTCTATCCCAGCCATATGGAGGCCATGCCTATGGCGTGGTTGGAAGCATTGGCCATGGGAAAACCCTTTGTGGGGAGCAATACAGGCCCTGGACCCGAAGCGGTAAAAGACGGTAAAACGGGTTTGCTTTGCAACCCACACAACCCAGACGACATTGCCGAAAAAGTAATTTGGATGCTACAAAATAAAGAAGTCGCACAGAAAATGGGGTTGGCCGCTCGAGAAGATGTTTTACAGCGATTCAACATCGAAAAACTGGTGAATGAGAATATCGCGTTTTATCAAAATTGCATAGATGCCTAGAAACCTGTTGGTACTGGGTGGTGGGGTTTATCACATTCCGCTGGTGGAACAAATCAAAACATTAGGGCACAAATGCGTGGCCACATCTTATTTAAAAAACGACCCCGCGTTAAGTTTTGCCGATGTTGCCGCACAAGTAAGTTCTACAGATGTGGAGGCGCTGGAACGCTTGGTAGTCGATAGTGAAATTGCGGCCATTTTAACAACGGCTTCCGATTGGAACACCTTTAGTCAGGCTGCACTGAACGAGAAATTTGCATTTCGTGGCGTGTTGCCTGAGCAAGTCAATGCTGTTTCAGAGAAATTTGGGTTTAACCAGCTCCTAAAAAAGTTAGAACTTCCGCATGTATTAACGGAAGAAGTTATTTTAACAGAGCCGTTTTTCTCAACGTTCAAAAATAGGAGCAAGTATATTTTTAAACCCGTAAAAGGTTCCGGCTCTGCGGATGTTTTTACAACCGAAAATAATTTTCCTTCGGTCTTAACGGGTCGCACATTTTTAGTGCAGCGCTACATCAATGGCGCTGAATTAGGCGGCCAAGCGATGATAGAGCGCGGAAGTGTTGCCTTTTTGGCCCTTTCGAAAAAAATATTGGTTAATGGAGTTGTGCCGTTTGCCCATATTGTGGGTACAGAAGAAACAGCACCTTATTGTGCCGAGATTCAACACCAACTTAAAAAGATTGTTGCTGAGATAAAGTTGGAATATGGCACCTTAAATTTTGATGTGCGCGTAGAGAATGAACGTGTTTTCATCATCGATTTAAGTTTACGCCTCAGTGGCAACGGGCTGATTGAAGCCATTAACGAGAGTTTTGGGGTGAATTTGTTTGCAAACCACATTCAGCAAATTGTTGATGGGCCCAGAGAATTATCACCCCACGAAAAGCCTGTTTTAGCAGCTTCGGTGGTATTGGGAACAGCCAAAGCAGAAACGGATTTAGTTGCGATTAGAACAAAAATTGAATCGCTGATTGAAGATTCAGACATAGAGTCTATCGCATTGGTTTGGGACGAAATCACCCAAAGTGAGGCTTTTGTGAAAAGTAAAAACCGAATCGGACACATCATCTTCACGGCTCAAAACCAGGGGGAAATAGAATCATTTATTCACGAAACAAAACAGATTCTTGGATTTAATCAATAAAATAGAAGCGCAGATTAACGAGGCCGATTGCCCGTTTTACGTGTTGGATATGGCCCAAGTAAAGGCCAATTACAATCGGTTTTACAGCGCGTTAACTTCGCACTACAAACAGGCAAAAATTGCGTACTCGTACAAAACCAATTACATGCCGCATTTGTGCGAAACATACCATAAATTGGGGGCTTGGGCCGAGGTAGTGAGCATGATGGAATACCAAATTGCCTTGAAAAATGGGGTAAATCCAACCGAGATTTTATACAACGGACCCGCCAAAAAATTCCGCGAAATAGAAATGGCCTTGCGCAACCAAAGCGTGGTGCACATAGATCATCTAAAAGAGTGGGAGTGGATAAAAACTTTTGCCGTAAATAACCCTGAGGTTTTGCTGAGGTTGGCCTTGCGCCTAAACTTTAAATTAAGCGACCAGAATGCTTCGCGTTTTGGATTGAGTCTAGAAAATGGCGATTTAAACACGGTTGCTAATGAAATATCAGCCATAAAAAATGCAACGGTAGTAGGATTACATTGCCACTTTACAACCAAAGATCGCAGTGTAAAATCATATCGCGAACGCGTTAAAAAACTCATTGTAGTTGCGAAAAATCTAAAAATTTCTAACCTTGAATATGTAGATGTTGGCGGTGGTTTTTTCAGCGAAATGCCAGAAATGTTAGAAAATCAGTTTTCGGCCGATATTCCAACGTTAGAAGAATACGGTACTGCATTAAGCGAGGAAATGAAAATGGGTTTCCCAAACGGAGGTCCGCTTTTGGTGGTTGAACCAGGCGCGGCTTTATCGGCCAACACCATGCAATTTTACTGTAAAATATGGGAGATTAAAAATCTGCATCATGCACCTGTAGCCATTTGTACGGGCAGTAAGTACAACATCAAGCCTACTTTGCACAACCTGCAAATGCCTTACAAGGTGGTGCATCTTAACGAAGGTCAAAGCTTTTATAAAATAGCCGTTGCCGGATATACATGCAAAGAAGATGATGTGTTGATTTACGAATATTCGGGGCCGTTGGCAGAAGGGGATTATCTCGTTTTTCAAAACATAGGCGCATATAGTTTAGTACTAAAACCGCCTTTTATCGAAGCCGATTTTCCGGTATTTGCGGTAGAGGAAGAAAACATTACTTTGGTAAAACGCAGACAAACTTTTGAGGATGTCCTGTCAACTTATCTTTAACAACGTTTAAATTGGTGAAACTAAGTATTGTAAGCACACTTTATAATTCGTCCGGTACGGTTGAAGATTTCATCAATCGCGCTGGTGTTGTGGCAAAGAATTACGCGTCAAACGATTTTGAAATTATTTTGGTAGATGATGGATCTAAAGATGATGGATTGCAAAAAGCCATTGCCAAAACAGAATTATTTCCCCAGTTAAAAGTGGTAGAATTGTCTAGGAACTTTGGTCACCACAATGCCTTGCGCGAAGGTATAGCACACGCCACGGGTGAATTAATTTTCATGCTTGATTCTGATTTGGAGGAAGAACCAGAATTGTTTCCCACATTTTTAGAACAGCTAAACAGCACTACAGATGCCGTAATAGGTGTACAGTCTAATCGTAAAGGCGGATTTTTAGAACGTGTTAATGGAGCTATTTTTTGGAAAGTCTTTAATTTCTTAACCGATGTGAAAATCCCAAAGAATATATGCACCATTCGCCTAATGAAGAAAGAAGTGGCCCAAGCGATTTTAAAATTTCAGGAATCTGAATTTTTCTTTTCCGGAGTGCAAAACTTAGCTGGTTTCCATCAGGTTAATTTAATCATTCAAAAAAAGTCGAAGGGCTACTCGTCTTACACCTTAAAAAGAAGGATTGCTTTGATGATGAATGCGATTAGCTCGTTCTCTAGCAGACCGTTAATTTATCTTATTTCGTTAGGTACTATTGTGAGTTTGATTGCGATTGTATCTGGCATTATTTTACTGTTTAGAAAATTTGCACTTCATGCAGATTTCCAGCTGGGATGGTCTTCATTAATTCTTTCCATTTGGTTTTTAAGTGGCGTTATCATGAGTATGACGGGCATCTTGGGGATTTATGTCGCAAAAATGTTTAATGAAGTAAAGCAGCGCCCAAATACCATTGTGCGCAATATTTATAAAAAATAGATTCTATGGATTTCTTCAATTATCAAGGTGATAAATGCCGATTGCGTCCTATTAAAATGGAAGACTTGGAGCATTCTGTTGTTTGGAGAAATGATCCTGAAGTACGGGATAATATACAAGGGTTTCGATATCCGGTAAGTGAAGAAATGGAGTCGAAATGGCTAAAGAGTTTTATAGAAACATCTGGGACAGACCGCGCAGGATTTGCCATTGAAGATGTGGTGGATGAAGTTTTAGTAGGATTTGTTTTTTTAAACAATATCGACTTGATAAACAGACAAGCCAAGCTAGGAACAGTTCTTGGGAACAGGGCTAAATGGGGACATGGTTTTGGCACAGAAAGCAGTAAGTTAATATGCGATTACGGTTTTAAAATGTTGGGATTACATCGCATTTGGGTTGAAATTTTAAGCGATAACAAGGCGTCCATCCGCATGTGCGAAAAAATTGGGTTTGTACAAGAAGGGGTGATGAAAGATCACTTTTTTAATAATAATGCATTTCATGATGTAGTTTTTATGGGCTTGA
This sequence comes from Bacteroidia bacterium, assembly GCA_030424545.1. Taxonomy (GTDB): domain Bacteria; phylum Bacteroidota; class Bacteroidia; order Flavobacteriales; family Schleiferiaceae; genus JAUHWL01. Next base: position 242,160 of record JAUHWL010000003.1, read on the forward strand.
TTAATGGATAACACTTTACCCAATTTTATCCCCTTCAACAAACCTGGAATAGTAGGTAAGGAGCTGGATTACATTCAAGATGCCGTAAAACGTGGCCACTTAAGTGGAAATGGATTTTACGCCAAAAAATGCCAAAATTTGTTTGAAGAAAAATACAAATTTGGCAAATGTTTGCTCACTACCAGTTGTACCGATGCACTTGAAATGTGTGCTTTGTTGCTCAATGTAAAACAAGGCGATGAAGTAATTATGCCCTCATACACGTTTGTGAGTACGGCAAATGCATTTGCATTGCGTGGTGCAGAAATAGTGTTTGTAGATTCGGAAGAGTCAAATCCAAACATGGCAGTTTCTCAAGTGGAAAAAGCCATTACAAAAAATACCAAAGCTATCGTAGCGGTGCACTATGCTGGCGTTCCATGCCAGATGGAGGTGCTTACTGCTCTAGCAAAAAAACACAACATTGTACTGATTGAGGATGCTGCCCAAGCTATTGACGTAAAATACCAAGACAAATATTTGGGTGCGTGGGGCGATTTGGCAACGTTTTCTTTTCACGAAACCAAAAACATACAATGTGGCGAAGGCGGCATGTTGGTAGTAAACAATCCCCAGTTTAAAGAGCGTGCCGAAATATTGTGGGAAAAAGGCACCAACCGTCAAGCGTTTTTTAGAGGACAAGTAGATAAATACCGTTGGGTAGATTTGGGTTCTTCGTTTTTATTATCTGAGTTGAACGCGGCTTATCTTTTTGCACAGATTGAAAAAATAGATCAAATTATGACTTGGCGAAGGGCTATTTGTGCGCGATACGAGAAAGGGTTAAAACGGTTAAAAGATCAAAGTTTGATTGATTTTCCAGAGCCATCATCGCCAAACGGCCATTTGTTTTACCTCAAGATCAAGAATCAGGAGCAGCGAGAAGAATTGATCAATTACCTGAAGAGCGAAAATATCTTGTCGGTATTTCATTATCAATGCCTACATAAAAGTCCGTTTTTTCTAAAAAACCACCCAGATAAAACACTAAGCAACGCAGAAGGATTTGAAGATACATTGGTTAGATTACCGCTTTTTAATTCGATGACCGAAGAAGAAACTAGTCAAGTAATTTCTAAGGTAAAAGACTTTTTTAACAACATGAAAATCAATGCTTAAAAGGCTATTAAATAAACTTAGAGGAGCACAGCCTAAAAAGGAAAGTCAGTTGGACATGCTTAAAAAGCGTGGATTAAAAGTTGGATCTAATTTTTTTATGGCACCAGGTTGTGTATTAGATCCGAGCCATTGCTGGCACATCAGCATAGGAGATAATGTGGCTTTAGGCCCTCAAGTTTATATTTTGGCACACGATTCAATAATGCACCGTTTTATTGGTTATGGCAATGTTGCCAATGTTAAAATTGGCAATGATGTAACCATTGGCACAAGGGCAATTATTTTACCAGGTGTTACCATTGGCAATAGAGTAATGATTGGTGCTGGAGCGGTTGTAGCTCATGATATTCCAAACAATTCTATAGCCGCAGGAAACCCTGCAAAAGTGGTAGGATTGTTTAATAATTATTTAGAAAAACACAAAGACCGATTGAATAAACGCCCCACATTTGATGAAAGTTATCTGATGGAAAATGGCGTAACGCAATCGCAAAAAGATGAAATGCTAAATGCTTGTGAAAAACATGGTAGCATTTATTTAAAATAAGCATAAAACGTTGATGAATTATACAAAACCAAAAGTTATTGCCGAAATTGGTTGCAACCATATGGGGCAATTCGACATTGCCATTGAGCTCATAAAATTGGCCAAAGAATGTGGTGCTGATGTGGCTAAATTTCAGAAGAGAAACAATAAAGAACTACTCTCTGAAGAACAATACAATACCGCGCACCCTGTACCTTATAATAGTTACGGGAATACGTATGGCGCCCACCGTGAGGCTTTGGAGTTTGATTTACATCAACACAAGGAATTAAAAAAATATGCCGAATCTATAGGCATAACCTATAGTACTTCGGTGTGGGATGTAACGTCTGCGAAAGAAATAGTTTCGTTAAATCCGGAATTAATTAAAGTTCCATCTGCTTGTAATCACAAAATGGAAATGCTGACGGTTTTAAGAGATGAATATGATGGTGAAGTTCACATTTCTACAGGGATGACAACAACTACTGAAATTGAAGAGTTTGTTGCGTTTTTTGAAGAAAAGAATCAAGCCAAAAGACTTGTTGTGTATTCATGTACAAGTGGATATCCTGTTCCGGTAAAAGATGTTTGTTTGTTGGAAATTGTAAAGCTTATTGATAAATACAGCACACGGGTAAAGTCGATTGGTTTTTCGGGTCACCATTTGGGTATAGCTATAGATATTGCGGCATATACGCTTGGTGCTCAATGGATTGAAAGACACTTTACCAAAGACAGAACATGGAAAGGTACAGATCATGCCGCCTCTTTAGAAGTTCCTGGATTGCAAAAAATGATTCGAGATTTAAACCATGCGTTTAATGCATTAACATATAAATCAGAAGAAATTTTACCCATAGAAGAAGTGCAACGTAAAAAATTGAAAAACTAAATTTTGATTATTGCCATTATCCCCGCACGCGGTGGGAGCAAAGGTATTCAGAACAAGAATTTAAAGCAGGTGAAAGGCCATCCGCTTTTAGCATGGAGCATTGCTGCAGCCAGAGCTGCGCAAAATGTAGACAGAATTATAGTGAGTACCGATAGTGAAGCAATTGCAGAAATTGCAAAGCAATACGGAGCAGAAGTTCCTTTTTTACGTCCGGCTGAAATTGCGGATGACCAAAGCCGAGACCTTTCTTTTTTGCAACACGCTTTAGATTGGTTTTTGAAAAATGAAAATACAGTACCCGAATATGTGATTCAGTTGAGGCCAACATCGCCATTACGGACGGGCCAAATAATTGATGAAGCCATTGAGAAAATGCAATCAAACATTGCTGCAGATAGTTTGCGTGTGGTAACCAAGGCGCCAATTACGCCTTATAAAATGTGGACTTTTGGAGATGACAATCAACTATATCCGCTTTTAGCGTTAAAAAATGTTGCCGAACCTTTTAACGAACCGCGCCAATCTTTGCCGCAAATTCATTGGCAAATTGGTACTCTAGATGTCATTCGTTCGCGAACAATTTTGGAGCAAAATTCGGTTTCGGGTAAAATTATTTTGGGATTAGAAGTGCCCAACACATGGGCTTTAGATATTGATCATGTAGAGGATTTAGAAAGGGCGACATCTGCCATAAGTCAAGTTCCCTTTAATGTTTTAGAAAACTTTTTGCATGCAGAAAAGTAAAATTTTAATCACTGCAGCAGGAAGTATAGGCGAGCGCCACATTCGTAATTTATGGCAATTGGGCTTTCGCGATTTGGTGGTTTTTAGAACCCGAAACTTGCCTTTTAGAGATTTGGGCGAAGCGCAAGTACAAGTTGTTTTAGATTGGCAAGAAGCCATAAATGCTGGTGCCGATGCCGCTTTTGTCACAAGCCCAACACATTTGCACATGGAGCAAACCTTAGCATGTTTAAATGCAGGTATGCATGTTTTTGTTGAAAAACCCATTGCACACAATTTAAATCAGAAGGCGGAATTGTATGCGGCTTTAGAAGCATCAAAAAAAGTATTGCAGGTGGGGTATATGCTAGAGTTTCACCCGTTTTTAAGGGAAATGAAAAGCTATTGCACCAAGTCTATTTTTGGGAGACTTATTTCTGCCGAAAGTTATTGGGGCGATTATTTGCCCAATTGGCACCCTTGGGAAGATTACAAAACATCTTATGCGGCATTAGAGCAAATGGGCGGTGGGGTGGCTTTAACGTTATCTCATGAATTAGATACCGTGCTGTGGTTGGTAAATGAACTTCCGCAAAAGCATTTCACGTTAAAATCAACACACCCTGTGTTACCTATAGAGGCTGATAATCTAACGGAAGTGATTATGCAATTCAAAGACAGTTCAATTGCGAGAGTGCATATGAATTACGTGGAGAAAAATCCCAGTCGAAGAACGGTTTTGCTTTTTGAAAAAGGAAGACTGACGTTTGAATATTTTGAGAACACGCTGAAAATAGAAGACTTTAATCAAGATACGGTTGAGATAAAAACCTGCCCTGAATTTGACCGCAACGATTTGTTTGTTAGTGAAGCCGAACATTTTCTAGAACGGATAAAAAACAAGGATGTGGGCGCGGATGCTGGATTAGAACGCGCCTTTGAAATCGTGAAAATATGTACCGAAAATGAGTAGAACGAGTTCAGAAATTTTTGATATCAACAACAAAGTAATTTGCCTCACAGGCGCTGCTGGTTTGATTGGAACAACCATCGCTAACACGTTGTATGCTAACGGTGCAAAGTTGGTTTTGGGCGATGTAAATCTTGAAAAATTAAAGAAACAATTTTCTGGATTTGATATTAACCAGATGCTATTGATGCCTTTAGACATCACCAACCAAAGCAGTATTGCTGAATTGGTAAACGCAGCCAAACAAAAATTCGGACGCATAGACGTATTGATAAACAATGCAGCTATAGACGCCAAATTTGAAAAGGACAGTAACACCGAATTGGCCTCGGTAGATTTTGCCGATTTCCCTTTAGATAAACTGCAACATTCTATAGACGTAAACATTACGGGCACCATAAAGATGACGCAGGCGGTAGTGAAATTGATGATCGCTCAAAAATCAGGTAACATTGTCAACTTGGCTTCAACCTATTCGTTAGTGGCTGCTAATCCTGGCTTGTATTTTAACGAAGGAGAGTCATTTAAAAACAAACCAATGGACTATTTGGTAACCAAATCGTTCATCCCAAACTTTACAAGATATTTAGCCACGCATTACGCTAAAGACGGCATTCGTTGTAACGCCATTGCGCCTCACGCCATTGATAACAATCATCCAGAAAGCTTTAAAAACAAACTAAAGCAGTTTTCACCTTTAGGCCGCATGAGTGATAGAAGCGAATTTGAGGGTGCATTTATCTATTTAATTTCTGACGCCAGCAGCTATATGACGGGCCATACTATGGTGGTAGATGGCGGCTGGACAGCTTGGTAATTATTGAACTTAAAAAATGATTTTTACAACCATAGTAAATAAACTGGGCGGATATTACGCGCTACGGCAAGTTGTTAAAAAGCATAAGTCTGGTCTTAAAAAAAAGGCTTATAAGTTTTTAATAAAGGCATTAGAACATGAAACAGGCGCGTTTTTACCCACTTATAACTTAATTAAAGGGCCAATAAACTTTATACATGGCACCTATGGAATTTTTATAAGTGGAGGTGCAATCATAGGAAAAAATTGTACGATTTATCAACAGGTAACCATTGGGTCTAATATGTTGGTAGATTCTAAAGGTTTAGGTAGCCCTGTAATTGGAGATAACTGTCTAATTGGTGCAGGGGCTAAGTTGGTTGGAAATATTGTTATCGGGAACAATGTAAGAATTGGGGCCAATGCGGTTGTTTCATTTAATGTTCCAGACAATTGTGTGGTCGTTGCGCAAAGGGCTACAATTATTCAAAAAGAAGACTTAAATAATAAAATATACCAGCTAGGTAAAACTGGCTGGGGATACTATCAAGATGGTCAATTTATCTACGAAAATGATCAAGAAATTCAAGATAGACTATATGGAATTAACGAGCACAAAACCTTTCAAAACAATAAAGTAAATGGGTAGCAAATTGGGCGTACTTCAACTCATCGATAGTTTACATGTGGGAGGTGCGGAACGCATGAGCATAAACATTGCCAATGCTTTAGCAAAAGAAAGCAGCATAAAGAGTTGTTTAATTGCTACACGAGAAGGAGGCGATTTAGAAGAATTTATTGATAAAAATGTTGTTTACGCTTGCCTACATAAAAAAGGTTTGACGGATATTGTAGGGTTAAAAAAACTTAGAAAGTTCATTCTAGAAAATAACATCACTGTGATACATGCCCATGGTTCTTCTGTTTTTTGGGCTATGTTTATGAAGCTACGTAAACCAAGCTTAAAAGTGGTATGGCACGACCATTTTGGCATGGTAGAACAGGCAGAAGTTAGACCGAGAGAATACCGTTTACTTAAATATGTAAAGTCATTTTTACACCATTACATTGTTGTGAATGATATGATCAAAACCTGGGGCATGAACAATCTCGGAATCAAAGAAAAAAACATTACCTATTTAAGAAATTTTGCCGCATTAGAAAGTGGCAATAATGTTTTAAAAACAGAAATTCCTGGAGTAGAAGGAAAGAGAATAGTTTGCCTAGCCAATTTGAGATTTCAGAAAGATCATCTGTTTTTGGTTCAAATCGCCAAAGAAGTGGTGAAGAAAAATCCTGATTGGACTTTTTTATGCGTTGGAGGAATATTTAATGATGCCTATAGTGACAGTATAAAAGAGGCTATTGCAGCAAATAAGCTAGAAAACAATGTTTTTTTATTGGGCACAAGAACAGATGTAAGTGGCATATTATCTCATTCAACTATTGGGATTCTAACATCTATGTCAGAAGGGTTGCCCGTAGCTCTTTTAGAATATGCAAGTTATAGTCTCCCCGTTGTTTGTACCAACGTTGGGCAATGCAAAGAGGTTGTTGCCGAAAGTGGGTTTGTTATAGAAAACAAAGATGTAAATGCTTTTGCAGATGCATTGCAAGTGTTAATTGAAAATGAAAAAGCAAGAGGCGATTTTGCAAAAAGTTTGCACAATCGTGTTATTGATTTGTATTCAGAAAAAGGGGCAATAAATACCTTGCTTGAAATTTATAAGTAGAAAATGAATAAAATAAAAGATGCAATCATCTTAAACGGACCTGGACGTTCAGGTACAACATTAATTTCTCAAATCTTAGCATATCATGATGAATTAGGTTGGGTATCCTCTTGGAATAATGCGTTTCCCAATCAGTCTTTTTTAGGGGTGTTAAGCCGACCTTACAGCGCTAAATTGTTTGGGATTGATTGGCATTCAGTAAAAAAATCGCCTAAACCTTCAGAAGCATACGATTATTGGAAACACTTTTTTGGTCATTTTAACAACAGCAACACCACCGATAAAAACCGTTTAGAAGAAATTGAAAAAAATGCAGAAAAAGTTGCAACTAATATTAAGGGTGTTTTAAAATGGCAGGGAAAACCAAGGTTTATAACCAAAATTACTGGACCAGCAAGAAAGGAATATTTGGATGCTATATTTTCTGATTATAATTTGGTATGGATAGAACGTGACCCTCGTGTAGTGGTTTCTTCATACATCAAGCAAAAATGGTTTTATAAGGACAAACCAGAAGAATATGCACGTTTATCGGAAAAAGAAAAAATAGAGTTTTATACGGCCTATTATTTAAGGCTTCGTGAGGAATCTAAGAAGTATGAAAAATCAATTTTAGTACGCTATGAAGATTTAACCAATGACAAGGTTACTTTCTTTAAAAAACTATGTGCCGATTTAAATCTTCCATACACCAAAAGGTTTGCGAAAATTGTAGAAAATTGGCCCATTAAAGAAATTGGATGGGAGTTTTACAAGGACCGTTATTCAAAAGAAGGAAAAGAGTTGATGAATAGTATTCTAGAAAAAGAATTAAAAGATTTAGGTTATAAATGAATTTTTTAATTGTATCGCATGTGCAGCATGTTTTAAATAATAAAGGACGTGTTGCAGGTTATGCCCCTTATGTGAAGGAAATGAATCTATGGCTGAAATATTGCGATAAAGTAACCATTGTTGCGCCTTTGAGCAATCAACCTTTTTCACCAATAGATTTAGCATATGCACACAAAAACATTGATTTTGTACAGGTACCGTCATTTCAATTAACGTCAAAAAAAGAATTGTTAAAGGCAATAATGAAATTGCCCTATATTTTCATGATGGTTTTTAAATCTATGTTTCGCGCAAATCACATTCATTTGCGTTGCCCAGGTAATATGGGGTTAATAGGTGCATTTGTTCAAATTTTATTTCCATCTAAATTCAAAACGGCCAAATATGCGGGTAATTGGGATTGGAACAGCAATCAACCATGGAGTTATCGTTGGCAACAAAAAATATTGCAAAACACATTTTGGACGAAGAATATGCAGGTTTTGGTGTATGGTAATTGGCCAGGGGCAACAAAAAATATCAAACCTTTTTTTACGGCAAGTTATTCTCAAAATGAAATTGAAAATACCCCGCCAAGAAATTTATCATCCTCTCCAATAAAATTAATTTTTGTAGGAGGATTAACAGAAGGAAAACAACCATTGATTTCAGTAAAGGTTTGTGAGGCTCTTTTGAAACACTTTCCTGTTGAATTAAATGTTTATGGAGATGGTGCTTTAAGACTAGAAGTTGAGAATTATATTAAAGTCAACAACCTAGAAAATAATGTTTTTCTGCACGGAAATAAAGGGGCTGATGTTGTGAAAAAAGCATATCAACAAAGTCATTTTTTAATTTTTATTTCAAAATCAGAAGGGTGGCCTAAAGTGGTTGCAGAATCTATGTTCTGGGGTTGTTTACCCATTACCACGGCCGTAAGTTGTGTGCCAGAAATGGTTGGCAATGGCTCGCGAGGGAGCATTGTAAAAGATAATTTGGATGAAATAGTAAACGTGATTTTGGCCTACTATAATAATGAAGATGACTATGTATTGAAAGCACAAAAAGCCATGGATTGGAGCCGTGAGTTTACATTGGAGAAATTTGAATCGGAAATAATAGTGCTGCTTGAAAACGAATAATAACTTGAATCAACACATTTCCTAGTTCGTGGTTTTCGTAAAGTTTTTAGTCGCGCTTTTCATCATCTTGAGTTTTGCAAAACTCGGAGGGTTGGTTCGGGCTGTATTCCTAACAAAACAGCAATCTTCATGGTATTTTGATGCTTTCGTTGGATTGGTGATTAGTTCATTCCTGCTCGTTGTGTTAAGTTACACAGGGTTGAGCTGGTGGGTTTTGGGTTTCACTTTATCCGCAAGTTGGGCGTTTTCATATCAGCAAAATAACAATCTAAAAACGCATATTTCTGTTGGTCTTGTTTTCTTCGTCAGCAGTTTTCCTTTGCTTGTACAATCGTTTTTAACGGCTAAAAACTTTGCGTTTGCAGAAGCATTTTTTAACGTAGATACACCCTTTACGCTAATGATTGCAGAAAGTATATTGCAAAATGACAACTACCCTGTTAAATTATTAGAAAATGAAGGAATGGCTTTGGCGTATCATTATGGCTACCATTCTATCTTGGCGTTTATCTCTTATTTCTCCGGGTTAAGAACACATGTTGTTCATGCTTTTGTGTTGATGCCTTTTTTGTATTTCTTGTTGTCAGGTCTTGTTTTAACTTTACTAAAAAAGGTCAGCGAACTAAAATTAAAATGGTTAGCAATTGTATCGGTGGTTGTATTATATGGCCATCAGCTTTATGTATTTAATTATTTTAATCCCGCAACGCTTAAAAATTTAATTGTCTTGCCGGGGAGATATTTAGCTACATATCCTTTGGCACCAAGTTCATTTGAGCCACTTTTTATTTTGGCTGTTTTTTGGCTTTTACTACTAAAGACGAATAAATCTTACGGATTAGCGGCCATATTAATTGGTTTGATTCCTGTGTTTAAAATTCCGTTAGCCCCCGTTGTTGGCCTTGGATTTGGACTGTTTTTCGTGGCTCGTGCCATAAAAAACAAAAGTATTAAGCCATTGGCTTATCCATTGTTTACGGTTTTGTTCATGGCTGTTATTTATCGGGTTTTTTCGGCATCCTTGGTAGAAGCGCCTCCTATAGAATTGTTGAGTCCAAGTCATGTGCAAAAAGACCATTTGTTTTCTGCATTTGTTCCATTATTTATATTGTTGATCGTTCATTTTGCGACAAACAAAAAGTTGCTAATGAGAGGTAATTCATGGATGTTTTTCTTTGTGATTCCCATGCCTCTATTGCTTGCATTTATAAAAATTGATGACGTGAACAGTTGGCAATTAATAGCGGTAATTCCGTTTACAGCCTGTTTAATGGCCACACTTTTATTGGTGAACAACTGGCCGTCTATCAAAAAAAAAGTAAAAGTAATGGTTGTAGGAAGTGCAGTTTTAATTGCGGCTATTCCTGTTGCTAACGCTATCTATTACGCAAGTAATTTGATAAGGAATCCGGAGTTAGGTCACGAGTATTGCAATAATGTTTTATTAGCAGAAACACTTCAAAAGATTCCGGTAAAAAACACGGTCTTGGCCACTAACGATTTGCGTTATCCAGCAGATGGTTTTTCCAGAGATGGTAATCAATTTCAATTTTCAGCATTGTTTGGGCATCAAATGAAGGTGAGTAATTTATCTTACCTAGTAACCAAAGAATTTGTGAAGAAATCGTTAGACTTTCAGCGTAAATTACCTAATAAAGCACCAAGCACTTCTGATTTTGAAATGATGAAAAACGAAGGGGTAACACATTTTGTGTTGGCGATTTCAGACTCATCAAAAGCAGAGATTCCTGTGGTAGCATATCGCATTTTTAATGTAAACAAAGGATTAGAAGTTGAGTAGAGAAAAGAAAACACTTGCATTGGTTTTGCCAGATGGCATAACACTCCGGAATTTCGTGTATTCCTCATTTATTGAAGAAGCTTCTAAAGATTTTAGACTCGTTATTTTTCATTTTGTGGATAAATCAGTTTTTAAAGAGATTGATGAAAAATTAACAAACCAGATAACGTTCTATAAAATTGAAACATTTAGGGAAGGCATTTTGGCCAAAGTGTATCGATACGCCAAATTGAAAGCAAGCTTGTTGTTGAACTTTAAATCAGATCCGAACCCAACATTTTTAAATAATTTCCCGGCCTATAAAAAGTATGCCTTTCCAGAACGCATGCTCTTTAGGTTGTCAGAATTATTGGCAACTAATGCAACCCAAAAAAAAGTTGAGAGCCTAGAGAAGCTTCATGTAAAGTGGTTTGATACAGGTAACAAGAGCGAAATACATAATGCCAGAGAAATTATTACAAAAGAAAATGTAAGCATCGTATTGAATGCACACCAGCGCGATGTAAAGAGTTTACCCGTAATGCGTGCTGCACAGTGGCTAAACATCAAAACCGTGAATTTTATTTACAGTTGGGATAATTTACCTAAAGGAAGAATGGCCGTGCCTGCAGATCATTTTTTTGTGTGGAGTGATCATATGAAAAGCGAGATGAACCGGTATTATCCTGATATAAAAAACGAACGCATTTCAGTTACGGGAACTCCCCAGTTTGAATTTTATCATCGTTTTACGAAAACACCAAGAGAGAAATTTGCCGCAAAGCATGGGTTAGACCCAGATAAAAAATGGTATCTCTATTCGGGGGATATGACAGATGCCTCTCCGTTTGATCAGCATTATTTAGAAGATGTGTATAACGCATGGTGCGCCTCAAACGAAAAGGAAAACACACAATTGGTTTTTAGAAGAGCGCCAACTGATAATACAGGAAGGTTTAATGAGGTGTTAGCAAAATGCCCTGAAATTGTTGCGATAGAGCCACTTTGGAAACAATTTGGAAAGCACTCCATGACCTTTGCGGTGAGCAAAGAAGATGTGCAAATGCTAGTTGATATAATAGAGCATTGTTATACAGCGGTGAATTTTGGAAGTACTATGGCGCATGATTTTGCCCAAAGGAAAAAACGTGTCTTTTACATAAACTATGAACACCCTCTAAATAAGCATGATACATGGACTTCTGCCTTTTTTTATAGATACACACATTTTGAAAGTTTAGAAGGACTAAATGCTGTGGAATGGGTCTATGATAAAAGTGAAATTAGCCCCATATTCGCAGCAAATTTTAAAGACGCTGGTAACGGGCATATGCAATGGCATAATAAGATTTCCAAAGACACAAATAAAGCTGTAGTGAATATTGTGAACAACCTTAAATTACTTACAGAATAAATGATTAAATACCTACTTCTTAAACGTCTGGAAGTAATGTGGCTAATCGTTCATGTTATTCTGGGTATTTTATCAACCTTTACACCGTATTTTCTTGTTTTCTGGGTATTGGGCGTTATGGGTACGTCATTTTTACAACTTCTGTTAACGAGAAACAAAGATGGCATAATGACTTTTACGCTATCCTACTTGCTTGGTGTAGAAGTTTTTTCTCGTATGGCACGTGCGCCATTAACTGGGTTGTTGCCAGATGAAATTGGAAAGTATTTTCCGCTTTTTGTATTGTTTGCCACTTTTCTACTGGAGGGAAAAATTAGAAATAGAGGCATCGGCTGGTGGATTATCTTGCTTACCATTCCTTCTTTATTTGTTATAGAAGGTCAGTATTTGAGGTATGGAATAGTGTTTAACTATCTGGGTATTTTTAACCTGGCTTTGATGATTCTATATTTCAGTGAAAAGGTTATCACCTTTGATCAATTGAAGGATATGTTCCGGATTACACTTTTCCCATTGATTTCTGTTCTTGTATTTCTCTTCATAAAAACGCCTGATTATGATGAAGTAGAGTTTACACTTGGACGTGGATCAATTTTCGAAACATCTGGTGGGTATGGGCCTAATCAAGTATCAACAGCCTTGGGGATTGGCATTTTTATACTTGGATATTTTTTGTTGATAAAGCAAAAAATGTTTTCCATTAAATATCTAGATCAAGCATTATTGTTCTTCTTTTTAATACGTGGTTTATTGACCTTTTCAAGAGGTGGAGTAATGGTGCCTATTTTATGTTTGATTGTTTTTTATGTAGTAAACAACTACGTAAGGGGGGTGAGAAGAACGAAAATTAAACTTAAGAAAATAAAATCTACCCATATCATGATTGCGTTGGGTGGATTGGTGGCTATTTTTCTTTACGCTAATATTATTACCAACGGAGCTCTTTTATTGAGGTATCAAGGAGAAACAGCTGGTACCTTGGCTGGTACTAGAGAAAAAGATTTAAACCACTTTACATCTCACCGTTTGGAAATTGCAACCATGGATATTCAACTTTGGCTAGAGCATCCATTGCTTGGGGTAGGACCAGGAATGTCTAAGTTTACAGAAGGAGGGCATTATGGTTTTGGTAGCCACGTAGAATATAGCCGTATTCTGGCTGAACATGGTATCTTGGGAGGGATAGCCTTATTGATTATTACGATTTACCCAATAATGTATTATAGAAAATTAAGAGATCCTTTCCAGAAAGGTTTATTTGCAGCGTTTATCCTGTTGGCAATTTTAACATCTTTTCATGCCGCCATGAGAACAATGGTTACTCCATTTTTTTACGGTCTTGCGTTTGCCAAGTTTAAATTCGATTAGGTAAAGTGAACATTTTATATTTCGGAAACAGATCCGGTAAAGAAGGTAAGTATCCTACCGTCCAAGACGAACTTACCCCTTTGTTTGGCGAGATGTACTCCATCATTTCTGTATCAGACAAAAAAGGGAGCGTAAAGAAAGCCATAGATATGTTTTTTACGTTTTGGAGGCATATTTGGAAAACAGATGTGGTTCTAATTGATACGTTTAGCACAACCAATTTCTATTTTGCTTTAGCTATTGGAAGTTTTTGTAGAATGCTAAACAAACCATTCATCAACTTTTTGCATGGTGGAGATTTGCCTTTGAGGTTAAAAAACAACCCCTTTTTATCAAAACTTACATTTAAATATTCATACAAATTGGTAGCACCTTCCAACTTCATGAAAGTAAGTTTTGAAAAGTTTGGATATAATCCTGTATTAATACCAAACATGCTAAACATTAAAAAGTATAGCTATAAGCAAGCAAACTTTGCTGAAGTAAAGTTGTTTTGGTTACGCAGCTTTAGGAAGCATTACAATCCGTTATTAGCTGTGCAAGTTCTAAATTACTTAAGGCAAGAAGGTTTTCAAGCGGATTTAATTATGGTTGGCCCAGATAGCCATGATGGTTCTTTAGAAGAAGTAAACAGTTTTGTTAAACATCATAATCTTGAAGATTTTGTTCAAATTCCTGGGGTTTTAACCAAACCAGAATGGATGGCATTGAGTAAAGATCGAAACATCTTAATCAATACAACCAACATAGACAATACCCCGATTTCTGTTATAGAATGTATGGCTCTTGGCCTTGCCATTGTATCTACCAAAGTTGGTGGCATCCCTTACTTATTAGATCACAATCAAGACGCAATTCTTGTAGAACCAAACAATACAGAAGCTATGGCATCTGCCATAAAAAAATTGGTGGCTCATCCGCATGACACCGAAAAACAAGTTTTAAAAGCTAGGGAAAAAGTAGCTGCATTTGATTGGAATGTTGTGAAGAATAAATGGGTTGATCTTTTAAACAATGCAGCAGGCACTCAATAAACAACTTTATTTTCTAGCGCAGCGTTGGCGAAAAGAACCGGTTAAAAGTGCACTACTAGATTTAGAAAAATCTTTGTATTGCAGTTTAGATGAATTGGAAAACATTCAGAATTCTAGGTTGATTGCACTTCTTAATCATGCCATAGAAACCGTTCCGTTTTATAAAAAACATTATGCTGAGTATAGTGGAGTTATTAAAGATGCGAAGGCTGATACAGTAAAGGAAATATTTACTTCATTGCCCATTCTGTCAAAAGCGGACATTCTTAAAAACCGAGATTTGTTTTATTCGTCTAAGACCTATTCTTGCTATACAAATGTTTCTTCAGGTACAACAGGAGAACCATTTACTTATCCGTGCGATCATACATCATGGGCATACAGACATGCATCGTTGATAAGGCTAATAGAGTTTTACGGAGTTAAATTTGGAAGTAGATATGGCTATTTTTTTGGGCAACATTGGAAGTCAGAATTTCAATTAAAGACCAAACTGAAAGATTGGTTTTTTAATAGGGACAGGGTATCTGCCTTTAATATAAACCCATCAGCAGTAGATGCGCTATTAAAAGCGTTTAAAAGAAACCGTACGGTATATTTATTAGGATACCCATCTGTGTTAGTAGAATTCTTTAAAATAGCCATTGAAGAATTGAATTTTAATTCCCAAGAGTTAAATATTAAACTGATTATTGCCACAGGAGAAACATTAGAGTCATTTCAAAAAATATATTTAGAGAGTATTTTTAATTGTCCAGTGGTAAATTATTATGGATCATCAGAAGGAGGATTTGGCGGCTTTGTAGGTGCAGAAGGATTGATGCAAGAAAACATGGAAACGAGTGTTTTAACGATTGAGAAGCATGATAAAATTTCTAAAACCGATTTGTTTTTAAGACAGTTTCCACTTATTAAAATACAAACAGACGATGTTTGCAAAATATCTCTCGGTAACCCAAATACTAAATTAAAGCATAGAGTATTAGGCGAAATTTCGGGTAGAACAGGGGATAAGATTATGTTACCATCGGGCAAACAAGTTCATTCTGTAATTCTAGATTATTTTTTCGATTTGTTTATTAATGATCCCAATGTTTTAAAATTTAGATTTGAGTTTTACACAGACAAAGTTGAGCTATTAATTAAAAGTCAGAAAGCAGCTTTAGATGTAAAATTTGTAGAAAGAATATTGCTGGAGTTTAAAAATTTATTCCCAGACGATAGTTTAGACGTAAAAAAAGTTGATGAAATTCCCTATATGGCTAACGGAAAGAACCGGCCCTGGGTACAATTCTAATTGCACAACCTTATGACCATATTAATCTTCCACCAATACTTTTCAACCAATAAAGGTTCTTATGGAACAAGACTTTATGAATTTGCTAACTATTGGGTACAGAAGGGTTTTAAAGTAAAAGTTGTTACGAGCCTTTATTACAAAAGCGATTTAAGACAAAATAAGCTAGGTAATAGGTTTGAAATGGACGGTATAGATTTAATTGTGTTAAACATCCCCGTGAGTAACAAGCACAATCTCTTTAAGCGTATTTATCATTTCTTTTTGTATTCCATCTTTTCAATAAGACACGCGTTACGCGAAGATTGTGATTTGGTACTGGCTTCATCTGGACCAATTTCTACGGGAATACCAGCTTTAATTGCGAAGAAAATTAGAAAAAAACCCTTTGTTTTTGAGGTAAGAGATTTGTGGCCTGGCGTTGTAGAGGAGATTGGCGTAATTAGAAATAAGCTTATTTTAAATTTCGCCTATTGGTTTGAGAAATATTGCTACTCAAATGCCGATGAAATTGTAGCCCTTTCTCCTGGAATGGAAAATGATATAAAAGTTAGGTTTAAAAATGTAAAAACCAATTGTGTATACAATACAGCAAATCCAGATATTTTTAAAGCAAATGATTCTATTGTAAACCCGGAAAAAAATGTAATCTATACGGGGAATATTGGTTTGGTAAATAACACGTTGCTTTTAATAAAGGCAGCACATTTGCTAAAAAAACAAGGCAGAACGGATATTAGCATCGTTATTATTGGAGATGGACAATTAAGAGATTTGGTTCAAGATTTAAAACAAAAACTAAACTTGTCTAACCTAATATTAATTAACTCTGTACCTAAAGAAGAATTAATAGAATATCTACAAAACGCTACGGCAAGTGTAATTCCATTAATGGATAAAGAAATTTTAAACACAAGTTCTCCAAACAAATTGTACGAATCTTTAATGACGGGTGTTCCCGTTATACAAACAACAAGTGGTTGGATTAAAGATATGTTAGAAGAAAACAAATGTGGAATAAGTGTTTCTCCAACGAACGAAATTGAACTTGTTAATGCTATATTAAAACTAATTGACGATAAAGAAGCCAGAGATATTATGTCTAAAAATGCTAGGAAAGTGGCTTTAGACAACTATAACACAAAAAAACAAGCATCCATATATATAGACATATTTAATAGCTATAAATAAGTTTCTTAAAAAATGTTTGAAAAATTATACGCATTATCGCCCGTTTTTTTACAAAACATAATGATTTCGGCATACGGTTATAACTGGAAGTCGAGACGTTTTGGTGGTGTTTTTAATGAGCATGTAGAGGCCTTTAAATCTAGAGAATTCTATACCAAAGAGCAATGGAACAATTACCAAGAAAACGCGTTAAGAAAGCTATTGCTACACTGCCATCAAACCGTGCCATATTACCAAGAGGTATTTAAAAATATTGGTTTAACAGTAGCTGAGATAAACGTATTTAAGCTAGAAGATTTGAATAAGATTCCACCTCTTACAAAAGAAGACTTTAGAAAATACGGCACTACTACGCTTATGTCTACAGCCTATAATAAAAAAGGCACTTTTTTAAGTACTAGCGGAAGTTCAGGCACCCCAAGTAAAATTTATTTTAGTGAAGAGTTTCATCAAATTTGGCAAGCCAGTATAGAAGCACGTGTAAGGAATTGGGCTGGTGTTGATTATACTATGCCACGTGGTATGATAGGTGGTAGAAAAATTATTACCAAAGCCAGTGCTTCTCCTCCTTTTTATCGTTACAATTATTTTGAAAAGCAAACCTATTTTTCAGCTTATCATATAAGTCCAGAAACCGTTCAAGGTTATGTGGATGGAATGTATAAAAACAAAGTAGAGTGGATGAACGGCTATACCGTTTCTAATTATTTATTAGCAAAATTTATCAATGAGCTAGGGATAAAAGCGCCACGGCTAAAAGCGGTAATTACAAGCTCGGAAAAACTATTACCAGCCATGCGCCAAGAAATGGAAAAAGCATACGGATGTAAAGTTTACGACAGCTATAGCGGTAATGAGGCTTGCGGCTTAATATCAGAAACACCAGAGGCCCAATTGTTATTTAGCCCAGATACGGGTATTATGGAAGTTGTTGATGAAGCATTGAATCCTGTAGAAAATGGTATTGAAGGTGAAGGAATTTTTACTGGATTAATCAATACAGATCAGCCACTAATTAGATATAGAATTGGTGATAGTATTAAAATGGCGCAAAATCAAACATCAATCTGTAAAAGAGAAATGCCAGTAGTAGAAGAGATTACAGGCAGAATAGAAGATAAAGTAAAAACCAAAGACGGAAAAGTAATGGTTAGGTTCCATTCGCTTTATTATGAAATTGCAGGTATAAGGAGAGCACAAATTATACAAGAATCGTTAACGTCTTTTGTTTTTAACATAGAAATTGATGAGAGCTATAATGTCGAAAAGTCAGAACAATTAATTACTGATAGATTAAGAGTTCAAATAAGATATGTAGACTCCATAAAATTTAATTACCCAGAATCTATCCCGAATGAAAAAAGCGGGAAGTTTAAATCGGTTATATCCAAAATATAGAGAAATGAAAATTGTTACTGTAATAGGGGCTCGCCCTCAATTTATTAAGGCTGCAGCAGTTTCTAGAGCAATTGCGAATCATCAACATAAGATTGAGGAAATTATAGTGCACACCGGCCAGCATTATGATAAAAACATGTCTGACATTTTTTTTGATGAATTAAAAATTAAAAAACCAACCTATAATTTAGGTATATCTGGTACAGGTCATGGCGAGATGACTGGAGATATGTTGAAAGGAATTGAAAAAATATTATTGGAAGAAAAACCCGATGTAATTTTAATATATGGTGATACCAATAGCACTTTGGCAGCTTCTATTGCTGGGAGTAAACTTCATATCCCAATAGCGCATGTAGAAGCCGGATTGCGCAGCTTTAACATGCACATGCCCGAAGAAATTAACAGAATTCTGTCTGATCGGGTAAGCAAATACCTATTCTGCCCTACAGATACCGCAATTAAAAATTTAAAAACAGAAGGCTTTCCATTTAAAAACCAACATATGGTAAATGTTGGCGATGTTATGGAAGATGCTGCACTTTTTTATAAACACATAGCCGCAGAAAATTTAGCCGTTTTAAATACGAATAATATAGAATCGGGTAACTATAATTTAGCCACAATACACAGAGCAGAAAATACAGACAACCCAATTCACCTAAAAAATATGGTAGAAGGGCTAAATGAAATTAGCAAGCAAAAACAGGTTATCGTTCCTTTACACCCAAGAACAAAGAAAAAGCTACAGGAGCAAAATCTTAAAATAGATTTTACGATAATAGATCCTGTGGGTTATTTAGACATGATTAATTTAATTAACCATTCTTTTCTTGTAGTAACAGATAGCGGAGGATTACAAAAGGAAGCATTCTTCTTTAATAAATTTTGCATTACCATGAGAGAAGAAACGGAGTGGGTAGAATTAGTGAATGGTGGTTTTAATATGCTTGTTGGTAGTAATAAAAATAAAATGGCAAAAGCATATGCGGAGTTTTCTAAAAGAGAATTTAAGAAAACAGAGAATTATTATGGTGGCGGAAAGGCAAGTGAAAATATTGTTGAATATTTATTGAAGCATAATTAAAATTGAGAATTTTATTACTTACCCAATATTATTTACCAGAAAATGCTCCGGGTGCTCATAGGCTTTCTAGTCTTGCACAAAGTTTATTAAATCAGGGTCATGAAGTAGAAGTGCTTACTTCTTTTCCAAATTACCCAAATCAAGAGTTGTTTGATGGATATAAACTTAAATGGCACACGGTTGAAGATATAAAAGGAGTTAAAGTAAATCGGTGCTATACATTTATAAAAAAAAGTAGGAGCCTATTTTCTAGAGCGCTTGGTTTTGTTTCATTTCAAACTTCATCAGCCATTATTGGTGCAACAAAAATTGAGAAGCCAGACTTAATAATCTGTTTATCACCACCCATATTTTTAGGCGTTACGGGAGTTTTGTTAAAATGGTGGTACAAAAGCACAATGATCTTAAATGTTGCAGATTTATGGCCAGAAAGTGGAATTAAGCTTGGAGTTATAAAAAATAAAGTGATAATAAAAGCATTAGAATATTTAGAAGTGTTTTTATATAGAAAGAGTGATGGAGTTGCAGGTCAAACACAAGGAATTGTCAAACACATCAATAATAAAATACCGAAAACACCAATTACATGGTTTAAGAATGGGGTAGACTTTAGCACTTTAAAAACGTTAACCAATCAGGAACTAACAGAAACAGAAAAAACAAATGAGTTTGTTGTTGGGTATACTGGCCTAGTTGGCTACGCCCAAGGCTTAGAAGTATTGGTTGAAGCGGCCAATCTATTAGCAGAAAATAAAAACATTAAATTTTTGGTTGTTGGAGATGGTCCTAAACTTGAAGAAGTAAAGGCACTAGCTAATAAGTACCAACTTACAAACATGGAGTTTACTGGCAACGTGCCGAAAAGCGAAATGCCTAAATATTTAAATAAAATGGATATTACGGTTGTGCCTTTAAAAAAGAACGAACTCTTTTTAGGTGCAATTCCATCAAAAATATTTGATTCTTTTGCCAATAAAGTTCCCGTTATACTTGGAGTCTCTGGAGAAGCTAAAGAGCTTTTTTGCGACACATATAATTGCGCATATTACTTTGAACCTGAAAACGTAACTAAATTAGTAGAAGTATTATTAGCGTGTAGCAATAATATTAGTGATGTAAAAATGAAAGGTGAACACGGGTTTCAAGTTATATCCACCGACTTTAATAGAGAGAAAATAAATAATGATATTATTTATTTTATTGAAAATGTATTTATCACCAAACTAGAACTAAGCTTACTAACAAAATAGCAAAATGAAAAACTTTTCCCTTATAGGCGCTGCGGGCTACATCGCTCCGCGCCACATGAAAGCTATACAAGACACCCAGAATGATTTGGTAGCTGCATACGACCCAAATGATAGCGTTGGTATTATTGATAGTTATTTTCCAAAGGCCGATTTCTTTGTTGAATTTGAAAGGTTTGAAAGGCACGTAGAAAAGCTAAAAAGATCGGGTAACCAATTAGACTATGTTTCCATCTGCTCGCCAAACTATTTTCATGATAGCCATATTAGGTTTGGCCTGCGCAGTGGTGCCGATGTAATTTGTGAAAAACCAATTGTACTTAATCCGTGGAATATTGATGCGCTTTTAGATATTGAAAGAGAAAGCAATAACCGCATTTATTCTATTTTACAATTGCGTTTGCATCCCTCTATCATAGCTTTAAAGCAGAAAATTGAAAATGGCCCTAAAGACAAAATTTATGACGTTGATTTAAGCTATTTAACTTCTCGGGGTAATTGGTATTACACTTCATGGAAAGGTGACACGCATAAATCTGGTGGCATAGCGACTAATATTGGCGTGCATTTTTACGATATGTTGGCATGGATTTTTGGCGATTTAAAAAAGAATGACGTGCACGTTTTAACCCATGATAGAGCCGCAGGTTATCTTGAATTTGCCCAAGCACGCGTGCGCTGGTTTTTAAGCATCAACTACAACACCATCCCCGATGAAATTAAGAAACAAGGCAAACGCACGTTTAGAAGCATAAAAATAGAAGGTGAAGAGCTGGAGTTTAGTGATGGCTTTACAGATTTGCATACCGTGAGTTATCAGGATATTTTAGATGGTAAAGGTTTTGGCATTGCTGAGACCAGAACGTCTATCGAGATTGTGCACGACATCAGGCATCAAACGCCAAAAGGGCTTACAGGTGATTATCACCCGTTTGCCAAATTGCCTTTAGAAAAACATCCGTTTAAAAATGTTAACAAATAGTGTATTCTGAATTCATGTTTGTACTACTACTGCTTTTAACATTCTTCTTGATAGAAGTAGTTTATTTTAAAATAGCCGACCGTTTTAACATCATAGACAAACCTAATGAGAGGAGCTCACATAGCACGATTACTATTAGGGGCGGGGGATTGGTATATGTTTTTGCAGGTTTGTTCTCATTTGTTTTTCTAAATTTTCAATTGCCGTTTTTATGGGTTGGTTTTTTAATCATATCTATTCTAAGCTTTATAGATGACATAGTAACGCTCTCAAGCAAAGTAAGAATGCCATTTCAGTTTTTAGGAGTGGCGCTTATGGTTTTACAGCTTTTAGCCAATTATGATATGCCCGTTTGGTATTGGATAATTGCAGTAATATTAGCCACCGGCATCATAAATGCCTATAATTTTATGGATGGTATAAACGGTATTACCGTAGGCTATAGTTTAATTGTGCTCTTATCCATTTACTATTTAAACATAGAATTTGCCTTTGTAAATCAAGAAATTATAGTAGCCTTTGTACTAGCCAATTTGGTTTTTGGGTTCTTTAATTTTAGAAAAAAAGCAAAAGCATTTGCGGGAGATGTGGGAAGCGTTTCCATTGCGTTCGTAATTGTTTATCTATTGTTTGCATTAATCTTAAAAACCCAGAATCTGTTTTACATTTTGTTGCTTGCAGTATATGGTGTAGATAGCGTACTAACCATTGTGTATAGGTTAAAGAGAAGAGAGAACATCTTTTTGGCGCATCGTAGCCACTTGTACCAATGGCTTGTAAAACCAGGACCGTTTAGTCACTTACAAATGTCAGGTATATACATGGCCACGCAGCTACTAATCTCCGTTGGCGTTTTTTACTTAAAAGATGCAAGTATAATAATTCAGTTGACCTATGCGGGCATAGTATTGCTTTTATTGGCGAGTACTTATGGTATTATTAAAAGTAGATATGCAAAAAAGTATGAACTTGTATAAGTCATATATAAAATCGCTTTTCGATTATTTTTTTGCTGTTTTCTTTTTAATACTTCTTAGCCCAATTTTATTTGTTTTATGGATTGTAAACAGTATAGTCTTTAAATCAGGGGTTTTTACTCAGCTCAGAATCGGTAAAAACGAAAAGCCATTTTACTTTTATAAATTCAGAAGCATGCAGGTAGATGGCGATGAAAAAACAATGCCCGCATGGGGAAAATTTATTCGAAAATCATCGTTAGATGAGCTCCCTCAACTCATTAATGTTTTGCGGGGCGAAATGAGTATTATTGGTCCTAGGCCTCTTTTACCAGAGTATTTGGGTTATTACAACGAAAGACAAAACACAAGGCACAATGTAAAACCCGGCATTACGGGACTAGCGCAGGTAAGTGGAAGGAATAAGCTATCGTGGAAAAAAAGTCTTGAACTTGATGCCATTTATGCGGAAACGGTAAGTTTAAAAACAGATATTTCAATATTATTGAGAACCATACCGCAATGGCTTAAATTTAAAGAGGTTCATAAAAGCGAAGATGTGTCTAGAGAATCGTTTATAAAAGGAAAGAAAAAGTGAAAGTAGTAATTGTTGGTGCTGGTGGATTTGGTAGGGAGGTTTTAGCAATGATTAAAGCCATCAATCTGCAGCGTAAAACATTTTCAGTTCTTGGGTTTATTGATGATAACATTGCTAAAGGAACCCAAATACACGATTTAACTATTTTGGGTAAAGTTGCTGATATTGAGCAAACAAAAGCCGAAGGCGTTGTGTTGGCAATTGGAAACTCTAGCATTCGGGAGCAGGTTGCGAAAGCATTGCCAGCAAATGTAAAGCGGCCCAACATCATTCATCCGCAAACGCAATTTTTAGATAAAGATAGAATTTTAATGGGTGAAGGATGTATTGTTTGTGCCGGCAACATCTTTACTACCGACATAAAAATGGGTGATTTTTGCATCGTTAATTTGCAATGTACCATTGGGCATGATGCCGAACTAGAAAATTTCGTTTCAGTAATGCCGGGTGTAAATATTTCGGGCGGAGCGAAACTAAAAACGGGTGTTTACATTGGTACAGGAGCAAAATTAATTAAGGCCACCGTTATTGGTGCGTATAGCAAAGTTGGCGCTGGTGCGGTTGTAGATGCAGATATAGCAGCCCATGATATTGTGGTTGGTATACCCGCTAAATCCATAAAAAAGTAGATGTCCGAATACAGAATATACCTTTCTCCACCCGCACAAAATGGTTCGGAAGCAGCGGCTTTGCTTCAAACCTTAGAGAGCAATTGGTTGGCGCCTGTTGGCCCAGCTTTACAAAGGTTCGAAGAAGATCTAAAACACATTCAAGGTGATAAAGAAATTTTAGCGCTAAACAGTGGAACATCAGCCATACATCTTGCCTTAAAGCTAGCCGGAGTGGGTGCTGGCGATGAAGTTTTAGTAGCAAGCTTAACGCACAACGCAACTATAAACCCCATTATTTATCAGGGTGCTACTCCAGTTTTTGTTGATAGTGAGATTAATTCATGGAATATTTCTCCTGCATTTTTAAAAGAGGCCATAGAAAATAGAGTTGCTAAACAAAAAAGGGTTAAAGCAATTCTTATTGTTCATTTATACGGCATGCCCGCAAATATGAATGCCATTGTAAAAATTGCTCAAGAATACGGTATTCCTGTAATTGAAGATGCCGCAGAAGCACTCGGTTCTTCCTATAACAATGTGCCTTTGGGTTCAATTGGTGAGTACGGTATACTATCTTTTAACGGTAATAAAATTGTAACCACAAGTGGGGGAGGAGCTTTAATTCTTCAATCAAACGAAGAAAGAGAACATGCACTTTATTTAGCAACACAAGCAAGAGATCAAGCGCCTCATTTTCAGCATTCAGAAATTGGATACAATTACAGATTGAGCAATGTATTGGCTGCATTGGGTAGTGCGCAGCTGCAAAATCTAAACGAAAAAGTAACCAAAAGGAGAGATGTTTTTAACCAATATTTGGAGGCGTTTTCTAAACTAAACAATAAGTTTAATACAGAAATTGTAACCACATCCATTGAGCGTAATTCAGATTTTTCCAACCGGTGGCTTTCAACATTTTTAGTACATCCGTATAATGAGATTACTGCAGAAACCTGGCGTTTAGCATTACTAAAAGCAGGAATAGAAGCTAGACCATTATGGAAACCGATGCATTTACAACCAGTGTTTCAATCGTTTCCGTTTTATGGAAATAAAACATCCAATCAAATTTTTGCCAACGGTATTTGTTTGCCTTCAGGCACAAACCTTACATCCAAAGAGGTTTCAGAAATTACTGAAATTATTTCTTCTTTATACACGTAAACCGCGTATTTCAGACTTTATTCATCTATAAAGTCTTCAACATTTATTTATTATTAACTCTTTTAATTTAAGGCGAAGCTTTGTTCGCTTTGGTTATTTTTGTGCAATCCAATATTCAGTAAATGATAAGAAAACTACTCCAACGCTATTCAAATAAGTTTTTATCAAAGTGGGTTGTTTTAGCATTTGATGTGCTTACCACAATGATAGCTTTTGTAATGGCCAGCGTTCTTCGTCATAATTTTGAGTATGAGCGCATGGACCCGTACACGTTAGAATATCAAATGATATTTATAGCGCTTATTTATCTCATTGGTTATTTACTTACACAAAGTTATTCTGGTATCATTCGCCACACTTCTATCAATGATGCCAATAGAATTTTTAGATCTAGTTTTTTTGCGTTTTTAGGCTTAATAGTTATGAGCTCTATTTACACCTTTATAGATCATGAAAGCTTATTCAATATCTCGAGATCAATTCTCATCATCCATTTTATTTTAAACATCTTTTTCTTGCTTGGTAGCCGCTTTGTAATAAAATCTATTTATCACTCTGCATTGAGAAAAGATAACTTTAGAAAGCAGCGTGTAA
The DNA here is from genome assembly GCA_030424545.1 of Bacteroidia bacterium. Taxonomy (GTDB): domain Bacteria; phylum Bacteroidota; class Bacteroidia; order Flavobacteriales; family Schleiferiaceae; genus JAUHWL01. The sequence goes on from JAUHWL010000003.1 coordinate 267,637, forward strand.
TGGTTTATGGGTCAGGGACTTCAGGGATGATTACGAAAGGCTCTTTGCTACAAGATACTTCTAGAAACTATGATATAGTTGCCTTTATTGATGACAATAAAAATAAAGTTGGAAAATCATTAGAAGGTATTCCGGTTCTAAGTCCAAAGGTTGCACTTTCTGAAGATTATGTTAGAAATAATAAAGTGAAGCAATTGGTGATTGCCATCCAACAAATGGACATTAACCTAAAGCGAAAAATTGTAGAAAAAGGACTGGCTTTAAACTTAGAGGTAAAAGTTGTGCCTGCTCATGAAAATTGGATTAATGGTGAATTAAGTGCTAAACAATTACGTTCTGTAAGCATTGATGAGTTGCTAGGAAGAGAGCCTATTAACTTAAATGATTCAAAATTAAAGCACGAACTTAAAGATAAAACTGTGCTTATTACTGGCGCAGCAGGATCTATTGGGAGCGAAATTGCAAGGCAAGTAATGATGTTGGGAGCATCGAAAATTGTGCTTTTAGATCAAGCAGAATCTCCTTTATATGAATTAGAATTCGAAATTAGAAACTCACACTTAAGAAAGCATGCGCATAAAGTAGAATGTATTGTAGCGAATATTAAAGACTATTTGCGCATGGAAATGATATTTACGGCTTACAAGCCTCATTTTGTATATCATGCTGCGGCATATAAGCACGTGCCATTGATGGAAATTAATGCTTACGAAGCTGTTTTAGTAAATGTGTTTGGTACCAAAATAGTAGCAGACTTAAGTGTAGAATACAAGGTAGAAAAATTTGTTATGGTAAGTACGGATAAAGCCGTAAACCCTACCAATGTTATGGGAGCTACAAAAAGAGTAGCAGAGATTTATACGCAATCACTCAACGGTATGAAGAGTTCAAACACTCGGTTTACCACAACGCGTTTCGGAAATGTATTAGGGTCTAACGGATCTGTCATTCCTATTTTTAGAAAACAAATTCAGAATGGTGGTCCAGTAACCATTACTCACCCAGATATTACAAGGTATTTTATGACCATACCTGAAGCGTGTAATTTGGTTTTAGAAGCGGGCTCTATGGGCAATGGAGGAGAAATTTATGTATTTGATATGGGCGAAAGTGTAAAGATTATAGACCTCGCCAAAAAAATGATAAAGCTTAGTGGATTAGAGTTAGGGAAAGACATTGAGATTTTAACAACAGGTTTGAGACCTGGCGAAAAACTTTATGAAGAACTCTTAAATGATAAAGAGAACACCTTAAAAACGCATCATAAAAAAATAAAAATTGCGCAAATAAGACCATACAACCTAGAGGATGTACAATTAAATTTAGACGAACTAAGTGCATTATTGATTCAAAATAACGATATGAATATTGTGAAAAAGCTTAAAGAAATCGTTCCTGAATTTATTTCGCAAAACTCAATTTATTCTACACTAGATAATCCTTCCTAAATGAAAAAAATCTTTACGCTTTTTATACTCTTATTGGCCGTAAGCAGTGTAAAAGCCCAATATGAGTTTATGCCTTTGTCTTATGATTATACAAAGCTTTACGAATCTAGTTTATATGGCAAAAGTGTTGATTTACACACCAGTGTAAGGCCGTTGAGAAAATCGGAAGTAGATAGTGTTGTAAATGTAGATAGCACGTTACTTGCGCTACAATATAAAGGCAAATTTTTTCAATCTTGGATGGGAAGAGCTCTATTCTCTCATCACTTTATAGAGGTAAGAACAAAAGATTTTGATTTAAGCATAGACCCGCTGCTAGATTTTAGAATAGGAAAAGAAAAAGGTTCTAGCAATAAATATCAATACACCAACACAAGAGGTTTTTATATTCAAGGTAGAATTGGCAAGCAAATTACATTCATGACAAGCTTTGCCGAAACGCAAGCAAGGTTTCAAGATTATGTAAATGAATTTATAGATTCTAGTCAGGTTGCGCCAGGTCAAGGTTTTGCCAGAGATTTTAAAGATAATGGTTACGATTTTGCCAACGCTTTTGGTTCAATTTCTTACACACCCAGCAAGTATTTTAATATTGCTTTAGGGCAAGGCCGTGTATTTATTGGCGAAGGGCACAGATCATTGTTTTTAGGCGATGGAACTTTTAACTACCCGTATGCGAAAATTGAAACAACGGTTTGGAAGATTAAATACGTGAACGTTTGGACCCAAATGCGCGATATTAACAAAGATTTAGAAGTGAACCAACAATACCGCAAAAAGTGGATGAGTGCACATTATTTAAGCTACAATGTTAATTCTAGACTTAACTTAAGCTTGTTTGAATCTGTTACGTATGGTAGTGATACAAATAATAGAGGCATAGAGATAAGCTTTTTTAATCCAATAATATTTTTTAGACCAATAGAATTTGCCAACGGAAGTGATAACGCCAACGTTGTAATAGGATTTGGTGCATCTTACAAATTGGCAGAAGGTTTATTGGCTTACACACAGTTTGCGTTAGATGAATTTGTTAAAGCTGAATTGTTTTCTGAGCCAGGAAGCTGGCGTAACAAATATTCTGTACAACTGGGATTAAAATATGCTAATGCCTTTGGCGTAAAGAATTTGTTTTTGCGGGGCGAGCTAAATGCGGTAAGGCCGTATATGTATCAACACGTAAGAACTTTAACCAATTATGGGCATTACAATCAATCCTTTGCGCATACTTGGGGCGCCAATTTATATGAGGCAATTTTTCAAGCTCATTATCAATACAAAAGACTTGTAGCAGATTTGCAAATAAATTTGGGTTCAACAGGTTTAGATACAAACAGCTCTAACTGGGGAGGTAATATTTATATTTCTTATAACGATAGAGAAAGTGACTCAGGCAATAAAATAGGCCAAGGTATAGGTGTAAAAAGGGTTTATGTAGAAGCTAGATTGGCCTATTTGGTAAACCCAAGTTACAACATGCGCATAGAAGGTGGCGCGGTTTATAGAGCTCAAACCTATGATGTGCCTAAAAATGGTACAGACTATAAAAGGCCTTATTTATATGTAGGATTGCGTACCTCTCTCTTTAATAATTATTACGACTTTTAATGTTAAACGAGTTTAAACCAACCATTTATTTTCTGCTAAAATTTGCTGTAATATTCGGCATTGGTAGCCTTTTATATGGAAACTATATTAATAGTTACAGAGAAATTGAACCACCCATTCCAGATAGTTTTACCAATTGGGTAGCAGAACAAACCAACGCTGTTGTAAGAGCCTTTGGCAATGATGCACATATGTGGTATCCAGAAAATGAGCCCATTGTAGTTGTCTATATCAAGGGTTATGAAGATGATAACATTTCGTTTTACGAAGGTTGCAATGGACTGAACATTATGATTTTGTTTGTAGCGTTTGTATTTGCTTTTGGGAATAGATATAAACAAATGCTGTGGTTTATTCCAGTAGGTATATTGGCCATTCATATTTTTAATCTGGCTCGTTTATCAAGCCTATCCATCATGGCAACATTATCAAGTAGTGTATTTCATTTTTTTCATAAATACGCATTTACGGCCATTATTTATGTTTTTGTACTTGTGTTGTGGTATATATGGGCAACAAAATTTGGTAAACCAATAAAAGTTGAGAAATAAAATTTACGTTCTTCTGGGTATGCTTGGGTTGGCCATTGTTTATGTGTTTCAAGAGCAATTGTTTTACAATCCGTTTTCAGATTATTTATACAATCCAAATAAACCGTATATACCTGAATACAATACTTTACTATTTTGCTTATCTAAAGCCTTTAGGTATATTTTAAATGATGGATTTGCATTGCTTGTTATTTGGGGGCTGTTTAATAACCCCAGATACATCCGCTTTGCTGTAATCGTATTCTTTTTTGGTTTCTTGGTATTGCTTCCCATCTACCTGTTTTTGGCGGTAAATTTCTTTATAGAAACACAATCTTTCTTAAACCATTTGCACCGGCTAGTTTTAAACCCCGTGTTAATGATGTTGCTTATTCCGGCCTTTTACTACCAGAATTCATTACAAAAAAAATAGGGATATTTCTATTTTCTTGTATTGTTTTAACAACTCTTTCACCTATTAAAACGTTATAACAACGTAATTTCACCGCCATATGATCGAGTTAAGAAATATCAATAAATCGTACCAAACGGGTAATAATTCACTGCACGTTTTAAAGGGAGTAAACCTTGTCATTAATGAAGGAGAGTTTGTTTCTATAATGGGCTCTTCTGGTTCTGGAAAAAGTACCTTGCTTAATATAATTGGCATTTTAGATAATTATGATACGGGCGAATACTGGTTGGCAAAAAATAAAATAGAAGACCTTTCTGAGAAAAAAGCCGCCATATATCGCAATAGGTTTTTAGGTTTTGTTTTTCAAAGTTTCAATCTAGTCTCTTACAAAACAGCACTAGAAAATGTGGCGCTTCCGCTTTATTATCAAGGTGTTTCTAGAAAAAAGCGCAACGAAACAGCGTTAGAGTATTTAGAAAAAGTAGGTTTGGCGCAATGGGCAGATCATTTGCCAAATCAACTAAGTGGAGGGCAAAAGCAACGTGTAGCCATCGCAAGGGCAATCATCACCAACCCAAAAGTTTTACTGGCTGATGAACCTACAGGAGCTTTAGATTCTACAACCAGTGATGATGTAATGAATGTACTTACTGAAATTAATAAACAAGGTATGACCATTGTTGTAGTAACTCACGAAAAGGATATTGCCGAAAAAACAGAACGTATTATTTATTTTAAAGATGGTATTATAGAAAAAGATGAAAAAACTTTACTAGCCGTTTAATGGAAGTCCTCAATGAAATATTGGCTACCATGTCTAAAAATAAACTCCGCACAGTTTTAACAGGGTTAAGCGTTTCTTGGGGAATATTTATGTTGGTGATACTACTGGGCGCTGGGAATGGTTTGCTTAACGGTATTTCAGATCAATTTAAAGACGATGCTTTAAACTCCATTTGGATAAGAACGGATATAACATCTATGGCTTATAAGGGGATGAATGCTGGTCGTAGAATTGAAATGAAAAATGAGGATTTTGATCATGTAAAAAATAATTTTAATGAGGTAGAACGAATTACAGCAAGATTTGCCAGTTGGAGTGTTCCAGTAAAATTTAAAAATGAATTTGGCAATTACTCTTACCGAGGCGTTCATCCAGACCATCAGTATTTAGAAAATTCTATGATGGTTCATGGCCGGTACATTAATGATGAAGATATAAAAGAAAGTAGAAAAGTTGCTGTGGTTGGCCAGGCTTTGGTTAATGAATTGTGTAAAGGAGAAAACCCAATTGGGCAAAACATTGAAATTTCTGGAGTAGTTTACAAAGTTGTTGGTATTTTTAAAGATGATGGCAACGAACGTGAAGAGCGGGTATTATACATGCCAATATCTACCGCGCAGCGCGTATATGGCGGGGGGAGAACAGTAAGCAATATCATGTTTACTACAGGAGACATTTCTCTTGAAGAATCGAGAATAATTGCAGATAAAGTGAGACTGGATTTTGCTAAAAGGCACCAATTTTCTCCAGAAGATACAAGGGCGATATCTGTAAGAAATCTACTTGAAAACTTTCAAGAGGTAACCAATATACTTGGCGGTGTAGCCATTTTTACTTGGTTTATCGGCATCATGACCATTATTGCCGGAATTGTAGGCGTAAGCAACATCATGTTTATTGTAGTTAAAGAACGGACCAAAGAAATAGGTATTCGCAAGGCATTGGGAGCAACACCCAATAGCATTGTTTATATGGTGCTTATAGAAGCATTGTTTGTAACGGGTGTTTTTGGTTGTCTCGGCCTTGTTGCCGGAATTATGTTGTTAGAAGGCATTGGTCCTAACATTCAATCAGACATGTTTGCAAACCCAGAAGTTGATTTAAGAATAGCTTTTTTAACCACTTTGGTGCTCATTATAGCCGGAGGAATTGCCGGATATTTTCCGGCAAGAAAAGCGGCAAGCATCCGGCCAATTGAAGCGCTTAGGGATGAATAGAGTTGGCAATAGGCAATAGGGAGTAGGCAAAAATCTATTTTGTAAATACTAAAATTTCAATACAAAAAAAGTGTTTGATAAAGACAGGTGGCAAGAAATATTTGAAGCGTTAGGCAAAAACAAAGTGCGTACCGTACTAACCGGTTTTGGCGTTGGTTGGGGTATGACTATGCTCATCTTAATGATGGGGGCTGGCCGTGGATTAGAGAATGCCGTAACAGCCGGTTTTGGTGCTTGGGCCACAAACAGCATGTTTCTTTGGACACAATCTACCTCAATGCCTTATAAAGGATTTAAACAAGGGCGTAGGTTTAATTTAGAAAATGAAGATGCGGCTTTGCTTCGCCAAGAAATACCGGAATTAGACCTTATTTGCCCTAGAAACCAGTTGGGCGGTTATCGCGGTGGAAACAACGTAGTTCGTGGAAAGAAAACAGGAGCATTTAGCATTTATGGCGATGTACCCGATTATTTTAAACTAGAAAAGCGCATCTTACTTAAAGGCCGATATTTAAATGAAGATGATATGGACCAAAAACGCAAGGTTTGTGTAGTTGGGCAAACGGTTGTTGATATGCTATTTGAAAATGGAGAAGACCCTCTGGGGGACTACATCCGTGTGAATGGTGTTAATTTTAAAGTTGTTGGCGTTTTTGATTCCAAGCGTAGAGGAGAAGACGCGGAGGAAGACCTGCAAAGTGTAATGATTCCGAATAGCACGTTCCAGCAAACATTTAATTACGGAAATATTGTAGGATGGTTTAGCATTTCTGCCAAAGAGGGTTACTCAATAGCTTCTTTAGAAGAACAAGTATTTTCTACCCTACGCAAAAGGCACTCCGTCCATCCAGATGATAATCGTGCTTTTGGCTCTTGGAATTTAGAGGAAGAATTCACGAAAATGACGGGGCTTTTTACCGCGATAAACGCTTTGAGTTTAGTCGTGAGTTTGTTCTCACTTTTTGCCGGAGCCATTGGAATTAGCAACATTATGTTGGTTGTGGTTAAAGAGCGTACCAAAGAAATCGGCATTAGACGAGCCATTGGGGCAACACCTTGGAACATCAAAGGACAAATAATATTAGAAGCCGTTTTCTTAACAACAATAGCGGGAATTATCGGTATTGTATTTGGCGTGTGGGTAACCCATTTAGTGGATGTAAACTTTGGTGACAACCCACAATTTTTGCATCCTGGCGTAGATTACGTTTTGGTGCTTATAGCTTTTGCAATTTTAATTTTTGTAGGAGTAATAGCCGGATTGCTGCCTGCATCTCGTGCAACACAACTAAAACCGGTTGATGCCTTAAGGGCAGATGGGTAAGTGTGGGTTGAACGTTCAAAGATGAACGTTGAATGTTCAAGGTTTAAAAATGACGAGAAAATATTTTAATATTCTGATTGTTACCCTTCTAATCCCATTAGCTTTTTATTTGGGAATTAAATTTGAGCAAGAATTTAGTTTATTAAACGATTTTGGAAAACCCAATTACAAAATGGAAACAATCCATTTTCCATCAATTGAAGTAGGCACCTCTTTGTATTTAAAATCAAAAACGTGGGGAATAACGGGAAACCACAGCGTATCGGTTATTTCTACAAATGGCAATTATGAATTTGAGCCAGACACATTATCTGATTTTTGTTTTTATGATTTTGACGAAATTGTATACAAAGTAGAAGCGGATACACTAAAGATTTTTACGTTAAAAGATTTACAATTACCTCCTAAATTTAATTCGAAAGTTAATGTTGACATTATAAAACTTAAGCATACGGATTATGCAGCTTTGAGAAAAGAAATTAAATCTGGCTATTTTATATTTTGAGTAAACGATGAGAAAAATTACTACCCTGTCTTTGATTTTCTTCGCATCAAATCTACCCTTACTTCACAGAGGGGGTGCGTAAGTACCCCTAAGGTACGATATACAAACATCCTTTACAGAGAGTTATATAAACATCGTTTACACTTTTTAGCTTGCAATTAGAACCAAAATTCAAAATGTTCCTCTTGACCTATAGATTTTAATCGAACAACTTTTTTATTTTTTGTTTAAAACTTTTAAAAGCTCTTTCACACTGGGGCGTAATCTATAGTTGTAATCGAAATCGACATATTTAATCACGCCATCTTGACCAATAATATACGTAGCAGGTACCGGTAAATTCGCATCTTCTTGTCCGTTTAAAACCGCGATGTCTTTATTCATTTTGGTTTTAATTTTGTTTTGATAGTTTTCATTTACTCGAAAAAGTACATCATAATTTTTCATAATTTTTTCATCACTATCAGAAATCAACGTAAAAACGGCTCCCGATTTATCGTGCATGATTTCAACATTCTCTACCGTTTCTGGTCCAACAGCAATTACGGTTGCACTGCTTTCAAGCAATAAATTTAAAGAATCATTTACTCGGCTTAAATAGCGGTCGCAATACGGGCACCATTCTCCGCGGTAAAAAATCAGAATAATCGAATTGTCTTTGAGAACCTTTTTGGAATCAATTGTATTTCCCAAATAATCTTTGGCTTTGATGTGTGGCGCTTTTTCCCCAACTTTTAACCCTTGAGGTACATAGTAACTTGTGTCGATGCCATTTTTATCAAAATCTGTTTGACCAAAAAGTGAAGTTGAGATTAGTATGGTAAGCGAGACGAGTGCAATTTTTAACATTAAGTATACATTTTTAATAAAGTAAAAGTATAGAACAGCCGAAAGGACAACTTGTTTTACTGATTTAAAAAAAGTATACTTTATTTCACTCTTTCATCATACGTCCCGCCCATGCTCGGGTTTTCGCCCATGAGGCGCGCCATCATTTCTTTTTTCACGATGTTAAAAATCACCATATGAATATCTTCAGTAACTTCCATATCCATCACCGGAGCGTGAACAGAAATCGTGGCTATTTCTTTAATTTTTCCGCCATTAAAACCGGTTAAGGCAACGGTGGTAGCACCTTGCTCGTTGGCGAATTCTAAAGCTTTTACAACGTTTTTAGAATTTCCACTGCCTGAAATGCCAATCACCAAATCGTGAGGTTGTAAAAAGTTTTTGAGCGGCTCAACAAAAATATCATCCCAACCAATGTCGTTGGCAATGGCCATCATGCTGGGGAGGTTGTCGTTCAGGCAAATCATTTTAAAGCGTTTGTCTAAACCGTAACTAGCACCTTTTAAAAAGTCGCCTGCCGCGTGACTGGCACTTGCGCCACTGCCGCCATTGCCCATGGTGTATATGTTTCCACCGTTTTGGTAGGTGGTGTAAAACGCTTCAATAAGCGCGTCAATTTCGGTGATGCTTAAGTTGTCTAGCGTTTCTTTTACCAGATTGATGTATGCTGTTGCTTTAGTCATTTGTGTAGTGAATCAGTTTTGAACCGTCTTGTTCAAAGGTAAAATCAAACTGGCGAATACCGCTTAATTTTTCTTTCAATTTGGCCTGCTTTTCTTTTGGACAGTAAAAGAGCATAAACCCGCCACCGCCTGCGCCCAAAAGTTTTCCGCCCAGTGCACCATTTTGTAATGCCATTTGGTAAATCTCGTTGATAGTTGGGTTTGTAATTCCGGCTGCCATGCTTTGTTTTAAAATCCAGTTCTCGTGTAGAATGCGGCCCATTTCGTTTAGATTTCCGCTAACCAAATTGTCGCGCAATTCGTAGACTAATTTTACCATTTCTTGCATGGATTTAAACTTGTCTTCCGCACCAATATTTTTGCGCTGTTCGCTGAGTATGGCACTGGCACTGCGAATATTGCCGATGTAAAACATCACCAAGTTTTCTTCTAAACGCGTTCTATTTTCGAGGCTCATGTACACAGGGTCTACATTTACATGGCCGTTGGGCAAAAATTCAATCACGTTTAATCCGCCATAAGCCGCGGCATATTGGTCTTGCTTGCCAATGGGTTCTTTCAATAAATCAATCTCAATTTCGCAGGCACCTGCCGCCAAACTTTCTTTGCTGGCCAGCTGATTTTTAATGGCGTGCATATTGTGCAACAAACCCACCGTAAAACTACTGCTGCTGCCCATGCCGGTACCGCCCGGCACATCGGCAATAGAGCTAATTTCTATGCCGCCCGTGATATTAAATTTCTCTAAAACCGTGCGTAAAATCGGGTGCTTCAAGTCGGCCAACTTATCAACCGTTTCTGTCTGGGAATATTTGGTTCTGATTTTATCCGGCTCAAAAAACTTATGGCTACTGATGTACATGTATTTGTTGATAGAAGTGCTAAGAACCGCGCCAGTACTGCGTTCGTAAAACGCTGCCAAGTCGCTGCCGCCACCAACAAAACTTATTCTAAAAGGTGTTTTTGTTATAATCATGTTCAAGGATCAATATTGAATGTTGAAGGTTCAAAACAACATTGAACTTTCAACATTTAACGTTCAATCGCCAAAGGCGATGTGCTGCGAAAATAACGCGTTTGATTGTGATTTATTGAAAGGATTATACCTGCCTTTTAAATCGTTTCTCAGCTGTGCCAAAAGTTTTTTAGGATTTTGTCGGTTGTCCCAGAAGGCAAGAATTTTAATAGAATCTTCATTTATTCTGAAGTACAGACTGTAATGTCCCAATGATGAAGTTCTTATCTCACCTGAAAATATGGGCCGTGAAGAATTTGGATTACGTGAAATAAAATCAACTTGTTTAACAACAGTCTTCGATAGTTTACTTGAATAGCTTCGCGATAAATTTCTTCTATCCCAATATTCTAAAATATCGGTCAATTGATATTCGGCAATTTTCGTCCATTCAATTTTTAATCTTCGTGACTCAGCCATTTATCAAGATTTTTCTTCAAATCTTCATGAGAAATCATGCGGCCATATTTTACATCTTCTTCTGCCAAACGGAGCATTTCTAATTGCTCGGGGGTTAATTCAATGGCATCGTTTCCTATATATTCTTTCGAAGTAGTTGACGAAATAATTTTTTCAATCGATTGTAGCACATCGAGATTAGAGATTGAAAGAATTTTTTCAATCAGCTTGTTTTTTAAAATTTCTTCTTGGCTCATGTTGTAAAATTAGAAAACAAATTCGGCAAATTTTATCTGTTTTCAGAATGTAGCCCTAACAGGGTTTCAAACCCTGTCAGGGCTAGATTGGCCTTAGCTGCGAAAATAACGTGTTTGATTGTGATTTATTGAATGGATTTTAATTGCCTTTTACAGAGCAAAATATCTCTCGCTCTTAGAGCGGTTGTGGGGTCGGTCTAAAAACTATCAAGATGCAGTACCAAACACCACTTGCAAAGCCAAGCCCGCTTTTCTATTTTTAAACGCATGAAAAACAGGGCTCTTATTCTTTTTACTTGTTTGGCGTTGTTTGCTCAGGCGCAATTTGACACCACCTTTGGCAGCGGCACGTTTTACGCGGTAGACACTGCAAGTGGAATGCCTATTTCTGGAGCCGCGTTGAATTACAAAGCCATAGCCATAGACGACACCCTGTTTGCTACTGCCTATACAGACACCACCAACCCCTTGGGCGAAGTGAACTTTACCGTACCCACCCACTTTAGAATAACCATTGGCATGAACGAATGGAATGCCCAACAAGGCATTTTTTACCCCAACCCGGCAACCGACTTAAATGTGCTGCTTACCACCAAAGACGACTACACTTTAATGCTCTACGATGTAAACGGAAAACTTGTTTTGCAACACCACGCTAAACAGACCGAACACCTTTATGTAGATTTAGAACATTTGGCAGATGGGCTGTATGTGGCTGAAGTGCGCGGCACACAAACCACAAGTACCACTGCAAAAATTTACAAACGCACAGGTAAAAAAACCGGTAAGCTAAAGCTTGATGTAGCAGAAGGTTTTGGCAAAGTAGCCGGAAATGGCGCCATTTACCGCGTGTATGTTACCCCGCCTTTTGGCTATAAAAGAGACAGTGTAGAGGTAACCCTGCAAGATGGTGCCAACGGAACAGTGCCCATTGCCGTGCAACGGTACGATACCCTGCGCACCGCGGTGCAATTTCAAGTGTTACCGGCCGTGGAAGGTGTGCAGGTGCATTTGCAACCCAAGCAAGTAGCCGACCTGCTGCCAAATGTGTTGTACCAAGATAGTACGGCTGCCAATGGACAAACACCGCCTATACATGTAATTACAGCCATAGATACATTAAACCCCGTACCCAGTGCCCCAAGTTTTGTGTATGATGTTACCCTTTTACCGCCCAAAGGGTGGGTGCGCGACACCTTAAGCATAAGCGCTGGCGGGTTGCACCAGGTGAGTTTAAATGCGTGGGATACGGCAACTGCAAATCAGCCAATCAGAACAAGAAATACAATAACTAATTCAACAATTCCAAATATCCCTCTAAACATCGAAGTACAAATCGCTGAAGATGTTGCAGATACTGTTTTTATAAACTATACTACTAGTGTTGCAGGCGTTGCAATAGCAACAGAAAATAATGAAATAGACACTACGGGAACAAACACATTTTCAAACAACGGAACTACATGGATAATCAGTTCACCATATGTACATACCATGTCTGCAAGCGACAGCCTTAATCCGAATTTACAATATACAGGTTTTGATACGGCAACAGATATTATAACTGTTTTCAATGGAACTAATCCAACATTTAATCATTTCAAAAACCCAACACCAGTTCCACAATGGCACGGCAAACAACGAATAGGAATTACAGCAGGGCAGTTTGATAAAGATTTTAATAGAACAGCAGCAGACAGCGCATTAGTAGTATTCTATAACCAAACACAAAACACAACAGACACGGTAACACTTGATGTAAACGGTGAAGGGAAAGGACCATGGGCAAACAATGGCGACACAATTTTTGTTGGAAGCGGCTACGTTGGTGGCGTTGGAACAAACGGTGAAAACCTAAAAATGATTAAAGGTGTTGAAATAGATATTGCAGGTGCAACATTTGCAAACCCAGACACCATCACAGAGTTAAAATACAATTTCTTACCAGATAGTGTAAACGTTTCTGCACTTGGCGTTACTGAAGGAATCAGTGATCAAGAATTAAAATGGATGCATAAACGTCCAGCAATTGAGAACCAACTTGATACAGTGACAATTTATATCAACCCCTCTGGTTTCACATCACTAGAACTAGGTAGTATTCAAAGTGTTATCGATTCTGCAAATCAAATTTTTCCGATTTATACCAAAACAGTAAGCTCTCCATTATCTAATCCAAACCCTCCATCAGGTTATCCAACATTTAATCAGTGGATAGATTCGAATTACTCAAATAGTCTCTACGGAATGAACGTTTCGCAAGGGAGTAATAATCTAACTAATGTAAAGAATGTGGTATCAAACATTATTGGTGAGGGTTTGAATTTTGTTATTGCAGATTCACAAGTTTCAGCGGCTAGAGCAGAGCTATGGGCTGAGATGTACTATAATCGATTTGCATTCGGAGGAATTCCTGCAAGCTACCAACTAAGTGTAACTAACGGAGTTAATCCAACACTTCCAACCACATGGGACTTTGCAAATTTCATCCTTAAATATCATTTCGAACATGAAATGTTTAAAGGAACAACACCTGCATCAACAGGAACGCCAACGCAAAACATCAGTGTTAACTTTTACTATGATGATAACAACATCACGGCTCAGTAGTTTTATATAACCACTCGGTCTTTCGTTGCTTTGCACGAAATCCACCTCTCCTTAGAGAAAACAACCACTCCGACTCCTTCGGAGCCACTTCTCCTTTAAAAGGAGAGGACATGAAAAGGATTAAATAGGAGATTTTATTTAGAAAAACAAAAACATTTTTGACCCCACGGTCATGTCTCCTCCTAGTAGGAGGAGTACCCAGACGAAGCGAAGCTGGTATGGGGGAGGTGGTGGTTTTTCAAGAATCACTATTTTTAAATTATGCGCCTACACAATAGAAAATACCTGAAAACCAAACGGCAAGATCTCCGTAATCACGCAACCCCTGCAGAATCTTTTTTATGGAAGTATTTAAGAAAAAGTCAATTAAAAGGCAGAAAGTTTAGAAGACAGCACAGTATTGAAAACTACATTGTTGATTTTTATTGCCCATCAGAAAAACTGGTTATTGAATTAGACGGTGCTGTGCATGAATATGAAAAACAAGCCGAAAAGGATGAAAGAAGGGAAGAGCGTTTAAATGAACTTGGTATTCAGGTTTTGCGTTTTGAGAATCAATTTGTGTTTGATAATCTGCAATTGGTATTGAATTGTATTTCTGATGCGTTTAAAGATTAACAACCACTCCGTCTTTCGTTGCTTCGCACGAAATCCACCTCACGTTGGAATGCAGCAACCACTCCGACTCCTTCGGAGCCACCTCTCCTTTATAAGGAGAGGGCATGAGAAGGTTTAACTAGGAGATTGTATTTAGCAAAACAAAAACACTTTTAACCCCACGGTTATGTCTCCTCCTGGCAGGAGGAGTACCCAGACAAAGCGAAGCAGGTCTGGGGGAGGTGGTAGATGCGGAGGTGGTAGAAAACAGTAGAGACTAAAAAACTAAATCGGCAAATTTCACTTCCATGGCAATCAAATCATATTCGGTGGGTTTTCTTTCGGCATACAATTTTTCAATGGCTTCGGGCGAAAATCCTTTCCAATCGTAAAATGTGGTTACGCGAGATTTTAAGGTTTCTTCATCAATCTGCTTGAAGATTTTTAAATCGGCCAAACTGCGCAGATGTTCTGTGCTGAGCGCTACAATACCTTCTAAAATAATGACATCGTGGTCTTCCAATTTGTAATCTACTTGCTGAGCAGTGCGCAATGGATGCCGTGCGTAGCCAGATGCCGCAACTTCATTGCCGTGTAAAATGGCTTCCACATCGCGCTCTAGCTTGGGCAGTTGGAAGTTGTGAAAAACGTCAACCTCTGTTTCCCGCTCTGATTTTGGCAAAATCCAATCGTCTAATTCCACTTTTAAAACTTTGTGGCCATTGGCTTCAAGGGTGTGTTGCAAGTAGGTGGCCAAAGTGCTCTTTCCAGAACGGGTATTTCCTGCCACGCTAATCACAAATGGGCGTTTGGCCGATGCCGTAAATGCATCATAGATCTGGGTAATTTCGTCTTCAAGTGGTTCATCAAGAATAAAATCAACCGCCTCTTGCATGTTGCCCATAAAATAGTCGGAGAGGAGTTTGGCGTTTTTTACGCCATGGCCTGTTTTTACACCAATGGTTTTGCAACCTGCTGCTTTGCCTGCCAAACCATCGCGTTCACTGTCTCCAATCATCCAACTTTGAGATAGGTCGATATTAAAACGCTCGGCCGCTTGCAGCAGCATGCCGGGTTTGGGTTTGCGGCAATCGCACACCACTTTAAATTCGGGCACTTCGCCTGGAAAACCGCCATCAGGGTGGTGCGGACAGAAGTAGATGGCATCTAAGAATGCGCCATCGTGGCCGAGTTCGGTTTCTAGTTTTTTAAATATTTCGTTGAGGCCGTCTAAATCTGTGAGGCCGCGGGCAATTACGCTTTGGTTGGTAATCACTACCGCCAAATAGCCCGATTTATTTATTTTTTTAATCACATCTGCGGCAAACGGATAAAGCTTCAATTCGTCTGGATGCTTGATTAAATCGGTGTCGTAGTTGATTACGCCATCGCGATCTAAGAAAATGCACTTCTGTTTGTTGTGCAGATTTCGGGCTTCAATTTTGCCCGAAAGCAAATCGCCTTCTACTTTTTGCAGGCGGCCAGGCGTGCCCATATCTTTTAAATATTCGGGTGTATTGTAGCCATAAACATTTAGCTCGTGTACAATCTTGGGGAAAATGTCTTTGCCAAAATCTGCTTTTACGCCTGCTTGCAAATGCTTAAAAATGCTTGGCGAAAAAATATAAGTCGCGGCATTCACCACATTTCTGTACCGGAAATCTTCGGTGTGCGGTTTAGGGTAGAAGTTGGTCACGCGGCCGTCATCAGCAAGGGCCAATAAATCGCTATCGTACGGATGATCATTCGGATGGACAACCAACGTGGCTTCGCTGCCTTTTTCTTGGTGGAATGCATATAATCGGTCGATGTCCATATTGACCATGACATCTCCATAAAGCACCAAGAAGTCTTCTTGCAATTCGGGCTCGAGAGCTTTTACACCACCCACGGTGCCCAGCGGTTGGGTTTCTTCGTAATATTTTATGGCTACGCCAAAGTCTTTGCCATCGCCAAAATAGTTGATGATGCTTTCTTTGAGGTGATTTACGGTGAGCCAAATTTCGGTGATACCGTGCTGTGCGCATAGCTCTACCAAATAGGCGAGGAGCGGTTTGCCAGCGATGGGCATCATCGGTTTGGGAATATCTTCACGAACGCCTTGTAGGCGCGTGCCTTTGCCACCGGCAAGAATGACTGCTTTTTTAATCATTTGGCGAAAATAGGGTTGAGCAATGGAAATATGAAGGTGGGGTTTTTATTTATCGAATAAAGAAAAGGTTTTTACATTTTAAGTGTGTATTACCTGTAAAATTTTCTGAGACCTGACAGGTTTCTCTTCCAAAAGCGAATCTATTTTAATAAATCTACGGACTCATTTTGGCAAAACCTGTTAGGTCTTCAACAAACAAAAAAATATAAAAAGCTCCTTCGCCAACGCAAAGAAGCCTTTCTATTTTTAATGAGAATTTATTTAACAACCGCCCGCGCCAAAGGTTATCACCAATTCTTGGTCAACATTTTGGCCTTGTGCATTTTGGGCGGGCGTCCATTTGCCAGGGGCATTGGTGAGTAAATTTAAAATGGCAGCATCAATCTTTTTGTACCCCGAAGTGCGGTCTAAATAAATGTTTGACAACAAGCCGTTTTTGGTTACTGTAAAATAGAGTTTTGCAAATTGAAGTTTACTTTCATCAATATCAGCCGTGTTTTTTAGGTTTTCTATTTTCAAATAATCGATCAGTGCATTTTCACCTTCATTATATACTGCTTGCTTTTCTGGAACTACCGTAAAATGTGGTTCTGCTACAAAGTACTCTACTTCTCCTGTTTCTTGGTTTGTAGTGTGATAAGGAGCTCGAATGATAAAGTGATTAGAATAATCTAAGTTTTCTAGCATAAAATGCTGCTCTTTAGAAAGTTTGTAAAAGTTGCTTTGTACGCGCTTATCCGTCTGTTTGTCGTTTTCAACAATAACTACTTCCAAGTATTCATAGTTCATTAATGGTTGAAGATGCTTGTCCTCAAAAAAATCGGCCACTGTAGCTGCTTGTTGCAATTTACTTTTGGTAATAGGTTCAAACCTAGGAGTAAGAGAATACGTAAAGTTGACATATCGCACCTCATTTTTTGTGGTTGAATTGCCATTGTTTACAAAGGCCATTAAAAAAAGGCCGAGGATAACTGCGCTAAAATTTAGAATTTGCTTTTTCATGTTTGTGTGTTTTATGTTTTTAAAAAGTTTAGCAACCGCCCATTTTTCCAAAAGAGAAAACCAATTCTTGGTCTATGTTTTCACCTTTATCATTTTTGGCGGGAAACCATTTTCCTGGAAAACTTGCAATTAATGCCACCATTTTTTTGTCGATAGAAAGATATCCCGAAGTGGATTCTAGATAAACATCTCCAATTTCTCCATCTTTAGTTACAACAAAATTTACCCTTCCAAACCAAAGTTTACGTTCGTCTACCCCAGCGGTTTCTGGCATGCTGTTTATTTTTAAATACTCTAGAAAAGCTTCATTACCATCAATATAGGCAGCTTTTTTTTCGGGTACAATAGAGATGTAATAAATAAACTGGTAGTTATATTTTATATTTTCGGTACACGCTGCTTCAATAACAAAATTTGTAGAGTAATCAACAGAATGAAGTAATGCAAGTTGTGCTGTGTTGAATACTTCGGTTTTTCCAAATTCACTTTCGCCAAGACTCGTTTTTGTTTCTCCTGGAGGTAGTACAGTAACCCGCACATTTTTAAATGTAGTTAAACCTTCAATTTCTTCAGGCGAAAAAAGGTCATGAATCGTTTTTGCATTCTTTAATTGTGATTTTGTTAGTGTTTTCTTAAAACGAGAATCAAGTTCGTAATTGAATCTTGCGGTCTTAAAATTTTCAAGAATGGGCGTGTTATCTTTTTCGCTTGTCATGGTTTCATTTTGTGTTTGCGGAAGTAAGCTGAAAGCCATTAGCACAATGGCTGCGAGCGTTGAGTAAAGTAATAACTTGTTCTTTTTCATATTCTTTTGTTTTTGTGATCATCAAAACTATGCAAGGTGTTTCCTTACATCATCAACATAAGTGTAAAACAATGTAAACGTGTTGTAAATTTTTTACACGTACTGATTTTACAGCAATTCTTTAAATAATTCGTTCACGTTTGTACCCGCTATACCTTTAAGTTTGCGCGACTAAAAATGTTGATATGAAAAAGTTCCTTGCGGTGTTGGTTTCAATTTTTGTGTGGCAATTTAGCCATGCCAATACTTTGCTGGTAGCCAACACCAATGATGCCGGAACAGGATCTTTTCGCGATGCCGTAACCAATGCCGTAGATGGAGATACCATTCGGTTTAATCCAGCTTTGCTGGCCAATGGGAACGATACTATAAAGTTCGGTACTTCTGTTTCCATATTCAAAAAGATTACTGTAAAAGGCCTTTATAGCAGCACCGATACCTTGTTTTTCAGCGGGCAAAACTTCTGCAGACCGCTTGTTGTTGATATTGCCCAAACAGCCGCAAGTCCGAAGAATATTACTCTTGATAGTTTAGTGATTATTGATGGTAATGTAGGCACGCTACATGGTGGTTGTCTTTACGTTGGCAGTGGATTGGATACACTTTTTTTAAGCAATTCGATCTTGCGAAATGGACAAGCTAAATACGGGGGAGGCATGTACTGCGCCTCAACAAACCTCTCTACAGCAATTGCACCTTTAGTTATTATTTCTAATTCAAAATTTGAAAACAATGATGCCACAGAATTTGGTGGAGGAATCTGTACGTATTTCGCTAAAATCAGAACAATAAATTGTAGTCTAAAAAACAATTCTGCTGATCGAGGAGGAGGAATTTACTTTCATTCAAAACATCTTTCAGAGATGTTTTCTACAAGTGTTACTAATAATTCGGCATTGGCATATGGCGGTGGATTTTACTCGCACTTTACAGACACAGTACTTGTAAAAGGTTCTAACTTCCAGTACAATTATGCGTTTTACAATGGTGGTGCCATGAACTCGGCTGGCAAGTTAGATGTGGTTAAAACTGTAATTGATAGCAACAGCGCAGGCACTCGTGCAGGCGGCATTTACTTTGCGTATTTCGGTACAATTATGACGGTAGACTCATGCTTGTTTACCCGAAACGATGCTTCGTTTGGTGGAGCCGTAAATGCCCAAAGTGCCATGAATTTTAATTATACAACCTTCGATAACAATACAGGATCGCAGGGGCCAGGCCTTTATTTTACATCGGCTACGGTTAATGTTTTGGGGTGCACGTTTAGCAACAATGTGGGCAACACCGGTGGCGGAATAAATGTGGGGCAAAACGGATCAATTGTGATTGATAAATCTACCATTGTAAACAACACAGCTGCAGGTTTGGGTGGTGGAATTTATTGTTACAACGTGTATAATAACGGTACGTTTGCCATCAGCAATTCTACGGTTTCTGGCAATTCGGCACCTTTTGGCGGGGGAGTTGCTTTTCGAACAAGCAACACATATCCGCTTAACGCAACATTTCAAAGCAGCATAATTGCGGGCAACGGGCCACTAAATATTAGAGCTTTTAACGATACCATTACCAGTTTGGGCTACAACGTATTTGGCGATACAACGGTTTTTAACAGCCAGCCAACCGATCAAGTATTTGTATCAGATTCTGCCTTAAGCTTAGGAATGTTGGGCATTTACGGAGGGTTTACACAAACGGCTCCACCTAGTTTGGGCAGTGTGGCCATCAATGCGGGAAACCCGTTGGATTTGTCATCGGCACAAAATGGCGCTTTAGCTGGCGTGCGCGATGCCGGAGCAGCAGAGGCGGTGGGCATTTTTTACGATACGCTTGTTGCTTGTACACAACAAATTTGGTACGGAAATGTATATTCTTCATCTGGCGACTATGTAAAGCTTTTGCCGAATGGTGATACTGTTGCCACACTGAATCTAAGTATCATTCCTTTTACAACAGGAGTTGATGTGGTTACGACCTGTGGAGCCTATACGTGGATTGATGGGATTACATATACTTCTAGTAATAGTACAGCCACAGATACATTGCAAAATGTCATTGGGTGTGATTCTATTGTAACCTTGAATCTAACAATTGCCCCTGCTACAACGGGCACAGACGTAATTACCGCTTGTGAGAGCTATACATGGATTGATGGGATTACATATACATCTAGCAACATTACAGCCACAGATACATTGCAAAATGTAAACGGGTGTGATTCTATTGTAACCTTGAATCTAACAATTGCCCCTGCTACAACGGGCACAGACGTAATTACCGCTTGTGAGAGCTATACATGGATTGATGGAGTTACATATACTTCTAGTAATAGTACAGCCACAGATACATTGCAAAATGCCATTGGGTGCGATTCTATCGTAACCTTAAATCTTACTATAAACGCTGCTTCAACAGGTGTTGATGCTATTACGGCTTGTGGCCCTTATACTTGGATAAATGGCATAACGTATACTTCCAACAACTCAACGGCAGTAGATACATTGCAAAATGTAAATGGGTGCGATTCTATTGTAACATTAAACCTGTTTATCCATACGGTGAATATTGGCGTAACGGTAACAGAACCTACACTTTTGGCAGATGCTGCTTTTGCGAGTTACCAATGGTTAGATTGTAACAACAATTATGCAAAGATTCCGGGTGCAACGGCACAGATTTATGCGCCAACTTCAAATGGAAATTATGCAGTAGAAATTACCGAGCTTAATTGTCTAGATACATCGGTTTGTGTAACAATTTCAACAATTGGCCATAGCGAAGGCCTGCAACATAGCATTAACGTTTATCCGGTGCCGGCAAAAAATAAATTGCATATCTCAAACCTTTGGCAAGATGGTTTAAAGCAAATTTTGCTTTTTAACAGTATAGGGCAACAAGTTTACTATTTAGAAACAGCAGCTACGGATGTAGAGTTGGATTTGATAAGTCTTGCAGAAGGTGTATACAGCTTACAAGTTTTATCTCAAAATAGAAGTTTCCAAAGGGCAGTCCTTATTGCCAAAGAGTAAAAATTTTACAGAAAAACTCAACCAATTAACTAGATGTGTCTATGGTTTTTTTGTTTTACAGGTTTTAATGCCAAGAATTGCATAAAGAGGGCAAAAATTTATCAAGCTTGTCATTAGAAATAAGAATGCTGCAATTAATAAAATAAGTCCTAGCGATCCAGGAAGCGCTTTTAGTAAATACAATCCAATTAAAACTACAGCAAGTGTTAACCGAATAATTTTATCTCTAGACCCAATATTTTTCTTCATCACAAGCAATTATTTTGGTATTCATATTTCGCGATATCAAACCTATTGAGATATTTAGGTTATTGATGTAACTAAAGTCACGAAAGAAGCATTTCTATTTGCCCAGGTCTTTGTTTTAATTTTCCTTCTGCTTCTAGTTTTTTCATAACGCGACTAATTACTTCTCTTGCTGTGCCCAACTCATTGGCAATTATTTGATGCGTTATTTTTAACTTGTTGGTTTCTGTAAGCCTAGCTTTTTCAAGCAGATAATCTTCTAAACGTTTATCTAATTTATCTGAAATTACATGTTGTACGGTTTCTAACAAATCTTGATAACGCAAATTAAATTGCTGAAAAAACAAAGTATTTAGTTGTGGATATTTTTTAAGTAAGCTTGGAATCTTTTGAGAAGGGAGTAATAGAATCTGAGAATCCTGTTCGGTAACGGCAAAAATTTTACAAGGTTGATTAAAATTGCTGGCAGAAAAAGACATGATGCAACTCTCTGTAGGTTTTATGTAATACAACAAAAGTTCTTTGTCTTGGAAACGGGTAAACACTTTTATAAGTCCGCTAATAACCAAGGGAAGGACTTTAATATATTGGTCTTCTCTTAAAATTTCAGTGTCCTTCGGGATATCTTCAATTTTAGAAATGTTTAGGATTTCTGTTGTAAGATCTTCACCCAAAAAGGCTAGTTTTTTACGTATTTCGTTCACGGATTATTTATATACAAGTGTTCAAATATGTTTCTCAATATAACATGATAAAGTTAAGATACGATATGGATTCCTATTGTTTTTTAGTTTCAATTTGTTTTGGATATCTCGATTTATAAGGTATTGAGTATTTATCAGTATAAATGAATTTTTTTAATCCCACGGCATCAATAACACCTTTTACATCAATCGTTGGGTTATTAATAAAATCGCCTTTTTTTAAGCCTTTATAAGATCCTTTTGTGGTATATATTTTAAAAATAGATTTCGTTTTTGATTTGTATTTATTCTGTTCATTTAAAAATAATACACGCACCTTTTTCTGATTTTCAAACCCTAAAATTAGCGTAAGATTCATTTTTGGAAAGAGGGCGGTTTAAAAAAAGTTGTCTTTTGGCTTCTAAAACGACTGCATCTTTAGAGAGTCCACCAATTCCAAAAAAATGATTGGTTTGACTTACACCAAATGCTATATCTTCATACACATAATCTTCGTCTAACAAAGGGGTGCTCATTGATCCAAAATGTGTGGAACAAGAAGATATTAACACGGCCAATAAAATTGACAAACCCATTTGAATTAACTTCATAAGTAGTTTTTTTAAATCACAAAAAAGTCTAATGCTTGTTTCTATTTTATTTCGAAGCGGTTTTCCTCAAATCAAAAATATCTTTTCTTCTGTCTTTTAAATTTCGTACGCTACCAAATCTATTCAACTCACGCAGTAAATCAATATCCACATCACATATTAAAATCATCTCTGTGTTGGTGGTGGCTTCGGCTTTAATTCCGTTTGCCGGAAAAGAAAAATCGCACGGTGTAAATACCATAGATTGGGCAAACTGGATGTCCATATTGTGAACCTTTGGTAGGTTGCCCACACTACCCGCAATAGCCACATAACACTCATTTTCTATGGCGCGGGCTTGTGCACAATGGCGCACTCTAGAGTATCCGTTTTGTGTATCGGTTAAAAATGGGATAAACAAAATGTCCATACCTTCATCAGCCAATAATCTGCTTAATTCTGGGAATTCAGAATCGTAGCAAATAAGTACGCCCACCTTGCCGCAATCAGTATCAAAAGTTCTTAGTTCATTTCCGCCTTGTAGGCCCCAAACTTTGGCTTCGTCTGGCGTAACATGTAACTTTTCGTAGCGTTCTGTAGTTCCGTCTCTTTTGCAGATGTAGCCCACGTTGTAAAGCAATTCGTCTCTAATTTCGGGCATGCTTCCGGTAATTACATTGATGTTGTATGAAATGGCCAATTCGGAGAATTTCTGCACAATTTCTGGGGTGTATTTTGCTAATTCACGAATGGCTTCAGACTCTGGCAAATGATTGTTATCGGCCATTAAAGGCGCATTAAAAAATTCTGGAAACAAGGCAAAGTCTGAACGATATGCAGAAACGGCATCAATAAAATACTCAGCTTGCTGCATTAATTCTGTTAAATCTTTATAGAGTCTCATTTGCCATTGAATAAGCCCCAAACGAACTATCTTCTTCTTTGTCGCTGCCTTTTTAGATTTTTTTTCATAATAAATGTTATCCCATTTCAGCAAAACGGCAAACTCATTGCTTGCTTCATCACCTTCTAAATAACCTTTTAATATTTTAGAAGGATGAAAATCGTTAGACATTTGAAAGTTTAAAACAGGATCATTTATTTCCTTTCTTTTTACCTTTTCTATATATTGTTTTGGCGTTAATTCTTGTGCGTATTTGTGATAATTGGGTATTCTACCACCAAAGGCAATGCCTCTTAAGTTTAGTTTTTCAGCCAGCTCTTTTCTATAATCATATAATCTACGGCCAAGGCGTAATCCTCTAAATTCAGATTTTATAAAAACATCAATTCCATAAAGGGCACTTCCGTTAATATCATGAGTTTCAAACGTATAATTCCCTGTGATGTCTTTGTAGGTATGGTGTTCGTCAAAATCGCTATAGTTCACCACAATAGACAATGCGCATCCGGCTAATTCTCCGTTAATTTTAATAACAACTTGTCCTTCTGGAAATTTTTCGATGAGCGACTTTATATGAGATTCTTTCCAGTAGGAATTTGGCATATTAGAGTAGGCTTCAATCATAGCCGCTTTTAGTTCTTTATAGTCTGTAAGCGTTAAGTATTGTAGCTCTATGTTTTCTATATTTTCAATCATGTTTTTTATCAAAAAAATTTAATGCTTTAGTGCTAGCTCTATTGTTTTAAAAGCGGAATCTAGTTTCAATTTCGCGATGTAAACATAAATAAATCGCATTGTATTTGTGTGTTTTACCCAAAAAGAATATACACGTTAAAAGGTTTGATTATGCCCTTGTGAAAACCAGAAAATAAAGGCATTCTATTAATCCAGATATATATTTACGGTTACGCTTCTATACCTATTTTGTAGGTCTCTAAAGCTCTTTTCCGGGCAAATTTGTGTTCAACAATTGGGTTAGGGTAATCTAGTGTATTTAATTCTGGAATCCATTTTTTTACGTAAACACCTTTATTATCAAACTTCTTTAATTGTTCTATAGGATTAAAAACTCTAAAATAGGGTGCTGCATCGCAACCTGTACCCGCTGCCCATTGCCAGTTTCCGTTGTTAGAGGCCAATTCAAAATCTAAAAGTTTTTTTGCAAAATAAGCTTCGCCCCACCGCCAATCTATTAGCAAGTGTTTGCATAAAAATCCGGCTGTAATCATCCGCACCCGATTATGCATATAACCGGAAGTGTTTAGCTGTCTCATGCCAGCATCTACCATAGGGTAGCCTGTTTTTCCTTGGCACCATTTGGCAAAATGTTCATCATTATTTAACCAAGTAATGCCATCATATTTCCGTTTAAAATTATGGGTAACCACATCAGGAAAATGAAACAAGATTTGCATGAAAAATTCTCGCCAAATCAATTCACTTAAAAACGTTTTATTTCTATCATTAAGCTCTTTAATAATAGTTCTTATGCTTACGGTGCCAAACCGTAAATGCGGACTTAAATAACTGGTAGCATCTACATCGGGAAAATCTCTTTTCTCATGATAGTCTTCAACAATAGCCAAGTTATAATCACGCACAATGATTTTAGATTCAGTAAAACCAAATTCCGCTATGCTAGGAAAACGTTCAGTTTCTTGTCTTAAGTTTTGCGGTGCCACTAAAGGTGATGGTTTTTGGGGATGATAAACGCTTAACCATTTATTTTTGTATGGCGTAAACACGGTGTAAGGTGTGCCATCATTTTTAAGTACCTCATGTTCTTCATGTATAACTTGGTCTTTAAAAGAAAAAAATGCAACGTTGTGTTCTTTTAATAGATGTTCAACCTGTTCATCTCTTTGTCTGGCGTAAGGTTCATAATCTTTGTTAACGTATACGTTTTTAATGTGATGTTCTTTTAATAATTCTTTCCAAACGTGCAGAGGGTCTCCCTTAAGGCATAAAAGAGAAGAGCCATATTCTTTTAACCGGCCGTCTATTTTTTGTAAGTTTTTATAGATAAAACTTATTCGAGCATCATCATTTGGGAGGTCTAAAACAATTTGATCGTCAAAAATAAAGAGTGGTAAAACGTTGCTATTTTGGGCAAGTGCTTTGTTAAGGGCAGTGTTGTCTTCCAGTCTTAAATCTCTTCTAAACCAAAAAATAGAGATGCTCTTCATAAATTAATTGTAAAGTAAGATATATGCGTTTAATGATGTGGCTATGATAAGCCAAATAAAATAGGGGGCAATTAAGAGGCTTTTTATGCCGAGGTCTTTTTTAAACTGAAATAAAAAGTAGCCTACTAAAAATGTAAGCGAAACAATGATGAATAAGCCTGCTGTTATGTTGTTGTAATAAAAGAAAACAGGGTTCCAAGCAACATTTAAGATCCATTGGATGACAAAGAGGGAAATGATTTTTTTACCCTGATTTGATTGAGAAATTAAATAAGCCATGTAAATGGAAAAGCAAATCATGATGAGCGTCCAAGCGCTACCAAATATCCAGCCCGGAGGTGTCCAAGGTGCTTTGTGCAGATTCTGATACCATTGCGAAGCAACACCAGACCCGGTAAACAATCCGCCTAAAGCCAAGGCGGTAAAATTTAAAATAAGGAAGAGAAAGGTTTTTTTAAGCATCTTTAAATAGGGCGATTTTCAGTATTTAACAACACGTTTGGTTTAAAAAATTTCATTCAGGGCTTTTGTTCTGTAATCAAATATTTCTTTGAGTTTATTTTTAATAATGAGCTGATTTGCAACACTACCTAAAATCCCCAAAGGAGGTTGGTAGCTCACAATATCTGTCATTAATGTACCATTTTCTGTTTTCTCAAGAAAATGTTGGTGATGCCATAATTTGTACGGACCTATTTGTTGCTCATCCACAAAATATTTCTGGTTTTTTACATGGGTAATTTCTGTAACCCAAGTGGTTTTTATCCCCAATAGAGGAGAAACTTTGTAGCAAACAATCATACCTTCATACATCTTATCGGGCAAATCTTCAGTGGTAATATCAAACCCCATATACTTTGGTGTAATGCGTTTTAGGTTTTTCGGGCTCGAGATAAAATCCCATAGTTCTTCTACCGAATTATGAAAGAGTTGTGTTTTTTTAAATTGATAAAAACCCATAAAAAAATGCTTTAAAAATCATTTAATATTTTAACCTGATGAGGTGTATATAGCTCCTGCCAAAGACTTTCAAACACAATGCTTTTGCAAGGCCATTTTTTAACAACATTGTGAATTAAATGTTCTAATTATAGAGAGATTTATCTTTTGATATAGTAGGGTTGTTAGTACACGGCATTAAAAAAAGTAATCAATATCATTTTCAATTCACTAATAACAAGTGTATTTTCGGTATTCTTAAAAACTAAATGTCAAACACACACCACACCCATAATCACGATCATCATTCGCATAGCATGAAGGGCAAACCCTTGGTGATTGCAATACTGCTCAATTTAGCCATCAGCATTGCGCAATTTATAGGAGGCTTGTTATCGGGAAGTTTAGCGTTGATGGGTGATGCATTGCATAATTTTAGTGATGTTTTATCGCTAATCATTAGCTATACGGCAAATAAATTGGCGGCCAGAAACCAAGACGAAGAGCGAACTTTTGGGTTTAAAAGAGCACAAATATTGGCTGCATTTATAAATGCATTTGCGCTTATAGGCATTTCTATTTATTTAATTATTGAGTCTATTGGGAGGCTTTGGAATACCGAACCCATTTTAAGCAATTATGTTATTTGGCTTGCCATTGCGGGTATTGTTGTAAACGGTGGCAGTGTACTTTTACTTTCTAAGGTAAAAGATGGCGATAGCAACATGAGCGCGGCATACTTACACCTTATTGCTGATTTAGCCACAAGCATTGCGGTGCTAATTGGTGGATTGGCCATGCACTTTTTTCAAATTTATTGGGTAGATAGTGCCATTACCATTGTTGTTAGCGTGTATTTAATCTATATGTCGAGCAAACTTTTTTTACACACTACCTCTGTATTGATGCAGTTTGCGCCTAGCCATTTAGCCATTAAAGAAATTTGCGACAGGCTGTGCAAAGTTTCTGGTGTAAAAGCAGTACACCATGTGCATTTATGGCGATTAGATGATGAGGCTATTCATTTTGAAGCACATGTTTTACTTGAAGAAGATGTACAAATTAGCAAATTCGAACTTATAAAAGCTGAATTGCAAACCGTGTTAAAAGCTGAATACGACATCATACATTCCATTTTTCAACCCGAAATAAGTGGAAATGCCGATGAATTGCTGGTCTTTCCTCAAGAATAAAGAATCTCAGGATCTATGTCTAAATTCTCAATGAAGTTGTTGCTTAGAATAATGTCTTCATGTAGGTAACGATCTACTTCTACAAACGGAACGGTGTCCCTATAGATATCAACAAATTCGGCTAAAAACTCAGAAGTATTTCCGTCTCTAAAATGCAGGGCTTGAGATGCGTTTAGCAATTCGATACCCAAAATCTGTTGCACATTGGTAATTACCTTGTGTAGTTTGGTTGCGCTATTGGCTCCCATGCTTACATGGTCTTCTTGGCCATTGCTGCTTTCAATACTATCTACACTAGCCGGGGTGCAAAGCTGTTTGTTCTGACTAACAATGCTGGCCGCGGTGTATTGAGGAATCATCAACCCAGAATTTAGCCCGGGCTCTGCAACCAAAAACGGAGGTAATCCGCGCAAACCATGTATAAGTTGATACACTCTGCGTTCTGAAATATTTCCAATTTCGGCCATGGCAATGGCCATAAAATCTAGCGTTAACGCCAATGGTTGTCCGTGAAAATTTCCGCCAGAAATAATCTCATCTTCATCGGGAAAAATAATTGGGTTATCGGTAACAGAGTTGATTTCTGTTTCTAAAACACTTTTTGCATATGCAATGGTGTCTTTGCTGGCACCATGTACTTGCGGCATACAACGAAAAGAGTAAGGGTCTTGTACGTGTTTTTTGGGGCGCTCTATAAGCTCGCTTCCGGTTAAAAATTCTCTTATGTTTTCGGCCGTTTGTACTTGTCCATTATGTGCCCTTACGTTATGGTATTTAACATCAAACGCTTCTTTACGACCATCAAAGGCCTCTAAAGAAATCGTGCCAATTAAATCGGCAAGGTAATTTAGCTTGTAAGATTTTAGCAAGCTCCAAATGCCGTAAGCACTCATAAATTGGGTGCCGTTAAGCAAGGCCAAGCCTTCTTTGCTCTTTAATTTAATTGGTGCTAAGTTTAACTTTTCTAAAGCTTTTTCCGTAGGCATTCTTTTGCCTTTTAAATACACTTCGCCCATGCCCAAAAGTGGTAAGCTTAAGTGCGCCAACGGGGCTAAATCGCCCGATGCCCCTAAAGAACCAAGCTGATAAACAACCGGAAAACAATCTTCGTTAAAAAAAGTAATCAGTCTGTTCACCGTTTCTAGCTGCACGCCAGAATGCCCAAAAGCCATGTTTTTTATTTTCAACAAAAGCATGATTTTTACAACGTCTAGTGGAGCTTCTTCGCCTGCACCACACGCATGACTCATCACCAAATTTTCTTGCAATTGCTCCAGCTGAGAAGAATCTATCTTAATGTTATACAAACTACCAAACCCTGTATTAATTCCATAAATAGGATCTTGGTGTGCCAACATTTTTTGGTCTAAATATTCTCTACACTTTACCACTGCATTTTCGGCCTCAGGGCTCAATGCAATTGTTCTGTTATTCTGTATAATATCAGCAACTTTTAAAAGCGATAAAGTTTGTGTTCCTATGAATATGGTTGAGCTCATGTAATTTTTTTTTAGGGCCGTAAAGGTATTTAATGAAAACTGTTTTTTCACGAAAAAAGAAGGCTAAAGCTTCGTGGTTGGTAAGGGTAAATAATTTTCTTTTTTAGTAATTATGCACGTTTGCCAAAAGAAAAATAATAAATTCGGCCAATGCCAATAATCTTTGAAAATTACAAGCCTAGTCTGTTTTTTAAGAATGCACACGTTCATACCATTTACCCTGCATTGTTTAGAAAACCTAAACGCATAGCTTGGAAAAGAACACGTTTAGAATTACCCGATGGCGATTTTTTAGATTTGGATTGGCACAATCAAAACGCTGAAAAATTGGTTGTGCTCGGGCATGGTTTAGAAGGTAGTTCAAACTCATCTTACAATTTGGCGGCTGCCCACTTATTTTTTCAAAATGGTTTTGATGTGCTCGCGTGGAATCATAGAGGATGTAGCGGAGAAATAAATAGATTGCCCAGAATGTATCATCATGGCGTGTCTGATGATTTGCAGGAAGTGATGAAACAAACGTTGCATTATAAAGAGGTACACTACATTGGTTATTCTTTGGGTGGAAATGTTGTTTTGAAATATTTAGGAGAAGACTGGAATAAACCAAGTAATTTAAAAAGTGTGGTGGCCATTTCTAGCCCCATCGATTTATTTAGTTGTGTGGAAGAAATTCACAGACTAAGAAACAAATTATATCACAATAATTTTTTGCGTACGCTTAAAGAGAAAGTAAAGAAAAAGGCTTTAGTGATGCCGAATCAAATAGATACAAGGCATTTAAAAAATGTAAAAACATTAACAGATTTAGATACATATTATACCGCACCATTACACGGATTCTTAAGTGCAAAAGATTATTATCAAAAAGCCAGTAGCAGACCGTATTTGCCAAGCATTACCTTGCCTACTTTGTTAATTCAGGCAAAAGATGACCCCATGCTGGGAACAAACTGTTATCCATACGAAGAAGCAGAGAATTCAGAAAATTTAAAATTGGTCATTACTAATTTTGGTGGCCATGTAGCCTTTACACAACCCGGCAGCAAATGGCATTGGATGGAAGAACAAGCCTTAAAGTTTATAACTGAACACTCAATAAAATAAACATGACAAGCAAAGTAATTTATCTTGGGAATTTAAGAACAGAAGCAACACACCTTAATTCCGGAGACAAAATTGTAACGGATGCACCCTTAGATAACAATGGTAAAGGAGAAGCTTTTTCTCCTACCGATATGGCTGCAACATCATTGGCAAGCTGCATGTTAACCATTATGGGCATTAAAGCAAATAATGTAAATATTGCTTTGGGCAAGATAGAAGTTGATGTAGAAAAAATAATGGAATCTAATCCCAGACGCATTGCAGAAATTAGATTAACGCTACACATTTCGGGGGTTTATTCAGACAGTGAAAAACGTCAATTAAAGGCAGCTGGTTTAAACTGCCCCGTGGCAAAAAGCTTGCATCCAGACTTAATCCAAACTATAAAATTTGTTTGGCTAGGCTAATTACAATGCATACATTGGTTAACTTAAAAATACGGTAAAGTATGTTGTTTGGTAAAAGAACAAATAGGTCTGTAAGTGCCAGAAAAATGAGGGAATGGGTAGCAAACCAACGCCTAAACAAAGTAGTTGCCTTGCTTGAAACAGGAGACATAGATACAAAGCTAAATGCCATTGGTATTTTGGCTACAATAAATATGATTAATGTAAAAAGGGAATTGCTAAAAAGCTTAAATGATTCTACAGAAAGCGTTGCACTAAAAGCAGCCGATAGCCTAGATTATATGGGGGTAACACCAGCAGAAAGAGAAGAGGTTACAAAGTGTCGAAATTATTGGAAAAAAAAGAGTAATTAATAAACGATTAAATGTCCCTATACAAAAGGGACATTTTACATTTTAGAAATCAGATATACATGAGTACAGAAGTAAGAAACTTAGAGCCCAAAAGTGTTTGGGGGCATTTTGCCGATTTAAATGCAGTGCCAAGACCAAGTAAAAAAGAAGAAAGAGTAATAGAGTTTGCCAAAAATTTTGGCGAAAGTTTGGGCTTACCTACCGTAGTAGATCATGTGGGTAACGTCATCATAAAAAAACCAGCTACCCTAGGTATGGAAGATAGGGTAACGGTCGCGTTGCAAAGTCATTTGGATATGGTTCATCAAAAAAATGCAGACACCAACTTTGATTTTGAGAAAGAGGGAATTAAAATGTATGTTGATGGAGATTGGGTAAAAGCAGACGGTACAACGCTTGGAGCAGACAATGGTATGGGTGTAGCCGCTATCATGGCTTTGTTAAAGTCTACAAATATTCCTCACCCACCACTGGAAGCCCTTTTTACCATTGATGAAGAAACAGGCATGACGGGGGCTATGGGATTAGAAGGAGGTATGCTAGATGCAGAAATTATGCTGAATTTAGACACCGAAGATGATGATGAATTAAGCATTGGCTGCGCAGGAGGAATAGACATCACTATTGCAAAAACGTATTTTCAAGAGAATGTAAAACCAAATTCTTGTGCCTATAAAATTGTTGTAAACGGTTTAAATGGTGGCCATAGTGGTATGGATATCCACAGAGGTTTTGGAAATGCAAATAAAATAATGAATCGTATTCTGTATAACTCTCATGCCAATTTTGAATTGCATGTAAATGAAATTGATGGGGGAGGATTGAGAAACGCAATTCCACGAGAATCTTTTTCAACCGTTGTGGTAAATAAAGATAAAGCCCTGCAGTTTGAAGAACACATTATAGCCCAGGCGGCCATTATTAAGGCAGAGCACAGCACTACAGATCCGCATATACAAATAGTGGCAACACCTACAGAATTGCCAAAACGCGTGATGCAATCGTTAGGGCAAAATGAGCTAATAGCCGCTATTTATGCTTGTCATAACGGTATTTATAGAATGAGCCCGGACATACCAGGGTTAGTTCAAACATCTAACAATTTAGCGCGCGTGCTGGTTAGAAAAGGCGAAGTATCTATACTTTGTTTAACACGCAGTTCGGTAGATTCAGAAAAACTAGATTTAGTACAAAACATTGAAGCAAACTTTTCTGGCATTGGCGCAAAAATTACGGCATCCGGTTCTTACCCAGGCTGGACACCAAAGCCTGACTCTGCCATCGTTAGTTTAATGAGTGATTTATACAGAGAAAAATTTAACTCAGAACCTAAAGTAATGGCTTGCCATGCAGGTTTAGAATGTGGCATTTTAGGAACAAATTACCCAGAAATGCAAATGATTTCATTTGGGCCAAATATTCGTGGGGCACATAGTCCAGACGAAAAAGTTCAAATAAGCTCGGTGCAAAAGTTTTGGGATTATTTACTAGATACCCTAAAACGAATTCCCAAAAAAGCAGCGTAGTACACATTATTAAATTAAAAAAGGCGCTCATTGAGCGCCTTTTTATATTCTCTTTTAAAAAATTATTTGTTTGCAACAGTGCTAAAATCTACTGCATCATTATATCTTTTTGCTATATCTGCTTTGTCTGTATTGTTCGCGTCAAACTTCACTTTGTCTCCAGAAGGTGTGTAAAGACTAACATATTCCATGTTTTCATCTTCTTCAAAAGACATTACCGCAATCGACTTATTACCTTGTTCGTAAAACCACGTTTTTGTTTCAGTATCAAAACGCATAACATCAATTTTGCCAGCATCGGCACCACTTAACGTAATTATTTTAAACTGATTTTTTGTAGCCTCTACCTTATAATCAACGCCAGCATAAGTGTGGTGCTCAGATTCAAAATCACCTTCTTCCATGCTAATCGGGTTGCTTCCGCTCCAAAATTCAATTAAGTTTAAAATCACGGTATCTATCATTGCCGTAATAGTGTAAACAAAACTAAATGGAATCCAAAACAGTAAAGACTTTACAAACTTGTTGTCAAATGTAGAGTCGTGCCATTCGTAAAAATTTCTTGTTAGTTGAAAACTACCAAAACATCCTGTTGTTACGGATGCCATACCGAAGATTACTGTAGCTGCTACTAAATTGCGTAAAAATTTCATATTTATTTTGATTTAATGTTCGTTGTGAAATTAGGATTTAGAATAGAAAAAGCAAAAGATTAAATAAAAAAATTATCAACCATAAAAACCTTGCTATTGTTATTTTTGCGAACCTTAAAAATTTTATAGCCCCATGTTTGAGAGTTTAAATGATAGATTAGATAAAGCGTTTCATGTTTTAAGTGGTAGAAACAAAATCACAGAGATAAACATTGCAGAGTCTGTAAAGGAAATTAGAAAGGCCTTAGTAGAAGCGGATGTTAGTTATAAAATTGCCAAAGAATTTACCTCTAAGGTTAAGGAGAAGGCCCTCGGGAGCAACGTTTTAACAAGCTTAAAACCAGGTCAGTTAATGACCAAGATTGTACGAGACGAAATGGCCTTGCTCATGGGTGGAAAAGCGGAAGAGTTGGTGCTAAAATCTTCTCCATCCATCATATTAATGGCGGGTTTGCAAGGGTCTGGTAAAACCACGCACTCGGCAAAACTTGCCAATTACTTGCATCGTAAAAAAACAAAAAAACCACTTTTGGTAGCGTGTGATGTTTATCGCCCAGCGGCCATAAACCAATTAAAAGTTTTAGGTGAGCAATTAAAGGTTGATGTTTTTAGCAAAGAAGAAAGCAAAAATCCCGTAGAAATTGCTACCGAAGCTGTTGCGTATGCAAAAGCAAATGGCCACAATGTGGTTATTATAGATACCGCAGGGCGTTTGGCTATAGACACCCAAATGATGGATGAGATTAAAAACATCCATAATGCTGTAAAACCAGACGAAACACTGTTTGTAGTAGATTCTATGACAGGGCAAGATGCCGTAAACACAGCCAAAGCGTTTAACGATTTGCTAGATTTTACAGGCGTAATTCTTACCAAACTAGATGGAGACACCCGTGGTGGTGCAGCGTTAACCATTAATGCCGTAGTTACCAAACCCATAAAATTTATTGGTACCGGAGAAAAAATGGATGCACTTGACGTGTTTTATCCAGACCGTATGGCCGACCGTATTTTGGGTATGGGCGATGTGATTAGCTTGGTAGAACGCGCACAAGAACAGTTTGACGAAAAAGAAGCGCGCAAAATCAGTAAGAAAATTGCGCAGAATAAATTTGGGTTTGACGATTTTCTAGATCAAATACAACAGATTAAGAAAATGGGGAACATGAAAGATTTAATGGGCATGATTCCGGGTATGGGCAAAGCCATGAAAAACATTGATATTGATGATGACGCTTTTAAACATATTGAAGCAATCATTCATAGTATGACGCCTTACGAAAGAAAAAATCCGGAAGTTATTAATGGGAGCAGAAAGAAAAGAATATCTAAAGGTTGCGGACAGAATATTACGGAGATAAACAAGCTGATGAAGCAATTTGAAGATATGCGCAAAATGATGAAGATGATGCAAAACCCCGGAGGCAAACGAAATATGATGAATATGATGAAAGGTATGTAGGACTTTGGTTTTCCTGCCTAATATTGACACAAATCAGTTTTTAATAATTACATACCGAGTAAATTCCACGATTTTTAATGCATTAATTTTTTAACTCCACACATTATGACAATACTTGATGGCAAAGCAACTTCTAAAGCAATAAGAGAAGAAATAGCAGTGGAGGTTGGAAAATTAAAAGCAAGTGGAAAAAAAGTGCCACATCTGGCAGCCGTTATAGTGGGTTCTGATGGAGCAAGCCAAACATATGTAAATGCAAAAGTTAAAGATTGCCGCGATGTAGGTTTTGAATCTACACACATAGAGTTACCGGAAGAAACATCTGAAGAAGATGTTTTAAAGCAAATAGAAGCTTTAAACAACGATCCTGAAATTGATGGCTACATTGTGCAGTTGCCTCTACCCAAACACATAGATGAACAACGTGTTTTGTTGGCCATAGATCCTGCCAAAGATGTGGATGGATTTCATCCTGCCAGTGTTGGCAAAATGGTGTTAGGGCTAGATACGTTTATTTCGGCAACCCCATGGGGAATAATGGAGCTTTTAAAAAGATACAACGTACCCACTTCAGGCAAAAATTGTGTTGTAATTGGCAGAAGCAATATTGTGGGCAGACCCATGAGTATTTTACTTAGCATGCCCACGGAGCCGGGCAATTGCACTGTAACCTTGGCGCACAGCCGTACAAAAAACCTAGTAGAACTTTGCTACAATGCCGATATTGTGGTAGCGGCTTTGGGCCGACCAGAATTTGTTACCGCCAACATGATAAAAGAAGGTGCCACCGTTATAGATGTTGGCATTACACGTGTAAAAGACGAAACCAAAAAATCTGGGTTTGCACTTAAAGGCGATGTTAAGTTTGATGAGGTAGCTCCCAAATGTGCCTTTATTACGCCAGTTCCGGGTGGTGTTGGCCCCATGACCAGAGCCGCTTTAATGAGGAACACGTTAAAAGCAATTGATTTTAAAGATTAAGCATTCAGAAATGAGAATTAAATATAAAAACCGAGCGTTACAATTTAATCTGTTTTTTGGCATCGTTTGGCTTGCGTTTTTTGGTCTTAAGCTATTCTTTGCCGAAAACATGCATTGGTTAGATTACGGATGGTTGATTATTTCTGCCGCTTATTTTGCTATCTATTTTTATCACAAAAAATATGCATACAGAACCATAGAAAATGGGTTTTTAAATGTGAATGGTCCTTTTGGGAAAACGTTAAACCTTACTGAAATAAAGCGGGTTAAAAAGTTTGCTGGCGATTACATCTTAAAAACAAACAATAAAAAAGTAACCATACACACATTTGCTATAGATCCAGATTCTTCTGCTGCATTAAATGAAGCCTTAAAAGAACTGAATGTAGAGTGGGAATAAATGACCAATATAAATTTGTTGATAATGAAAGGCCATTTAAGCGGCCTTTTTTTATGGTTTGCCAACAAGAGAATTATTCACCATCAACGTGTTTATTTGCTATAATTGAGAAGAAAAACGCACTTTACATTTGTTTAGATGATGTGAGTGAATAGCTGCCAATAAGGAATTCTTTTGGCTATATAAACAACAAAGAATTAACCTTAATCCTTATGAAACAGAGCGCTAATACATTCTACAAAAATTGAAGAATATAAACCTGCAACCCATAAAAATGCAAATGAGAAAACATTACATTTTATTTTTCGTACTACTTCTTACAAGCGCTGTTAATGCGCAAGAATTCTCATCCTACAATAAGCCCATTGCAACACAGATTTATTCGGAAGCATTAAAAGACACCGTAAGTATAGAAATAACCTTACCCAAATCTCTTGCCAAGCAAACAAACACTGCCTACCCAATACTATATCTCTTAGACCGGCAGTTGCAAAATAATTACGCATATAACCTGTATACAATAGATTATTTAAGCACGTTACAGTGGATGCCCGAAGCAATTGTTATAGGTATTTCATTTCCTTGGAAAAACAGAAATTCTTGGACAAACCCTAATATTACTGGAGGACAAGCAGATGATTTTATACAATTTTTAGAAAAAGAGTTAAATAATGAATTGAAGAAAAATTACCTAATTGCTGACTTTAATTTGCTGATAGGGCATTCGCGCACAGCTATTTTTTCTTCGTATGCCTTAACCAAAAGTCCAGATTTTTTTAACGGGACAATAGCAAATAGTGTAGCAAATTTCGATTTTGGAGATAAAAACCAACAAGCACAGTTTGAAGATTTCTTACAAGCAATTCCGTTGCGTTCGCATAAATACTTTTACTTTTTTTCGGTAGGAGAACACGCCTATGGCGACTTGCATGAAACGGCCGTAGATACTTTAAACGCGTATTTAATAGCGAGAAAATTACCTAAAAACTTAGAGTGGAAATTCTACAAGCATCAGGTAGCACATGATGTTACTCCGGGAGTAACTGTAAGCAATGCATTAAGCCAAATTTTTAAAGATTACGGCCGAAGAATAGACTTGTGTTTTGCCCTTGCAAAGCAATCTAGAAACAAAGTTCCGAGGGATGAATTTCATGAAATATATGAATCGTTATCGGTAGAATTGGGTTTTACCATACAACCGTCTGAGTTATTCTTTAACAGCATTGCTGCTGAGTATTACAATGATTATGACGGTATATATGGCCAAAATCGACTAAACTTTACACTAGAAATTTTGCAAAAGGCGCTAGAAAAATATCCAGAAGATTATAGCTACTACAGCTGGATTGGAGAAATTTACTACACGCAACAAAATTATAAGCGAGGCGAGCAGTATCTCAACAAAGCTATAGAGCTCATAAAAGCAGATGATTCCATCTCGGAAGCTGAGCGAACAAACTACCTTGATGAAATAGAAACATTTAAAAAAACAAAATAACTACTTGTATCTAAACGCTTTTGCTTCACAAAACTTTTTGCGTGGTTTCTCTTTGTTACATAATGGCGGAATAACGCAGTAGCAACTGTAATGGTTAAAAGAAAATTTTCCAATAAAAATCAATTGTACAAAGAGCAAAAACCAAAAGAGCGCATGGTTAAAATCATCATCAACCATTGGTAAATAAAAAAATAAAAACAAAGAAGGTGTCTGAAAAAGCCCTTGGCCAATGGGTTTAACACCTCTGTGTTTCGTTTTACCCCAAATAGCACGGCTATCAAATTTCAGACACCTTCTTTTTTTAATTAGAAAGCAGAACGCGTACGCGAATAGCTTCCTTGCTTTTTACATCAACCTTTTTTTCTTTAAAGTACTGATTAAGCATTTTTTGCAATCGTTCGTTCTCGGTTTCTACATCGGTAATATTCATGCTATTTTCATCTTTGGGTACAAGATTTAAATAAATAACATGCGTATTGGGGATGTTCCATTCTTCTTTTAAATTTTTAAACAGTCCTTTAATTTCTAAGTTAATAGATTTTGACTTTTCGGTTTCCGTAATCTTTTCTAGTTCTGCATGCGTACCTTTTGCGCTAACCGGTTTGGCTACATTTAGCAAAGCAAGCAAGATAATTGTGTGAAGTGTTTTCATTGATTTTTGATTTTTTGTTTGCGGCAAATGTCAGCTCATACTATTAGCACTCAGTAAACTACAGTTTAGTAAAATGTAAATTATGCGTGATTTACATCAACAGATTAAGAACATTTTTAGATGTGAAAAAAGCATACTTAAACTTATTATTAGTTTAAACACACCTCAAAAAGCTAACGTACATTTGCCCTCATGGCTTTTGAAAAAGAAATAGAAGCAGGTACCATGGTGCCGCTTATGGAAGAGTTTTATACCGTACAAGGCGAAGGTTATCACACCGGTACGGCCGCCTATTTTGTGCGTATTGGTGGTTGTGATGTTGGTTGCCATTGGTGCGATGTAAAAGAAAGCTGGAATGCCGCTATGCATGCACCCACGGCTGTAGAGCAAATTGCAGAAAACACCAAAAAACACAGCGATACTGTTGTGGTAACCGGTGGCGAACCCCTCACTTGGAACATGGGACCGCTTACCAATGCGCTACAAGAAAAAGGTATTAGAATACACATAGAAACTTCTGGGGCTTACCCACTAAGCGGACATTGGGATTGGATTTGTTTATCGCCCAAAAAAACAATGCCGCCACGCGATGAGTTTTATGCCGTTGCCGATGAATTAAAAATGATTGTGTTTAACACAAACGATTTAAAGTGGGCAGAAGAGCACGCCAAAAAAGTAAAAAGCAGTTGTAAACTTTTCTTACAGCCAGAGTGGAGCAAACGCGAAAAAATGATGCCCATTATTACAGATTACGTCATGAAAAACCCGAAATGGCGCATCGGGTTGCAAACCCATAAATACATCGGCATACCGTAATGGCAAACATTGGTGTAGATATTTTGCATGCCGCAACCTTGCTTGGCAATAATAATTTGGTTGCTATACCTACAGAAACCGTTTATGGCCTAGCCGCAAATGCGCTTAGCGAAAAAGCCGTTGTAAAAATTTTCGAAGCCAAAAACCGTCCGTCTTTCGACCCGCTTATTGTACATGTAGCCGATGTTGCTCAATTCGAAAAATACGCGCAAAACATACCCGACATTGCCCTAAAATTAGCCGAAGAAATTTGTCCGGGCCCGGTAACCTTTGTTTTAGACAAACAACCAATCATACCGCATATTGTAACTTCTGGGCATCATACGGTGGGTTTACGCGTTCCAAATCATCCGCTTACGTTGCAACTTTTGCAAACGTTAAATTTTCCGTTGGCCGCGCCAAGTGCCAATCCGTTTGGGTATGTAAGCCCAACAATGGCCCAACATGTGCAAGACCAATTGGGCCAAAAAGTGCCTTATATTTTAGATGGAGGAAGTTGCGCAGTGGGCATAGAA
Source organism: Bacteroidia bacterium (assembly GCA_030424545.1). Taxonomy (GTDB): domain Bacteria; phylum Bacteroidota; class Bacteroidia; order Flavobacteriales; family Schleiferiaceae; genus JAUHWL01. The sequence goes on from JAUHWL010000003.1 coordinate 307,479, forward strand.
TCTACCATTTTAGATTTTAGCAAGGGCAACAAAAAAGTACTTCGGTTGGGCGGAATGAGTTTAGAGTTTTTAGAAGGAAAACTAAAAACCAAATTAGAGGTGCAAACGTCAAGCTCTAACCCAAACGCCCCGGGAATGTTGGTTTCTCATTATAATCCGGGAAAGAAAATTTTTGTTGGAGAATCAATTAACAAATTGCTTGATGAGCATGCGGGAGAATTTGCTGATGCACGAATTGGTGTTTTAGCATTTAGAGATTATCAGCCAGAAATTGACAAAAAGTTGCAACGGGTTTTATCGCCAAGCGGCAACTTAACCGAAGCAGCTTATAACTTTTTTACAATGTTGCGCGCGTTTAACACGCTTCCGGTAGATGTTGTGTTAGCCGAATGGTTGCCAGATGAAGGCTTGGGCCGCGCTATAAACGACAGGTTGAAGCGTGCCTCTACAAATTAATTATTTCACCGCAGTTACTTTTAACCCTTCTTTTCTCAATAGATTAATTACGCCTTTTTCTCCACCTAAGTGCCCTGCACCCACGGCAATAAATATGCTTTGCTTAGCTGTTTCGGCTTTTATCTTCGGTATCCAAGCACTATTTCTACGATATAACAAATACTCCAACCATTTTTCGTCTGGAAAATAACCGGCCATATATTGGTCCAGTTGGTTTAAATCTTCGGCCAAGTAAAGCGTTACTAATTCATCAAAGAGTTTTTTTAAATCTTCATCTCCACGCGCATAGTTCATCAGGTCTACCAATTGCTCATCAATAGATACTTCATCAAACATGGTCATTTGTTCTTCCATGGTTTCTAAAGATAGTATGGGGTTTTCGGTTTCTTTGGCGATATCGGCAAGCACTATTTCGTACGAAGCTGTTTTATTGCCAATCATATTTTGCATAAAAAAAGATTCTATTACAAAAGGTTTAAATGTGTTTAAAGCTTGTAAACCCATACCCGATGTGGCCAGTAGCGCAGAGTCTAGTGTGGCATAATCAGCGGTCGATAAATAGTCGCTTAATTTTTTTCCATCAGGCAACATGGCGTATTTCATCATTTCTACTTGCATATTGGGAGCGGTAATATCCAATTCAAGCATTAACGCATCACAAGTTTCCATAGCTGTTTTTGTTTTTTCATGAAAAACAAATTGGTCTTCGGGCATTAAATGGATGGTGCCAAACAGATAGGATGTTTGTATTCCCTTTCCTTCAATTTTCCAGAGTAAAGAATTATCGAGCTTAAATTTTTTAGTATCGGCTGTAAATGCAAAGGTTGTAGCAACCAATACAAAGTAGAGTAGGTGTTTTACGTTTTTCATGCTTTCTTTTTTATATCAATCCTCGAGCTTTAAATTCTAAGTATTTATTTAATGTGTCTATGCTTAAGTTTTCTGGTCGTGTAAATAAGGTGTGCACGCCATGTTGCTTTAGCTCTTGCGTAAGAAACTTTTTATCATCATTCATGCGCAAGGCGGCACTTTGTAAATAGGCATCTGTAATGTCTTCGGCATTAGATTCGCCAAACTCAGCCAGTTCTGTATTTTCAAAAAAGACAACCATCAAAAGGTGGTAGCTCGCCACGCGTTTTAAAATAGGTTTTATGCGGTCTAAGGTATGCCGGCTTTCTATATTGGTGAAAAGAATAATCATGCTGCGCGTGCGCACAACGCTTTTCATGGCCTTGTAAAGCAATTCAAAATTGGCTTCTTGCAAACTTTCTTTTTGGTTGTAAAGCGACTCTAGGATGCGTTTTAATTGCAGTGTTTTGTTTTCGGCTTTCAGTACAGTTTCAATTTTATCAGAAAAAGTAATCAGCCCTGCACGATCTTTTTTTTGCAGCGCTACATTGCTGATGATTAATGAGGTGTTGATGGCATAATCTAACAAACTCATATCCTTAAAAGGTAGGCGCATTTGTCGACTTTTATCAATCACGCAATAAATAGGTTGACTGCGCTCGTCCTGAAACTGATTTACCATAAGCTGGTTATGTCGGCTGGTAGCCTTCCAGTTTAAGCTGCGGTAATCATCGCCCTGAACATAATTTTTAATCTGTTCAAATTCGTAGCTGTGGCCAAGTCTGCGCATTTTTTTTACTCCTAAAAACTGAGATAGCCTGGGGTTAGCGGCAAACTCAAAACGTTTCATTTGGATGATGCTTGGATAAACAGGTACCATTTGCAATTGCCCGGCATTTATACGTCTGCTAACCAATTTTAGTTTACTACGTAAATAAATAACGGTGTTGCCAAAATGGTACTCGCCACGCAAAACGGGCCGAATGGTATATGATATTTTTTTTACTTCTCTTGGTGCAAGAAATACAACTTGCCTAAAATCTCTTTTCTGTAGCTGAAAAGGAAGCTCATCTATAACTTCTATTTGCAATGAAATTAACGCATGATTTTTAAGTAGCAAATCAATTCTGTTTTCATCGCCTAGGGAGAATAAGTTGGCGGTTTTTCTTTTGGCCGAAATGTGAATATTTTTGTTAAACAACCAAAAAATATCGCCCAAACAAACCAGAAAGAGCAGCGCCAACAATACTTGCCCCACAATTAAAAACGGATGCCAAACAAACCCCATGAGCAACACCCCTATAACAATGGCAAGTGCAACGAAGAAAAAATTCTCGAGATATAGATTTTTAATAAATCGCATTAACGCGGTACGTCTATTTTGTTTAATATTTCTGTAATGACTTGCTTGCTATCATAACCCTCCATTTCTCTTTCTGGAGATAACATAATGCGGTGATTGAGCACAGGAAATGCCACGCGTTTTACATCGTCTGGGGTTACAAAATAGCGCTGGTTTAATGCAGCATTTGCTTTTGCGGCTTTTAATATGGCCAAAGATGCTCTAGGCGAAGCACCCAAATATAGGTTGGGGTTGTTGCGGGTTTCTAACACAACTTTGCCGATGTAATGGATTAGCCCGTCCTCTATTTTTATTTTTTCTACCAGAGTTCTAAAAGCCATTATGTCTGCGCTAGTAAGAACTGGTTTTACATCTTTTTTCTGCTCCTGGGTAAAATCGTTTTTAAACTTGTTTAAGATGGCAATTTCTTCTTCCAAGTTTGGGTAATCAATTAAAATGCGAAATAAAAAACGGTCTAATTGTGCTTCGGGCAATTTGTAGGTTCCTTCTTGCTCTAGCGGGTTTTGGGTGGCTAGAACAAAATAAGGTTCATCCATTTTATATGTTGTTCCATCAACCGTAACCTGAACTTCTTCCATCACCTCAAACAAGGCACTTTGCGTTTTTGCGGGGGCACGATTAATTTCATCAATTAAAACAACATTGCTAAACACGGGGCCTTTTTTAAAGCTAAACTCAGATGCTTTCATGTTAAAAACATTGGTTCCAACAACATCAGCAGGCATTAAATCAGGGGTAAACTGTATGCGAGAAAACTCTACATCAAGCGCCTGTGCTATCAGTTTTGTGGTAAGTGTTTTTGCAATACCAGGCACACCCTCAACCAGGGCATGACCACCACACAATACAGAAAGCAGTAAAAAATCTATTAGTTCTTCTTGACCAACAATGAGCTTTTTAAGTTCGGTTTTTACGTCTGTTAATTTTTCGCCTAAATTTTTTAATTCGTCATTTAGCGGGTTTTCATCAAGTGCGGTTTCTATTATTTCGCTTGCGTTTTCTTGATCTCTTTCTGCCTCTGTTTCCAAGTTGTTTTGGCTAAAGCTGCCCTCTGGGTTTTGCGCTTCTGGGTTTTCGTTTTCTTCCATCATTATATTTTGTCTATCAGTAATTTCGTGTAATTAAAGAGATTTATTATTTCCAAATCGCTCAATGGTTTTTCTTCTATTGATTTTGTTCCTAAGTGTAAAACAATTTGAATTTCTCGGTTGTGTTCCGGAACCATTTTTAGAAGCAACGATTTTAATTCGTCATTTATTTCGGTTTTTTGCCATCTGTTTTTCGTGCGCAAGTGGTACATAAAATGCTGCATAATTTCTTTGCCCTTTGCCGTATTGTCTTTGTCTTTTAGCTGTAAACTCCCAAACATTTTGGCATAAGCCAATGTAGTGTTCAGGTTTGGTTTAAGTATGGGGATGATGCGTTGTTTCCGTTTAGATTTAAAGGAGACAAAAAGCAAAACAGCAACAATTAGCGTGTACCAAGCCCATTTTAATGCTTCCTGACTTAGAATAAAAGACAAAGGGCTTTGGCCAAGTGTGCTTTTTGGCGAAAACAAACTGTTGTCTGATTGGTATCTAGAAATATCATCAACCAAAAACGTAGCGGGAGTAGTGGCCGATAAAAGCTTGTTTACAAAAACAAAGTTTTCTTGTTTAAGCAAATAATAGTTAGAAAAAATAATGGGGGTGCTGCTAAAAATAATTTTGCCTTTGCCGTACTTGATGCTAACACAAGCTGTTTGGCCATCAGGGTAAATTGCCAATGGTTTCCCAGGTAAATTAAGAAAAGCCCATTCACGGCTTATGGTGTCTTTTCTTACCAATATATACAGCGGTATTTTACTGTGGTCATTGGTTAATTGTAGCGATGTTACTCTTTGTTCGTCTAAATATTCAATAATAGAGTTGTTGTAAGCTTTGTCTCTAAGCACATCTTTATATTCTTGATAAATGCTATCTTTTTCGCTCCAGGTGCTGGCCTCATCATACTTGGCATGAATAGAATCGGGTACATTGTAAAAAATATCTGTATTGTTTAAGTGCTCTTTTAGTTTAGCAACGCTGTCTTCTCCATAAGCTAAGGTTAAAGGGATAATGGTTCCAAAAGACTTTGCAGAAATAAATACGGAGTTACCTTGTTTTGCAAAGGCAAGCAAGGCATTAAGCTCTGTGCTGTCTGGGTAAAATCCGCTGCTAATAGCAATGTAAGTATACGCCTTGCCTGAATCACGATTTTCAAGTTCGTATTTTAAACTCTTTTCAAGCTTTATTATTTCAGTATCGGTGCCATTTTTTTCTAGCAGATTATAAAAAATAGAAACATCATAGGGTTGGTCTTCGGTGGTACGCAGAGATTCTCCCCAGAAATATCTGTTGTTTTGGCTCATTGTAAAATACGCCACCACCGCCAACATAATAATTAGCGCAACCAAAAAGAGTATGGCGTTACTTCTTTTCATTTTCTATTTTGGTTAACAATGCCAAGAATTGGGGTTCTATTTTATTAAAATCAGCTTTTAAAACGGTTGATTCTCCGTACCAGATGCGTTCAAAGTAGTAGGTTAGGTGTAAAAAATCGTGCTTAACATTTTTTATAGAAACCTCAGAAACATAATCAAAATTGGTTTTCTGCTTTTTGTATTGAATTATTTTTTGCTCGTTTAAATTTTGAAGAATCATTAAAAAATAGGCCCTTATAGCTTCTCTAAATTTTTGTTCTGCCAGTAAGTTTTTGATTAGAAAATGCAAATCGGCAAGCATTGGGTTTTCTTCTGCCTCTTGTAATGAATTAACTTCTATTTTACTGCTTTCTACGGCTTTGGCATTGCTTTGTAAAGACAATAAATAGCGAACTAAAAAATAGATTAATACGCCCAAAACAATAAAAAAGAAAAGATATTTTATAAAAGTTGTGTTGATGTTCCAATCAAATTTTGGGGCGTTTGGCAAGTCTTGTTTTTCTCTTTCTTGCTCAGCATAATCTACATCTTCAGTGGCTTCTTTCCACGCTTCTTCGCTTATGGGCATGGTTTGCGCAAAACCAATCAAGGTGCAAAAAATAAGCGCCACTATTAAGAAGTATTTACTTTTTGATTGGCGTCCCATAAAACGATTTTTTTAATGAGATAGATTCTATTTCTGCTTTTAAATGGTGCGCAGTTAAAATTTCTTTCATGCTTCTAAAATTGAATAAGGCATTTATAGAAATAAACGTGGCGCTGCAAAAAAGTGTAAATACCGATACAAAAATGATCGCAAACTCTACGAAATACATGGCCTTAGAATCTGTAAACCCTATAAAATCATTGGCCAATTGAAAAGCTAAAAACAAAACGGGAGATTGTACCAATAGCATGACCAGTAAACCAAATAAAACAGAAATAACAATTAAACCAATGTGCTTGAGCATTTGATTGATTACAATTGCAGTTATTGAGAAAAAATGTTTGCTTATTAACCCTTTTTCTTGCAGGTGAACAAACCATACTATGGATAAAATAGGCCAAACAAAAGCAATGTACACTATGCCATACCATAGCGACAAATAGAATGGGGCCAAGCTAATAAAATGGATGAAAAAGAATAAAACATAACTTTTAATGCCTGTTTTTCCATCTCCAACGGGCGGAATAAGTTTTAAAATGAACGTGCTGCTTTTGGCAGATATCCATGTAAGTACAAGGGCTAATACAGGCCAAAAGTAAAAGGTTGATTTATTGCTGAAAGAAAAATAGAGACCCAACATCTCTAATCGATTTGCCACTTCTGAGAAGGTAAAATATAATTGCACAATAAGGTTATTCTCTAAGGGAGAAAAATAAAGGTAGTCTGAAAACGCATCTCTAGAAACAGTAAGACTAATGAGTGTAATAAACAACGCTGGTATAAAACCTATAAACAAAAATTTAGGTAAGTTTTGCTGTACGATTATAAGCGAATCGCTTAGTATTTCGCCATTGTTTTTTAGCTGATTATAATCTACGCGGTACTCTACATGCGAGGCCCCATAATTTTCTTCTACATCTTTGAGCAGAGAAATTTTTCTGCCTCTTTTAAACGGTAATACAACGTAATAGCCCACCACAAAAACTATTGATGCCAAAATTGTTATGATTCTAAGCGCATCTGGTAGATCATCAAAACGGGTATAAAAACTTTCAAAAAATGCGGCTAGTACAATTAGCGGGGCAACGCCTAATAATATTTTTAGCCCTTTTAAAAATCCAAATTTTAAAGAGATACCTCTCGGTAGCGTACCCGGAAAAACTATGCTTTTCCCTAATACCAAACCAGCTCCACCGGCTACCACAATGCTTGCAATTTCTATGGTGCCATGCTGCCAAATGGTTAAAATACTTACAAAACCTAAACTTTTTTGAAAGAAGAAATACTGGAATACACCCAGCATAACTCCGTTTTTAAAAATGATACCCAATGTGCCAATGCCCAAAAGAATACCTAGAATAAACGTAAATGCAGATACTTGGAGATTATTGTACATAATTCTAAAAAACATAGGGAGCGCATCCATTTGCTTGTAAACGCCCATAGGGTCTCCTTTGGCAATGTTTTCTTCGGTCATGTTTACATACCCGCTACCTAAAATTTGCTCCGCAAAACTGTTGTCGTACTTGCTAGAAACAACACCAATAAAGGCAGCAACTAAAAATGCAATCAGTGCAATTATTAATTCTATACGAGCCTCCCAAAGTGCAGTAGGCAGCTCATGAGTCCAAAAGCGGCCTCTTTTAGATTTGTCTTTTGTGCGGGCATTAAAAACCTTTTTATACACTTTTTGCGCTAGGGCGTTTAAATAAACACGCACCGTTCTTCTTGGGTAATAGGTTTGTGCATAGCTTAAATCATCGCTTAACCGCACAAAGTTATCTGCCAAGTGTTTGTGGTCTTTAGCACTGCGTTTTGCTTTAATCTGGTCTTCCAGCTCACGCCATTTTTGCTTATTCTGATGTATAAAATCAGTTTCTTTCATGAGGGCATGAAAATAGTAGAAGCAAAGTAGTTTACAATGCTATTTTTAGAATTTATCTAAAATTCCAACTTGCTCCAGCAGAAAAATATTGCATGCTGTAATTAAGACCGTAGCCGTAAGAAAAATCGAATTGTAAATTATCTTTTAAAAGGTAAGTAAAGCCTGCATCAGCACTAGATAAATGGGTATCAAAATTGACAACATCGCCAAAGGGTTCTATATAAAAACCCCATTTTTTAGAGAGTTTAAAACCCAAAGCCAAGGAATAGGTAAAATCTCCAAAATCTTGGCCAAAAAAGTTGTAGCCAATATTATAACCTAGGCTTATACAATTGGTTATTTCATGAGATATTGACAATTTATTAATAGAACCAAACTGATTGTTGGTAAAATTTCGGCTGCCAATAGGGAGGATGACGTGGGTTAAAAAGGCAATTTCTGTATTGATATTTTTGTTACGTAAAATCTGAATTTTGGTGCCTATTTCTAAATCACTAAAACCAGTAGGATCATTTTCTTGTGAATTATTTTCCAGAGTAAATAACGTGCCGTTTGCCCTCAATTCTAACCAACTCAGTACTCCGTAACGCAAAAGTACGGTTGGTGCAGAGTATTCTTTGCGTGGTTCATTACCAAGCAATCCAAGTTGAAACCCTGATTCTATCTGAAAACTTTTTAATGGTATGGTAGATGAACTCTCGGTTTGATCTGGGCGATCTGTTATAATAGTTTGAGCAAAAGTGGTGGTTGATAATAGAAGAAAGAATAAAATGCGCATAACTTAAGGCGAAAGTAATTATTTGTTTAGCTACGCAAATATATAATTTTAGATTAGTCTAAAATATAATTTTGGTAAATGTTGCATATTGGATGTTTTTTATTTTATAGCCATAAAAAATAGCGCCTTCCAGTAGAAAGCGCTTTTCGTAAATATGATACCTTAACTATTTATTGACCAACGTAGTTGGAAGGAGTAATCAATTTCAATTCTTTTTTAATGGCTACAGAAACATCTAAAGAATCTATAAAGTTAGAAATAGATTTTGCGTCTATTTTGCTGTTGCTTCTTGTAAGTTCTTTTAATGCCTCATATGGCTTCGGAAACCCTTCTCTTCTTAAAATGGTTTGAATAGCTTCTGCAACTACTGCCCAATTTTGTTCTAACTCATCCGCAATTTTTGCTTCATTAACAATAATCTTACTTAACCCTTTTTGTAAGCTTTGGAAGGCTATAATGCTGTGACTTAATGGTGTGCCAATGTTTCTCAAAACAGTACTGTCTGTTAAGTCTCTTTGTAAGCGAGAAACAGGAAGCTTGCCACTTAAAAATTCAAAAATAGCATTGGCCATTCCTAAATTTCCTTCGGCATTTTCAAAGTCAATGGGGTTTACTTTGTGTGGCATGGCCGATGAGCCAACTTCGCCAGCAACAATACGTTGCTTAAAGTAGTCCATACTGATGTAAGTCCACATATCTTTGGCCAAATCAACAAGGATGGTATTGATTCGTTTTAAACAATCAAAAAGTGCGGCTAAATTATCGTAATGCTCTATTTGCGTGGTTGGGTTGCTGCGTTGCAATCCAAGATATTCTCCAACAAAAAAGTCGCCAAACTCATGCCAATTAATATTAGGATATGCCACAGAGTGCGCATTAAAATTGCCTGTTGCTCCACCAAATTTTGCCGAATTTGGGATATGCCTTAATTGTCTCATCTGTTGGTCTAAGCGCTCTACAAAAACCATTATTTCTTTGCCTAAGCGAGTAGGTGAAGCAGGTTGGCCGTGCGTTCTAGCCAACATTGGTATTTCTTCCCACTCAGAAGCAAGCTCAGTTAAACTCACAATTACATCGCTAATAAAAGGCATGTATACATTATCCATTGCCTCCTTAATAGAAAGCGGAATAGCGGTATTGTTGATGTCTTGACTTGTTAAACCGAAATGAACAAACTCGCTGTACCTTTCTAATCCAAGTTTAGAAAACTCATCTTTAATAAAATACTCAACCGCCTTTACATCATGGTTTGTAATGCTTTCGGTTTCTTTAATTTTTTGGGCAGATTCTATGCTAAAATCTAAATAGATATCTCTAAGCTCAATAAATTTGGAGTGATCAAAATCGGCAAGTTGGGGCAAAGGCATTTCTACTAGCGAGATAAAATATTCTATCTCTACCTGCACACGGTATTGCATTAAACCAAATTCTGAAAAATACTCTTGTAAACTTTTTGTTTTGCTTTCATATCGGCCATCAATAGGGGAGATGGCAAGTAGGTGTTGCGACATATTTATGTGATTTTATTGAGGGGCGCAAATGTATCAATTTGCGCCCTCTTTGCAGCCTATAATGTTGTGAAGTAAACGTTAATAACTTTTTGCGAGAATAAATTGTTGATTTTTTAAAAATCTGATATTGAACAGGATTAACCAAAATATATACAAAATGAAAAAATTTACAGCAGAACTTATTGGAACATTTTGGCTTGTATTGGGCGGTTGTGGTAGCGCAATGCTTGCAGCAGGCTTTCCTGATGTTGGTATTGGGCTTTTAGGTGTATCACTAGCATTTGGCTTAACCGTTGTAACAATGGCCTATGGCATTGGGCATATTTCTGGTGCACATTTAAACCCTGCCGTTTCTATAGGTTTATGGATTGGCGGCCGTTTTGAAGCCAAAGAACTTGGCTCTTACATTGTAGCGCAAATACTAGGAGGCATTATTGCCGCTGGTGTTTTGTATGTTATCGTTACGGGAAATGGCAGCGAAATAGGTGGTTTTGCGGCCAATGGCTATGGAGAACATTCGCCTGGAGGATATAGTATGACGGCCGCACTAATTACCGAAATAGTAATGACGTTTATGTTTTTATTGGTGATTTTAGGTGCCACAGACGACAGAGCACCAAAAGGATTTGGCGGTTTAGCCATAGGTTTGATGCTAACCTTAATACATTTAATCAGTATACCAGTTACCAATACATCTGTAAATCCTGCGCGAAGCATTAGCCAAGCTTTATTTGTTGGCGATTGGGCGTTGGGGCAGTTGTGGTTGTTTATTGTTGCACCAATTGTTGGGGCGATTTTGGCAGGTTTGGTTTATAAAATCTTTAAAGCCGATTAAAAACACATATAACCTCCGTAAATTTAAAATGGGCAGATTTTCTGCTCATTTTTTATTTAACCAATTGCCAATCATTTCTTTTCCAAAATCAGTAAGAATACTTTCTGGGTGAAACTGAACACCGCAAATGGGTATAGAATTATGTTGCAAACCCATGATCACACCATGGGCACTCCGCGCGGTAACCTGTAGATCTTTTGGCAAATCCTCTTCAGAAACAGCCCAGCTATGGTATAAACCTACTTTAACTTTGGTAGGCAGGTTTTTAAATAATGTAAAATTCAGGTCAACATCTATAACTTCTTGAATGCCATGCTTCACCTTTTTTTGGTTGTAGAGCGATCCTCCAAAATGCAACGCCATGGCTTGCATACCTAAGCAAATACCTAAAATTGGTTTTCTATGTGCGTAATGTTTCAGCACATCCATAAGGATTCCAGCATTGTTTGGCAATCCTGGTCCAGGCGATAAGATGATGTGTGAATATTCATCAACATCTTCTAAACTAATTTCATCATTGCGTTTTACCGTTACGTTTGCACAGAACAATCGTGCATAATGGTAAAGGTTGTAAGTAAAAGAATCATAATTATCTAAAATTAAAATGCGCATAAAAGAGAATAAAATGATTCGATTTGAAAAAGCAAATAGGCATTTGTATAATTTGCACGAAATTTAAAAAACATGGCAAAAGTAATTGAAACCTTAAAAGCTCCGGCACCTATTGGGCCATATAGTCAAGCTGTTTTACACAACAATACCTTATATGTTTCTGGGCAAATAGCGTTAAATCCAGAAACTGGCAAATTGGTTTTAGACTCTTTAGAGGAAGAAACACACATGGTTATGAAAAACCTAAAAGCCGTTTTAGAAGCAGCCGAGTTTACCCTTAACGATGTTGTAAAATGCAGCATATTTATTATGGATATGGCAGACTTTTCTGTGATTAACGAAATTTATGGAGGATATTTTTATAAATCATTTCCGGCCAGAGAAACCGTACAAGTAGCAGGGCTGCCCAAAGGTGTGCGCGTAGAGATTTCGTGCATTGCCGCGAAATAGATGCTGCTTTTAAACACATTTTATTCGGCAAGTCTTAAATTCGCGAACTCAAATTTAGCTATCAATTAAAAAATATAAATATGGATTTTGATGTAATAGTGGTAGGAAGCGGTCCTGGTGGTTATGTTACTGCCATCCGTGCTGCGCAATTAGGTTTAAAAACAGCCATTATAGAAAAAGAAAATCTAGGCGGTGTGTGTTTAAATTGGGGCTGTATTCCCACAAAAGCACTTTTAAAAAGTGCCAATGTTTTTGAATACATACAACACGCAGAAGATTACGGTATAAAAGTTAAAGGTTTTGATAAAGACTTTGATGCGATGATAAAACGTAGCCGCGATGTTGCTGGCGGTATGAGCAATGGCGTTCAGTTTTTGCTTAAGAAAAACAAAATCACGGTAGTTAATGGTTTTGGTACGGTAAAAACAGGAAAAAAAGTTTCGGTAAAAGATGAGGCCGGAGAAGTAAAAGAATACAGTGCAAACCACATCATTATTGCAACGGGTGCACGCAGCCGTCAGTTACCAAATTTGCCGCAAGACGGTAAAAAAATAATTGGCTATCGCGAAGCAATGACTTTACCAAAACAACCTAAAAAAATGGTTGTAGTTGGTTCTGGTGCAATTGGTGTTGAGTTTGCTTATTTCTACAACAGCATTGGCACAGAAGTAACCATTGTAGAGTATATGCCAAACATTGTTCCTGTAGAAGACGAAGAAGTTTCTAAACAATTGGAGCGTAGCTTTAAAAAGAGCAAAATTAACATCATGACTAGCGCAGAAGTTACCGGTGTAGATACATCGGGAACAGGCTGTAAAGTAAGCGTGAAAACCAAAAAAGGCGAAGAAACAATAGCATGTGATGTTGTACTTTCTGCTGTAGGTATTCAAGCAAATATTGATGGTATTGGTTTAGAAGATGTTGGTATTGCTACCGATAAAGGCAAAGTTTTGGTAAACGATTTTTACCAAACCAACATACCCGGCTATTACGCCATTGGCGATATTGTTAAAGGTCAGGCATTGGCACACGTGGCTAGCGCAGAAGGTATTTTGTGTGTTGAGAAAATTGCCGGACACAACGTTGAGCCATTAGATTACGGCAACATTCCTGGCTGTACGTATGCAAGCCCAGAAATTGCAAGTGTGGGCATGACAGAAAAAGCCGCCAAAGAAGCTGGTTACGAAATTAAGGTGGGTAAATTCCCATTTTCGGCAAGCGGAAAAGCAAGCGCAGCCGGCCACAAAGATGGTTTTGTAAAAATGATTTTTGATGCAAAATATGGCGAGTTACTTGGTTGCCACATGATTGGTGCTAATGTTACCGAGATGATAGCAGAAGCAGTTGTTGCACGTAAATTAGAAACTACGGGTCATGAATTGTTAAAAGCAGTTCATCCTCACCCAACCATGAGCGAAGCTGTTATGGAAGCTACAGCAGCTGCTTACGGAGAAGTGATTCACTTGTAATAACGGGTGGTTTATATAGAAATAAGAAAAGGCGCTCAATTGGGCGCCTTTTTTAGTAATTAAACATTTTTATTTGGTTATATACGTATCTACGTATCGCTCTCTTTTTTCCTCGTAAATATCAGCTATTGTAAGCAAGATGCCCGTTTCTTCAACGGCACCAAAATCATTGTTTAAAACAGTGCCAAAGGTTTGTAAGGTTGGCGAGAGTTGCATGTAATTGTTAAAGAGAGGAGGTATATTCTCGTCTCGTTCTTTTACAAAAGCCATTAATTCTCTCATGCCTTCTTTAAAATCGAGGTCTTTTAAACTGTGAGTAAAAGCAGACATATCATGTTTTATTTCTAAAGCATTTTTTGGTTTTACCAACATTTTTTTTGCCGGAAAATAATGATGCATGAAACTTAGAACAGCATCTCTTGCTAGAGGGTCAAAATTGGTATACATCGTAATTTTTCCAAAATAGTAATCTATATGCGGATGGTTAACCACAATGGCACCCAAACCATCCCATAAATTATCTAAAGAAAAAAGACCTTTTCTACTATCTACCGAAGGTTGAAAATTAGGTTGAACCCAAGACCTGCCAAGCTCTATTGTCTTGGGCAAATAGTCTTTCATAAATTCTTCGGTAAATGTAAAATAGTGATGTGTAGATAAAGGCAGAGGGTCTAGATGACAAATGGTAGAACAGTCTTTAAACCTGTATCCACCTACTATTTCCTCCTCTTCCGGATCCCAAACAATTAGTTGCTCATAGCAATTTTCAGAGGTGTCAAACTCGTCAATATCTACGGGTTTTCCCGTACCACCGCCACTCATGGCAAAGCTCACTTCTCTCAAACGGCCTATTTCTAGCATAACGTTTGGCGCGTTATGATGATTAATGATGTAAACCTCATTGTCGCTTTTGTTCGTGCTTCTTACATAAAGCTCACGCGTCAATTCAGATTTCAACAAATCTTTGTCTATAGGGGCGATTGTATAAGTTGGGAATGGTGCGTTTTTCAACTGTTTTATTTTTACAATAATCTATGGCAAAGTATGCCATTTTACTGACAAAAGCGAAAATATGAAAAGCAATTATACGTTCATCTTAGATTTATTTTCATTTTTAATAGCGAAGGAAATAATATTGTTGAGAAAAATTAATTATTCTAAAAAGCATCAATAGTTTCGTGAGTAACCATGTGGAAAAAACTAAAATTATACATCTTCATAGCAAAATTAAATGTTCACTTTTGAGTTTTAATTATCTAAACCATAAAGGCGTCAGTTTAAAACGAATCACACACAGTTTTAAATTGAATTACATTTTACCATGCGCATATTTTTAATCTGTCTTATTCTATCGGTTGCTGCAAAAGCTCAGCCTTTTTCTGTTTTTTTTGATACTGATAAAAGCACGATAAAATCATCTTATACAGAGGTATTAAAAAAGGCCATAGAAGTGGCCAAAAAAAGCAAAAGCCCCATGGTAATAGAGTGCCATTGCGATAACAGGGCAGACAGCAGCTACAATTATAACTTGTCTATGCGTAGGGCAAAGGCAGTGCAACAATATTTAAAAAAGGGTGGAACAACCGCAGAAATAAAAGTAATTGGCTTTGGAGAATCAAATCCCACGTACGCGAATGATGCACAAACAAGGCATAAAAATAGGCGGTGCGATATAAAACTTGGCGAAGGAGGAACGGATATAAATTTTACAGAAATTGATGTAAAAAATGTTTCGAAAGGCGATTTGCTCCAATTAGATGGCCTTGAGTTTGTCGGTAATCAGGCATTGCCCAATTATTACTCAATGCCCGTTTTATATAAGCTTTTAGAAGTTATGCAAACTCAAGCAGATTTAGAAATTAAACTTTTAGGCCATGTTTGTTGTAGTGATGATATGCCTCTTTCTATTGCAAGAGCTGAGGCGGTCTACACCTTTTTAATAAACAATGGCATTGATTCTGCCCGTTTGTCTTACCAAGGGTTTAGCAATACAAAACCTAAAGTGAAAGAGGTAGATGAAAAAACCAAGCAGCAAAACAGACGTGTTGAAATTTTAATCTTAAAAAACTCAGAAAGAAGCGTAGAACCAAATAAAATGAACAAACAAATTACCTTTGGTGTAGTGCTTAGAGATATTCCGTTTAGAGAAAATACGCGCTTTCTAGAAAAAAGTGGCGAATACAATTTAAACTTTGTGGCAGAAATGATTAAAGAGAGTGAAGGCTATGATTACAAAATGATTGTGGTTTCTAAGCATCAAAGCGTTACAGCACAACGTAGAAATACAGTTGAATCTTTTTTTAGAAAGCGAAGAATTTTTAAAGACGTAATAAATTTTGTTCCCAGCAATTTTTATAATCCAGATAAAGGAGATATGCTTATTTTAGAGGTAAAACCAAAGCTTAATGAATAATCACTTAGAATTCTTTCAAGATCAAGTGCCTCAGCTACTTGTTAAATTAAATGCAAAAAGTAAACCTATTTGGGGAGAAATGAATGTGCTAAAAATGGTAGACCATTTACGCCTTGGAGCGGTTTTAATGTTGAGAAACACAGGGCAACTTACAGTGCCTGAAGAGAAGTTACCGAAGTACAAAGCATTTTTAATGAGCGATAAGCCGTTTACGCAAGGTATACCCAAACCAAAAATGTATGAAATTGAAGAAAATGAAATTGACCATGATTTAGAAAAGGCAAAAATTGAGTTTTTAAAACAATTGGCTGTTTTTAATGAAACCACGTTAAACAACATTCATTTTCAATCCTTTCACCCTTCATTTGGCCACTTAAATGCTACAGAAACTAGGCAGCTTCAGTTTAAACACATTCGTCATCATTTTCAGCAATTTGGCATCATGAAATAATGAAACAACTTTTCACCTTTTTATTTCATTTTTTCCCTATTCAATTACTCTTCTTACATTTTAGAAGGAGTTTTTTACTGCTTTCGTTTTGGTTTATATTATTCGGTATGGCCGGTGGTTGGTTTTTTAATTCTATTGGCATACCCTATTTATTTGAAATACCAGAATACCTTGGTGAAGTTAGCTTTATTTCTTATTTAATAATGGGAATAATCTTGGGCTTTTTCGTCATGGCCTTTCATATAACCAGTTATATTTTTTACAGTTATCGGTTTACATTTTTAGCCACATTATCAAAACCGCTCTATCGTTTCTCTATCAACAATTCGCTTATACCGCTTGTTTTTTACATTTATTACGGAGTAATTATTGCCGATGCTATGCATCAAGATGGGTATACCTTAACCCAAATTATTGCTAATGAAGTTGCAGTTGTGCTAGGCAGTATTGGTTCTATCATGTTGGCATATACTTACTTTTTTTCTACCTTAAAAAAGCCAGTAAATCAGGAGTCTGATTTAAAACTGGTAAAGCCATTTAACCTTATTATTTACAAAGACAAAAAATTAGAATCTGCCCCAGAAGATAAAAACGTGTTTACCTATTTGCGTAATTTTTACAGCATTAGAATTGCAAGAAAATCTAGCCATTATGATGATGAAGAAAGGTTAAACACGCTGCAGATGCACCACAATCACGCGGCCATTTATTTTTTAGCGCTTATCGCATTTGTTTTTATACTAAGTATTTTTAGTTATACAGATGTTTTTATGATTCCTGCTGGAGCCAGCGTGGTTTTAATTTTAACCACATATTTAATGATTTTTGGTGCATTGTTTAGCTGGCTAAAAACGTGGACAACTACCATTTTTTTACTAGTACTTTTTATTGCGAATACACTTTCGGGTTATCCAAAACTGCAAAGAATACACAAAGCTGGCGGGTTAGACTACATTGCGCCAAGTTTGCCCTATACTTATGGAGCGTTAGATGCTATAGCCACAGACTCTATTATAGCTTACGATAAAGCGAAAATGATAGAGGCTTTGGATGGCTGGAAAAACAGGCAAAGCACGTTAAAACCTAAATTGGTTATTTTAAACTGTAGCGGTGGAGGTCTAAGATCTACATTATTTGCCATGGCCACATTGCAAAAAATAGATAGCCTGACTTCTGGTAAATTTCAAAACTCACTTTTCTTAATCACGGGTAGTTCTGGCGGAATGATTGGTTCTTCTTTTTACAGAGAATTGCATGCCCGTAGAAACAAAGGAGAGTTAATTGGGATAAATAGCAGGAATTACTATAACATGCTTGGCACAGATATTTTAAATTCTGTTGGATTTACCATGGCGGTAAACGATTTGTTTTTCTCATTAAAAAGCTACAAAAGAGGTGGTTTTGTATACCGTAGAGATCGGGGTTATGCTTTTGATAGAAAGTTTAACGAAAACACGATGAATTTATTAAACAAGTCTGTTTTTGCATACCGAGAACAAGAACAAAAAGGAGAAATTCCGCTATTAATCTTAAACCCTATGCTTATAAATCAAGGGAGGAGGTTAATCATCTCGCCCATGGGCATGTCTTTTTTATGTAAGCACGAAAAGTTGTTTAAAACGCGGCAGAGCGATTATTATGATGGAGTAGAATTTTCTAGGTTTTTTTCAAGTAGGCAAGCCGATAGTTTAAGTTTTGTAACAGCACTGCGCATGAGTTCTACTTTTCCCTACATCACACCCTTGGTTAGTTTACCATCAAATCCGCCTATGGAAGTTATTGATGCTGGTGCAAGAGACAATGATGGTTTGCTTTTAACAATTCGGTTTTTACACACATTTAAAGACTGGATTTCTGAAAACACAAGCGGTGTTTTAATTGTACAATCTTTAGCAAACAGACCAGTTGAAAGTGCGATTTTAAATAACTCATCCGAAACCAGATTTGATGCCTTGGTAAAACCTGTAGGCGGAATTGTAGAAAGTTTTTCAAACCTGCAAGGTTTTACAAGAGCCGAAATTCTTTCTTATGCCTATGAGTGGATGGATTTTAAAATGGATATTGTACAGTTTGATTTGCTAACCAAGAAAAACGAAATTAGCTTGAGTTGGCATTTAACAAACCGCGAGAAAAATGAAATTTACAAAGCTGTGAGCGCAAAAAGATTACAAGACAATTATGATATGTTGGTTGAGCTGCTACGTTAATTTCTAAATCTATTTTTTCGCTCTAGTCATTTCTCTTTTGCCAGGTGGTCCTGGTATTGCTTCAACAGTAAACCCTGCAGATTTCATATTTCGTTTTACCTGTCCTTTGGCGCAATATGTTACCAAAACACCATTTTCTTTTAAAGCTTTAAACATCAAAGAAAACATGTGGGTGGTCCATAAATTTGGCTGTGCCGAAGGAGCAAAGGCATCATAATAAATTAAATCAAACTCATTTTTAAAAGCGATTGATTTAAAATCTTGTTTCATTTTTCTAAGAAAAAAGCAAGGCGTCAATGCTGTAAAACCCTCCCAATTGGCCTTATGTATTTTTAAAAGTAAATCTTTGTTACCGTTTGTGGTAACTAAATCGGGATAGTTTAACGATTGAATTTCTTCTTCGGTAATGGGGTACTTCTCTATGCTTGTATAGTAGGTTTTTATACTTTTTTTAGTAGATTCTATTGCCGTTAACCAAGCATTTAAACCTGTGCCCAAGCCAATTTCTAAAACATTAATTTCTGAATTTTTGAAAAAATGATAACCTGCATCTATAAAGACGTGATTGCTTTCTTGTATTGCACCATGTACCGAATGGTAGTGCTCATCAAGTTCAGGAACAAAAAGCGTGCTGCTACCATCAGACGTAGTGCTAATTTCCCTTTTCATGCTTACTTAATGTAAAGCTTCTCAATTTTTGGTATTGGCCCCATGCAATAACTTTGATGACAAGCTACACATGTAGAAATTAAATTGTTGTATGCACTTAAAACGTTGTTTTTATCTGCATTGGTCATCACCTTGTAATTGTCTAAATACAAGTTAGCCATAGAGAAAAAGCTTTGTTTTATTTCCTCTGGACGTGTTGGAGTTGCCGTTAAAATATTATTATAATCTTCGGGCATTGCTTCAGGAAGCTCGCCATTTTTTATCTTTTCTTTTAGTACTTTATTTTCCTCATACATTTTGCGCATAAGTACTACTAGCTCACTGGCCTGGTACATTTCAGGTTGATAATTAGAATCTGCTTCAGTGGCGTTTTCTGGGCTTTCCTCAATATTGCTGCTGGTTTGGCTATTGCAGGCAATAAAAAAGGATGCCAATAAAAGACATCCTAAAATAAATTTAGATGAGTTCATCTTATTATTTTTTAATCATTACACCTGTGGCTAAATAGGCAAGTGTAATTTTTGGTTCTGTTATTTGATCTATTTCTTCTTGGCTTTTTTCTGCGTCTTCTGCCAAATGTTTAAGGTGAGAAACAGGTATAGTATCATAATGCGCATATCCGTGCATAACCATTTCTTGTCCATCACAATTTAATGGAAGCAAAAACTCATAATCATAGCTAACGTGCATAGAGCTACCATCATCTACAACTACGCTCATCCAACAACCTTTTTTCTTACAAACGGCATCAATTTTCCCGCTTACGGTTACTTCAACACTATCATTGTCGCCCATATACTCAATTAATTTTGTAGACTCAATAGCTTCATCTATGGCAAATGTGCTGTCTCCATAATAGTCATAAGCTACCAATTCAACATTTTCTTGAATGTTATCTTCAACGTTTTCAGTAGGTTCTGAACAAGCAAATGCTAGGGCAAAAACAAACAATAAAGCGGCAATTTTTTTCATTTTAAATTTCTTTTTTAGAATGGCAAATATAGAAACTGAAAAGTACTAAAATTAGATTGAGATTACGATTTTGCCTTATATTGTGAACCTTAAAAAAAGACACATGAAAATTACCCGTACGCCTAAATCGAGAATAGATTCTGTAGATTTTTCAAACTTAACTTTTGGTCAAAATTTTGCTGATCACATGTTTGTTTGTCAATATAAAAACGGTGCTTGGCAAGAGGGAGAAATAATGCCTTACGGAAAAGTTAATTTAAGTTATTCTTTGCATGCTTTGCATTATGGGCAAGCTGCATTTGAAGGAATGAAGGCATATAGAAAAGCAGATGGAAAGGTTTCTGTATTTAGACCACTAGATAATTTTAGAAGACTGAATATTTCTGGAGAAAGATTGTTAATGCCGCAAATACCTGAAGATATTTTTATGGAAGGGTTGATGGCATTATTAAAACTTGATGAAGAATGGGTGCCAAAGTCTGCCGATCATTCTTTATACATCAGACCATTTATTTTTAGTAGTTCAGAATTCATTGCAGCTAGACCAAGCGAAGATTACACCTTTGTTATTCTTACTTCGCCTGTTGGCCCGTATTACCCAGGTTCTGTTAAGGTAAAAATTGAAGATAAATTTACACGAGCTACAAGTGGAGGTATTGGCTTTACAAAAGCAGCAGGAAATTATGGTGGTGCTTTTTACCCAACCCACAAGGCTATAGAAGAAGGGTTTAAGCAGGTTATTTGGACAGACCACAAAGAGCACAAATACATTGAAGAATCTGGAACAATGAATATTATGGTGCGCATAGGCGACTCTTTATTAACCCCACCTTTGTCTGATAGAATATTAGCCGGCATTACACGAGATAGCATTTTAAAGCTTTGTAGAGATTGGAATCTAGATGTTCAGGAACGTTTAATTTCTGTTGATGAGTTGGTGAGTGCTGCACGAGATGGAAGTCTAAAAGAAGCGTTTGGAATGGGTACGGCTGCCGTTGTTAGCACCATAGATGGAATTGGCTATAAGAATGAAATATTTACTGTGCCTACTCCTAAGGACGGTTTTGCTATGAAAATTAAAAAAGGCCTAACGGAAATAAGAACTGGTTTGGCTGAAGATAAATTTAGTTGGATGCACAACATCTAAATCATGTATAAACACACAAAAAAGGGAGCCATTTGGCTCCCTTTTTTTATTGAGATGAAAAGAAATTTAATTGCTTTTTTTGTTCATAAGCTTGCCCACCAAAATGGCCACAACTACTGCTAAATAAAACTGAGAAGCAATTGCACCAAATACCGATACAATTCTTGCTAAAAGATGTATTGGAACAATATCTCCATAACCTATTGTTGTCATGGTGACCAAGCTGTAATAAACAATGCTTGTGAATCCCGCATCGCCAGATGCAATTTTTAAAGAATCTGGACTAAATGCTATAATCATAATAAAGAAAAAACTGAGTATAACACCAATCATTAAATATCCAGCTAATGCACCTGCAATTAGGCTTATTTTAACTTCGTGAGTGGTAAGTAAGGCACGTACAATTCTAAAAATCACGAAACCATACATACTAACAAATAGCAAAAACGAAACAAGCGTTAAAATTGGCTCATTACTAAAGTCGGTTAATCCAGCTGTAAATATGAATAAGGTAGATGATGCGATACCCAAATAAAGAAACATCTTTTTTAATTGAATGGCATTGATTCCTGCAATTAATATTAATGAGAGTAGGAAGGGAAGGATAAAATTAGATACACGAGAATTGTCATCAAAAACGGGTAACAACCCAAAAAACAATAATTGTGTAAAGAGTAGGAGGTAGTACTTATCCTTTTTTAGCCAATGATATAAAAAATGCATGTTAGTCCAATTTATCTTCTAAAAATGCTCTTAACTCTTCTGGAGTTAAATTTTTATTGACAATAAAACCCTGATCGTCTATGATTATAGATTGAGGTATTGAGCGTATAGCATATACGGCCGCACCTTCATTTTGCCAACCTTTTAAATCGCTCATTTGTGGCCAATTTAGCTTGTCTTCAACAATTGCTTTTTTCCAATTTTCACGCTCTTGGTCTAAAGAAACGCCTACTATTTGAAATCCTTTATCTTTAAATTCGCTGTGTATTTTTACCAATTCAGGATTTACGTTTCTGCACGGTCCGCACCAACTTGCCCAAAAATCTATCAAGATATAATCTGCTTTAATGCTACTTATACTTAAGTCTGCGCCCGTTGTGTCTTTTTGTGTAATGTCTATAAAGCGTTTTCCTACTTGGGTTTTTTCAATAATGTCCATTCTATTTTTAAATGCGACAACATCTGGTGCGTTTCTGTATCTAACTTCTACATTATCATAAATAGGCAGTAGGTCATTATACTCTGCGCTATACATATAGCGCATGCTAATCATGGTGCCTAGTAAACCGTTTCTTGTGGCAAACGCTTTTGTATAATCGTTTAAGTATTGATAAGCGCTGTCTGCTTTTGTATTAATGACAAACATGGTTAGCGAGTCGTTTGCTGCCATAGCAGCCTCCCAAGCGGGGCGAAGCTCACCCATAAATGCTCTATTCTTAGATTGTGTTTCGCCAAAAACTTCTAAAGAATCATTATATGCAGATCCAGTAACTTTAAATGAAGGCGGGGTTGATGTGCCATCAATAGTCACAGACATCTGGGTTAAGTCTGCATAAAATACAATAGGGTTTTCTACGCCAGCAATGTTTATTAAAACCATTTGCGGAAATGCTAAAGGAGCATCTAAAGTTGCAGCACCATCTACTAAGTTGCCTGAAGCTAAGGTGCTATCATTGCTAGTTAGTTTTAAAGAAATGGCGGCATCATCAATACCAGTTGTGGTTACCGTTACCATAGGTTTTTGTGCTTCTTTGTTTGTGCAGGCAATAAAAAACACAAGGGCTAAAGGAAGTAGAAAAAGATTTTTCATGAATTAATTCTGATAAATTTATGACGAATAGTACGTGCTTATTAACCGAGTATAAAAATACATGGTCTTTTGTTTAAATCGGGGATGGCTTTGCGCCATTTAACAATGGTTTTTGTTTTAATATATTCGGTAGGCAAGGTAATATCTGATGCTATACACAAGCGCATTTCATCATCTCCAGCGGCAAGCAAATCTTCCAGCATTTTCATGTTGCGGTATGGTGTTTCCATAAAAATTTGAGAAGTTCCTTTGCGCGCCAAAACTTGCAAATTGCGTATTGCTTTTTTTCTCTGAAGTGTATCTATGGGTAAATAGCCATTAAATGTAAACTGTTGGCCGCTCATACCACTTGCCATTAAAGCCAATAATATAGATGAAGGGCCTGTAAGCGGAACAACGCGAATATTGTTTTCATGTGCAATAGAAACAATATTAGCACCGGGGTCGGCAACACATGGAACACCTGCTTCTGATATAATTCCAACAGGAAATCCTTGGCGACAAGGCTCTAAGAATCGCGTATATTCTAAAGGATCTGTGTATTTATTCAATACATACAAAACCAGATTGGGTTGAGATTTACTGGGAAGAACTTTTTTAATGAAAGCTCTTGCCGACTTCTCGTTTTCTACAATAAAATGTTGGGTGGTGTCTATTACTTTTTTTACCAACATGGGCAATACTTCAAGAGGTTCAACCTCCCCTAATAAACTAGGAATTAAATACAATGTGCCTTTATTTGCCATGAGTGTAATTCTCAATTATTATGTCTGTTGCTTTGTCCAACAGTTTGTAAACGTCATCAAACCCAGAATCTCCGCCAAAATAGGGGTCTGGTACTTCGCCATTGCTGTTTGGGTAAACTTCGTTTACAATAAGTTTAACTTTAGCTTTTTGCTCTTCGGTTTGGGCAAGTTTTAAGATGTTTTCTTTGTTAGAAAGGTCCATGGCATAGATAATGTCGAAGTTGTTAAAATCCTCTACCACAAATGGCCTTGATTGAAGCTTTGAGATGTTTATGCCATTTTTTCTAGCGGTTTTCACGGCTCTTATATCTGGTGTTTCTCCCTGATGGAAATGAGATGTTCCTGCAGAATCTATTTCTATATTCAAATCTCCAACTTTAGACCTTAATATGCCTTCTGCCATGGGAGACCGGCAAATATTGCCAAGACAAACCATCAGTATTTTTAGTTTTTCGCTCATTTCTAAAAATTGAAAAGTATAAAAAAGCCTCGCAATTGCGAGGCCAATTATGTTAGGCTAAAGTTAGT
This sequence comes from Bacteroidia bacterium, assembly GCA_030424545.1. Classification (GTDB taxonomy): domain Bacteria; phylum Bacteroidota; class Bacteroidia; order Flavobacteriales; family Schleiferiaceae; genus JAUHWL01. Next base: position 331,740 of record JAUHWL010000003.1, read on the forward strand.
TTTTTTCGTAAATCATCAACATACGTTTTAAAGCGTTTGTCTGTTTCGGCCAAATTATTTACCGTTCTGCATGCGTGTAAAACGGTGGCGTGATCTTTATTGCCGCATTGTGCGCCAATAGTTGCCAAACTGTTTTTGGTTAATTGCTTGCTAAAATACATGGTAAGCTGGCGCGCTTGTACAATTTCGCGTTTTCTGGTTTTGCTTTTTATAAGCTCAATAGGCATGTCAAAATAATCGCACACAACTTTTTGTATATAGTCTATGCTTAACTCACGCGTGGTGTTTTTCACAAATTTATCAATCATTTGGCGCGCCAAATCAATTGTAATTTTCTTTTTGTTTAAGGATGATTGAGCCAATAAAGAAATAAGCGCACCTTCTAATTCACGCACGTTGCTGTTGATGCTGTATGCTAAATATTCAACAACATCTTCGGGCATTTCTATACCATCATTGTATAGTTTTTTACCTAGAATGGCAATGCGAGTTTCTAAATCGGGTTTTTGCAAATCAGCACTAAGTCCCCATTTAAATCTAGAAAGTAATCTTTGTTCCATTCCCTGCATATCTACAGGTGCACGGTCTGAGGTTAAAACCACTTGCTTACCGTGTTGGTGTAGGTGATTAAAGATTTCGAAAAACGCATCTTGTGTTTTCTCTTTTCCAGAAAGCGATTGAACATCATCTATGATTAATGTGTCAATCATTTCGTAAAAATGAATGAAATCATTTTTTGTGTTGTTGCGAATTGAATCTATAAACTGCTGTGTAAACTTTTCTGCAGAAACGTATAAAACTGTTTTTTCAGGGTAGCGATCTTTAATTTCTATGCCAATAGCATGCGCCAAATGTGTTTTTCCTAATCCAACACCGCCATAAATTAAAAGTGGATTAAAAGAGGTGCCTCCAGGTTTGTTACTAACGGCATACCCTGCACTACGCGCCAATCGGTTACAATCGCCTTCTATAAAATTTTCGAATGTATAATTAGGGTTCAACTGGCTTTCTACATGTACTTTTTTTAAACCAGGTATAATAAATGGATTTCTAATTCCTTCTTGTCCGCCTATTTCTACGGGCATAGGAACTTGTGGGTTTTTAATTGGGGCTCTATTACTGCTCGGAATTTTAACGGTGTAAGGGTTTGTGTTGCCGTAAGTATTTTCCATCACTATGCTGTAAACCAACTTGGCGTCTTTACCAAGCTCTTTTGTAATGGCCGATTTTAAAAGTTTAATAAAATTCTCTTCTAAAAATTCATAGAAAAATTTACTTGGTACTTGAATAGTTAAAACTTTGCCTTTTAGCTTAATTGGCTTAATTGGCAAGAACCAAGTTTTAAAGCTTTGGTCATTAATATTATCTCTTATAAATTCAAGCGTATTATTCCATACGGCTTCAGCAGTTTTTTCCATTTAAACCCTCCAATATAATTTGGTTTAACAATAAATTTTGGTCAGCAAACAATTCAATCAGAAACTTAAAAACAGATAATATTCTTGTTTTTGTTTGCACCGCAAAAGTGTGTATAAATTAGTTTACAAAAAAGTTAAATTGCTATTGGTTATGTGGTTTTTTTTGTTGAATTTCTCGACCTTTAGAAATGCGCAAACCGCACGAATAGTGGAAAGCGCTCAAAATCAGTACACAATGTATCAGAATACAACACAGCTGCGCGTAAGGTATGCAGAGACCGATCAGATGGGTATTGTTTACTATGGTATTTACCCTCAGTACTTTGAGGTTGGTAGGGTTGAAGCATTGCGTGAACTTGGTCTTACGTATAAAAAAATGGAAGATCAAGGTACGATGCTTCCGGTAAAAAATTTGGAAGTTAATTATCACAAATCTGCACTTTATGATGATCTTTTAACTGTTAAAACAACCATAGAAGAAATGCCTGGGGTTAAAGTAATTTTTCATCACAAAGTGTTTAATGAAAAAGATGAACTTTTAACAAGTGGAAAGGTAGTTTTGGTTTTTGTTGCTGCCGAAACAATGCGACCAAAAAAAGCACCTCAATATTTTATAGATATTATTAAACCTTATTTTTCTTAAGCTTTTTTTCTTTGAGTGTTTAGTACTAATGTGAAAACTGCACTGTAACGTTAAAAATTGTTAAAGACGAAACACAAAAAATTTGTCTGCGTTATTTTTGGGTAACACATTTAATGAAACAACAATAAACGCAAGAAAAATGAAACAGGTTTTTAAATCTATTGCCATAGCAGCCCTAGGTGGTTCTTTGGTTTTGGCTGGTTATGTAGGTTTTGTAGAAGAACCCAAACAAGTTGTCATAAAACAATCCCAGCCCCAATTTCCAATTATTAATACAAATACGGCAACTGCAGCTTCGTTAGATTTTAGCTTAGCAGCAGAAACTTCGGTAAATAGTGTTGTACACGTAAACGTAGCCGTAGAAAGAAAACAAAGTCCATGGGATCAGTTTTTCTATGGGAATAACAGCAGCAGACAAATGGTAAAGGGTAGTGGCTCGGGTGTTATTATTTCTGATTTAGGCTATATCGTTACCAATAATCACGTAATAAATGAGGCGAAAAACATTCGTGTTCAATTAAACGATAATCGTTCTTTTAATGCAGAGTTGGTTGGTGCAGACCCCACTACAGACTTGGCATTGCTTAAAATAGAAGCTGATGATTTGCACGCCTTGCCATTTGGAGATTCTGATGATTTAAGATTAGGAGAATGGGTGCTTGCCGTTGGTAACCCATTTAATTTAACTTCAACGGTTACAGCCGGCATTATAAGTGCAAAGGGCAGAAACATCAATATTATTAATAGTAATTCTGCCATAGAGAGTTTTATACAAACGGATGCCGTAGTAAACCCGGGCAATAGTGGCGGTGCTTTGGTAAATACTAAGGGAGAACTTATTGGTATTAACACGGCAATTTCTACGCATACCGGAAGTTTTGAAGGATACAGCTTTGCCGTACCCGCTAATATTGTTAAAAAAGTAGTTTACGATATAAAAACATACGGTACGGTACAACGCGCATTTTTGGGCGTAAGCATTGCCGATGTATCTCCTGAGTTGGCCGAAAAGCAAGAATTGAAAATTAATAAAGGTGTTTATATTGTAGATGCTATTGATGGAGGAGCAGCAAAAAGTGCCGGTCTAAAACAAGGAGATATTATAGTAAGTATTGATGGTGCCGAAATATCGAAAACATCAGAATTATTAGAACAAATTGGCCGCAAAAGACCTGGTGATGAAGCTAGAGTGGGAATTTTTAGAGGAGACAAACAAAAAGAAATTAATGTTCAGTTAAAGAATAGAAATGGCACCAATGACTTTTTAACCAAAAGTGAAGAAGATCTAAATGGTTTACTTGGCGCACAGTTTGAAAAACTATCGGCCCAAGATTTAAACAAATACCGCCTTAGAAATGGGCTAAGAATTACAAACCAAGGAACAGGGCAATTAAAGAGTGCGGGAATACCCAATGGATTTATCATTGTGAAAATTAACAACAAGTTTGTGCACGAAATACAAGATGTGCAAGACATCTTAGCACAACTTAAACCGGGAGACGGAGTATTAATACAAGGGGTACACAAAACTGGCGAGTCTGACTATTTTGCCTTTGGATTAAAATAGGTTTTTAAATAATTAATATTGAGCCCAAATCCTTGTTTTACAAGGGTTTGGGCTTCCTTTTTTTCCAAGGTTTTTTGGTTGAATTTCAGGGCTTTTTGCCCTATGTTTGCCGCAGATTAAAAATCTCATTTAAAAACAAGAAAAATGACATCATCCACTTACGAAGGCGCTGTTGCAGAACGCATCTCTATGGAGAAAGCCGCCACAGCATTCGTTAAAGCAATTCATGATTTGTTTTATGATAAAGGAATCGAAACGGTTCTTTTTCGCAATCAGTTAATTGACAAACGTCCTAGTGAAATTATCAACTTGCACCTTTATGCGCGCGATTTTGTAAAGCGCGATATAAGAATTTTAGACACGCTAGCGTTGTTGCAAGAAATCTTAAAACTAGACATTTGTCCTGCTCGCATAGACATCGGTCGTTTAGGATCTGAATGGATGCAAGAAAAAGATAAGTATAGCAGTAAAGCAGAATTTATTGCTGAAAAATTAACCGACTTTGTTGGCGAAGAAAACAGAATAGAAACGACTCCTAAAGATGTTGTTCTTTTTGGGTTTGGTCGTATTGGCCGTTTGGTTGCTCGCGAACTTATTGCACAAGAAGGTAGCGGCCAGCAATTGCGCTTACGTGCCATTGTTGCAAGAGGTACAGATGCTAAAAGCTTAGAAAAACGTGCTTCGCTATTACGTATTGATAGTGTTCACGGACAATTTCCGGGCACTGTAGAAATAGACGTAGAAAATTGCGCTCTTATTGTTGATGGCAGACCTATTAAAATTATCTCTGCTAGAACGCCAGAAGAAGTAGACTATACGGAATACGGCATTAATGATGCCTTATTGATAGACAATACCGGAGCTTTTAGAGACAAAGAAGAATTATCTCGTCACCTAAAAGCAAAAGGAATTAGCAAAGTGCTTTTAACTGCTCCAGGTGCCGGAGTTCCAAACATTGTACATGGTGTTAATCAAGCGTTGTTCAGCCCAAAAGAAGTAGATATTTTTTCTGCGGCTTCTTGTACAACAAATGCCATTGTACCTGTTTTAAAAGTAATTAACGATACATTAGGTATAGAGCGTGGCCATATTGAAACGGTACACGCATATACAAACGACCAGAACTTGGTTGATAACATGCACAGCAAATACCGCAGAGGTAGAGCCGCAGCCTTGAACATGGTAATTACCGAAACGGGTGCTGGTAAAGCAGTAGAAAAATGTATCCCTGGGTTAGGACCAAAATTAACTTCTAACGCTATTCGTGTACCTGTGCCTAATGGTAGTTTGGCCATTTTAAGTCTTACGGTTAACAAATCAACAAGCTTAGAAGCAGTAAACGAGATGATGCGTAGTGCTGCATTAACAGGCGATTTGGTTGAGCAAATCAATTATTCAATGAGCAATGAACTTGTTTCTTCTGATATTGTTGGAAACCCTCACCCATCAATTTTTGATAGCGCAGCAACCATTGTTCATTCTGACGGTAAAAACATCAACTTATATGTTTGGTATGACAATGAGTACGGTTACAGCCGTCAAGTTGTTAGACTTAGCAAATACATTGCAGAAGTTAGACGTAAACGTTACTACTAGAGAGGTAGCGCATATTTTATACATTCAAAATCCCGGTTTGTGCCGGGATTTTTTTTTGCAACACACAATTTTAAAATAATAACTGAAAAATGAACCAATCACAGTGTAAATTAATGTAAATCCATTGTAAAGCGCATTTTTCTAGGCATTATTAAAATAAATTTGTGATATGATTTCGAGACAAATAAAACTTTTTACAGCAGCACTCTTTGTATTTTTTGTGTTTACAAAAACTTCTACAGGGCAAACATTCATTGCAGAAGGGCAGATGGAAGTTGCCATGCGCATGATTGGCCACAAAGTGTTGTTGAATTCTAAAGATAGCGTTTCTAGAGTTTTGCCTATCGAAAAAATAGACAATAGATATCGCATTCCGTTTAAAGAAAAATTTCAATTAAACCCAGATATCCTTGCCAGCACGGTTACCGAAGTAATGCAAGAAACAGGCTTTGCCAAAAGCTATTTGGTTGAAGTAGAAAAATGCGATTCGGACAGCATAGTGTATAGTTATTTTGTGAATACCGAAGATAGCAGTGATGTTATTCCTTGCCGCTCTAGAATACTACCTGTAGATTGTTATCAAATATATTTTTCGGTACTAGACAAAGCAGAGACTCCAGCTGATGTGAAATTAGTAGCTACAAATACTACAGATGACAGCAATGCAGGTTTCTATAGCGCAAACATCATTTCATGGGCGGCTATCTGCATTGTTATTTTAATTGTTGCCGTTTGGGTGATGAAAAGAAAAAAGAAGACAACGTCCACTCATTTCGATCCTGATAAAATTCATTTAGGCTCTTTTACTTTCGATAAACGTAATATGCAGCTTTACTCAAAAAACGAAACGATTGAGCTTACCAGCAAAGAAGCCGATTTACTTTCGTTATTGCATACTTCTGTAAACAACACCATAGAACGAGAAATTATTTTAAAGACCGTTTGGGGAGATGAAGGCGATTATGTGGGCAGAACGCTTGATGTTTTTATCTCAAAACTGCGTAAGAAGCTAGAAGCTGATGCGCGTATAAAAATTGTGAATACTCGCGGTATTGGTTATAAACTTATTTTAAACGATTGAGCCCATCAACCGTAAAATCTGCACAACAGTTTTAGTGGATTTTATTTTTTTTAAGCAAACTTTTAACATCTGCATGTACAGGGCATAACCTACATTCGCGCTTTGTATGGATTCTCTCACTCAAATTGTTTTAGGCGCTGCAGTAGGCGAAGTTGTATTGGGTAAAAAAGTGGGCAACAAGGCCATGCTTTACGGGGCCATTGCCGGTACCATCCCTGATTTAGATGTGCTAGCATCGCATTTTACAGATACGGCTACCGCACTTTCCATCCATCGAGGATTTACACATTCTATAATTTTTTCGGTGCTATTTGCTCCTGTTTTTGGTTGGCTGGTTTCACGGTATGAATCTTATAAAAGTTTTAAAGGTTGGTCTTTGCTTTTTTTTTGGGCGTTTGTAACACACCCTATTTTAGACGCACATACCACCTGGGGCACACAGTTGTTCTGGCCGTTTGATTTACGCTTGGCGTTTAAAACCATTTTTGTCATCGATCCGTTGTATACACTGCCGTTTTTGGTATTTTTAATTCTCGCCATGCGGCAAAAGCGCACCACGGCAAAACGCGCACGATTAAATAAAATAGGATTAATGGTAAGCTCTACATATTTGGCACTTACATTTATTTTAAAGTGGGCTGCATTTACTCAATTTAAAGAGGCATTAGAAAGGCAACAGATTGCATATACACAAATAGACACACGACCAGCCCCATTAAACACCATTCTATGGAGTGCCAATGTAGAAACAGAAGACGCTTATTTATTGGGCAATTATTCTTTTTTTGATACACAACCTATCTCTTTTGTAAGCTACCCTAAAAACCACAACTTGCTTGGAGCGCTTGCAAAAAACGAAAAGGTACAGCGCATGATTGCCATTTCTGAAGGATGGTACACCATAAACAAAGAAAAAAACACACTTTATTTTAATGATTTGCGGTTTGGACTTTTAAGCATGGAACCAAACTCCCAAAACTTTGTGTTTAAATACAAAATTGTTCCTGATGATGTTGGCAACGTTAAAATAGTTGAAGAACCAAAAAAAACACGCGATGGTAAAAAAATGCTCGCTAATTTGTGGGAACGTGTGAAGGGGAATTAGATTTTATAAATTGAATAGGAAAAAGCGTGCTTTCAATTTTAGTTGGTAAAACATAACAAGTGAAATTTTATTTAATGATTTAGAGTTTTTTCTTTTTTGCTTCATTCGTGAAAGTATCATAAATAATAACTCCTTCACTTTCACGGTCCAGTTGTCCAAGTAATTCACCATCACTCCCCCAAACACTTGATTGGCCAGCACTTATAAAATTATCACAAGGGCCAATAGCGTTTGACATAAGTATGGGTATTGCGTATTTTTTTGCTTTTTTTGGAAAATATTGCAATGCTTTATCCAAACCTTTCTGAGATTTTGATACGCTGGCCAAATACAAGTTTGCCCCCAATTGTAGTGCCTTTTTTAAATGTGTGGGTTGTAAAGATTCAAAGCAAATGGCCAGGGCAATGGTAAGGTCTTCAATTTCTAATAATACCTGCTTATGTCCTGCTTTAAAATAGGGTTTTTCATCATCATGTAAAAGTTGTTTGGTATAAATACTTCTCTGTGTATGGGGCTGAAATATGAGCATACTTATATGCACCCCATGGTGTGTTTGGGTTGGTAAACCAACCATTATGGATATTAAATTAGAATTACTAAACTCTTGAAATTCATTTAGGCGAGTATCGTTTGGGTCCATGGCCAACCTTTCGGCAAGTAAGGGCTCATAAGCTGTTAACGATAATTCGGGGAAAACAATGATTCGGGCATTTTCTTCTAGCGCAGCCCGAATATATTTTTTATGCATTTCTATATTCTGTTCAAGATCTCCTTTAATGGGCTCAATCTGTGCAATACATATTTTCATTTTACCCCATTGTTTTTTGACATCATTTTAAATAATACAGATGGTTGAAGTAATGATATTGGCAGAATCTATCACAGTCTAAATGTCTGGTTTTTGTGCGTATGTGCAAATCAATCTCCTTGTATTAAAACTATTTTTTCAATTTGCTTATGATCGCCAATTTGGAATTTTAAAAAATACATGCCGCTGGCATGGCCTCCAATGTCAAATTGTCTTTTATTTCTTTTATCGGTAAAGGTTTTGGTAAAAAAGTATTGCCCCAATTCATTGGTCATGCTAATGACAAGATTTTTGCTGTCAAATGGGCTCGGCAAATCTATTTTGATTAAGCCCGTTGTTGGGTTAGGATAGATTTTTATTTCTGTAATTAAATTCACTGTATCTGTAACGGTTGAAATTAGCACAGTATCCGTATATACTACCTTGGTATTGAAGCGGTACTGCGAAGAATTGACTGTATCAAATTGCATTTTGTTGCAAAATTCGGAAGCTATAATATAGGCCGTGTCTATCCGTATGCTGTCTTCTCGATGTATTGTAGTGGTTGTAAATGAATCTGTGCGCGTAATGCGATAATTGTTTACATCCCGATATGTGTTTGACGTAAAGGCATTGCGAATTGTGTAGCAATAGGAATAGGTAGTATCATAACTTTTGCTGTGCGCAATGGTATCGTTTTTTGCGGGATCTGCCGTTGAACTGTTATAAAGCAATATTAATCCGTTGTTGTAATCAGCTATTGCTATATCCTTGCCGCCATCATTGTTTATGTCTCCAATAGAAAGGCCATAAGGGTTATAATGAGATGCATAGGGAATGTTAAATTTATTATAGGTAGTATAGATGCCTGACGCATTCTGTTGGTAGATGCTTAAATTATTCCAACCACCGTTCACTAAAATAATTTCGTTGGTTCCATTACAATCTAAATCGGCAATTTCTATAGATTCCGGTATATCATAGGCCGGAATGACCAATGGAGAGGATGATAACAAACCCGATGTAGTATCTTGAAACCAGATGACAATGTTTGCATTTGGCATATTTCCGCCCATGGTGGCAACTACATCGTCTTTGCCATCATTGTTAAGATCGCCAATGGCAATGCCGTTTAGCGTATTCCAAGATGTTTGTGCGGGGAAATAAGAAACATAGTTGTTTAGTGTGCCATTTTGTTTTTGGATATACACATGTATGCCACTATTAGATTGGCCAGCCATAAATACGATATCATTCAACCCATCTCCATTTAAATCGCCAACATCAATTTCATCATAGCCGCTACTGGGTTTTGTATAAGTGTTTTTTGTAAATCCCTGATTGTTTTGCGTAAACACGCTAATGTAGTTTTCTGTCCAATGAGAAACAGCAATGTCCATTTTACCATCATGGTTAAAATCGCCACACTTTACACCATCTATAGAGTTACCGCTATAAAAATTTTGTATAGGTAACAATTGCCCAATGTTATTCTGATAAAACACACCAACATATTCTCCAGCACCAATAATAACATCTAATAATTGATCATTATTTACATCGGCCACGGTAATTGCATTAATTCTAACATTGCCGTATTGATACTTTATGGGAGGGTTTAATAGACCTTGTGCGTTTTGAAGAAAAACCAAAAGTTTATAATCTTCTGGTGGATTACTTGAATATGAATTTCCAACAATCACATCTTCCAAACCGTCATTGTTGATGTCGGCAATTTCTACTACTTGCGCTTTAGAATTTACTACAATGGCTTGATAAGGTTGTAAACCGATTTGCGCCAATACGTTGCCGGTTAATAAGACAAGGAATAATAAGTCAACTCGTTTCTTCATAAACTAGAACAATTTCTATTGGGTCAAGCGTTTTCCTTTGTAATCACGGTTTTTGTCCATTCACTGTTTTTATCCAAGATGATTGATGATGTTTTTTCAGCTGTTATTTACTAACCTGATCCTTGGGTATAAAACTTTCACAAGATTAAATTTAATTTCTGAAAAAGGATTTAAAAATAGACGTGGAATTTATTCCGTTGCCATTGTGTTTAGCAAGGCTTTACAAGCAATTGGCGGGCTCAATTCATTAGCTACACTTTAGTTTTTGCTTTCTATATGCTTTTGAATATTCTTAATCCAATCTTGCTTGTAGTCTAATGGGAAATCAGGTTCAATGCCTTTGGTTTCGTATTTCAAATATTTTTTGTATGGTTTTGAAGGAAGAATAACTAAAAAGCCTGAAGAGGGTAGGGTATGGTAATCTTTAGGTTTAATCTCATATGCAAGTGAACCTCTTGTATTATCGCCATAGGTGTGCACGTTTTTAAGCTCTTTTAACTTGACCGTAAACTGCTCTGCGTTACTGCCTGTGCTGGCATTTATAATGATATAGATGTGATTGTGTTTTACATACTTTTTTAGCTGCTTCATTAAAATGTCAGAATTCCGGTTTCCACCGCCACCATTGTCGCGCAAGTCTAAAATGAGGTGCGGCTTGATGAGTTTATCTTCTAGCGTTTTATAGAAATTTTCAGCCTCACGAAGGGTTGGGTAATGAGAACCAAAGCTTCCTACTTTTATATAGTCTATGCTGGGTGTAAGTGTTTTATAAAGAAATAACTCATTCGGATACGGATTTTTGATGTAATAAGTTGAAGCGGTATCTTTTCTAAATCCAGCTCTTAAAATTACACCTTCGTTAATCCGTTCGTGATAGCTAATTAATCTTTTAGAAGGATACTGCGCCCCAACAACCTTAAAATAGTTTTCTTTGATGGGGATAAATTGGTACACAATATCGCCTTTGATCCAATGGCCGTTATTTGTTTTTAAAATAACGGCCTGATAAACAGCGTCTTTTTCGTTATACACAAGACCAAATGTAAAATCTTTATTGACAGGGTAAATGCCTTCTACATCTTCAAAAGATTTGTTTTTGAGATGATTTTCCAACGTATCCAAGTCTCCTTGATAAACTGGATACTCCACATTGGATACACTAGCACTGTCTGGCACTTTTTCAATAACGCCCATGTGCCAATCGTTTAGCGGAATTAAAACACGATTGAGAAGCTCAAGGCAATCATAATAGTGTGTTGCGGATGTTACGTTTTTTAAGGCCGTTTGATAAGTTTCCGTATAAGCCAATTTATTTTGCTTGTAAGATGGAAGTTTAATCACGTTTTCATTTAAGTACGCCAAGTCAGCAGCGCAATCACAATTGTTTTCTTGTGCATGTATTGTAGGCAATAGGCCCAGAGCTAGGGCAAGAATGTAAAAAGCGTTTCTCATGGAATTTGAGGGTAGAATTGTGTTTTTGGTGGTTTATGCTTTGTGCGCACACAATGTCTCAAATATATCTGTTAGTCATCACAGATGCAATGTGTGTTATCTACTGTGCCAAACCTTTCTTAGAGCTTAAGTTTCTTTGGTTGATGCGTTTTATAAAGGATATTGATATTGGCAACAAGAGATGGGCTGCACTTTTTAAAACTCATTTCCTTTTAACGCTGTAAATTTAAAATGCATATCCTAGTCCAAATCTAATCCCAAGAAAGCCAGCACTGGCTTTAAATATAAAACCATCATCCGGTTTTTGATACCTATACCCAATATCTGCTATTGGCATAAAAAATAGCTCATCAGGAACATCACTATTTTTACCGATAAATGTGCCCCCATTAATTTCAAAATGATTATTTCCTTTATCTGTTAACATTGTTACCGCACCTAATACTCCCGGTCCTTCGGTTTCATCTATTCCTCCACCTCCAATTCCCGTTCTAACATACCATGTTAGTTTATTACCAGAGAATATTCTGCCCTCAATGTTTATTGTAGCTAATCCTCGTGAAAAACCCCCTCCAAAATCTGCGTATATATTAACTTTACTCAGTTCATTTGGTATTGTATTCTGAGCTTTTGAATGATCGCTATAAAAAAATGTCAAGAAACAGATCAATATAAATCTATAGATATAAGTCGATGTGCTATTTGGAAATAAGTTCATACTTAATTTTTCGCCAATTTATTGTTTAAACGCAACTCTGTTGTAATTTAAATGATATTACTGCGGTAAATAGCGATTGCGTATTGTAAGGTTTTGCAAGTATAAGGCGAGCTTTACTTCTTTAATTAAGTATTCTCTAGTTTAGTAAAATTGAAGAAGCTATGATATACTAACCTCGTTTGATGCTTGAGATTTCCTTAGCTGCATCTGGATTTGTTTTGGTTCTTCTTTTTTTTATTTCTATTGTTTGGTGAAAGGAATAATTATGGGAATTTCTCAAAGGATATTGAGTTGTGTTAATCATAGTTCAATTTCTAAGCGCTCCCATTTTCAAAATTTAATTGACACTATATTTTTCTCTATATGATGTAGGACTAATTCCTTCTCGCTTTTTGAATAGTCTTGAAAAATAAGGAGGGTATTCAAAGCCTAATTCGTAGGCTACTTCAGAAATCGTTTTATGAGGTTCCATCAACATGTTTTTGGCTTCGTCTATTAAGAAGAGTTGCAAATGTTCTGTGGAGGTTTTGCCTGTTTCTTTTTTCAAAGTATCACTTAGATAGCGCTGCGAAACCGAAAGTTGCTCTGCTATTTGCTCAATGCTTGGAATACCTTTTTCATGTAATTGCCCTGAGTCAAAATACGATTCTAGCTGTTTGTTAAATTGCTCCAGCAAGTTATTAGATAGCTCCTTACGATGAATAAACTGCCTTTGGTAAAAGCGGTTGGCATATTTCAACAAGGTGCTTAGCTGAGAAATAATGATTTCTTTACTAAACTCATCTTGGTTGTTTTGGTATTCCAAATCAATACTTTCTACAATCGCTTCTATTTGCTTTTCTTCTTTAGGTGAAAGGTGTAATGCCTCGTTTACTGAATAAGAGAAGAATCCAAATTTCTTTATCTGATTTGCCAACTCAGTTCCTTTCAGAAAATCTTTATGAAAGTTGATGGAAAAGCCTTTTTGCTCGAAAACTGCCGTTTCGTTCCATTGCAGCACTTGCCGAGGGGCAATAAAGAACAAAGCGCCATTGCTAAAGTCGTATTGGGTTCGGCCGTAAGTGAGATGGCCCTTTACAAACTTTTTAAAGCTAATGGTGTAACAATCGTTTGTGATGGGAGGTGAGCTCTCTTTTGGACACGGTAAAAAACCATCATCAATGGCGCTAAACACACTAATCATGGGGTGCTCAGATGACGGAAGTTCCAGATACTCTAGATATGCTGATAGTGTATTGAAATGTTGCATCTTATTTTTTCATTTCTTGATTGGCCTTTAGTAATTCTTGCTTGTATTCATCAATTCGAGCATGAGCCAAACCGTCAATAAATAAAATTATGGTGAGCATACCAATGGTGCTAATCATGCTTGCTCGCCAAATAGGTGTATTCACAAAATACAATACCACGACACAAGCTGCAATAATGAGCGGAATAGCCGTAAACACTACGTTTTTATATTCTTTTAAAGTACCATCGGCACGTTCTATTTCCGAAGCCACAAATGCCACGGCATCTTCTTGAAAAGCTTTTTCAAACTGTGCGATTCTTGATTTGTTGGTAAAGAACAGACCTGCTCCAATAACCACTAATAGAATGCCCGCCACTGCAGTGGGGATGATATAGGCCTTGGCTAAATCGGTTTTACCCACTTGCCCAATACCAATACTGGCCGCAATAAAGGCCAAACCAAAAAGAACAAAAAATGGCGTTGAAATGAGTTCTGCTTTTGCCCAATCGGTGGCTGCTTTTAGTATATCCATATTTAAAATGAGTTATCCGTTTCTAATTTAAAACTTCCAATATACATCCGTTTCTTTTTCAGATAAATTCCAAAGTTTTTTCGCTGCTGCTTTATCCTTGGCATGTGGTGCTAGGTAATGAGGTCCAACAGGACCAACCCAATTACTTCGTCCTGTAGGGCCATAAAATGCCGTTTGATCTAAATTGGGTTCTGTAGCACACATTAATTCGGGGTAGGCGCCCTTTTCTGCAGGTTGTGTCAAAGGTGATAATTTCATTAGACCAAAAATCATTTTCATCATCATGCTGCCACTTGTATTAATCAGGTTGGTTCTGGATGAACCAGGATGACACGCATAGGCTTTTACTCCCGTATTTCCTGATTCTGCTAATCGGTCTTGTAATTCGTATATGGCCATGATTTGCGCCAATTTACTTTGGCTATAAGCATCGTTAGCTGAATAATTTTTATCCCAGTTCAAATCGTCAAACTTAATGGCTTTGATGCCCATATCGTAGCCCATGCTGCCCACGGTTACAATACGGCCTTTTGATTTTTGAATCATAGGGAACAACAAGCCTTGAAGGGTAAAGTGCCCAAAAAAATTCACACCCATTTGGCTTTCCCAGCCATCTTTGGTAAGTTTTTGTGTAGGAACTTGAGCGATGGCACCGTTGCACAACAAAGCATCAATACGATCTGCTTTTTCCAACACTTCGGATGCGGCTTTTTTAACGGAAGCTTGATCTCCCAAGTCCAGGGTAATATTAGATACATCTATGCTGTTGCTCAATTTTTCTTTTAAAGCCACGATAGTCTGTGCTGCTTTTTTTGGGTTGCGGTTTAGCATTACCACTTTTGCACCCTTCGTTAATAATATGCGTGCTGCTTCATAACCAGTGCCACTTGTGGTGCCCGTTATCACGAATGTTTTCTCGCTTAAATCTTTTATTCTATCTGGTGTCCACCCTTGCTTACCAAATTGATTTTTAATGCTCATTCTGTCTAGATTTTAATGAGACAAAGATCAGCACAGCAGTGGGCTACTACCTTATACACATTTTCAATATGTGTATACTTTTTGGTTTTTAAAAACACTCTTACAGCGGTATATAGCAATTGCGTTTAGTAAGACTTTGCAATAGGAACCGTAACCTCAGGGCTGAAACTTACGGCAAAATCAAAAGGTTTGTAATTTTCTGTATAATCTGCTTTTTATTCTGGGTACTGCAAGTAGGCTACATGCACATGCGCTTCTTTTAGTAAAAAGCCAATTTTTAAGCCGCATTGATGAAAAACTTTGTTTTGTTGCCAAATGATGCACAGGCAAGTAGGGGCAATGTGTGACAGTTAAAATTATTATGATGCGTAACTTAACCTACATAATTACCCTGATCATCTTTTACATTTATATCTCCAGGATTACCTTTTTCTTCAAACGTCAAAATTGTACGCAAAGCAAATAATTTGGAAAAGTTATACTGAAAACTTAGACCTGCAGCGTATCCGGTTTTTAGCGGGTCTTCGGGGTCTAGTAAACCGTTTCCCTTTAAATGTCATACTGGGGCCACCTTCTAAGCTGGCCAGTTCTAGAATAGAAAATGCTGTTTTTTGTGCAAGCATAAATTATAATTCGAAGTTTTGAATTGTTGTAGGATTAACCTTTATGAGGCCTGATTATTTTATAAATCTATAGAGATAATGTGGTTAGGAAACATTGTTCAACTTGCCTCTAAATATTGCCGTGATAAGTAAAAAAATCTTCTACTTCTTTTTGTTTTAAAAGTTTATCGGTGTATTGATCTATCTGAGCACTTGTTAAAGGGGGAGAATCTATTTGCATAGACCGTAAGGAACCGTCTTTTTGTGGAGCAATAAGAATGGTGCGTCCTTGTTTTAGGTTAAATAGCCGCATGTTAATAATGGCATAAGAATCTTGATTTGGACGAAGAAAAGCCACGTACTGAATAGTGTTTTGTTGGGTTTTATATTGTCCTTGCCCCATATAATCTGGATGGTTTCTGGAAAATGCAAGCTTTTGTTGATGTGTGTAATTGGCAGTGTCTACAAAGTTGGTGAGCAGTATAATTTGAAAAAAAACTCTTTCATTCTCATCGCCTACAAAGGGTTTGGTTATATCACTCATTCCTACAAAAAAGGAGTTGTATAAAATGATTTTATCCTGAATGTGTTTTTCGTCTCCATCGCCATTAATACCAAATGTGCCAACGCCACCGAAACTTTTTTCTCCCAACAACGCGAAGCTTGGAGTGGGAAATACGCCAACTTCAAATGGTTTATTTGGTGGTAAAATGTTTCGTGCTTCTAAATCGGTTAGAAACTGTGCATTATCCCAGGTAGTAGAATCATTGCGGTTTTGTAGGTGCTCGTGTTCTTTTTCTAAAGTCCAATTTGCATCTTTTGTAGATGTGAGTTCAGTTTCAACCTCAGGTTTATTTTGCTGTGGTACGCATTTATGAAAGAATATTGAAATGGAGAAGAACAGTAAAACGTATTTCATAGTATGTATTTTAATTAATGGAAAACCTACATTTGTAATTTCATTTAACTTTTTAGAAAATCGCGTTACAATTCAATAAGGTCATCCAAATCATAGTTTAATTCTTCCATACGATTCTCAAGTGCTTTTTTTGCATCAAAAACCCCTTTGTTGTAGAGCTTTCCGCCAACTTGCTGTAAGAAAAAGTTTAGTATTTGTTCAGCAGCAATCACACCGATTTCCTCATCTCGTTCTTTATGAAAGAAATAGATTAAATCTCTTTTAGCTGCTTCTTTCTCTTCTTCGGTAAGTCGGTCCCACATGCGTTTTTGTTGGCTCATTTTTTATTTAAAGGTTTAAGTTGTTTTTGTTTACTTAAAATTATTTCCTCAATAGTATTCATGCGGCCTTTAGTTATGCCTAAATCAAAAATAGACCAGGGTAATTTTGGCTTAGAAACTACGCGAACTTCTTTTTCTACATAGCTAAGTTTATAAATCTCCCCCATCGAATGCCAACTCATATTGGTTTTAAAGCAGATGATGTTTTCATTGGCTGGCATTTCTGTAATGATAAACCCGTTTTTGGTTAATTGTATTTCTAATTGTTTTAGAAAATCAGCATGTACAGGGTTTTGCAATTCCACTTTTAAATATTGCTTTTTCAGCAAATCGGCAAAGGTAAAATTGGCTTTGTGCTTAAGTAGGGGATGAAACAAACCAACACCCGAAATTAAACTTACGGCCAAAATTTTCCAAAGTGGTGTTTGGTCATCAAAAATTTGGTTGAACGTAAATTCAACAAGGAAAAATACAGCAACGCATAGAATCCCAAAAAGGACAAAGTTTTTAGAAACCTTCATGAAACATTTGAAATTGGTTTTGAGTAAAAATATGGGTTTACTCAAAACAAATCGGACATATTTAACCAGAGCATGAGCTAGTGCATTGGTTTTATACTTATTGCTTGATGCAGTATTTTACATGAAGTTAGTGCGCGATTGCATCACGTACCTGATAATATTATTTAATAAAACAATAGTACTATTTCTAATTCACTCCCCGCGTTAGGGATTGCAGCAATTGTTTGAGCTCTCCCGAAGAAAGCTTCGCTTTTTTGGGAAGCGAGTGCGGAAAGCGCGGCCGTAGGCAACGCCCCAAATAAAAATCCCGCTCAGTTTTACACCGAGCGGGATTTTGAAATTTATATTTGAAACTACTTACGCAATGGTCTCGTAGCTGCGGGCAATAAACTTGGTTAGCTCTTCGCCATGCAACAAGTTTTGTTGCAACTTGGCCAAGTCTAATGCTTGGTTTACCAATGTTTGTTTGGCGTCTGCGTTTTCTTCGGCCAAAATTTTATTGGTTAGCGGGTGGTTGCTGTTTACCACTACATCGTACATTTCGGGCATATCGCCCATGCCCATCATGCCGCCACCAGTCATGCTCATTTCTTTCATTCTGCGCATAAATTCGGGCACAGTAATGGTAAATGGGGCATCGGTGCTATCCATATCTTCTAAACGTACGGTAAATTTCCCTTTCGGTATAATTTCTTCTAACGTACCTTTTAAGTTCTCTTTATCCTTATCAGAAAGCTGTGAAACACGATTGTCATCTTTCTTAATCAAGTTGTCAATCAAATCGGCATCAACACGGGCAAACGTTACGTTTTGGTTTTCGCCTTCTAACTTCTGAATCAAGTGACCAACTATGGGGCTATCTAGCAACAACACATCGTATCCTTTTGCCTTGGCTTTTTCAATGTAACCGTGCTGTCCGTCTTTGTGTGCAGCGTATAGAATTACAGTTTTGCCGTCTTTGTCAGTTTGATTTTCTTTTACCTTTTCTAAATATTCTTCAAACGTAGCAAAGGCACCATCCACACTTTGATACAACGCAAATTTTTGCGCTTTTTCAAAGAATTTTTGCTCGGTAAGCATACCATATTCAATAATAACTTTCATGTCATTCCACTTGGCCTCAAAATCGGCACGGTCGGCTTTAAACATGTCTTGTAGTTTATCGGCTACTTTTTTGGTAATGTGGCTGCTAATTTTTTTCACGTTGCCATCGCTTTGCAAATAGCTACGGCTTACGTTTAGCGGAATATCTGGACTATCTATTACCCCGTGAAGCAAGGTTAAAAAGTCGGGTACAATGCCTTCTACGCTATCGGTAACAAAAACTTGTTTTTGGAATAATTGAATTTTGTTGCGCTGTGGCTCTACGTTGGGTTTAATTTTGGGGAAGAACAAAATTCCTGTTAAATTAAACGGGTAGTCTACATTTAGGTGGATGTTGAAAAGCGGCTTTTCGAACGTCATGGGGTATAGTTCGCGGTAAAAAGCATCGTAATCTTCTGCTTTTAAATCGGCAGGTTTTTGTACCCAAGCTGGTTTCGGGTTGTTAATGATGTTCGGTTTTTTAACCGTTTCCATCTTTTCTTCTTCACCCTCGGCAGCAACATTTACTTTTTCTTCTTTTTCGCCAAACTGAATAGGGATAGGCATAAATTTAGCGTACTTGTCTAGCAAGCCACCAATTTTGCTTTCTTCTAAAAAGTTTAAAGAATCTTCGGCAATGTGCAGCACTATTTCTGTACCGCGGTCTTCGCGGTCAATTTCGTTCATGTCGAACTCTGGGCTACCGGTGCAGCTCCAGTGTGCACCTTTACCGCCTTTATAGCTTTTGGTAAAGATTTCTACGCGCTCGGCCACCATAAATGCCGAGTAAAAACCAAGACCAAAGCGGCCAATAATGTCAGCACCTTCTAGTTTGTCTTCGTATTTTTTTACAAATTCTTCGGCACCAGAAAAAGCCACTTGGTTAATGTATTTTTCAACCTCTTCGGCATTCATACCAATACCGCGGTCGCGGATGGTTAATGTTTTTTCTTCTTTGTTCAATTCAACATGAATGGTTAAATCGCCCAAATCACCTTTGGCTTCGCCAATGCGTGCCAAAGTTTGTAGTTTTTGTGTTGCATCTACCGCGTTAGAAACTAACTCGCGTAGAAATATTTCGTGATCTGAATACAGGAATTTTTTAATGATCGGGAAGATGTTATCAGCCGTTACATTAATCTTACCAGTTGCCATAGTCTATTTATTTTTAATAATGATGTGGGTGCTTCTTCAAGACGTGTGCCATGACATTTTTATCTGCCACTTTTGCACAATATGGCAGCAAATAGTGACAAATAATTACCTGAAAAAGATTCTGCTCAACAAGGGAGAATAACTTATTTTTAGCGTTGGAATAAAAAGAGAAACGATGTATAAATCAAAAATAACTGGAGTTGGACATTATGTTCCTGAAAACGTTGTAACCAATAACGATTTAGCCCAGCATATAGAAACAAGTGATGAATGGATAACCGAACGTACAGGTATTAAAGAGCGTAGGTGGGTAAAAGAAGGGGATAGCAACACCACCTCGGCCATGGGCTTAAAGGCTTCTAAAATGGCCATTGAAAATGCAGGCATTTCAAAAGATGATATAGATTTTATTGTTTTTGCAACATTAAGTCCTGACTATTATTTCCCAGGGCCAGGCGTGCTTTTACAAAGAGATTTAGGCATTAAAGAAGTGGGTGCGTTAGATGTAAGAAATCAATGTTCTGGGTTCGTTTATGCCATTTCTGTTGCAGACCAATTTATAAAAACGGGTATGTATAAAAACATATTGGTGGTGGGTGCAGAGTTGCACAGCCCTGGGTTAGATAAAACCACAAGAGGGCGCGGAGTTTCTATAATTTTTGGTGATGGAGCGGGCGCAGTTATTTTACAAAGAAGCGATGACGAGAGCGGTATTTTATCTACCCATTTGCATAGCGAAGGACAACATGCCGAAGAATTGTGTTTGATTGGCCCGGCAACCAACCGTTGGGTAGATAAAATTATGGAGGCCAATGATCCTACCGATATTAGCTACTACCCCTATATGAACGGAAACTTTGTGTTTAAACACGCAGTAACCCGTTTTGCCGAAGTTATTGTAGAAGCTTTGCAGCAAAATAAAGTTAGACCAGAAGATATAGATATGCTTATTCCGCATCAAGCCAATTTGCGTATTAGCCAATTTATACAACGTAAAATGGGTCTGTCTGATGATCAAGTTTATAACAACATAATGCGTTATGGCAACACAACGGCAGCCTCTATACCTATTGCCTTGAGCGAGGCCTTGCAAGAAGGAAAAATTAAAAAAGGAGACCTTGTTTGTATGGCTGCTTTTGGCTCAGGCTTTACATGGGCAAGTGCGCTTATGAGGTGGTAATTTAATTTGTATTTAAAAATTTCTAAGCCCGTTTACAGTTTGTAATCGGGCTTTTTTATTTACACCTTTTTATTTATTTAAGATGTGATAATACTCATGTTTTATACTGATTAAATGCAGAAATGCCCTTGCATTCCTGTTGTAATTTCGTTCAGTAATTAGAAAGAATATCATGAGAAAAATAGCCCTCTTCACCGTTTTCGCAGTAATTACTTCCCTAACAAGTTTTGCTCAATACACCATCAGCAACGATAAAAGTTCTATAACTATAGATGGCACTAGCAATGTGCATGATTGGACTGAAAATGTTGAGATGATTAAAGGCACATTAGGTGCTAAAATTGAAAACAACAAACTAATATCTATTGATGCATTAACACTTACCGTGCCGGTAAAATCCATAAAAAGTGGGAAAAGTGCTATGGACAAAAACACCTACAAAGCACTGAATGAAAAAGAATATCCCAATATTTCTTTTACGCTAGAAAGTGCCAAAGTTTTGGTTGATGTAATAGAATGTATTGGAGTTTTTAAAGTGGCTGGTACCGTAAAAAAAATGAAGTTCAGAACAAAGTATTCGGTAGTAAATAATGAGCTAATTATAAAAGGAAGCAGCTCTTTTAATATGACTGATTTTAACGTAGATCCTCCAACGGCTTTGCTCGGAACTATGACTACCGGAGATAAAGTAACCATAAATTTTAATCTAGTATTTACTAAATAAACACCCTTAAATTAATTATTATGAGAAGTACAAGAAAAAACATCGGAATAGTAATAATGCTCTTTGCATTATCGATTGGTGCTTTTGCACAAGGTATGAAACCAGACTTACAGAATTACAGAATGCCTGGATATGATGGGCTTAATGTATTTGATTTTGGAGCCGGAAATAGAGATGCAGAAAACTACGATGGCTTTAAAGTTTGGGTTGGAGGAGATTTTGCCCTGCAATTTCAAGCTATCAACCACTCGTTTGAACCCGCTCCAATGAGCACACTAGAGCTCATTCATATTGGAAACAACGTGAATTTGCCAACCGCAAATTTAAATTTAGATGCTCAGCTGGCTAAAGGTATGCGCGTGCATTTACGTACCTATCTTAGCTCTCGTCATCACAACGAGTCTTGGGTTAAAGGAGGTTACATTAGTATAAACAGTTTAGACTTTATTAAAGAAGGTCTTGCAGAAGATTTTATGAAAATCTTTAGTGTGCGTGCTGGTGTTGATAATTTAAACTATGGTGATGCTGTATCTAGAAGAACAGATAATGGAAACGCTATCTACAACCCATTTGTAGGAAACTACATAATGGATGCTAACACAGTAGAACCATTTGCAGAATTAAACTTCTTCCCAGGCGATTTCATTATTGTGGCTGGTATTGGTACAGGTGTACTAAATCCTACAGTTGTTGTAAAAGTAGATCCTAATGGTGATGAGTTAAACAGACCTCCGAGTTTTCATGGTAAATTAGGTTGGGATAGCGAAATAAGCGAAGATTTACGTGTACGTGTTACAGGATCTTTTTATACAAGCGGAAGTTATAATGATGGATCATATATGTTTAATGGTGATCGCGCTGGAGCTCGTTACTACAAAGTGTTAGATTATACAGATACAGCAACTGGTAACACTGTAACTAATGATTTCTCTGGACGTTTTAGCCCAAGATTTAAAAGCCAAATGGCTTTTGTAATTAATCCTTTTGTGAAATTTAAAGGCTTTGAATTCTTTGGAATGTTTGAACAAAATAGTGGTTTTACTTCAGAGGTGTCTGGAGCAACGAAAGGTTCTTACACCCAACTTGGTGCTGAATTACTTTACCGTTTTGGTTCTTGGGATCAGTTCTATGTTGCTGGTAGATTTAACAATGTATCTGGAAATCCCCAATATGTAGGAACCAAACCTGACACTCAAAAAATATCTCGTATCAATTTTGGTGGAGGATGGTTTATGACCAAAAACACACTTGTTAAACTTGAGTATGTTTCTCAAAAGTATAATGATGCTTTTGCTGATAACTTAAGAAATGGTGAGTTTAATGGCGTTGTATTAGAAGCTGTTATTAACTTCTAAATAAATCTTAATTCAATAAACAAAGGGCTCTGTGAAAACAGGGCCCTTTGTTGTTTCTGTGGATGAGATAATTTTAGTGATTTTGTAAGAGTTATGTGAGTTTTAAAAAATAATGTAATTCAAACAATTTATGATGTAATTTTAAAAATCACCCATACAGTAGTTTGCTTTTTTAGTTGTTTTTTCTTGAAATATATGGGAGCTATTTATTTCATTTTAAATGTAATAACCAATGTGTAGCTAAATTAAAATAGTGTAGTTATTATTGTATAAGGTAAATCAAGAAAATAATTTGTCCTATGTCTAAACTACTACATTTTAGTAAAGAATATATAGTTCTTGTTTTTGTTTTTCTTTTCTCTATACATGCACATGCTCTAACAGAAACAGAACCCAATGGTACTTTGGCCACAGCCAACATCACCTACGAAGATTCTGTAATGTCTGGTACCATTGGCGGGCTAGATGTTAATGATTATTTTTTAACCATACCTGCAGATGATGGAAGCATAAAATTTGACTTTACATTTAGCACTTTGGTGACAACTAATGATTTCTTTTTTTATGTATATAACAAATCTGGAGGATTAAAGGGAACAAGATATGTTTACAACCCTGGCATTGGAACGTTGGTAGATAGCCTAACCATTTTTTGTGTGAAGCAAGACACCATTTATATAAGAGTGGCTTCTTCAGGAGTGTTTAATTATTCAATTTCATACAATACTACGCCTTCTGGTGTTTCTGATTTTGAGCCCAACAACACCTTAAATACAGCCAATTATTTTGCACCAACCGATACAGTAAAAGGAAGAATAAACTATACCAGTGTTGCCTCCGATAATGAAGATTATTTCTATTCGGTTTTACCAGACGATGGAACATTAAAATACATTGTTGAGTACAATAACACGAGCGGAAACAATAGCGCAGATTTTTTCTCTTATATCTACAACAAAAACGGAGGGTTAATTGGCACAAGCTATAAGTACAATCAGCCCACAGGTATTTCTACAGACACTATAACAATCCATTGTAGGCAAGCAGATACCGTTTATTTTAGAATTAACTCATCGGGTTGTTTTAGCTATAATTTTAGGTTTAATGTAACGCCATCTGGGCAAAAAGACATTGAGCCCAACAACACCTTAAATACAGCCAATTATTTTGCACCAACCG
Organism: Bacteroidia bacterium; assembly: GCA_030424545.1. Lineage (GTDB taxonomy): Bacteria > Bacteroidota > Bacteroidia > Flavobacteriales > Schleiferiaceae > JAUHWL01. Next base: position 355,742 of record JAUHWL010000003.1, read on the forward strand.
ATACAGTAAAAGGAAGAATAAACTATACCAGTGTTGCCTCCGATAATGAAGATTATTTCTATTCGGTT